>DATAZK010000104.1:0-5573 GCA_036272075.1 Frankiaceae bacterium
CGTGCTCAGCGACGAGGAGCAGGGCGGCGCCTTCGGCGCGAGCTTCCTGGTCGAGGAGCACGCCGAGCTCTTCGCCGGGGTGCGCCACGCGATCGGCGAGTTCGGCGGCTTCTCCTTCCCGATGATCGGCAAGCGGGTCTACCCGATCCAGGTCGCCGAGAAGCAGCGCGCGGTCGTCCGCCTGGTGGCCGAGGGCGACGCCGGGCACGGCGCGCTCGGCGGCCCCGGCTCGGCGGTCACCGCCCTCGCACAGTCGACCCGGCGGATCGGCAAGAAGGGCCTGCCCGTCCACATCACGCCGGTGGGGGCGAAGACGCTCGACGGGATGGCGGACGCCGTCGGCTCGCCGTTGAGCGGCGTACTCCGCACGCTGAACCGCGAGGCGATCAGCGGCGCTGTCCTGCGGGCGCTCGGCGACCGCGCCGCGGCGATCGGCCCGATGCTCCGCAACACCGCGACCGTCACCCACCTTGCCGCGGGCGACCGCGACGCGATCAACGTCGTGCCCGCCACCGCCGAAGCCAACCTCGACTGCCGCGTCCTGCCCGGCTACGGCGCCGAGAACCTGCTGGCCGAGCTGCGACCCCTGCTCGCCCCGGGCGTCCACGCCGAGGTCGAGGTGTTCGAGCACGTCGACCCCGCCGTCGACTGGTCCCTCTATCCGCTGCTCGCTCGGCTCCTCAGCGACGCGGACCCGACCGGCTTCCCGGTGCCGATGCTGCTCGCCGGCGTCACCGACGGCCGCCACTTCGGCCGCCTCGGCATCCAGCACCACGGCTTCCTGCCGATGCAGCTTCCGCCTGAGCTCCAGTTCCAGTCCCTGCTCCACGCCGCCGACGAGCGCGTCCCGATCGCCGCCCTGGACTTCGGCGCCGCGATCCTCACCCGCCTGCTCGCCGCCTACACGGGCTGACGCGCGGACTCGAACCTGGGACCTCCCGGTCAGGAGCCCAGGGCCGCGACTCGGATTAGCCTGGATCTCCATGCGCGTCGACTTCCTCCACGCCGGGAAGCCCGGGACGGTCCGGGTCGAGGTCGCCGTGAACGACGATCCGGCAACGCTGGGTTGCTCGGACGATGCACGGGGACTGCCCTACTGCCGGGCGACGATCGAGCAGGATGCGGGCGGCTACGCGGACGCGCTGGGCTGGATCCAACTCGTCCACTCCTCCGACGGGCCCGACGGCTTCGCGATCGATCCGTTCGAGCCGCTCGGGGAGGTGACCCACCCTTTCTGCTTCTTCGGGTTCGCCCCGACGCTGTTCGACGCTCCCGCGCGGCCGGACCGGGACGACATGACCTGGACGGCGAACACCTTCCTCGCCGGCATCGGTGACGACCGCGAAGCGCTCGTGATCCTCGGCTTCGCCTGGGGGTTCACGCTCCGCGGCGGCGAGGTGGCGATCGCCGGCCCGACCGAGCTCGATGAATCCGCGTGGGACGATTGCCTGCCGACCCTCGAAGAGTCACGCCCCGGCTGGCGGTTCGCCCCGGGGTTCGTCTGAGGCGATCTGGCGCCGATGTCGCGATCGGGGGCCGGCTCCGACCACCACGTAAAAGCCCACGGACAAGGGAGGACCGAAGTGATCAAGACGGATCCAGGCCAGCTGAAGGCCGAGCTCGAGGACGCGGATGAGATCCTGCGGACCGCCACCCTCGCCCGCGTCGCCTACGACGGAATCGACGGCACGCCTCGCGTGATCCCGATGGGCTTTCTCTGGACCGGCCAGGCGGTGGTCGTCGCCACCCATCCGACCGCGCCGAAGTTCGCCGCGCTCCGCGCCCGGCCGCGGGTGGCGCTGACCATCGACACTCCGAGTCCGGCGCGATCGCTGCTGCTGCGCGGCAGCGCTGAGGTCGATGTCGTCGACGGCGTCGTCCCGGAGTACCTCGAGGCGGCGGCCAAGTCGATGGAAGGCGAGGAGCTCGCCAGCTTCGAAAAGGCCGTCCGCGAAACCTACGACCGGATGGCCCGGATCAGCATCGTCCCCGACTGGGCCCGCTACTTCGACTTCAGCGCCGCCCGCCTCCCCGGATTTCTCCAGGAGCTGACCTCCAAAGACTGAGGCACGAACGGAGATCGCGGCTCGCGACTTCTCAGCAAGCCCGGAACGAGACTCGAACTCGTGACCCCTTCCTTACCATTCGCGGTCGCGAGGCAACGCCGACTGCCCCTAGAACTACGCGATTTGCAGGTCTTTTCGAGCGTGATTCTTCCGATCAGCACTTCGTTGCGGCCGACGGATTACCCGCGATATGCGGCAATTGTCGTCGCGTACCGCCACTCCGTGGGTCCGAGTGGCGATTGAAGGCGACCGTTCGAGCCGGACGTAGCGGGGGAGGGATTTGAACCCGCGACCAGCGGCTTCACCGAGACGAACCCGGCAACCACTCGTGTCTCGGCAACTCTCCCCATCGTTGGATGAGGCCCGCGTCTTGATCCGGACGCTCCTCCAACAACCCGACGCGGTCGCACAGCGCCAGGCTTCTCGCGTTACGTCGGTCGACGCGCACGAAGGTGCGCTGATGCCTTCGGAGGGCGATCATCTGCTTGAAGATCGCGTAGAGCATCAACTCACCCAAGGAGATCTCTCGTCCCTGCGGGAGTCGGACCAACGTGCCGCGGGCTTCGGAGGCGACGGCAATGACCTCCGTGTAGCCGACATCCGGCACCAAGGTCGGCTCGATGTGATGCGCGCCGACGACGAGTCTCTGTCCATCGGGTCCAGCGCCGATCAGCATGCGACCGTCGAAGCGCGGAGGCGAGGCTAGGTAGCGAAGAGGAAGCGAGTCACGGATCTGCTGCTCGACAACGTCTTCGAACGGCTCGCCATCACTGCACCGAAAGGCCGCGAGGGGCCGGTAGATCGCAGCCGTCAAGGCCCTGATCAGGACCTCGTCGAACTTCACGAAATGTCGGGGATACCGTCCGGGATCGCGATCGTCGGACTGCCCCTGACCACCAGCGCCTCGGGGTGGACATCGGCGAGGACCTTCCCCCACGCCGTTCCATAGATGTCGGTCGGCGTGGCACCGGCCCGGGCACCTGCAACCAAGGCGAGCGCGTCGGCGGCCTCGTCCTCGGTCATCTCGGAGACGACCTGCTGAAGGCGTTCCTTAACCGGCATGGCTGTGATTTTACCGGCGGAGGGGCGGCCCATCCAGTTATGGGCCGGATCGGTCGCGATCCCCGCCGATAAACGCCACTAGTGGCGTTATTCCGCAATCGCCACACATCTCTCAGACGGAAATCGGCCCCAAAAGTGGCCGATTTGCAGCGACTTCCAAGCCCGGAACGAGACTCGAACTCGTGACCCCTTCCTTACCATTCGCGGTCGCGAGGCAACGCCGACTGCCCCTAGAACTACGCGATTTGCAGGTCTTTTCGAGCGTGATTCACTTCCGATCAGCACTTCGTTGCGCCGACGGATTACCCGCGATATGCGGCAATTGTCGTCGCGTACCGCCACTCCGTGGGTCCGAGTGGCGATTGAAGGCGACCGTTCGAGCCGGACGTAGCGGGGGGCCGCTTTGCACGGAATGCTACGACCAACCGCCGCCGCCGCACGCCTGGTTTCGAACAAACCGGCACGTCCGAGTGCCTCTTCCGCAGGAGGTACGGGTCCACGGACTTGAGCGGATTATCGGGTGGCCGGGCGTCGCGGCCATGAGTCTCCTTCCATTCCCTCTGCCAACCCGACGGGAGCAGCAGGTCCGCACGATCGCCGCCTACCGCGACCGCCACGGCATCACCGGCTCTGACCCGCTCGGACCCGCACCCAGCGGCCAAGGCCAGCGACTCGACTACCAGCGCGCCGATGCTGCCGTACGGCGAGCACAGGCCGCCGCCAGCGACGAGACCAGGCGGCGGCATGGACCGGAGCAGCAGATCGACTCGGGCCGCGACCTCAGCCGGTAACAGTCTCGGGGCCGCCGCGTGCTCCGGCTTGACCTGTACCTGGGTACAGGGTTCATCCTTCGTTGCGATGAAGATTGGTATGACGGTTCCACAGCAGGACACGCTCGAAGCGACCCTGGCCGGGTTCGACCAGGGAGAGGGCCTGGGCGTTCATAGCCTCTGGATCTCGCGGCCGGTCGGCGGGTTTGATGCCCTGATGGTGCTGGCGTTGGCGGCCGGCCGCACCGAGACGGCACGACTGGGGACGGCGGTGGTCCCAACGTTCCCCTCGCATCCGTTGGTGACGGCCCGCGCCGTCCAGACCGCTGCGGCGGCTGCACCGGGCCGGATCGTGCTCGGGGTGGGTGCCGGGCATCGGACCTGGGTCGAGCCCGAGTACGGGCAGAGGTTCGATCGGCCGGTGCGCCAAGTGACCGACTGGATTGGCACCGTCCGTCGCCTGCTCGATGGTGAGGCACTGACCGCGACAGACAACGCATTCGGTCTGACAGTCGCAGCCACCGACATCACTGTGGCGACGCCGATCGTGCCCGCGGCGAAGGGACCGAAGATGCTCGCGGCGGGCGGCAGGGTCGCGGACGGGTTCGGTAGCCCTGGAAGGTTCCTGAAACAGGATGGAGCGTGACCATGAGCGTGCAGCACAAACAGCCAGAGAAAGGCCGGTTCTTGCGATCGGGCGAAGTCGCCAGCGCCTCCGGGGTCAACTTCCAAACGCTGCGCTACTACGAGCGGCGCGGTCTGCTGGCAACCCCCGAGCGCAACGGCTCAGGACACCGCCTCTACCCGCCGCACACCGTCACGCTGCTGCGCATGATTAAGGGTGCCCAACGTGTCGGTCTCAGCCTGGACGAGATCGCAAGTGTCATCGCCAGCGACGACACCGCAGCCAGCATCGCGGTACTTGCCAAGCGCAGGGTGGTCGAGATCGACGCGCAAATCGCAGAACTCAGAGCGGCCCGCGATGCACTCGCAAGCTACATCGACTAGCCCGGACACCCCAAAGTCCAGCTCGCCGCGTGGCGTCGTCCGAGGTCATGTCGTCACCGCCGTCAGGGTGCTGCGCGATCGGATGGCGGAGCAGTGGACGCTCGACGCGCTGGCTGACGAGGTTCATTGGTCGCGCTCCCGGCTCGTTAGGGCGTTTGACCCGGCCGTCGAAATGAGCCCGATGGCGTATCTACGTCAGATGCGGCTCAAGCGGATGGCCCGGCTGTTGGTATCCACAGACCTGTCGGTTGGCGAAGCTGCCCGCTCGGTCGGGTGGCGAAACCAGTTTCACGCCAGCCAATGTTTCCATGCCCACCATGGCGTTTCACCCACCGAATACCGTCGTCGGCAGACATCATCGTCGCTTGACCGGTAGTGGGCAGTCGCCACAAACCGCGATGATCAGACGGTGGCCGCCCCGTCTCCAGCAACCGACACGGCTGAGGAACCAGGAGGACACCATGCGACGAGGCGAGGTCTGGTGGGCCGAGTTCGATGAGCGCCGGCCGGTCGTGCTGCTGTCCGCAGAAGACCCATCCGGGTTCCGGGCAATGCAGGTTGTCGCCCCGGCGGACACCGACATCTCCGGCTGGGGAATCGAAGTGGCAGTCGGCGTCCAGGAAGGACTTCCCTTTGACGGCGTGCTGCGGTTCGCGTTCCCGCACCC
>DATAZK010000105.1:0-38753 GCA_036272075.1 Frankiaceae bacterium
GGCTATGAGACCCAGCAGCAGGCCTGGGAGCAGCAGTACGAGGCCGCTCGCCAGCGTTACGAGCAGCACATGAGCCAGCTGCGTGCCGCCCAGGTCGCCGAGGCCGAGGCCACCGGCCCGTCCACGTACTCCTCGGAGTCCGAGGCGGGCGCGTCAGCCCTCGACGAGGAGTCGCTGCGCAAGCTGCGCGAGCAGTTCGGCAACGACGACTGAGGCCGCGTCACAGCTTCTCCGAAAGCCCCGCCGGGTTCGCCCGGCGGGGCTTTCGCATGTTCTGGACACCCGGTGCATGAGCTGACCGGGCTGGTACCCGACAATTCCGAAGTGGACGGCGAGCTGTCGGACATTTGACGAAAACCTGGACCCCGGGGCGGCGTCGCCCCTAACGTGATCCCGCGGATCATCACTCCCGCTTTTCACCACCCGCCAGCACTGCCCACCCGAGGAGCCCAGCGCAGTGATCCCTACGTTGATCGGTCGTATCGAGACCCGAATCTTCGCGCTCGCCCTTATCGGATCGATCGCTCAGCTGATCTTCAGCCCGATCCTGCCCCACACCGACGGGGCACCACTCGGGACGCTCTACAAGATCACCTTCGCCATCCTGATCACGACGATCATCCTCGGCGTCATCTGGGAGTTCATCTACCACGCGCTGATGCAGTTCCGGTGGGAGAAGGACTGGCCCACCCTTTTCGGCTTCCTGACCGTGATCAACGAGGGCGCCGTCGTCTGGCTCGTCATCAAGGCGAACCTGGTCCCCGGCGTCCCGAAGGAACTTCCCTTCTCGACCTTCCTCGTCGACTTCCTCATTGTCTGGATGCTGACGTTCCTGTTCGTCAACGGGCCGATGCGGGTTCCCTTCGTGTTCTGGCGTCATCGCGGCGGCCGGCTGATCTGACCGTCATGACTGCCCCGATGTGTGTACCGCGTACGGCGAAAGGATCACAGTGACCGACTGGGACGGATTCCAGGCCAGGGTGCACCCCGGCGACGGCATCATCGCGCGCACCGCCGGTGCCGCGTTGGTGCTGCCGAACCCGAAGGCTGAGCAGCAGCAGACCGTTGACCAGTTGCTTGCGCTGGTACGCGACGCAAGTCCGGGAGGCGGACGCGCGCTGGCCCGCAAGCTCGCCGGCATTCTCGCGTCCGCGGAGGGTGACGATTCCGTCGATCTCGCGCTGCTGGCACCGCTGACCGGTGGCGACATCGCGGTCCTGGTCGTGGGCGACGTCGACGTCAGCGCCGACGGAGCCGAGGGCCCGGTCCGGGTGACCGGACGCGATTCGCTCACCTGGGTCGATCGGGTGCTGCGTGCACCTACTCACGTCCAGGTGACTGGCGGGTCCGGCGCCGGTGGCTCCTTGGCAGCGTCCGACCTCGTAGCCGGCATCGTCCCGGGCGGCGGGCTGAGCCTGGCGCCGCGCGGAGATGCCCCTGCCATGTCAGCGCCTTCGGTCGCGCCGGCGACGACCACCGCCGAAGACAAGCCCAAGGTCGAAACCTCCAAGCCCGTGGCCGAAGCCCCGGCGCCTCCGGTGGTGCCGGTGGTCGAGCCCGCGGTGGTCCAGCCGCCGGTGGTCGAGCCGGTCCCGGTACCCGACTTCCAGGTCGAGTCGCTGAGCGAGGCGAGCGAGCCGGTTCGCGAGCCGCTGCCGGTGGCCGACGAGGAAGCACCCATGCCCGCGGGCTCGGCGCAGGCGGCGGTCAAGGGCGTCTACTGCAAGCGGGGTCACTTCAACGACCCGATGGTCCAGTTCTGCACCGTCTGCGGCATCAACATGGTCCAGCAGACTCCCGCTCTGGTGGACGGTCCGCGCCCGCCGCTCGGCGTGCTCGTCTTCGATGACGGCTCGGTGTTCCAGCTCGAGCAGGACTACGTGCTCGGACGCCAGCCCGAGGGGGCGCCGGAGGTCCTGGCGGGTACGGCGCGGCCGCTGCGTCTGGAAGACACCGGCGGCACGGTTTCCCGGGCTCACGCGCTCATCGCGCTCGAGGACTGGACCGTGCGGCTGTCGGACCACGGTTCGGCGAACGGCACCTACATCGCGATGCCCAACAGCCAGGACTGGCAGCCGGTTCCGCCCAACGGCCGCATCGTGCTGACGCCCGGGACGACGATCAAGCTCGGAAACCGCACGCTCAAGTATGAATCGCACCGCGGGCAGCGCTAAGCGCCGCAAGCTCCTGTTTTCCTGTCGCTACAGACGAGAGTGGAGAAAGCCGTGAGCAACGAAACTGTTGTCGGAGGCGCATACCCGGGGCCCCCGGCGCAGGGCGGTCCCGCCGCGCCGGCCGTTGTCCCTCAGACGACCGGCACGCACCAGACGATCCAGACGCCGGGCACCGGAGTCTTCGAGCGCGAGCAGCTGTCGGGGATGGGCGACCTCACCCCGGAACTGATCGACACTCCCGTATGGACCGACGACATGGTGGCCCGCGCCGGGATCCCGATCGTCGACATCCCGTTCGTGACCGTCGGCGGCGGCATCGGCTCCTTCGTGATGGTCGACCACCTGCGCATCGCCGGCGTTCCTGCGCAGCAGATGGCCGTGCTGGGCGTCAACGACCATCCCTGGGACACCTACGAGTACCTCACCCGGGTCTCCCAGGTCCCGCGCGGTGAGCGGCTGCGCTCCGACGCCGCCTCGAACCCGGACTGCATCTGGGGTTTCCCGAGCTACGCGATGCGCGAGGCGTGGGCCGGCAAGAAGGGGTACGTCGCCACCGCTGCGGGCGTGAAGAAGCAGTCGACGGCCGGCGCCAAGATGGCCCCGCTCTTCAACGTGCTGACCGAGCCGATCCTCACTGACTACTTCACACCTCGTGCCGGCCAGGCTTTCGAGAGCATGGAGCGCGAGGCCGCGCGCATCAACTACACCGCGATGCTGCGCAAGGGGCTCGTACGCATGGTGCGCCGCCGGGCCGGCGCCGGGTACTTCACGATCCTGACCCCGCCGCCGGGCGCCTCGCAGACCAAGCGCGTCGCGTTCCGCAGCCGTTTCGTGCACATCGCCGTCGGCTACCCGGGCCTGCGCTTCCTGCCCGACCTGCAGGAGTACCGCACCCAGACCCAGGACTACGTGCACGTCGTGAACGCGTACGAGCCGCATGAGCATGTGTACGACGAGCTGATCCGGCGTCCCTGCACTGTCGTGATCCGGGGCGGCGGCATCGTGGCTTCGCGCGTTCTGCAGCGCATCATCGACGACCGCAATCTCAAGGGCGCCCAGACCCAGATCATCCACCTGCTGCGCAGCTACCAGGCGGCGCGTCACGGGCCGAGCGTCTTCAAGCGCCGCAAGGGTTTGTACGGCATCGGGATCCAGGGGTTCAACTGGCCGAAGTCGAACTGGGGTGGCGTCTACAAGAGCCAGCTCGAGAAGGCGACTCCGGAGGAGCGCAAGGAACTGCTGGGCTGGCAGGGCGGCACCACCACGCCGCACCGCAAGCTCTGGCTCCAGCAGCTTGCCGCCGGGGAGAAGGGCGGCTACTACCGCCAGCTCATCGGGCAGGTCAAAGAGGTGACCCAGACCCCGGACGGCCGCATCCTGACGATGGTCCAGACCGACCAGGGCCCGGTGAACCTGCCCGCCGACTACATCGTCGACGCGACCGGTCTGGAGGCGGACATCACCGAGCACCGCCTGCTCAAGGACCTGTTCGACATGACCGGCGCCCAGCGCAACCCCTACGGCAAGATGCAGGTCGAGCTCTCCTTCGAGGTGACCGGCACGCGTAACGGCGACGGGCTCATCTTCGCCTCGGGTTCAGCGACTCTGGGCGGCCCTTACGCCACCGTGGACTCGTTCCTCGGCCTGCAGTATCAGGCGCTTCGCATCACCGACGAGCTCTCCCGCTACGGCTTCGGCAAGAAGCTGGGCATGGGACGTTCGTTCTCCCAGTGGTGGAAGTGGGTGCGGCACGCGCCGCTGCCGTAGCCCCGCCGTACCAACCTCCAGCGCCGAGAGCTCACCCGCTCTCGGCGCTGCTGGCTGTAGTGGGGTGGCTGTTGTGGCGCTGGAACGATCAGACGGTGGGAGCGGTCTGAGCGGCCGGCTCCTGCGACGGCAGGACGATCGGCCCCGACTCGAACAAGGCGGCGAGTTCGCTCTGGTCGGTGAGCTGGCTGGGGCGCACGCGCAGGACCGCGCCGGCCCACGCCGGGGCCGTTTCGCCGATCTCCAGGGCTATCAATCCCTCGGTCGCGGCATCGAGTGCGGTGATCTGGGCGCGCACTCCCATCCGGTCGAGTCGCTCGACCAAGCCGGAGATGCGACGCCTGCTGCCGTCGTCGATGAGGGTCAGCGTCTCGCCGCGCACGGCGGCGACCCTGACGCCCAGCGCGATCGCCGCCTCGGCGGCATCCCCGCCGCCGGCGACAGCCGCTACGGGGCCGCTGGCGGCCGAAAGGGCCGACGCTCCGTCCCAAACGCCAACCGTCACTTCGACAGCGGCGAGGAAGCGGTCGTGGTCGATCGTCGCGGTGGGCGAGACCAGCACGAGGTCGGCGTTGGTCGAGGCGACCTGAGAGATGGCGTCGGTGGTCAGATCCGCGCTGAAGCGTGAAAGCACGGCGCAATCGATGCCCCGGGCCCGGATCTGCTCGGCAAGCACCTCGAGCTCGCCCATCACTCCGGCCATCTCGGCCAGTTCGAAGGTCAACCCGCTGCCGACCTCGACCGGCGCGGTGTTCTGCGGGCGCAGCAGGCTGAGCACGACCTGCGACGGCTGTTCCGAACCCGCCAAATCGCCGGCCAGCGATACCAGCGGGGCGTCGGCGGATACCTCTCCGAGCACCACGACAACCCGGTAGGCATTGGGGATTCCGAGCGCCTCGCGTTCGGCCTCCTCGACCTCCTTGGCGACGATGCGGTCCGGGTAGACCAGCTTCAGCAGCGGCGCGGTCATGATCGTCGTCACCACCGCCATCACGACGAGCATGGTGAACAGCTGAACGTCCAGCACCTTCAACTTCAGGCCCACGGAAAGCAGGATCAGCTCGGTCAAGCCGCGGGTGTTCATGAGCAGACCGAGGGCCTGCGAGCGTCGGTTCGGAATGCCTTGTGCCCGCGCGGCGAAGTAGGCGCCGATGAACTTGCCGCCGATCGCGACGGCGAGCACCGCGAACAGCTCCCCGAGGACCTTGCCGGTCAGCTGCGTCAGGTCGACCGAAAGCCCGCTGATGATGAAGAAGATCGGCAGCAGCAGCAGGACGCTGACCTGCTCGAGACGTTCCAGGATCTCGGCGAACAGCATCGTCGTGCCTTCACGCGGCACCACGAGGCCGAAGACGAAGGCACCGAAAATGAAGTGGATCCCGATGTGGTCGGTCGCCCATGAGGACAGGAGCAGGCCGACGAGCAGGAAGGCGAGCACGTCGGGGGTGAGGCGCCCGGCCTTCTGGTAGATCGGCACCAGATAGCGCGCCAGCAGTGGCCGGATGATCCCGAACATGACGGCGATGTACAGCGCTGAGTACGCCAGCACCTCCCACAGCGGGTCGTTGGTGTATCCGGCGATCGCGGAGACCAGGGCCAGCAGTGACCAGGCGACGACGTCGTCGATGGCGGCGCAGGCCAGCGCGATGACGCCCAGCGGGGTGCGAGTCATGCCGCGTTCATTGAGGATTCGGGCAAGCACCGGGAACGCGGTCACGCACATCGAGGCGCCGATGAAGAGCGCGAAAGCCAGCTTCTTGACGTGACCACCGGGAGCGAGGCCGCCCTGCGCATGGTCGTGGTAGAGCACGAGGGCGAGCAGCGCCCCGCCGGCGAACGGGACGAGGATCGACGAAATTGAGATCACGCCGGCCTTGCGCTCGTTGCCCTTGATCAGTTTCAGGTCGAGTTCGAGGCCGATGATGAACATGAAGATCACCAGGCCGAGGTTGGCGAAGGCCTTCAGGATCTGCGTGACGTCGGCGGGAAACAGCACCGCCGTCAGGGTTCGGCTCCCGCTGTGAAACTGACCCAGCAATGACGTGCCGAGCAGGATTCCGGCCAGGATCTCACCGATCACCGGCGGCTGCCCGATGCGCCGGAAGAGTCGCCCGAGCAGCCGGGCCAGGACGACGATCAAGATGATGGCGATGAAGACGGCGGCGGTGCGGTCGGGAAGCGAAGACGAGGTCGCCCCCGCTTCCGAGGCTTGATCCAAGACCATGTCTGCTCCCGCCGGACAGAATGCAGCCCGGGTCGCACGGTGCGGCCCAAATCAGGCTAGAGCGTGCCAGGTCCCCCGTCTCTGAGTTGGACCATTGTCATCTGGCTGATACCCGATCCGTCCCGATCACGCCGCTGTTAGCGTGTCCCACGTCGAAAGGCCGCAGCTAAGCGGGTCATGGAGCAGTGGGGGAGGACCGTGGACGGCATTGCGGACTACGTGTTCATCCGCCCCTTGGCCGAGGGCAATCACGGCCAGTACTACCTGGCTACCCCACCCGCCAGGCTGGGGCTCGAGGCGAGCGCCGTGGTCGTGAAGGTGGTCGCCGGGCAGACCACCTCCGAGACGTTCAGCAAGGCCACCCGGGAGTTGAAGGCGTTCGCCGCGGTGCGCTCTCCGTATCTCGTCCGGCTTTTTGACGCGGGTCAGCAGGCGGGCACCTTCTTCTACGCGATGGAGTGGCTGGAGCGCGGGTCGCTCGCCGCGCCGTCGCAGGAGCTCAGCAAGGACGCGGCTCGCAAGGCCGTCGCCGACGTGGCCCGTGCCGCCCATGCGCTGCACGAGGCCGGCATCGTCCATCAGGACATCGCCCCGGAGAACGTGCTGCTCACCGAAGACGGCGGCCGGCTGGCCGACCTGGGGCTCGCCAAAGTGCTGCAGCCCGGTGTCACCGTCACGAGCCTTGGCAGCAGGAGCATCGGGGCGGTGGAGTACGTCGACCCGGCCATGCTCGCGGGCGGGCAGCCCTCCCGGCTGACCGACGTCTACAGCCTGGGCATGACCCTGCACCGGGCGCTCGCCGGCACCGGCATGTTCGGTGACATCGCGTCGAGCCAGCCCATGATGGCCATGCGAGCGGTGCTTGCCGGCACTCCGCGGCTCGATCCGTCCCTGGGTCCGGAGGAGGCGGCGCTGATCAAGGCGTGCGTCGACGCTGATCTGTCGCACCGGCCGCGCACCGCCCTCGAGGTCGCCGAGCGCATCGATGCGCTGCCGGTGCCGGTCGGCAGCCTGCCTGCGGTGGCCGGTTGAGTAGAACGTGACTGAGTGAAGCGGGTCGGGCTCACCGGGGGTATCGGAGCGGGTAAGAGCACGGTCGCCAGGATGCTCGCCGAGCACGGTGCCGTGATCGTCGACTCCGACGCGATCGCGCGGGAGATCGTGGCGATCGCAACCCCGGGGCTCGCGGAGATCGTCGACGCTTTCGGAGCCGGTGTGCTGCAGGCCGACGGCAGTCTCGATCGGCCGGGGCTGGGTCGGATCGTCTTCAACGACGCTGACGCGCTGCGCCGCCTCGAGCAGATCACCCATCCCCGGATCCAGGAGGAGTCGGCCCGGCTGATCGAAGATGCAGAGGCCGCCGGAGCGCCCGTGCTGATCCATGACATCCCGCTCCTCGTCGAAAATGGATTGCCGGAGACGTTCGAGGCGGTGATCGTCGTCGAGGCTCCGGACGAGCTGCGCCTCGAACGGCTGGCCCGGCGGGGGTTGCCCCGCGAGCAGGCGCTGGAACGCATGAAGGCGCAGGCCACGAACGAGAAGCGGCGCGAGGCGGCGACGTATCTGATCATCAACGACGGCTCGACCGAGGACCTGCTCGCCCGCGTCGAGGAGGTCTGGGAAGCGCTCGTTTCCTGAGGCGATTTCCACCGCCGATTTCCCGGGGCGGATTCTGTCGGGGGTCTGTGGTGTTCTCTTAGTCGTGAGCCCCACGATTACGCGCCCGAAGAGTGACATCGCCCGTAGCGAGCGTCCGTTCAAAGTCGTCAGCGATTTCGAGGCGAGCGGCGATCAGCCCGCCGCCATCGCCGAGCTGACCAAGCGCATCGAGGCCGGCGAGCAGGATCTGGTGCTGCTGGGCGCCACCGGCACGGGCAAGAGCGCTACCGCGGCGTGGCTCATCGAGGCGTTGCAGCGTCCCACACTGGTGCTCGCGCCCAACAAGACCCTGGCCGCGCAGCTGGCCAATGAGTTCCGCGAGTTGCTTCCTGACAATGCGGTCGAGTACTTCGTCTCCTACTACGACTACTACCAGCCCGAGGCTTACGTCCCGCAGACGGATACCTATATCGAGAAGGACTCGTCGGTGAACGACGAGGTGGAGCGGCTGCGTCATTCGGCGACCATGAGCCTGCTCACCCGCCGTGATGTGGTCGTCGTCGCGTCGGTCTCTTGCATCTACGGTCTGGGCACCCCCCAGGAGTACATCGACCGGTGCGTAAGGCTGTCCGTCGGAGAGCAGTACGACCGTGACACCCTGCTGCGCCGGCTGGTCGACATCCAGTATTCGCGCAACGATCTGGCGTTCACGCGCGGGACTTTTCGGGTTCGTGGCGATGTCGTCGAGATCTTCCCGGTCTATGAGGAGCTCGCCGTACGGGTGGAGCTCTTCGGTGACGAGATCGAGAAGCTGACCTACCTGCACCCGCTGACCGGAGAGGTCATCTCCGAGTCCGAGCAGCTGCTGGTCTTCCCGGCTACGCACTACGTCGCCGGTCCGGAGCGCATGGAGCGCGCGATCCGCGGCATCGAGGCCGAGCAGCAGGAGCGGCTGGCCGAGCTCGAGCAGCAGGGCAAGATGCTCGAGGCGCAGCGCCTCCGGATGCGTACGACCTATGACATCGAGATGATGCGTCAGGTCGGCTTCTGCTCGGGCATCGAAAACTATTCGCGCCACATCGATGGCCGCGCCGCCGGCACCGCGCCCCACACCCTGCTCGATTACTTCCCCGAGGACTTCCTGCTCGTCATCGACGAGTCGCACACCACCGTGCCGCAGGTCGGCGCCATGTACGAGGGCGACATGAGCCGCAAGCGCACCCTGGTCGACCATGGGTTCCGGCTGCCGAGTGCGATGGACAACCGGCCGCTGAAGTTCGATGAGTTCCTCGAGCGCATCGGGCAAACCGTCTACATGTCGGCGACCCCGGGTCGTTACGAGCTGGCCAAGGCCGACGCGGTGGTGGAGCAGATCATCCGTCCCACCGGGCTGATCGACCCCGAGATCGTCATCAAGGCGACCAAGGGCCAGATCGATGATCTGGTGCACGAGATCCGGCTGCGCGCCGAGCGTGA
Organism: Frankiaceae bacterium; assembly: GCA_036272075.1. Taxonomy (GTDB): domain Bacteria; phylum Actinomycetota; class Actinomycetes; order Frankiales; family Frankiaceae; genus DATAZK01. Next base: position 9,241 of record DATAZK010000105.1, read on the forward strand.
CGAGCGGGTGCTGGTCACCACCCTCACCAAGAAGATGTCCGAAGATCTGACCGACTACCTGCTCGACCTGGGCCTTCGCGTGCGATATCTGCACAGCGAGGTCGACACCATCCGGCGCATCGAGCTGCTCAAGGAATTGCGCATGGGTGAGTACGACGTGCTGGTCGGGATCAACCTGCTGCGCGAGGGTCTCGACCTGCCGGAGGTCTCGCTCGTCAGCATTCTCGATGCCGACAAGGAAGGCTTCCTGCGCTCAGGCACGTCGCTGATCCAGACCATCGGGCGGGCCGCCCGAAACGTCTCCGGCCAGGTCCACATGTACGCCGACAACATCACCCCGTCGATGCGGCAGGCGATCGATGAGACCAACCGGCGGCGGGTCAAGCAGGTCGCGTACAACACCGAGCGTGGGCTCGATCCGCAGCCGTTGCGAAAGCGGATCGTCGACATCCTGGACGATCTGGTGCGCGAGGGCGCCGGCGGGGAGATGATCGGCGGCTCCGGGCGTAGCCAGTCGCGCGGCAAGGCGCCGGTGCCCGGGATGTCGTCGAAGTCGGACTCGGTCGGGCGTCATGCGGCGGCGCTCGCCGGGATGCCGAAAGCCGAGCTCGCGCAGCTCATCCAGCAGCTGTCGGATGAGATGCACGAGGCGGCGAAGGAGTTGCACTTCGAGCTGGCGGCCAGGCTGCGCGACGAGATCGGCGAGTTGCGTAAGGAGCTGCGCGGAATGTCGGTGGCGGGGGTCGGCTGAGCAGCAGGCCCGGCTACCAGCCGCGCTCGCGCCACTCCACGAGGTGCGGGCGCTCGGCGCCGAGCGTGGTGTCGTTGCCATGGCCCGGGTAGATCCAGGTGTCGTCAGGCAGCGGACCGAAGACCTTGCGCTCGAGGTCGTCCATGAGCGTGCTGAACCGCGCCGGGTCCTTCTCGGTGTTTCCGGGCCCGCCGGGGAAAAGGCAGTCGCCGGTGAAAAGGTGCGGCCCGACGCCGTCGGCGACGGGCTCGTAGAGCAGCGCGATGGAGCCGGCGGTGTGCCCGACGAGATGGATGACCTGCAGGCGCACCTGGCCGACGCTGATCTCGTCTCCGTCGCGAACCAGGCGGCGCGGCGCCACCGGGATCTGCGGGGCGTCATCCGGATGCGCAATCCCCTCGGCGCCGGTGGCCTGCGTCACGGCTTCGAGCGCCTGGACGTGATCGAAGTGCCGGTGGGTGGTCACGATCGTCGACAGGCCCTCGGGGCCGATCAGCTCGAGCAGCCGGTCGGGCTCATTGGCCGCGTCGATCAGCAGCTGGTCGCCGGTCGTCAGGCAACGCAGCAGGTAGACGTTGTTGTCGAAGTCGCCGACCGTCACTTTCGAGAGCGCCAGGCCGGCCACCTCGCGGGTGTCAGCCGGGCCGCCGCGGGTCACGGTGCCGGTGTACGGATGGGTGCCGGAAGACGCACTGGCCATCTCGTCATCCTGCCTCACGTCGCCTCGGCTGGGCACCTACGGCCCCGGGGTTTCGTGAGCGGATCCACCGGCTGATCGCCGGGACTACTGACGCCTCAGCGAGCGTTTTGTCGTAGGGGCTCACTAGCATCCTGAGTAGTCGAGAGCAGGGCCCAAATCTGGTCGTTGAGGGGCGTCGTCGCGCCCGGGCGGAGGAGCATGGCTGAGCGTCTGATCGTGCGGGGTGCGCGTGAGCACAACCTGCGCGATGTCCATCTGGATCTACCCCGCGATGCGCTGATCGTCTTCACGGGGCTGTCCGGATCGGGCAAGTCGAGCCTCGCGTTCGACACGATCTTCGCCGAGGGGCAGCGGCGGTATGTCGAGAGTTTGTCGGCGTACGCGCGGCAGTTCCTCGGGCAGATGGACAAGCCCGATGTCGACTTCATCGAGGGGCTCTCGCCCGCGGTGTCGATCGATCAGAAGTCCACCTCGCGAAACCCGCGATCGACCGTCGGGACCATCACTGAGGTCTATGACTATCTGCGCCTGCTCTACGCACGGGCCGGCCGTCCGCACTGCCCGAAGTGTGGGCGTCCGATCGCCCGGCAGACCCCGCAGCAGATCGTCGACCGCCTGCTCGAGCTCAGCGAAGGCACCCGTTTTCAGGTGCTGGCGCCGGTGGTGCGTGGCCGCAAGGGCGAGTACGCCGAGCTGTTTCTCGATCTGCAAACCAAGGGATTTGCCCGGGTGCGGGTCGATGGCCGGACCTACCGGCTGGCCGATGAGCAGATCAAGATCGACAAGCAGAAGAAGCACACCATCGAGGTGGTGGTCGACCGGTTGACCGCCCGCGCGAGCGCCAAGCAGCGGCTCACCGATTCGGTCGAGACCGCGCTTCGGCTGGCCGACGGGCTCGTCCTGATCGACTTCGTCGACGTCCCGGAAGGTGATGCGGGTCGCGAGCGGATGTTCTCCGAGCATCTCGCCTGTCTCTATGACGACCTGTCCTTCGACGAGCTCGAGCCGCGCTCGTTCTCGTTCAACTCCCCCTACGGAGCCTGCCCGGCCTGTACCGGGCTGGGCACGAAGAAGCGGGTCGACCCGGAGCTGGTGATTCCCGATCCGTCGCTGCCGCTCTCGCGCGGAGCGATCCAGCCGTGGTCCACCGGACACAACGCGGAGTACTTCGGCCGGCTGCTCTCGGCCGTCGCCGACCACCTGGGCTTCGACGTTGATACGCCATGGGAGCGCTTGCCGGTTTCGGTGCAGGCCGCGTTGCTCGAAGGCCTGGGCGATGAGCAGATCCACGTCCGGTATCGCAACCGGTTCAACCGGGAGCGCTCGTATTACACGAATTTCGAGGGGGTCATCGCCTACCTCGACCGGCGTCACCGCGAGGCGGAGTCCGATTCGGCGCGTGAGCGCTGGGAAGGCTACCTGCGCGACATCCCCTGTCCCACCTGCCGCGGCACCCGGCTGAAGCCCGAGTCGCTGGCAGTCACGATGGGCGGGCGCTCCATCGCCGAGGTCGCGGAGATGTCGATCGCTGACTCGGCCGCGTTCCTGGGCTCCCTGGAGCTGACCGATCGCGAGAGCCAGATCGCCGGGCGGGTGCTCAAGGAGGTCGACGCGCGGCTGGCCTTCCTGCTCGACGTCGGGCTGGACTACCTGTCACTCGACCGGGCCGCGGGCACCCTTGCCGGCGGAGAGGCGCAGCGCATCCGGCTCGCCACCCAAATCGGGTCGGGGCTGGTGGGCGTCCTGTACGTGCTCGACGAGCCGTCGATCGGCCTGCACCAGCGCGACAATCGCCGGCTCATCGACACTTTGGTGCGCCTTCGCGACCTCGGTAACACCTTGATCGTCGTCGAGCACGACGAGGACACCATCCGCGCGGCTGACTGGGCGGTCGACATCGGGCCGGGTGCGGGAGAGCACGGGGGCAATGTCGTTGTCAGTGGTTCCGTTCAGGATCTGCTCGACAGCGAGGAGTCGCTGACCGGCGCCTACCTTTCCGGGCGGCGTTCGATTCCGATCCCTGACATCCGGCGCGCGCCCGATCCCCACCGGCGATTGGTCGTTCACGACGCCCGTGAGCACAACCTTCGTGATGTGACCGTGGGCTTCCCGCTCGGCTGCTTCGTCGCGGTGACGGGAGTGTCCGGCTCCGGAAAGTCCAGCCTGGTCAACGACATTCTGGCCAGCGTGCTCGCCAACAAGCTCAACGGGGCACGCGAGGTGCCGGGCCGTCACCGGACGGTCAGCGGGCTCGAACACCTCGACAAGGTGGTGCGAGTCGATCAATCGCCGATCGGGCGCACCCCCCGGTCCAACCCCGCTACCTACACGGGCGTTTTCGACAACATCCGCAAGCTTTTCGCAGAAACCACCGAGGCGAAGGTGCGCGGCTACCTTCCCGGCCGGTTCTCCTTCAACGTCAAGGGTGGCCGCTGCGAGGCGTGTGCCGGCGACGGCACGATCAAGATCGAGATGAACTTCCTGCCGGACGTCTACGTGCCGTGCGAGGTCTGCCACGGCGCCCGGTACAACCGGGAGACCCTCGAGGTCCACTTCAAGGGCAAGTCGATTGCCGACGTGCTCGACATGTCGATCGAGGAAGGCGCCGAGTTCTTCGCGGGCCTGCCGTCGATTGCCCGGCACCTGAAGACGCTGGTCGAGGTAGGGCTGGGTTACGTCAGGCTCGGTCAGCCGGCGCCGACCCTTTCGGGCGGTGAGGCGCAGCGGGTCAAGCTCGCATCAGAGTTGCAGAAGCGTTCGACCGGCCGGACGATCTACGTCCTCGACGAGCCGACCACCGGGCTGCATTTCGAGGACGTACGCAAACTGCTCGGAGTGCTCGGAAGGCTCGTGGATCAAGGGAATTCGGTCATCGTCATCGAGCACAACCTCGATGTGATCAAGACCGCCGATTGGGTGGTCGACCTCGGTCCCGAGGGCGGCACAGGTGGCGGCCGGGTGGTCGCCGAAGGCACCCCTGAGGAGATCGCCGCAGTGCCCGAGAGCCACACGGGGCGCTTCCTGCAGAACGTCCTCGGTGATCGGGTAGCGGCGAGGGCCAAGAAATCCGGAGCCGCAAAGGCCAAAGCCCCGGTGTCTTCCGGGAGGGCGAAAGCCGGCGCGAGGCAAGGGACGCCGGCGGTCAAGCCGGCCAAAGCGGTGAAGGCAGTGAAAGCCGTGAAGGCAGTGAAGGCTGTCAAGGCGGTGAAATCGGAGGCCAGGTCGGGCAAGCTCGTCACCGCCAAGTCGGCGGCGCCCGCAGCGCCATCCGCGCCCGCAGCGCCCACGAAGGCGCCGGCCCGCCGGCGCCGAGCGGCGGCCGCCAACTGACACGAAACTCAGGGCTGCAACAGCCGGGCGATCACCAGGTCGAGGGCTTCGGACGAGCGCTCTTCGCCGGTCGGGTCGAGCGCATCGGTCTGATCGAGGAAACCGCGCAACACCGAGCAGGGAGCGCTGACCCAGGCGGGTCGGCCCGGTCTGGCCAGCCGCAGCAGCACGCGCCGGTTTCCGTGCTCGGGCTGGATCTGGACGGCGCCATCTCCGGTCGCTTCTTCCAGCCCGTAGCGCAGGAAGTCACGCAGCACGACCCAGCTGCCGCGGGGCAGCGCCGGGTGATCGGGCGTGCTGTTGAGGATCAGGTTCACTGCCAGCGGATCGTTCAGATACCAGCTCAAAGTCAGCACGGTGATGCGTTGCCCGGGGCGGCGCGGTGTCACCGACCCGAGCCGGTTCACCCCGGCCGGTGCGGCCGGGGGCACGGCGCGGCTGACCACCACGTCGACCACCACATCGCCCTGCTGCACCGAGCAACCGCCTCCCTGGCAGGCGAACGCGACGAGTGTGGCACGGCGAGCATGAGGCCTTACGCGGGGGGCGGTGGCTCAAGGTCCGCGGCGCTACTAGGAGGCACGACGCGCCCGACGCGACTAACCTTGAAAGCGTGGTGAACCGGGGGGTTGGTGAGGCGGAAGCTTCCCCCTCCCTCCCCGAAGTCCGACCGCAGTCGACGGCTCGCCGAGCGGCGTCCGGAGCGGGTTCCAGAGCTCCCTGGCGGCCGGCAGTCGGGTCGATCCCGGAGGAGCCGGGGGTCTACCGGTTCCGTGACGCCGGCGGCCGCGTGATCTACGTGGGCAAGGCCAAGAGCTTGCGCAGCCGGCTCAACTCCTACTTCACCGGCGATCTCCACCCGCGGACCGAGCAGATGGTCCGCACCGCCCGCAGCGTCGACTGGACCGTCGTGTCCACTGAGGTCGAGGCGTTGCAGCTGGAGTACACCTGGATCAAGCAGTTCGACCCGCGCTTCAACGTTCGCTACCGCGACGACAAAAGCTATCCCTGGCTTGCGGTCACCCTGGACGAGGAGGTCCCGCGGCTGCAGGTGATGCGCGGCCCCAAGCGCAAGGGCGTGCGTTACTTCGGGCCGTACTCGCACGCCTGGGCCATCCGCGAGACCCTCGACCTCCTGCTGCGCGTCTTCCCCGCGCGCACCTGTAGCAAGGGCGTTTTCAAGCGGGCGCAGCAAGTCGGCCGGCCGTGCCTGTTCGGCTACATCGACAAGTGCTCGGCGCCATGTGTCGGCCGCGTCACCACCGACGAGCACCGCGAGATCGTCAACGATTTCTGCGATTTCCTGGCCGGTCAGACCACCCGCTTCTTGCGCCGGCTCGAGGTGCAGATGCGGGAAGCTGCCGACGAGCAGGAGTACGAGCGGGCGGCCCGGCTGCGCGACGACATCGGGGCGTTGCGCCGGGCCATCGAAAAGCAGGCCGTCGTGCTGCCGGACGACACCGATGCCGATGCCGTCGCGTTCGCCCAGGACGAGCTCGAGGCGGCCGTCTTCGTCTTTCACGTTCGCGGCGGGCGGGTGCGGGGCCAGCGCGGTTACGTCGTCGACAAGCTTGACGGCGAGGGTCTTCCCGAGCTGGTCGAGCGCTTCGTCTCGCAGGCCTATCTCGTCGACGGTCACGAGGTGCCGCGTGAGGTGCTGGTGCCGGCCGCGCCTGCCGACGCCGACGTGGTCGCCGAATTGCTGAGCCTGCAGCGCGGAAGCCGGGTCGAGATCCGGGTGCCTCAGCGCGGCGACAAGCGTTCGCTGCTGGAGACCGTCGGACGTAACGCGCAGCAGGCTTTCACCCAGCACAAGCTGCGCCGGGCCAGCGATCTGTCGGCGCGTTCGCGGGCACTGTCGGAGTTGCAGGAGGCACTCGGGCTGGCCGACGCCCCGCTGCGGATCGAATGTTTCGACGTTTCGAGCTTGCAGGGCACCAGCGTCGTCGCGTCGATGGTCGTCTTCGAGGACGGCATTCCCCGCAAGTCCGAGTACCGGCGATTTGCGATCCGGGGCGGCAACGCGGAGTCGACAGCGAACCACGGCGGTGCCCGCGCGACGGTCGAGGGCGGCGATGTCGACTGGCTCTACGAGGCGGTCCGCCGCCGGTTCGCCCGCTACCTGGATGAGACCGCGGCCGACGCGAACGCCGATCCGGTGGCCTCGGAAGTCGACACTGGCCCACGCAAGTTCGCCTATCCGCCGAACCTCGTCGTCGTCGATGGCGGTTTCCCTCAGGTGAACGCCGGCGCTGCCGCGCTCGAGGATCTCGGGATTTCCGACGTCGCGATCTGCGGGCTGGCGAAGCGTCTGGAGGAGGTCTGGGTGCCGGGCGATCCCGACCCGATCATCCTGCCGCGCACCAGCGAGGGCTTGTATCTGCTGCAACGCGTACGCGACGAGGCCCACCGTTTCGCGATCACCTACCACCGGCAGAAGCGTTCGAAGTCGATGGTGGAAAGCATTCTCGACGACGTCCCGGGGCTGGGGGAGACGAGGCGCAAGGCCTTGCTCGGACGTTTCGGATCGCTCAAGCGCTTGCGCGCGGCGACGGTCGAGGAGATCACCGAGGTGTCGGGGATCGGACCTCGTACCGCGGAAGCGATCGTCGCCGCGCTGGCCGGAAAACCCGCTGAGCCCGCAGTCGATCCGACGACAGGAGAGGTGTTGTCGGCGTGACCGCCCCGCAGAGCACCCAGGCGCCCGCGCCGACCCCCGTCCAACTCGCGATCATCACCGGACTGTCCGGCGCCGGCCGGAGCACGGCCGCGAAATGTCTGGAGGATCTCGGCTGGTTCGTCGTCGACAACTTGCCGCCGCACCTGCTTCCCACACTGGCCGAGCTCGGCGTCCGTTCGCAAGGGACGGTCGACCGGATCGCCGCCGTGGTCGATGTGCGGGGCCGGGCGTTCTTCGCCGACCTGCGCGAGGCACTGCGCGCACTGGACGAAAAAGGGGCCCGGCCGCGCATCGTGTTCCTGGAGGCGTCGGACCGGGCGCTGGTCAGCCGGTTCGAGAGCGTCCGCCGCCCGCATCCGCTGCGCCAGCGCGACCCGCTCGTCGAAGGAATCACGGCCGAGCGCGCGTTGCTCACCGAACTGCGCGGCGAGGCCGACCTCGTCCTCGACACGACAGACCTGAATGTCCATCAACTACGGGAAAAAATCGACGCCGCGTTCGGTACGCCTGGACGTCCGGTGCTGCATGCAACCGTTATGTCCTTCGGCTTCAAGTACGGGCTGCCGCTCGACGCCGATGTCGTGCTCGACTGCCGCTTCCTGCCCAACCCGCATTGGGTGGAGGGGCTTCGCGGTCAGACCGGTCTCGATCCCGAGGTACGCGATTACGTCTACAGCCGGCCGGGTGCCGCCGACTTCCTGGCGCGCAGCGACGAGCTGCTGGCGATCATCCGGGCGGGATATGAGCAGGAGGGCAAGCGGTTCCTGACGCTGGCCATCGGATGCACGGGCGGACGCCATCGCAGCGTCGCCATCGCGACCGCCCTTGCTGATCAGCTGGTGGAGTCGGGCGTCGAAGTCCGTGTGGTGCATCGCGATCTGGGGCGCGAATGACCCAGGCGCCCAGCGAATCGCTTGCCGTGGTCGCCTTCGGGGGCGGCCATGGCCTCGCCGCGAGCCTCGCCGCACTTCGCCGGGTGACGTCCCGGCTGACCGCCATCGTCACCGTGGCCGACGACGGCGGCTCGTCCGGTCGGCTCCGCCAGGAACTTGGCGCGCTGCCCCCGGGCGATCTACGCATGGCGCTCGTCGCGCTGGCGGAACGCGAAGGGAAGGCCGCGCTCTGGGCCGACGCTTTCCAGCATCGCTTCGGCGGCAGCGGCGAACTCGCCGGGCACGCCATGGGCAATCTGATCCTGACCGCGCTCGCGACCGAGACCGGCGACCCGGTGCGCGCCCTCGACGCGGCGGCAGAGCTGCTCGGCTGCCGCGGACGAGTCCTGCCGCTTTCCCCGGAGCCGGTCGACATCCTCGCCGGGGTGAAGGAGCAGTCCGGACGCACGTCATCGGTCCGCGGTCAGGTCGCCGTTGCCTCGACCACGGGCCGGGTGGAGACCGTCGAACTGATGCCGAGTGAGCCGCCGGCCTGCCCGGAGGCGCTGGCCGCCGTCGCCGCCGCCGATGCTCTCGTCCTCGGTCCGGGCTCGCTGTTCACCAGCGTCATGCCGCACCTGCTTTCCCCGGTGATGGCGAAAGCGATCTTCGCTGCTTCGGGCAAGCGCATTCTCGTTCTGAATATTGCCGCTCAGCCGGGCGAAACCACGGGCTTTGCCCCGCATACTCATCTGGAGGAGATCGCTCGGCTCGTTCCGGCCCTGCGACTGGATGCGGTGATCGCCGACCCCCGGGTCGTTCCTGATCTGCAGAGCCTGCGGCTCGCATCCGGCGCTCTCGGAGCGGCGCTGATCCTGGCGCCAGTAGCGGTTTCCGGCAAGCCCCACCACGATCCGGTGACGCTGGCAGCGGCGTTCCGTCGGGTCATGACCGAAGTACCGGCCGAAGGCTAGAGACATGTCGAGCTGAAACCAATTAGGGTTCCGCAGCAGGCGAAGAAGGAGACAGTGCGTGGCTGCAATGACACCGACGGTGAAAGACGAGTTGAGTCGACTCCCGACGGGAAAAGCCTGCTGTCGCCGCGCCGAAATGGCGGTGATCCTTCGGTTTGCGGGGGGATTGCATCTGGCAAACGGGCGCGTCGTGGTCGAGGCCGAACTCGACACCGCGTCTGTCGCTCGCCGCTTGCGGCAGGAGATCGCCGAAGTCTTCGGCCATCCGTCCGAGATTGCGATGCTCGCGGCAGGCGGGTTGCGCCGTAGCGCCCGCTGGCTGATCCGGGTCGATCGCGGCGGTGAGGCTCTCGCCCGCGCGACGGGACTGATCGATCAGCGCGGACGCCCGGTGCGCGGTCTGCCGCCGATGATCGTCACCGGCGGGCTGTGCGACGCAGCAGCTGCCTGGCGCGGTGCGTTCCTGGCACACGGCTCGCTGACCGAGCCGGGTCGATCCTCCTCGCTCGAGATCACCTCTCCCGGCCCGGAGGCGGCGCTCGCCCTCGTGGGTGCCGCGCGCCGGCTCGGCATCCAGGCCAAGAGCAAGCAGGTGCGCGGCGTCGACCGCGTCGTCATCCGTGACGCCGAAGCGATCGGCGCGATGCTCATCCACATGGGCGCGCAGGACAGCGTCCTGGCGTGGGAGGAGCGCCGGATGCGGCGCGAGGTCCGCGCCACGGCCAACCGGCTCGCCAACTTCGACGATGCCAACCTGCGCCGCTCCGCACGCGCGGCGGTCGCGGCAGGTGCGCGGGTGATGGCGGCCATGGACATCCTGACCGGCCACTCGAACAACGGCGCCGACGGAGCCGCAGCGACACGGGGCCTGGACGGTTCGGTGGTGGAAGCAGCGCCCGAGCATCTGCTCGCCGCCGGGGAGCTTCGGCTCAAGCATCCGCAGGCGTCGCTGGAGGAGTTGGGCGCGCTCGCCGATCCTCCTATGACCAAGGACGCTGTCGCCGGACGTATCCGCCGGCTGCTTGCTCTTGCGGACAAACGCGCCATAGCTCTCGGTTTGCCCACGACCGAAGCGGCCGTCAGCCCTGAGCTGCTCGACGGAGCCTGATCAGCTCACCGTGAAGCTGACGGTGAATCGGTAGGCTCGCCGCGTAACCAGCATTCGCGTTCGGAGGCAGCGGTGAGCATTCGAGTAGGCGTCAACGGGTTCGGTCGTATCGGCCGCAATTTCTTTCGCGCGGTAGCTGGCTCGGTCGGCTCTCCGATCGAGATCGTCGCCGTCAATGATCTGACGGATACGGCCACCCTGGCCCACCTGTTGAAGTACGACACGGTCCTGGGCCGGCTCGGCAAGACGGTCACGTCTGCCGAGGGTTCGATCACCGTTGACGGTGCCGAGATGAAGGTGCTTTCCGAGCGCGACCCGTCGGCGCTGCCCTGGGGCGACCTCGGATGCGACATCGTCCTGGAGTCGACCGGCCGCTTCACGAGCCGCGATTCCGCCAGCCAGCACCTGACCGCCGGCGCCAAGAAGGTGATCATCTCGGCTCCTGCGAAAGGCGAGGACATCACCATCGTCATGGGTGTCAACGACGGTGCCTACGACCCGGCTGCCCACCACGTCATCTCCAACGCGTCCTGCACGACCAACTGTGTGGCGCCGATGGCGAAGGTGCTCGACGAGAGCTTCGGCATCGTCCGCGGCCTGATGACCACGATCCACGCCTACACCAACGATCAGGTGATCCTGGACTTCCCGCACTCCGATCTGCGCCGGGCGCGGGCGGCCGCGCAGAACATCATCCCGACCACCACCGGCGCGGCAAAGGCGACCGCTCTCGTCCTCCCGCAGTTGAAGGGCAAGCTCGACGGCATCGCCATGAGGGTTCCCGTGGTCGACGGGTCCGTTACTGACCTGGTGATCACGCTCAACTCCGAGCCCTCGGCGGCCGAGGTCAACGCGGCGTTCAAGGCGGCTGCTGACGGCCCGCTGAAGGACGTGCTCGTCTACACCGAAGACCCGATCGTCTCCAGTGACATCGTCGGCTCGCCCGCGTCGTGCACCTTCGACTCGAGCCTGACCATGACCAGCGGCCCGGTTGCGAAGATCATCGGTTGGTACGACAACGAGTGGGGCTACTCGAGCCGCCTGGTCGATCTGGTCGGGCTCGTCGGCTCCCGGCTGTAGGGGCAGGTGCAGGCACTCGCCGATCTGCTTGCTGCGGGTGTGCGCGGCAGGGTCGTGATCGTCCGCTCCGATTTGAACGTGCCGCTGGACGGCACACGCGTCAGCGATGACGGCCGCATCCGCGCGAGCCTGCCGACCATCACCTCGCTCGCCGACGCCGGTGCCCGGGTCGTGGTGTGCAGCCACCTCGGACGCCCGAAGGGTGCGTTCGAGGCGAAGTACTCGCTGGCTCCCGTAGCCGAGCGGATGAGTTCGCTGCTGGGCTGGCCGGTCCCGCTGGCCGACTTCGATCCCGACGCCGGTGTGGTCGGGCCGCCGGCCACCGCTCTGGTGTCCGGGCTCGAGGACAGCGATGTGGTCCTGCTGGAGAATCTGCGCTTCGACGCGGGGGAGACGAGCAAGGACGCGGGTTTGCGGGGCGCCTTCGGTGACCGGTTGGCTTCGCTCGGCTCACTCGGCTCCGCCCCCGGGGCTTATGTCGATGACGCGTTCGGAGCCGTGCATCGGGCCCACGCATCGGTCGTCGAATTGCCCGCCCGGCTCCCGCACTACGCGGGCGGCCTGGTGCTGCGTGAGGTCGAGGTGCTCAAGCGCCTGACGGATGCGCCCGCCACGCCCTACGTGGTGATCCTCGGAGGCAGCAAGGTGAGCGACAAGCTCGCCGTCATCGACGCGTTGTTGCCGAAGGTCGATCGGCTGCTCATCGGCGGCGGCATGTGCTTCACCTTCCTTGCCGCGCAAGGGCATGACGTCGGTGGCTCGCTGCTGGAGGAGGCGATGGTGGAGACCTGCGGCCGGCTGCTGGCCGCCGCCGGCGGGCGGATCCTGCTGCCGAGCGATGTGGTCGTCGCCGCTGAGGTGTCGGCCGACGCGCAGGCTTCGGTGGTCGCGGCCGACGCGATCCCCGCGAACATGAAGGGCCTCGACATCGGGCCGGCGAGCGGTGCCGAATTCGCGTCGGCTCTGCAAGGCGCGGCGACGGTCTTCTGGAACGGCCCGATGGGCGTTTTTGAATTGGCCCCCTTCGCCGGCGGAACCCGTGCGGTGGCCGCGGCCGTCGCCGGGTTGCCTTCCGCGCTGACCGTGGTGGGCGGCGGCGACAGTGCGGCTGCGGTGCGGGCGCTCGGGTTCGATGAAGCGCGCTTCGGTCACATCTCTACCGGCGGCGGCGCGAGCCTGGAGTACTTGGAAGGAAAGGTGCTGCCAGGCCTGGCGGCACTCGACGATGACCGGGCGGCCCCGTGAGCGTGGCAAGCCAGTGACAGGCGGAGTGAACTGATGGCGCGTGCGAGCGGGCGCAAGCCCCTGATCGCCGGCAACTGGAAGATGAACCTCACCCATCTCGAGGCGATCGGGCTGGTGCAGAAGATCGCGTTCGGGCTGCGCGAGCGCGAGGCGGAAGAGGTCGAGGTGGCGGTGCTCCCGCCGTTCACCGCCATCCGCAGCGTGCAGACCCTGATCGAGGGCGACAAGCTTCCGCTCGTCTTCGGCGGGCAGGACCTGTCCACCCACAGCAGCGGTGCCTATACCGGCGAGATCGCCGGGTCGATGCTCGCCAAGCTGGGCTGCACCTACGTGACGGTCGGCCACAGCGAGCGTCGCCAGTACCACTGCGAGGACGACGCGACGGTCGCGGCCAAGGCCCGGGCGGCCTACGACAACGGGCTGATTCCGATCATCTGCGTCGGTGAGCCCGAAGAGGTGCGCGAGGAGCAGCGCCACGTCGAGCACGTCCTGCAGTCACTGACCGGGTGTATCGCCGACATCCTCGCCGAGCACATCGAGGAGCCGGACGGTCATCTCGTCATCGCGTATGAGCCGGTCTGGGCGATCGGCACCGGGAAGACGGCGACCGCGGGCGACGCCCAGGAAATGTGTGCCGCGCTGCGCAGGCGGCTGGGTGAGCTGGTGAGCCCCGGAGCGGCAGCACGCACCCGGGTGCTCTACGGCGGGTCGGTCAAGGCCGAGAATGCCGCTGAACTGCTCTCGCAGCCCGATGTCGATGGCGCTCTCGTCGGTGGCGCCAGCCTGGTGGCCGAAGATTTTTGCGGCATCGTGCGCGGGGCGCTCCCCGCACACACGGGCGCCGGGGGTGCCGGCGGCTCGTGACCCTGCTGCTGCGGCTCATCGACGAGCCGGCGGCGGAGTCGATCGTTGCAGGTAGCTGTCCCGCCGGCTGGCGTTGCGCGCCCGACTATCCCGCCGAGGGTGACCGGGTCGCGGCTGCCATGTTCCTGGAACGCTGCGCGGCCGGGATCGACCCGCGCCCGTTCGGCGCGTACCTGGTGTGGAAAGTCACGGAGCGTGCTTACGGCACAACAGATTCCGAACAACCCGGAGTGATCATCGGGGGCATCGGCTTTCACGGCGGGATGGACGATCGGGGCCGGGTCGAGATCGGCTACGGCATCGTTGGCTCCGAGCGCCGGAAAGGGCACGCCACGCAGGCACTTCGCCAGCTCATCGAGGTCGCCCGGGACCTTGGAGCGGTGACCCTCTTCGCCGAAACGGATCCCTCTAACGAGCCGAGCCAGGCAGTGCTGAGGCGCGTCGGTTTCTCCCGATATGGGGACGATGAGCACGCCGTGCGATTTGAGCTGGCGTTGGGCTGCCGGTGAGGTAGGTAACTCACTGTCCGAAAGAATCACCCGATTGGACGCTCAAGACGCGAAAGTTTCCGCCGAATGGCGGTTGCGACCGTGTTCCACGACGGTCACGACTTCACAACATCTCGGGCGCGCCCCGTGCCAGAAGGGCACCAGCCGTGTTCAATTTCTCGCATTGCTGTGCAGCAATTGTGAGTCGCCCATGGGGGCGCTCAGCTGTCAGCCCAGGCGTCATGCCCACATGCGGGCAAACGGAAGGATGAGGATGCTTCGAGGGAAGAAGCCGGCAACTGCCGTGGCCCTGGCGATGGCGAGCGTGCTCGCCGTCGCCGCGTGCGGTAGCAGCAGCAGCGGCGGCTCAGGAGGCAGCGGCGGTAGTGGTGGCGGAGGCAACACCGGCGGAGGCGTCGATCTCGCCAAGCTCCCGGTCACCCCGGTTGACAGCCGCGTCGGCAAGACCGGCGGCACTTTCCGGCTCACGATCGTCGAGCCGACCGCGATCGACCCCTACAACTCGCAGGAGTCCGAGGGTCAGCTGGTCACCAAGAACATCTTCGACACCCTCACCACCGTGCAGCCGGACGGCAAGCTGATCAACCAGCTGGCCGCCTCCATCACTCACGACGCGACCTGCAACAACTGGACGTTCACCGTCAAGTCCGCGCAGAAGTTCTCCAATGGCGACCCCGTCGATGCCGAATCGCTGAAGCGAGGCTGGACCCGCACCGCGATCGGCTCCGCGGCCTCTGACACCGCCTACCACATGGCCGGTATCCAGGGCTTCGACGCCCTTCAGGCCAGCAAGGTGGTGGACCCGACCAAGGTCGACTTCACCGGCCTGACCGCTAGTGGCCTCGACCTCAAGGTGGCGCTGTCCAAGCCGGACTGCGAGTTCGACCTGAAGACCGCGCAGCCGGCGTTCAGCCCGGTGCCTGCCTCAGCTGGCGCCGCCAGCAACACCAAGTACAACGACGACCCCATCGGCAACGGGCCGTTCATGCTGTCGCAGCCGTGGCAGCACGACAAGAGCATCACCCTCGTGAAGAACCCGAACTACACCGATGGCACAGCGGCGCTGCTCGACAAGGTCGAGCTGACCATCAACGACGGCAGCGACTCCTCCTTCGAGGACAAGGGCCTGAAGAACGGTGACTTCGACTACGCACGGGTCTCTCCTGACGACCTGAAGGACTACGCCAACCAGTACTACTCGGCGGACCAAGCCAAGAACGCATTCATCAAGGTGAATACGTTCGGTATCAACTACCTGCTGGTCAAGGTCAAGGACGCACCGCTGACCGACGTGCGGGCCCGCGAGGCGGTCTCCTACGCCATCGACCGCGCGGCGATCGTCCAGGGTGTGCTCAAGAACTCCGTCACCCCGGCCACCTCGCTGGTCTCCCCGCCGTTCGCGGCCCAGGGCACCTACCAGCCCGGTATCTGCGCCTCGTGCGTGAAGCAGGACCCGACCAAGGCCAAGGCGCTCGCCAAGGCTGCCGGCGTCGGACCGGGCACCAAGGTCAACCTGGCCTTCAACACCGGAGCCGGCCATGAAGGCTGGATCCAGGCCGTTGCCGGAGAGCTCAGCACCGTGCTGGGTTGGAAGGTCAACATCGAGCCCGGCCCGTTCAAGGAGCTGCTGCAGAAGGAGTCCGACCCCAAGGCCGGCGGCCTTTACCGGGCTGCTTGGAGTGCTGACTACCCGACGTCGTGGGACTTCCTGGAGCCGCTGCTCGGCACCCAGCCCGCCGACAACCCGGGCGACAACCGCGGCTTCTACAGCAACCCCAAGGTCGACGCCCTGCTCGCCGCGGGTCAGGCCGAGACCGACGCGTCCAAGCGCGCGGATGACTACAAGCAGGCCGAGAAGATCGCCATCGGCCAGGATCTGGCGCTCATCCCGCTCTGGTACCGCACCCAGTACCGCGCGTTCAACAACAAGTTCGTCGGGGTGAACGTCGACTTCTTCGAGAACCCGACGCTTCGCACCATCGGGCTCAAGTAGCCCACCCGCATCGGCCGGGTCACCCATTCGGGCTGACCCGGCAGATGCTGTCCCGCAAGCTCACCCCGGCGTAGCTTGAGTGGCGCTCCCAACGGGCACGTCTGACGTGATTTCCCCGGGTCGGGGGCCGCCTGAGGAGGTAGGCAACCCAGTGCTGAAGTTCATCGTGCGGCGCCTGCTGCAGATGGTGCTGGTCTTCTTCGGCGCGACGATCATCCTGTTCAGCGCACTGTTCTTGTTCGGCAATCCGCTGAACAACCTGACCGGCAGCGGTCACGCGCGGACCCCGGCCGTGATTCACACGCTGGAGGCGAAGTACAGCCTCGATAAGCCGTTCTACGTGCAGTACTACAAGTACGTCGAGGGCCTCGTGGTCCACTTCGACCTTGGGACGAGCTACCGGCAGCAAAACCGCGAGGTCGCCAAGATCTTGCCGCCCAAGCTGGAAAACACCGCCAAGCTCGCCCTTTTCGCGATCATCATTGAGATCATCGTGGGTCTCGCAGCTGGAATTATCTCAGCGGTTTTTCGATATTCGTTCATCGATGTCATTGTGACAATCTTGACGACCGTCACCATCGGTGTGCCCGTTTTCGTGATCGGAATCCTGTTGCAGGAGGTCTTTGCCCTCCAGCTGCATTGGTTGCCGCTCTTCGGACTCAATGACGGCTTCAAGAGCTACATCCTGCCCGCGATAGCTCTGGCCTCCATCGATGCTGCCCTCGTTGCGCGGCTCACGCGCGGTTCGATGCTCGAGGTCATGCGGGCCGACTACGTGCGCACGGCGACGGCCAAGGGCCTGAGCAAGCGCGTCGTCATCTTCAAGCACGTGTTGCGCAACTCGATCATTCCGGTCGTCACGTATCTCGGCATCTCATTCGGCACATTGCTCGGCGGCGCCCTCATTACTGAAAACGTTTTTTCCCTTGACGGAATTGGCAACGCGCTGGTGACGGCGATCAAGGCCAATGACAATCCCATCATCATGGGCGTGGTCACCTATGGCGTGCTGGTCTTCGTCATCGTCAACCTGATCGTCGACCTTCTGTACGCGGTACTCGACCCGAGGGTGAGGCTCGAGTGAGCGCGCGCGGCACCGGGTCGGTTCGGAAGGTGGAAAGCACATGAGCGAACCCACGGTTCTGACTCCCGAACCCGACGACTACCGCCTCGGCGAGGACTCCGACGTCATCACCGACGACTTCGGGCCCGATCAAGCCGGACAGAGCCTGACCGGGGCCGATTCCGCCGATCTCGAGTCCAGCGGCGCCACGGCTGCCGCAGCCGCCTACGGGTTGGTTGCCGCGACCGGCCAGTGGAAGGACATCCGGCGCCGCTTCGTGCGCAACAAGCTTGCCGTCGTCGGCCTGATCATGATCGCCATCGTGGTGCTGGTGGCCATCTTCGCGCCGTTGATCGCGCCGTACGACCCGAAGGCCCAGGACCTCTTCAACGTCGAGACGGGTCCGAGCTGGCACCACTGGTTCGGCACCGACATCGTCGGACGTGATCAGTTCAGCCGGGTGCTCTACGGCGCGCGGATCGCGTTGATCGTCGGTCTCTCGTCCATCCTCATCGCGACCGTGCTCGGGGTGTTCCTCGGCGCCATCGCGGGCTACTTCGGGAGATTCTGGGATTCGCTGATCATGCGAATCTGCGACATCTTCTTCGCGTTTCCGCTGCTGGTCGGCGCGATCGTGATCATCACGGTGGTCGGCCAGGGCGTGCTTCCGGTGATCATCGCCCTCGCGATTTTCGGCTGGGCCACCATCGCCCGCCTGCTGCGCGGTTCGATTCTTTCGGTACGCGAGTCGGAGTACGTCGAGGCTGCTCGCTCGCTCGGTGCGAGCCGATGGCGGATCGTGACGCGCCACATCCTGCCCAACAGCTTCGCGCCCGTGCTCATCTTCGCCACGTTCCAGGTCGGCATCGCCGTCATCTCGGAGGCCGCGCTGTCCTACCTCGGGGTCGGTGTCAAGCCCGACGTCCCGGAGTGGGGAAACATGATCGCCGCCGGTCAGAGCAAGCTCGACACCGAATGGTGGCTCACGATCCTGCCGAGTCTCGCGGTGGTCTTCACGGTGCTGGCCTTCGTCTTCGTCGGCGACGGCCTGCGTGACGCCCTCGACCCGAAGCTCAAGTAGGCGACGATGAGCGCGCAGCCCGCCTGGGAGGCCGCCGGCGATCCGTCCGCCGGCCCCGTTCCCGACCTGCCCCCCGACCTCACGAAGGCCACCCATCACGTGAGCCCGAAGGCCGACGTCGAACCGTTGCTGTCGGTCGAGGATCTTCGCGTGCACTTCCACACCGACAACGGTGTGGTGCGTGCTGTCGACGGGGTGAGCTGGGACGTGCGCCCGGGCGAAACCTTGGGCATCGTGGGCGAGTCGGGCTCCGGCAAGTCCGTCTCCGCCATGGCGATCATGGGCCTGGTGCCATCGCCCCCGGCGCGCTTCCCCTCGGGACGGATCATGTTCCGCGGCGAGGATTTGCTGACCGCTTCCGATGCCCGCCTGCGTTCGCTGCGCGGCAAGGAAGTGTCGATGATCTTCCAGGATCCGTTGACCGCGCTGAACCCCGTCTTCAAGGTCGGCAGCCAGATCGCCGAGGTGATCCGGGTCCACGAGTCGATGTCGCGCTCGGCGGCCAAGGCGAGGGCGGTCGATCTGCTCGGCGAGGTCGGGATTCCCAACCCGCGGGGGCGCGCCAAGGAGTATCCGCACCAGTTCTCCGGTGGCATGCGGCAGCGCGCCATGATCGCGATGGCGCTGGCACTGAACCCGGCACTGCTGCTCGCCGACGAGCCGACCACGGCCCTCGACGTCACGGTCCAGGCCCAGATCATGGAGCTGCTCGAGAGCCTGCAGGAGCAGCGGGGCACGGCGATCGTGCTCATCACCCACGATCTCGGACTGGTGGCCAGCCACGCCGATCGGGTCATGGTGATGTACGCCGGCCGGGTGGCCGAATACGCCGACACCAATGGCATCTACTACCACCCGCGCCACGCCTACTCGCTCGGGCTGCTTTCCAGCCTGGCGCGCCTCGACCAGCGCCGCGCCGAACGGCTGGAACCGATCCCGGGTTCGCCCCCCAGCCTCATCCGCGTCCCACCGGGATGCCCGTTCCACCCTCGCTGCTCCTTCGCGACCAAGGTGTGCCGAACGGTCGTCCCAGCGCTCATCGAGCAGGACATCTCCGGCCATCTGGCCGCCTGCCACCACAGCGACGAGGTGGCGGCCAAGGCCGAGGGCGTCGCCTCCGACGCCGTCCGTGAAGCCGCCCAGCGCTCGGGCACCGAAGGAACCCCCGTGGCTGCGGCCGCGACGCCTGCGCCCAGCGAGCCCGCCGCCGATTCCCCCGCGGCAGACCCCGACCAGGAGGGGAGTTCGTGACCGCTCCCAGCATGGAAAAGACCTCCCCGACACAGGCTGACGAAGCGCCGTTGCTGCAAGTCGTCGATCTGAAGAAGCATTTTCCGATCCGCAGCGGCATCGTGTTCCAGCGCCAGATCGGCGCGGTTCAGGCGGTCGACGGCGTGAGCTTCGAGGTGCGACGAGGCGAGACGCTGGCTCTCGTCGGAGAGTCGGGCTGTGGCAAGAGCACCACCGCGCGCACCGTCCTGCGACTCCTGGAGCCGACGGCCGGGACCATCACGTTCGAAGGTGCCGACATCACCTCGGTCGGCCCGCGCCAGCTGCGCCGGCTGCGCCGCGAGATGCAGATCGTCTTCCAGGACCCGTACGCCAGCCTCAATCCCCGCCAGACGGTTCGCGCCACCCTGACCGAACCGTTCCGCATCCACGGGCTACCGGAGGCGGGCAAGGTCGACCAGCTCCTGGAGCGGGTCGGGCTGGCGCCTGAACACGCCTCCCGCTATCCGCACGAGTTCTCCGGGGGGCAGCGCCAGCGCGTCGGGATCGCCCGGGCCATCAGCCTCAACCCGAAGCTGGTGATCTGCGACGAGCCGGTATCGGCCCTCGACGTCTCGATCCAGGCGCAGGTCATCAACCTGCTCGAGGATCTGCAGCACGAGCTCGGGCTCACGTACCTGTTCATTGCCCACGACCTGTCGGTGGTGCGCCACATCGCCACCAACGTGGCGGTGATGTATCTCGGCACGATCGTGGAGATGGCCGACCGCGACACGCTTTTCGAGCAGCCGTCGCATCCGTACACGCAGGCGCTGATCAGCGCGGTGCCGATCCCTGACCCCGTCAAGGAACGCGAGCGCCAGCGCATCATCATTTCCGGCGACGTGCCGAGCCCGGCGAACCCGCCGAGCGGATGCCGTTTCCGGACCCGCTGCCAGGTGTTTTCGGGGGAGCTGAACGACGACGAGCGTCAGCTCTGCATCAACGAGCAGCCGCTGTTGATCGACCGTGGTCAGGGCCATCCCGTGGCTTGCCATTACGCTAACGCGCGGGTGGTGGTGTGAAGTGAAGCTTGTCCTGTCCTTGATCCTTATCGTGACCAGCCTGTTCCTGATCGCGCTGATTCTCTTGCACCGCGGCAAGGGCGGCGGTTTGTCGAACCTGTTCGGCGGCGGCGTCTCGTCCTCGCTCGGTGGTTCCTCTGTCGTGGAAAAGAACCTCGACCGGTTCACGATCGCCGTAGGCCTGGTCTGGGTCGCCTCGATCATCAGTCTCGGTTTGCTGGACAAGAGCTGAGTCGGTGCATGGCCGGAGCCCGCGGCACCGGCTGATCCGGAGTTCCGCACTGGGCCGCACCCGTGCCCGGGTCGGCTGCATCGCCCTTTCGGTCATGTTCCTGGCGGCCGCGTGCAGCGGCAGCAGTGCCAAGCCCAGCCCGTCGCCGAGCAGCCCGAGCCCCTCACCGACTTCCGGGCCCAAGCCCGGCGGCACGTTGCGGATCGCGGGGGTCACGCGCGTCCTCGATCTCGATCCTGCGGCCCCCGCGAACGAGCAGACGCTCGTGCCGGGCCAATCGCCGGTCTCGGCGGCGCAGGGCAATCAGCTCATCGGGCGGTTGGTGCTGCGCCAGCTCTATGGCTATCCGAGCACCGATCCGACCGCGGTGAGCGCGTCGGCCAGTCCGGCGCCCGGCACGTCCGACAGTTCCAACTCCACCATCGGGCCCACGCAGTCCGGCCCGGCGCCCGACCTCGCGGGCGCCGCGCCCAAGCTGACCGACGGCAACCTGAAGGCGACCATCACCCTGCGGACCGTGCGGTGGGACGTTCCGAGCGGGCGCCGGGTGACGGCGACCGATGAGCTGCGCGCCTTGAAACGGCTGTGCCTGCCGCAGATCAGCTCGCCGGTGCGGGGCTACCTGGAGGAGTCGGTCGTGGGTTACGCGGTCGCGTGCCGCGAGCTGGCGGCGCACCCACCCGCGACGCTGAACGACCTTGACGCGGTGGCCATCTCGGGCTTGACCACGCAGGGCGACACGACGCTGCAGATCCAGCTGCTGCACCCCACGAACGACCTCACGGCGATCCTCGCCCTGCCGGAGACGGCGCCCCTGCCGGTCGAGTCCTTCGTCGGGCTGAAAGTGACGAACGATCCGTTGAACTTCGTCGGCGATGGCCCGTACCGCTTCGTGAGCCCGCAGTCCGGCGAGACGTATGCCCTCTCGCGAAACCCGTCGTGGAGCCAGGGCGGAGATCCGCTGCGCCGTGCCTACGTCGACCACATCTCCGTGCGCGGGGGCATGACGGCAGCCAAGGTCACCGATCTCGTCCGCTCGGGCGGCGCCGACCTTTCCCTCGACGTGCCCGCCTCGTCCGCGCTCGCTGCTGCCGGGCAGACATCAGCGGCCACCGACACGGTGATCACGACGGACTCGCAGTCGAGCGTGGTGCTGGCCGTCGGGTCGCGCGGGCCGGCGTCGCTGCGCCTCGCGGTGACGGGGGTGCGGCGCGTGCTCGCGGCCTGCATCGACAGCGCCACTCGTACTCGCATCGCCGCCGCGCTCGGCTCGGGCCTCGCGACCCCGTCGGATGACCTGTTCGCGGATCTCTCGCTGACGCCGGGCGGCGAGCGCACGCCTTCGCCGTCTCCGAGCGTGACGCCCACCCCGTCCCTTGCGCCGACAACGGGCACCTCGGGCAGTCCCAGTGCCTCCCCATCGGCGTCCGCCACGCCTTCGGGTTCGGGTTCAGGTTCAGGTTCGGCCAGCCCACCCGTCCCGCTGGCCCGTTGCGCGCGGACGGTCGGCGCGAACGGCGCGACGCTCACCATGCTGATCCCGAACACCCCGCAGTCCCGGGCGGTCGCGTCGATCATCGCCTCGCGGCTGGCGATCGCAGGAGTGCGGCTGCGGATCTCCGCCCCGGGCGCGACCTCCTATGCCTCCCTCGCCCGGCTCGGCGGCTGGGACCTGCTGCTCGCGGTTCGCCCGCTGCGGTACCCGGCTCCGCGCGGGGTGCTCGCGCCGCTGCTGGACGCCGCGTGGCCCGGGACGGATGCCGTCTCACTTCGGCGCTCGCCGGTGTTCCTGACCCAGCTGCTGGCCGCGAACGCGGAGCGCGACAAAGACTCATCGACGGCCGCTTGGGAAGCGTTCGACACCACCTTGACCAACGCCGCGATCGTGATTCCACTGGCGCAGTTGAGCAGCGTTTATCCGCGCGGAGCGAACGTCGAACACGCACCCGTCTCGCCGGGATACAGCAATGCGGATCCAGCGAATGTGGCGCTGGGATCCACGCGTCCGGGGGATCCCGCACGAACGCCCGTACCCACGCCGTAGCATCGCGTAGGCACGTCATCCTGGGGGGCGGCGGGCCACTGAAAAATCGACTGACGTAGCGTCGAAACGCTTGCAGCCATGAGGCCGTGGGCGGCTGTCGCCGGAGTGAGGGAGTGCCAGTGGCTGGTGGCGCGGGAGGCAACGCGATTCGGGGGAGCCGTGTAGGAGCGGGCCCCATGGGGGAGTCCGAGCGGGGCGAGCGTGCCCCGCGTATCCGCATCGCTTTTTACTGCGCCAATGGTCATGAGACCCGGCCGTCGTTCGCCGAAGACGCGCCAGTGCCGGAGACGTGGGATTGCCCGCGATGCGGCTACCCAGCAGGCACCGACAGTCAGAACACCCCTCCGCCGCCCCGCAACGAGCCGTACAAGACCCACCTCGCCTACGTACGCGAGCGTCGCAACGACGAGGACGGCGAGGCCATCCTGCAGGAGGCGCTCGCCAAGCTGCGCGGCCGCTGACCCGCGCAGCTCGAGGGAGCGCCGGCCTTCAGGGGCTGGAGATCCGGTTCAGCCCTGGCGGCAGTGCTGACGCCGCAGCCCGGTCCAGCAGCCACAGGGTGCGCGCCCGTCCCACCGCGCCGGCGGCCGGCACCTGCAGCGGTCCGGCGCCCGAGAGCGCGAGACGTGCCGCGTCGGCCTTCTCGCCCCCCGCAGCCACGACCCACACCTCGTTCGCCGACCGGATCGCGACCTGAGTCATGGTGATGCGGACCGGCGGCGGCTTCGGGCAGCCGTGTACCGCCGCGACCGTCCGCTCCTCGTAGGCGGCCGGCGACTCCGGAAAGATCGACGCGACGTGTCCCTCGGGGCCGAGGCCGAGCAGCAACACGTCGAAGCGTGGGACCGGCCCGTGGTCCTCGGGGCGGGCGCGGGAGGCGAGGGTCTCGGCGTAGCGCGCGGCGGCGGCGTCAGGGTCGTTGTCGTCCTCGCCGCCGACCCATCCCATCGGGAAGACGCGCGCCGGGTCGAGGTCGACGTGGTCGAGCAACGCCTCGCGTGCCGCCTTCTCGTTACGGTCGTCGCTGTCGCGGGCGACGAAGCGCTCATCGCCCCACCACACGTCGAGCCGCCGCCAATCGACGGCCTCGACCGCCGGGCTCTCGCGCACGGCCCGCAGCGCCGCCCCGCCGATCCCGCCGCCGGTCAGCACCAGGCTGGCGCTGCCCTTGGACGCCTGGGCGTCGACCAGACGCGTGATGATCCGCGCGGCGACCGCCTTGGCCAGCAGCCCGGCATCACGGTGGATGATGACCTCGGCGGCAGCACTCACGTCTTGGCCGCCGCCCCCGAGTCGCCGGTCGAGCCGGCGCGCTTGTGTGCCGGGGCCCCCGTCGCCTTGGTCGCCTTGGTCGCCTTGGCCGGCGCCCGGGTGACCTTCTCGTCTGCCTGGGCGATCTCGGCGTCGTCAGCGTTCGTCTTGCCGCTCATCGGGTCGTGCCAGATGTGCTCGCGCTTGGGCGAGCGGCGGTTCAGGTTCTTCACACCGGTCCAGGCAGAAAGCGCCTCGGCGAACACCTCGTCGGCATCGAGGCGGCGGACGTCCTCGGCGAGCAGATCGCCGAGATCGCGCGGAGCGAGCGGCATGACCCGGTCGGCCTGATCGGGGCGGGTGATGACCGCGCTGCGCTCGTCGCGCCGCTTGATCGTCAGCTGCGAGGGGCCGTCGCTCTCGGCCAACTCGAAAGACACCTCTTGGATGTCGCGTCCTGACCCCGCCGGTGAAAGCGTGTGGTGGACATCGATGCCGAGCTTGCTGCGCAGCCAGCCGACCAGCAGCGCGGTGGGCGGGGACTCCGCGCCCGTCACCTTGGCCGACTTCGGGGTTCCGGACAGCGAGTCGAACGCGGCCGCGACGAGCGCGCGCCAGCTTGTCGTGCGCGCCCAGGACAGGTCGGTGTCACCCGGGGCGTAGTCGACGGCGCGCTGGTGCAGCGCCGCCATCGGATCGTTGCTGTGCATGCTTTCGGTCACCCGGCGATCGGCGAAGACGCCCAGTGGGTCGTACGCGATCTTGTCGGGCATGGCCCCGTGCCACCACGTGACGACCGGCGCATCGGGGGCGAGCAGCGGCAGCACGACCGACTCCGCGTGCAGCGCGAGCCGGCCGAACATCCTCATGACGACGGCCTCACCGGGACCGAGCCGTCCGCCGATCAGCACCTCGGCGTCGAGACGGGGATCGGGTGCCTCGAGGTGGCGACGGATCACCAGCAGGATGCGGCACGGGTGAGCCGAGGCCGCCGCCTTGGCTGCTGCCTCGGCTTCGGCGACGCTCTCCTGGTCGGTCACGACGACGAGGGTGAGCGCGAGCCCGAACGCGAGCGCGCCGGCAGATCGGCGTTCGGCCTCGAGCGCGCGGACGACGTCGGAGCCGGTGGTGTCCCACAGCGTGGTCACGCGATTCTCCCAGCGGGGTCGGTGTTTTCCGGGGCGGGCGGCAGGAGGCTCATGGGCGTCTCCAGGACCGGCCTTCACGGGCGAGCATCTCGTCGGCGGCGCGCGGCCCCCACTCGCCGGCCCGGTACAGGTGCGGCTTCTTGCCGGCCCAGTACTCCTCCAGCGGATCGATGACCCGCCAGGAGTGCTCGACCTCGGCATTGCGCGGGAAGAGGCTCTGGTCGCCGATGAGGACGTCGAGAATCAGCCGCTCGTACGCCTCGGGCGAGCCCTCGGTGAAGGCCTCGCCGTAGAGGAAGTCCATGGAGACGTCGCGGACCTCCATCAACGTGCCGGGCACCTTGGAGCCGAAGCGCAGCGTGATGCCCTCGTCCGGCTGGACGCGCACCACGAGTTGGTTCTGGCCCAGTTCGGTGGTGTCGGTCGCCTCGAAGGGCAGGTGCGGTGCGCGCTTGAACGACACGGCGATTTCGGTGACCCGCCTCGGCAGCCGCTTACCCGTGCGCAGGTAGAACGGCACCCCGGCCCAGCGTCGGGTCTCGACGCCGAGCCGCACCGCCGCGTACGTCTCCGTCGTCGAACCCTCGGGGACGCCGTGCTCGTCGAGGTAGCCGGGAACGCGCTGGCCGGCCAGCCAGCCCTGCTCGTACTGCCCGCGGATCGCGTCGTGCTCCAGGTCTTCGGGGACCGAAATAGCCCCGAGAACCTTGACCTTTTCCGCTCGTAACGCGTCGGCGTCGAAGGAGACCGGCTCCTCCATCGCGGTCAGCGCGAGCAGCTGCATCAGGTGGTTCTGCAGGACGTCGCGGGCTGCTCCGGCCGAGTCATAGAACCCGGCTCGGCCGCCGATGCCCACGTCCTCGGCCATGGTGAATTGCACGGAGTCGACGAAGTGGCTGTTCCAGATCGGCTCGAAGAGCGTGTTGGCGAAGCGCAGCGCCAAAAGGTTCTGGACCGTCTCCTTGCCGAGGTAATGGTCGATGCGAAAGACGTCATCGGCCGTAAAGACGTCGTCCACCAAGGCATTCAGCTCGCGGGCGGACTTCAGGTCGTGGCCGAAGGGCTTCTCCACGACCACCCGTCGCCAGCCGCCCGACTGCTCGTTGGAGGCCATGCCCGTGCGTTCCATCTGCTTGAGCACGGCCGGGAATGCGGGCGGTGGGATCGAGAGATAGAAGGCGGCATTGCCGGTGATGCCATGGCTGTGCTCGAGGTCGATCAGCTGCTGGTGCAGGCGGTCGAAGGCGTCGTCGTCATCGAAGGATCCCGGAACGAAGCGGATGCTGTCGGCGAGCCGCTTCCACACCTCCTCCCGAAACTCCGTGCGGGCGTGGGCCTCTGCTGACGTCCGCGCGAGCTCGGCGAAATCGCCGTGGCCCCAATCGCGTCGCGCAAAACCCAGCAGGACGAATCCCGGCGGAAGCAGGCCTCGGTTGGCCAGGTCGTAGATCGCCGGGATCAGCTTTTTGGTCGCCAGGTCGCCGGTGACGCCGAACACGACGAGCGCACACGGGTCAGGGACTCGCGGCAACCGACGGTCACGCGGATCGCGCAGCGGATTGGCCCGCCGAGCAAGAGCGTCGGTCACTTCTGCGCCTCCAGCTGTTCGGTGATCGCCTCGATGAGCTGATTCCAGGAATCCTCGAACTTCTCGACGCCCTCATCTTCCAGCGTCTGCACGACGTCGTCGTAGTCGACCCCGACCGCCTTCAGGTCATCGAGCACGCGCTGCGCGTCCACATAGTGGCCGCGGACCGTGTCGCCCTCGATGACGCCGTGGTCGTAGACGGCCTCCATCGTGGCTTCCGGCATCGTGTTGACCGTGTCGGGGGCGACCAGCTCGGTCACGTAGAGGGTGTCGGAGTAGTTCGGGTCCTTGACGCCGGTGGACGCCCAGAGCGGACGCTGCGTCTTGGCTCCTGCCGCGGCGAGAGCCTTCCAGCGGTCGCCGGAGATCATGTTCTCGTAGTGCTGGTAGGCCAGCCGGGCATTCGCGACGGCGGCCTTGCCGAGCAATTCCTTGGCTTCCTTCGTCCCGATCTTGCCGAGCCGCTTGTCGACCTCGGTGTCGACCCGGCTCACGAAGAACGACGCGACCGAGCCGATGGCGGACAGGTCGATGCCGGACTTCTGGGCGCGCTCCAGGCCCTCGAGGAACGCGTCCATCACGAGGTCGTAGCGGGCCAGGCTGAAGATCAGCGTGACGTTGACGCTGATGCCTTCGGACAGCACCTGGCTGATGGCCGGCAGGCTGCCCATGGTCGCCGGGATCTTGATGAACAGGTTGGGGCGGTCGACGAGCCACCACAGGGCGCGTGCTTCGGCGATCGTCTTCTCGGCCGAGCCGGAGATGCGGGGGTCGACCTCGATGGACACCCGGCCGTCGACCCCGTCGCTGGCGTCATAGGCGGGCCGCAGCACATCGCAGGCGTCGCGCACGTCCTTGGTCGTGATGGCCCGTAACGCCTCACCGACGTCGACGCCCCGCATGGCCAGGTCGGCCAGCTGCGGGTTGTAGAGGTCGCTGCCGGAGATGGCCTTCTGGAAGATCGTCGGGTTGGTGGTGATGCCGACGAGGCTGCGGTCGCGGATGAGGTCGGACAGGTTGCCTGTCTGCAGCCTCTCCCGGCTGAGGTCATCGAGCCAGACGGCGACGCCGGCCTCGGAAAGCTGGCGCAGTGGATCGCTCATGAGGAAGCCTTTCCGTGCTCAGTTGCCGGTCGTGGAGCCGTGGGTGGCTCCGACCTTGGACAGGCTGGAGTGCGCCGCGGCGACGATGCGCTCCGGGGTGATGCCGAACTGCTCGTAGATGATCTCGTACGGGGCGCTGGCGCCGAAGTGTTCCAGCGAGATGGTCTCTCCGGAGTCACCGATGAAGTCCCGCCAGCCGAGCGACACCGCAGCCTCGACCGACACCCGCGCCTTGACTGCCGGCGGCAGCACGGTCTGCTGATAGCTCTGGTCCTGGGCCAGGAACCACTCGCGGCATGGCATCGAGACGACCCGGGTGTGGGTGCCTTCGGCCTCGAGCGTTTCGCGCGCCGCGAGCGCCAGGCTGACCTCGGATCCGGTGGCGATGAGGATGACCTTCGGCATGCCGCTGCTGGCCTCGGCGAGGACGTAGGCCCCCTTCGCGGTGCCCTCCGCCCCGGCGAATTTCGTGCGATCGATGGTCGGGACGTTCTGCCGGGACAGCGCCATGGCCACCGGGCCCTCGCGCTGCTCCAGCGTGGTCCGCCAGGCAATGACCGTCTCGTTCGCATCGGCCGGCCGGACGACATCCAGGCCCGGAATCGCCCGCAGCGCCGCGAGATGCTCGACCGGCTGATGGGTCGGGCCGTCGCCGCCCAGCCCGATCGAGTCATGGGTCCAGACGTAGATCACCGGCAGCTTCATGAGGGCAGCCAGCCGCACGGCTCCCCGCATGTAGTCGCTGAAGACGAGGAATGTGCCGCCGTACGGGCGGGTGCCGCCGTGCAGCGCGATGCCGTTCAGCGCCGCACCCATCGCATGTTCACGGATGCCGAAGTGCAGGGTCCGCCCGTAGGGGCCGCGGTCGTCGGCCGTGTCGGCCTCGAACGACAGCGCGCCCTTCATGCTGGTGTTGTTGCTGCCGGCCAGGTCCGCCGAGCCGCCCCACAGCTCTGGCAGCACGTCGGCCAGCGCGGAGAGCACGGCACCGGAAGCCGCACGGGTGGCCAGGCCCTTGGGGTCGGCGTCGTAGGTCGGGAGGTGCTTCTCCCAGCCGTCGGGGAGCCGCTTCTGGCGTAGCCGATCGAGCAGCTCGGCGCCGGCGGGGTTGCCCTTTCTCCAAGCCTGGTAACGGGTTTCCCACGTCTCGTGTGCCGCGCGGCCGCGGTCGACGACCTCGCGGGCGCGGGCCACCACTTCGTCCGGGATCGAGAAACTCGCCTTCGGATCGAGACCCATGACCTCCTTGGTGGCGGCCACCTCCTCGACTCCGAGCGCGCTGCCGTGGGCCTTTCCGGTGTTCTGCAGGTGGGGTGCCGGGAAGCCGATGATGCTGCGCATCCGGATGAAGCTCGGACGGTCGGTCTCGGCCTGCGCGGCCTTGAACGCCTTGCGCAGCGCGTTGACGTCCTCGGAGTCGGCGACGTCCTGGACGTGCCAGCCGTACGCGGCGTAGCGCGCGGCGACGTCCTCGCTGAAGGCCACGTCGGTGTTGCCCTCGATGGAGATGTGGTTGTCGTCGTAGAGCACGACCAGGTTGCCGAGCCGCTGGTGGCCGGCCAGGCTGCTGGACTCGGAGGTGACGCCCTCCTCCATGTCGCCG
>DATAZK010000106.1:0-67525 GCA_036272075.1 Frankiaceae bacterium
CGGCGCGGCGGCGATGCCCATCGGGCCTGCGGCAGCGTTGAAGCTGGCGACGGCGTTGTTCGAAGTGTTGATCGTGCTGACGGTGCTGGAGCCGTTGTTGGTCACGAAAACGGTGGCGCCGCCGGGAATGATCGTCACGCCGGCGGGGCCGGTCCCGACGGTGACGGAGGCGACCGAGTTGGTGGCGGTCGTGATGATGCTGACGGTGCCGGCGCCGCTGTTGGTGACGTAGGCCTTGCTCCCGTCCGCGGTGAGCACGACGTTCGTCGGGTTGGCGCCGACGGTCACGGTGGCTGACACCTGAGCGGTCGACGCGTTGATGACGCTGACGTTGCCGGAGTTGTAGTTGGTGACGTAGAGCTTCGTGCCATCCGGGGAGAACGCCACACCCTTCGGTCCGGCGTTGACCGAGATGACCGCGCCCGGTGAGCTCGTCCCGACGGTGACCGGCGTGACGTTGTTGGACCCGTAGTTCGCCACGTAAGCCTTCGCGCCGTCTGGTGAGAACGTCACGCCGACGGGGTTGGTGCCCACGCCGAACGTGATGGCGACGGAGCTGGTGGCCACGGTGATCGCCGAGACGTTGTTGCTGCCGTAGTTCGTGACGTACGCCTGGGTTCCGTCGGGCGAGAACGCCACGCCACTCGGGGTGGTGCCGACCGCCACTGTTGCCGTCACCGAGTTGGTGGCCGCGTTGATGACGCTGACGTTGCCCGAACCGGAGTTGGTGACGTACACCTTGCTGTCATCTGGGCTGACGGCGACCGCAGTCGGGCTGGTACCGACGGCGATCGTCGAGAGGATGGCTTTCGTGGTCAGGTTGAGCACCGAGACGGTGTTGGCCGCGTTGTTCGCGACGTAGCCCAGCGTGGCCGCCGGAGCGCCGGTGATGGCCACCTGGCGCGACGCCGGCTGCGAGCTGGTGCCATTGGTGTTGGTGACGGTGACGCTTGCCGTGTAGCCGGGTGCGTAGCTCGCCGGGTAGGTGTGCGTGGTGGTCGCCGTTCCGGTGGAGGCGGTGGTGCCGTCACCGAAAGTCCAGTTATAGCTGGAGATTGTCGCGCCGACCGGGTTGGTCGAGCCGGAGGCGTCGAAGTTGATGGTGGCGCCCACTGTGCCGCCGGTCACCGGTGCCAGGGCGGCTGTCGGGGCGATGTCGGGCAGCACGGCGATCGCATGCGGGGCGCCCGGTCCGGCGAAGGCGGTGCCTGCTGTGTTGCCGGACACCGTGATGGGGGTGATGGTGTTCGCGCTCGAGTTGGTGACAAAAGCCGTTGCGCTGTTGGGCAGGAAGGCGACCCCGCTGGGGCCGGTGCCGACGGTGACTGCGGCTCCGGCGACGTTCGTGGCGACCGTGATCGGGGTGATCGTGTTGCTGGTGAAGTTGGCGACGTAGGCGGTGAGTCCGTCGGGGCTGAACGCGACCGACTGCGGTCCGGTGCCGACGGCGATGTTCGTGCCGGCCACGCCGGTCGCCACGGTGATCGGGGTGACGGTGCTGGCGCCGGAGTTGGTGACGTAGGCCTTCGTCCCGTCCGGGCTGAACGCCACTCCGCTCGGCGTGCTGCCGACGCTGATCGCGCTGCCCGCCACGCCCGTACCGACATTGATCGGTGTCACCGTGCCGGCGGTGGAGTTGACCGCGTACACGACGGGTGAATACGCGCTACTTGCCGCCGCATGCTGAGCGCCGGCGATCTGCACGGCCTGGATGCCAACAAGGCCGACCGTCGCCATGGCGAAAGCGGTCAGCCCGGAGGCGAACTTGTGCAGAGTCTGCCGGAGCTGTCTGGAGCCGATCCGGCTGTGTTGACTGGCGTTTCGATGTCTCATCTAGAGCTGCCGGACGGAACTTGCGCGCTTGCGGCCGCGGCTCACGACCACTCCGGTGGTGACCCCGAAAACGAGAGCCGCCCCAAGCACGATGGCGATGAGCTCCCCCATCGGCAGGCCGCTCTTCTTGGCCTGTGCGCTCGCCTTGGGCAGCGGCTGGTTCACGCCGGCAAGCACGGTTCCAAGCTGGAACGTGCTGTGCATGGTGACGCTCTTGCCGCCTCCGGTGAGCGTGGCCGTGATCGCGTAGTGGCCCTTCTTCAGCAGATCCGGCCATGTGAAGGGGTACTTGATGGTGTCGCCGGGGAGAACCGTGTCCAGATTCCGGGTGAGGGTGCGGTGATAGGCCGCGGAGTTCGCTGTGTCGACGAGCGCCACGGTGAGTTTGGGTTTGGCCAGCATCGTGCCGGCGTTCGAGAGGCCGACGTCGACCGCACCGATGCCGGTGGCACCCACCTGCTGGATCCCCAGGCTCGAAAGCTGCGGTACGAACGCCGCGGAGCCAGGGACAACCACGAGCACGCCGATGACGTTGCGAAGGATCTGCTTGATGGCGAAGCCGTTGCTGGATGTCGTGGGCTGGGTGTTCTCCACGGCCACACCGGCCAGATGGTCACCCGCCGATGTGCCGGCGGGGATGGTCACGGTGAAGCCGACGGCTCGCTGGGAGTTGCCCGGCAGTTGCAGGCTCGTCAACGAGGGCGTGACCCATTTGCCGGCCTTGCGGACCGGGTCCTGACGGTTGGCGTACACCGAGCCGGAGGTCTGACCGGTCAAACCGTCGACCGGCGAGACGATCAGGTCGACCGGTGCGCTCGCGTTGTTGGTGACCACTACCGATTCCTGGACGGTGGTCCCGGCTTTGGCCGTGATCGTGAAGTAGCTCGGTGACGCGGGATTGGGAGTAGCCGGACGCAGGCTGATCCCGCCCCCCACCGCTGCGGCGGGGGGCGAGCTCGCTGCCATCGAGACGCCCAGATCCGTGGACAGGGCCACCAGCACGGCGACCGCACCGATGGTTAACCGTTGAATGGACCTGTTCACGAAAACTCCTCTGTCTGGCGGGCGTTCATTCACTGCGAAAGAGCGACAGGGTTGGTGACCCTGCTTGATCAGGGGCCACTGACGACCGAGTAGGTCCAGGTCGACGTGTAGGAGCCGGCCCGCGCTGCGGCTGGGATAGCCAGCTGCATGGTGTGGGTGGTCGACTGCGAGAGCATTCCGGTTCCCGACGCCGCGCTTTCGATCTCGACGGCCACAGGTAGGGCAGCGGCCGTGAGCGCCAACGGATAGGTGACCGTGTTCGTGGCGATCGTGCAGGTGGGAGCCAAGGCATCGCACACCGGTGTGGCGGCGCTGAAGTCTGATACCGCGCTGGCCGGCAGGTCACCGTTCAACGAGTGGAACGGTGTCATGGCCAGCGTGATGTTCCAGCCCGCTGCGTTGCCGGTGTTGTCCAGCACCTGGAGGTCTTGCGGAGCGGTCACCGCCTGGTCAGCGCCGTTCAGCGTGGCCGTGAAATCGATGGTGTCCGGCTGGACGAGCGACATCGTGCCGGCGGTAAGGGTCGCGGTGCCCGGCACGTCTCCCCCGGTCCCGGCGAAAGCTGCTCCTGGGAAAGCCAGGACGGTCACCGCGGCGAGTGCGATGCCTCCCAGCACTGTCTTCTTCGCACGTGATGACACGTGATGCCTCCTGAAATTCGTGGACGCCATTCCAGATAAGGCCTGGGCGATGGTGGCGCGTCCGACTGTTAGCTGACCTTGTGAATCTTCGAGTCCTGCGCCGAAAGAAAGAAGCGCAGGCCCGTCGGCCAGTCGGAGGACACGCGCAATTGCAGGGAAGGTCGAACGCTGGGAGGAATGAGTCCGGCCAACGTTGATGACAGCTCGCAGATGGGCGTGTGCCCAGTTCACAGCGGTTGTGCTGCTTGTGCCGGCGCGCAGTGGAGGGTCTGCGACAAATGCCGGGGACGGCCGATCCATAACGATGAGTTCGGCCGCTAATTGCTGCTCTTGAGCATAACTCTCAGTGACCCAAAAGCATAAGTGTGCTTTAGGTCCCGGAATTGCCTGCCCTTTGTCCTCGCCATTACCGACCTTCGTCCCGACAGGCGATGAATTTCTTTATCAGGCGGTATCGGTAAGCCATTTTGGAGCCGAAGACCTGTGGGTGCACACCGCCCCTCTCTCCGCGAACGACGGCGCCGCCGCGTGAGGATCGCCCGATCCTGCGGGGGTCCTAGGCCATGACGCTCGTTGCCCGTTCGATGGCTGACGCCGTACGCCGAACGCCGCTGGGCCAATCAGCCCAACCGGCCCAGCCTGAGCGGCGGACCGGCGTCCCCGAACTCGTGCTCGCCCACCTCCTGCAGGGCGAAGAACTCGCCGCTGAGCTGACCGCACGCCTCGCGGCCGAGAGCGACTACTCCCTCGCGGACATCTACGACGCCCTGCGCGCCGGTGTCTACCGCGCCCCAGCGCTCGCCACCGCTTCGGGCGATGGCGACGCCGATGGCGACTTCCGTCGTGATCCCGGCGCCGATGCCGAGGCACTACGCGCTTCCGTGCTGGACGAGCAACTGGTGCGGCTGGCAGCGCGGCTTGAACCGGCGCCGAGACGTCACCGGGATCCCCAGGCAGTAGTGCTGACGACCACGCGCCGCGGGGTGGCGGCATGCATCTGTCACCTCTTCGGGATGCAGGGAGTGCCTGCCCTGTCGCTGGAACTGGCCGAGATCGCACGACGCCGACGAGGGGGCGCGGGCATCGGGCGCCAGTTCTCCGCGGTGCGCTACGTCATCGTCGACGGCGCTGGAGCCAAACCCGAAGAACTCCTTCAGTACGTGGGCTTACTGCGTCAGCTTCACCTCGCAGGAGCGCCCTTCACCGTCCTCGTGCTCGGCGACCACGAGTCCGCTGTTCGCTCTGCGGCTCTTCAGGAAAGCAGTGCGCTGACGTTTGTCAGCAAGCTGAGCACGCTGATGGCCGCCGCGGGCGTCACCGCCGAGAGCCCCCTCACCCCTCGGGAGCGTGCGGTCCTCGAGTTCGTCTCCGAGGGTGCGACGAACCAGCAAATCGCCACGGCGCTGGGCATTTCGCTTGCCACCGTCAAGACCTACCTCGAACGTGCCCAGGTCAAGCTGAAAACCTGCGACCGGGCCTCCGCCGTCGCCACCGCCATGCGCCGGGGGTGGATCTAACCGCGCCGGCGCGCCAGCAGCCCCGAGCGCTTAGGCTGCTAGGTGTGCAGACCCCACGAGCGGCGCTGGTATGGCAGTAAAGGCGCCCCGCCCGCAGCGCGCCCGGATCGGCGAGGAGCGCAGCCCGGGTGAGGTCAAGCCGGTCACCAACCGCACGATCGTCAGCATGGGCATCGGCGTGCTCGTGCTGGTCATCCTCGCGACCACGGCCATCCTGTGGGCCAGCGCGGGTACCAAGAAGCGCGTCACGTCGACGAATAACCTGCCGCAGGGCGGGGTCACGACGTATGTCGCGTCCTATGAGGAGACGGTGCAGGTCGACAAGCGCCAGGTGGTCTCGGCGACGCTCAGCATCGAATGCTCCAGCACCTGCAAGACCGGCGACTACACCGGCTACGCCGGGGACTTCACGCTCAAGGTGAGCGGCTCACGCCTGCAAGGCACCGCGCACCCGTCGTGCCAGAACGAATCCCTTGTATTGCAGGCAGATTTGTCGCTGGCCGTGCCCGCGCAGCTCCCCCAGACCCTCACCGGCACGCTCACCCGCAGCTCCACCTGCGTCGGCACCGACCCGGGGCAGTCCGCCACGCTGGAACTGCGCCGGACCCGCTAACTCCCCGGCCGCCGGGATCGGCCGGAAGACTTGCGCAAGGCAGCAGCACGACGGTCGCCGAATACGGTCGCATCGGTTTCCCACCACGGCCGTTGCAGGTCGACTTCGGCATCCACCGACGCGAGCTCCTGCTCCTGCTGATCGAGCCGGCGGTCGATGACGATGGCCTCGCGTTCATCGGTGCGGATCCAGCGGAAAACCAGCAGGGCGAGCACCGGCAGGTCGATGGTCTCGGCCAGGAACCACACGATCGCCCCGCCGAGCTGCTGATCGTGCAGCCGCGACGGGCCCCAGGTGCGGTGCACGGCGAGATAGTGCTCCGGCGCGAGCAGGGTGGTTCGCAACCGGATCGCGATGCCCGGGATCGCGTCAGCGAGCAGCTCCAGGAAGCCGAAAAGGATCCCGGCCGCCAGCGACAGCGAACTCGTCTGCGCCCCCTCGTCCGCCAACGGCAGCGACATCACCAGACCGGCCAGCAACAGCACCAGATGCAGCAGCTCGTAGACGACGTAGTGCGCAAGGGACGCCGGGAGGATGGCCGTGAAGAACACCACCATCGACACCACCGGCAGCAGGAGCGCGCCGAACGCCGGATTCGAGAGCAGGTTCATAGCGCGGGCGTCGGCGATCCGGGCCAGGATCGGCCGCCGCCGGCCCTCCTGCTGCAGCGCTCGTGACAGCGTCACCGGCTTGCCGAACATCAGCAGCGCCGGCGAAACGACCAGCAACATCATGATCTGGACGGTGTAGACCCAGAAAAGGGTGTGGGCGTAGGCCCCGACCCACCAGAGCGTCACGCCGGCGATCGTCAGCAGCCCGAGCCCGAACGACACCATCCGCCGCGCCGGCCACCGCCCGCCCCGGCGCTGCAGCAGCAGCACGCCGCGGCCGTACCAGCCTGCGGCGATGAGCAGGACGCCGACAGCCACCGGATCGAACGTCCATGACGTCAGCGCTGATGCGGCGGTCAGCACGGCCCGACACTACGGAAGGCGTCGGGCGACGGCACGAATTTGATACAAGATGAACATGTCTGACGCGACCTGGCGGGCGGCCGAGCAGCACACCGTCACCGAGCTGCTGCTTGCGCGGCTGGAGTCCGACCCGGATTCGGAATACCTCGATGTCTGCGGCGCCAAGCTCACGACCCGCGAGGTCGCCGAGGCCGGAGCCCGCATCGCCGGATCACTGCAGCAGTTGGGGGTGAAGCCGGGAGATCGCGTCGCCACGCTGCTCGAGAACTCTTCTGAAATGCTGCTCGCCTGGTTCGCGACGATCTGGCTCGGCGCCGTCTCCGTCCCGGTCAACACCGCCTACAAGGGCGAGTACCTGCGCCACCAGCTCGATGACTGCGGCGCCCGCGTCCTCATCGTCTCGGATGAGTTCGCCGACCGGGTGCAGGCGATCAGCAGCCAGCTTCCCCATCTCGAGCACGTCATCTGCCTGGGCGACTGTCCCGCGATGACCGGCGTCGCTACGCATGACTGGGACGAGGTCCTCGCGGCCGTGCCCATCGAGCCCTATGACGTACGCCCGTCAGCCCTCGCCACGTTCGTCTACACCGGAGGCACGACCGGCCTGTCCAAGGGCTGCATGCTCACGCACAACTACCACGTCGCCCTTGCCGAACAGATCGGCTACTGCTGGGGACGCACGGCCGACGACGTCGTCTGGACCCCGCTGCCGATGTTCCACTTCAACGCACTCGTGACGGCCGTGGTCGGCACGCTGATCTACGGCGGCCGCGGCGCGATCTACCGCCGCTTCTCGGTCTCCAACTTCTGGCCCGAGATGAACCGCACGGGCGCCACCGTGATCTCGACTCTGGGCAGCATGGCGTACCTGCTGGCGCACGACATCGACCGTCCCGAGATGCCCAATTCCGGCGACCCGCTGGCCAATACGAGCCTGCGCCTGATGGGGGCGGCGCCGCTACCTCCCGAGGTGGACGACGTCATCCGCGGCCGTTTCTCGATCGACACCTTCAGCGGGGCCTACGGCGTCACCGAAGCGAGCCTGGTCTCCTGGCAGCCGCCGGGAGTGCGCAACCGGCCGCGCGGCGCGGGGATCATCAACTCCGAGTACTTCGACGTCCGCATCTTCGACGACGAGGACGGCGAACTCGCCCGCGGCACCCAGGGCGAGATTGTCGTGCGGCCCCGCAAGCCCCACGTGATGTTCGAGGGCTACTGGGGACGGCCGGAAGTCACCGTCGAGACCAGCCGCAACTGGTGGTACCACACGGGCGACATCGGGATCATCGACGAAGACGATTACCTGTACTTCATCGATCGCAAGGCTGATTACCTGCGCCGGCGCGGGGAGAACATTGCCAGCTTCGAGGTCGAACGCATCCTGATGGGCCACGGCGGCCTCGCCGACGTGGCGGTGCATGCCGTCCCGAGTGATGTCACGGAGGACGATCTGAAGGTGACCGCCACCCTCAAGCACGACTCGTCGCTGACCGAAGCCGAGCTCTTCCTCTGGTGCGTCGATCAGTTGCCCTACTT
The DNA here is from genome assembly GCA_036272075.1 of Frankiaceae bacterium. Taxonomy (GTDB): domain Bacteria; phylum Actinomycetota; class Actinomycetes; order Frankiales; family Frankiaceae; genus DATAZK01. The sequence continues at coordinate 8,159 of DATAZK010000106.1, forward strand.
CGCGCTCCCCCGCTACATCGAGTTCCGCGAGGAATTGCCGCGCAGCCCGGTCGGTCGCGTCCTGAAGCGTGAGCTGCGCGCCGAGGGCGCCACCGCGGCGACGTGGGACCTGGAGACGTCCGGCATCACGTTCGAGAAGAAATGACTCCTGACGAGCTGGTCGCGCAGCTGGGTCTGCTCCCGCATCCAGAGGGGGGTGCGTACGCCGAGACGTGGCGCGATGAGCACGCCAGCGCGATCTACTACTTGCTGCGCGCCGGTGAGGAGTCGGCGTGGCACCGGGTCGAGGGCCGCAGCGAGGTCTGGCATCACTACGCCGGCAGCCCGCTGCGGCTCGACATCAGTGACGACGGCGAAACCGCGCGCTCGACGGTCCTCGGCACCGAGCTGGTTGCCGGCGAGCGCCCGCAGGCGGCTGTCCCGGCGGGCAGCTGGCAATCGGCCACGCCCCTCGGGGAATGGACGCTCGTCGGCTGCACCGTCTCGCCGCCTTTCACGTTCGACGCGTTCGAGCTGGCCCCGGCGGGATGGGCGCCCGGCCGCTTCGGCCCGCTGGTCTCGGCGAGCTGGCTCGACGCTCATCGCGATGATGTCGCGGTGATCGACGTCCGCTGGTATCCGGACGGACGATCGGGGCGCGAGGCCTACGACGGCGGGCACATCCCGGGCGCGGTCTGGATGGATCTCAACGACGCGCTGGCCGAGCCGCCCTCGTCGGCGCAGGGACGCCATCCGCTGCCCTCGCCCGAAAGGTTCGCCGCCGGAATGGCACGAGCAGGCATCGGCGAGTCGACGCGGGTCGTGGCCTACGACGACAGCGGGGGGATGGCGGCCGGCCGGCTGATCTGGCTGCTGCGCACGCTCGGACACCCCGCGGCGTTGCTCGACGGTGGTCTGCAGAGCTGGACGGGACCGCTCGAGACCGAGTCGAATGCCGTCGCAGAAACGGAGTTCACCAGCCGCCCGTGGCCGAGCGGGCGCTTCGCCTCCCTTGACGAGGTCACCAGCGTGCCCCTCCTGCTCGATGCCCGCGCCCCCGAGCGTTACCGCGGCGACGTCGAGCCCCTCGACCCGCGGGCAGGCCACATTCCCGGCGCCGCCAACGCGCCTTGGCCCGCGAACATCGGACCCGACAACCGCTATCACTCTGCCGCCACGCTGCGCGCTCAGCTCGAGGCCGTCGGCGCTCGCCGCGACCAGGACGTCGTCGTGTACTGCGGCTCCGGCGTCACGGCGTGCCAGACGTTGCTCGCCCTGGAAGCCGCCGGGATCGAGGGCGCCCGGCTCTACCCGGGCTCGTGGTCACAGTGGTGCGCCGACCCGGGCCGCCCGGCTGCTCTCGGCGATTGACCGCTCGCTAGGTTGCCGGTCATGACTGTGACCGTCGAAGAACTGCTGGCCCGCGAAGAGATCACCGACGTCATCAAGCGGCTCGCCCGCGGCACCGACCGGCTCGATGAGGCGGCCATGGCGTCGTGCTATCACCCCGACGGGTTCGACGACCACAACTCCTTCCGCGGCTCCGGCACCGAATTCGCCAGGTGGGTGTGCGAGGTGCTCCCGCATTTCGAGGCGACGATGCACTTCATCGGACCGCCGAGCATCCGCGTCGAAGGTGACACCGCCCACTGCGACACGTACTGCGAAGCCCATCACGTCGGCGCCGACACCGACATGATCCTGGGCCTGCGCTACGTCGACCGCTTCGAGCGCCGCGACGGGAACTGGCTCATCGCCAAGCGCGTCTGCGCCTTCGACTGGACCTACACGCTGCCCTACGACCCGGCCAAGAAGTTCATGTTCGAGGCCGATTTCACGGTCGGGCATCGCGACCCCACCGACATCACCTACAGCGGCGTCTGAGGCGTTACACGTTGACCGGGCTCATGTCGGGATAGCGATCACCCAGGGCCGCGCCCACGGCGTTGAGCTCGGCCAGCTGCTCGTCGCTGAGCCGCACGTGCAGCGCCCCGACGTTCTCCTCCAGGTACGTGCGCCGCTTCGTCCCGGGGATCGGCACGAGGTCGTCCCCCTGCGCGTAGATCCAGGCCAGCGCTACCTGTGCCGGCGTCGCACCCGCCGCACGAGCCACCCGGTCGACCACCTCGACGATGCGGATGTTGGCTTCGAGATTGTCGCCCTGGAAGCGCGGGTTGAACCGGCGGAAGTCGCCCTCTTCGAGCTGATCCACCGAGCGCACCGCGCCCGTCAGGAATCCGCGCCCCAGCGGGCTGTACGGCACGAAACCGATGCCGAGCTCGCGGGTGGTCGGCAGGATCTCGGCCTCCGGATCACGCGTCCAGATCGAGTATTCGGTCTGCAACGCCGAGATCGGATGCACCGCATGAGCGCGGCGAATCGTCTCCGGCGCGGCTTCCGACAGCCCCAGGTAGCGCACCTTTCCGGCGGCCACCAGCTCCGCCATCGCCCCCACCGTCTCCTCGATGGGGGTCTGGCGATCGACCCGGTGCTGGTAGTAGAGGTCGATGTGGTCGACGCCCAGCCGCTGCAAGCTGGCGTCACACGCCTGCCGCACGTACTCGGGCCGGCCGTTCACGCTGCGGTTGGCCGGATTCTCGGGATCGCGAACGTTTCCGAATTTCGTCGCGAGCACGACCCGATCGCGCCGGTCGGCGATGGCGCGCCCGACGAGTTGCTCATTGGTGAAGGGCCCGTACATGTCAGCGGTGTCGAGCAGAGTGACGCCCAGCTCGAGCGCCCGGTGGATCGTCGCGATGGATTCGGTGTCGTCACCTGTGCCGTAGAACTCCGACATCCCCATGCATCCCAGGCCCTGCCGTCCGACGCGCAATCCTTGCGTCCCCAATGCCACGATTTCGTCAGCTGTCTGCATAACCATTAGCGTGCCCCGTCTGATGTGTAGTGCACTCGCAGGGTCGCCCCAAGCTGAATTTTCGGAAAGTGAGCGCATGCCCGAAGCCAACGACGACGTCATCACCGCCACAGACCTGAAGAAGAGCTTCAAGTCCCGCCGGGGACCGGTCGAGGCGGTCCGGGGCGTCAGTATCAGCGTGCAGCGCGGGGAGATCTTCGGCTTTCTCGGACCGAACGGCGCCGGCAAGACCACCACGCTGCGCATGCTGACGACCCTGCTGCCGATCGATTCGGGCACGGCGAGCGTCGCCGGGTATGACGTCGGCCGCGACCCGGAGGCCGTGCGCGCCCACACGGGTTTCGTCAGCCAGCTCGGCGGGACCGACCCGCTCGCCACCGGCCGGGAGAATCTTCTGCTTCAAGGCAGGCTCTACGGGCGCACCAAGGCCGACGTGCTCGCGCGCAGCGATGAGGTCATGGACGTGCTCGACCTGCGGGAGTTCGCCGACCGTAAGGTCCAGACCTACTCCGGCGGGCAGATCCGCCGCCTCGACATCGCCCTCGGCATCGTCCACGACCCGCAGGTGCTCTTCCTCGACGAACCGACCACCGGCCTCGACCCGCAGAACCGGGCCAACCTCTGGGAGCACATACGGCGGCTCCGCGAGCGCGGCACCACCGTCTTCCTCACCACGCACTACCTCGAGGAGGCCGACGCGCTCTGCGACCGGCTCGTGATCATGGATCACGGCCAGGTCGTCATCGGCGGCACGCCCCGGGAGCTCAAGCAGAAGGTCGCGGGCGACTCGGTGGTCCTGACCCCGCGCGATCACTCGCCGGAAAAGGTCGCGGAGCTCGCCCAGCGGGAACCGTACGTCCGCGAAAGCTCGATCGAGGAAGGCAACACGGTGCGCCTCTACGTGCAGGACGGGCCGGCCGCGCTGCCGCAGCTGCTGCGCCTGCTCGACGGTGCGGGGATCGGCATCGCCTCCATGAGCCTTTCGGAGCCGACCCTCGATGACGTCTTCCTGCGCCAGACCGGACGCTCGCTGCGTGACAGCGGCGATTCAGCGGGCGCCTCGAAGCCGGCCGCGTGATGGCCACCATGAACATGAGCAAGACGGCGACCGACATCGGCCTGCTAACGCAGCGCCGGATCGTGCAGACCTTTCGCAACCCGCTGTGGCTGATCGTCAGCTTCTCGACGCCGGTGCTCTACCTGGCGCTCTTCACCCCGCTGCTCAAGGGCTTCTCTCCCGGCCACCCGTCCAACGGCCAGGTGCTCGGCTCGTTCCTGCCGGGCATCCTCGCGTTCCTGGCCTTCATCAACGGCAGCACGATGGGCTTCGGCACGATCTTCGAACTGCAGAGCGGCCTGATCGAGCGCCTTCGGGTCACTCCGGCGAGCCGGCTGGCCATCCTGCTCGGCCCGATCCTCGCCGGGCTCATCGGCATGTTCGTCTTCGACCTGGTGGTGCTGGTCATCGGATGGGCATTCGGCTTCCACATCCATTGGGGCGGCCTGCTCGTGTTGGCGGTGCTGCTCTCGATCCTGATGATCATGTTTGCGGCGTTCTCGATCGCCGTTGCCTTGCTTGCCAAGGAGATCAGCAGCTTCGCGGCGCTGATCAACGGGATCAACCTTCCGGTGCTGCTGCTCGCCGGCGTGCTGCTGCCGATCGGCTTCGGGCCGACCTGGTTGCGCGTGCTCGCCCACCTGAATCCGCTGTACTACCTCACCGAAAGCGCGCGCTCGCTGGGCGCCGGGCACGTCGCCACCCATCAGGTCGGCCTCGCTTTCGCGGTGCTCGTCCCGCTGTGTGTCCTCACCCTCGTCTGGGCGACGGGCATCTTCCGCAAGGCTGTGGCCTGACGCTCAGCCCGCCTTGAGCAGCTCCAGTGCCTTGTCAGCGTGAACGTCCATCTTCGTCTCGCTCTTGATGACGTCGCGGATCGTGCCATCGGCGTTGATGACGAAGGTGGCCCGCTGGACGGGGCTCAGGCCGAGGAGCCCGCGCTTGAGCCCGAAGGCGGTAGCGACCGAGCGGTCGGTGTCGGACAGCAGCGGGTAGCCGAATGAGTGCTTGGTGGCGAACTCCTGCTGCTTGTCCACGGTGTCCTTGCTGATGCCTACGATCTGCGCGCCGGCAGCCGCGAACTCCGCGGAAAGGTCACGGAAGTGGCAGCTCTCCTTGGTGCAGCCGGCGGTCATCGCGGCCGGGTAGAAGAACAGCACCACCGGCCCCTTTTCGAGCAGGTCACTCAGCTTGCGCGGATTGCCGTCCTGATCGGAAAGCTCGAAGTCGGGGGCCTTATCGCCGGGATTCATTGCGGGCGGGTGTCCTTTCAGCGGTGCGACGGGCTTTCTGCGGCCTCATTGGCGGGGCGCTCGCCGTCGCGACGAGCAATGTAGCCAACTCCTGCTGAACGTAGTCCGCCATCACGTCAAGGTCGGGCACCAGCTCCCGGCACGCGATCAATCCGAAGAACATCGAATCCCGGTAGCTGATGACGGTGATGTTCAGACCCTGCCCGTCGGCGATGGCGCTCAGGGGGTAGTACGCCTGCAGCTCGGCACCGGCGAAGTAGAGCGGCACGTTGGGCCCGGGCACGTTGGACACGAAGAGGTTGAACGGATTCGCCCGCTCGAGCAGCCGCAGCCGCTCATTCAGCCGCGCCGCCTGTCCCGCCAGCGCCGGTATGGCGAACTGGGTGACGTCGACCAGCAAATCCGCCGGCAACGCCCCGTGCTGCTCCTTGGCGGCACGCATCGACTCGTGGACCACCTGCAACCGATCCAGCGGCGACGCGAGCTGCGTCGGCAGCGCCGCGACCAGCCCCGAGATCTGATTGCCCGCCGTGCCCGCCTGCTCCGGCGTGCGGATCGAGATGGGGACCGCGGCGACCAGCGGCGAATCGGGCAGCGCGTCGTGGTCTTCGAGCCACCGCCGCAGCGCCCCGGTGGACAGCGCCATCACCACGTCGTTGACGGTCATGCCGGCCGCGTTCTTCACCTTCTTGATGTCGCCGAGCGAAAGCTGGCAGAACGCGAAGCGCCGGTGCGGGGTGATCGGGGCGTTGAACGGGGTCTTGGGAGCGCGTAGCGACGGCCGCGACAGGACGGCACTGGCATCGCGGTCGATGAACGGCAGCCGCGGGCGCGCCGTGCTGCGCAGCACGCTGGGTGCCGAACGCAAGAGCTCCAGCGAGAGCCGGGTGGCGCGCACCGGCTGGCGGGCGAGGGAAAGAACGCTGCGTGCCAGCAGGTTGAGATTGCCCGGCTCGGATTCGTGCGGCCATTCGACGAACGGCATGTCGCGTCCCTCGGGCGACACATCGAGGAGGGCACCGAGGATGTCGTTGCCCGAGACCCCGTCGATCGCGGCGTGATGCACCTTGGTGTAGATCGCGATGCGCCCGCCGGCCAGTCCGGAGATCAGGTACAGCTCCCACAACGGCCGGGCCCGGTCCAGCGGCCTGGCGTGCAGGCGCGCCGCCTGCTCGCGCAGCTGCTGATCGTTGCCCGGAGCGGGCAGCGCCAGCTCCCGCACGTGGAACTCGATGTCGAAATCCGGATCGTCGATCCAGTACGGCATGTCGAGGCCGAGCGGTACCTCGACCAGCCGACGCCGGAACGGCGGCACGAGCGGCAGCCGGCTGGCGACCAGGCGGGTCAGCCGCTCGAGTGTCACCGGCTCGGCGGCCGTAGCCGGATCGACGATGCACAAGCTGCCGACATGGCCGAACATCGACGAGCTCTCCAGCGCCAGGAACGCGGCATCGAGCCCGCTGAGCTGCTGCATGCGTACCCCCCTCAAAATCGTGAGTCGTCAGACACGTGCGTAACGCTGAGTACCCTGCCACCTTCCGAGCAGCCGTAAGCCTGCTCAGCGGCTTTGGCCCCGATCGGCTCAACTCTCCGCGCCCTCTTGCGAGGGCGAGGCGACCCTTCCGCCGAAGACAGCGGCGATCAGCTCGCTGATGTCATCCGCCACCTTCGTGACGGTGTCGAGCACCAGCCGCAGATTTGCCCGGTCGAGCGCCTCGACCGGAAGCGCGCTGTGCACCGCAACGGTGCGGTCAGCCCAGCACACCGTCGCCAGCCGCGAACGCACGTTCAGGACGTTCAGCTCCTGCAGCAGGGCGGCCGAGCGCTTCACGTCATACGCGACGTGAGCAAAGACCCGCACCAGCATCGGCGGCTGCGGCTCAACCCGCACCCACCCGAGGCACGACCCGGTGCGAAACGGGTAGTCCCCCTCCTCGTCGATCTCCGGGCCACCCGCGACCTCCCAGATGTCCTGGAGGCACCTCTCCACATGCGACCGCACGAGCTCCTCGTACGCCACTTCCCACCCCGTTCCTGCACGTCATGAGCAGGATGGCAGACGGGTACGACAAAAAGCCGGGCTCGCTCAGCCGCCGGTCCACAGCCGGCCGCGCAGCCCACTCGCGCGGGTGATCGGCGTGCTCACCGCCGCTCGCACGGCGGCTTCCGAGCCGATCACGCGCACGTGGCGCTCCGCCCTGGTGACGGCCGTGTACAGCAACTGACGGGTCAGCAGCGGCGAACCCTCGGCTGGGAGCAGCACGGAGATCCGCTGGAACTGCGAGCCCTGGCTGCGATGGACGGTCATCGCCTGCATGGTCTGCACGGCTCCGAGCCGCGCGGGCCGCACGAGCATGGGGGCGGCCGGCCGGCCGAAAGCAGCGGTCACCGACCCTTCGCCATCGCTGACGATGACCCCGGTGTCGCCGTTGAAAAGCTTCACCTCGTAGTCGTTGGCCGTGACCAACAGCGGACGACCGGGATACCACTCGCCCGCGCTGCGGTGCACATTGAGGGCGCCGTCGATCCAGCGTTCGAGCTCCTGCCCCCAGCGGTCGGCGCCGTACGGACCGTGACGATGGGCGCAGAGCAAGCGGTGTTCGCTGAGATGGGTCAGCGCGGATGCGGCGTCACCCTTTGCGGCAGCGGCAATGAGCCGGCGCGCCGCACCGACGACCTCATCACGCAGACCGCCGAGCACCCCTCCCCCTGCGACCGGCGTGGAACCTGCGGCCACCGCGTCGGTCTCGATGAACGAGACGTCCTCCGCCGGGGTGCGCAGGATCGCGACGGCGCTGTCGGCGTCACCGGCCTGGATAGCGGCAGCCAGCTCGGCGATGCGACCCGTGAAGCGCCAGCTACGGCCCAGCACGACGATTCCACTGTCGACACCCCGCTCGACACCGGCCGCCTGACCCGCATCGACGATGTCGCCAAGGACCGCTCCCGCCTCCACCGAGGCGAGCTGTTCCGGATCCCCGACCAGGACGAGCCGCGCATCCGGGCGTACGGCATCCAGCAGCCGGGCCATCAGCGTCAGCGAGACCATCGAGCTCTCGTCGACGACCACGACGTCGTACGCCAGCCGGTTGCCGGCGTGATGGGCGAAGCGGCTACGCGAGCCCGGCCGAAATCCCAGCAGGCGATGCAGGGTCGACGCGGTGAGCTCCCCGAGGCGATGCTGATCGGCTGCGGGAAGCTCGGCCACCGCGTCACGTACCGCCTCCGCCAGCCGCGCCGCAGCCTTACCGGTGGGAGCGGCCAAGGCGATGAGCGGCGGCGGACCCGGCTGATCCGCGAGCAACGCGAGGATGCGGGCGACCGTGGTCGTCTTGCCGGTACCGGGACCGCCGGCGAGCACGCTCAGCCAGCGCTGGGCCGCGACCGATGCCGCTTCGCGCTGAAAGGCCTCGTCGACTCGATCAGGTGGGAAGAGGCGGTCGAGCGCCGCCGAGAACCGCGGCTCATCAATCCCCGGCGGATCGCTGAGTGAGCGCTCGGCACGTGAGGTCAGCTCGCCGGCCACCAACTGCTCCTGCTGCCAGTAGCGATCGAGGTAAAGCAGACCGGCCCGAAGCTGCAGCGGGTGGCCGCCCTCCGGCGACGGTCCCCATTCGACCAGCGGGCTGGCCTCGCAGGCCGCGAGCCACTCCTCGGGGTCGGGCCAGGGCAGTGCCGGCGGGCCCGCGCCGCCTGCCGCGAGCGGCTCAGCTTCGACGTCCTCCTCCGGAACGATCTGGGTAGGTGCTGCCGCCAGATCCAGGCAGACGGAGCCGAGCCGGGCAGCGCGAACCGTGAGCGCCGCGGCCAGCAGCACGCGCTCGTCGCTCTCCCCGCCCAGCTTCCCGAGCCGGCAGGCCACGTGGATGTCAGCCGCATCGAGCACGGCGGCCTCTTGGAACTCGGCGAGCAAACCAGCTGAGGCAGCCGTGTGGCGCGGATCGAATCGATCGGCGAGCGCGGTCATCGCGCCACCTTGCCGGAGTCGAGAGCATCGGACAGATCGGTGACGAGCCCGGCCGGAGGCTGCCAGGCGAACACTCCGCAGGGCTGACCGTCGACGAGCGGGGTCTGCTGCCCGCACATGCCCCGCAGATACAGGTACAGCACGCCGCCGAGGTGGATCTCGGGGTCATACCCCGGCTGCCGCCAGCGCAAGTAGCGATGCAGCGCGACCGAATACAGCAACGCCTGCAAGGGGTAATCGGAGTCCAGCATGGCTTCGGCCAGCCGCGCCGGGGTGTAGTCGGCCGCCGTCAGCTGACCCGAACCGGGCGCCGCGAGACCGAGCCAGTTCGTCTTGTAGTCCACGACGAGATAGCGCGGGCAGCCGTCCTCAGCGCGCACGCGCAGGATCGCGTCGAGGCTCCCGTTCAGAAACCCGCGTAAGGACTGATCTCGCAGCAGGGGCTCGGCGAGACGATCGCCGTAGGGCGCCAGCGGGTCGACCGGCCTGGCCGCCGACAGGTGACGGCGAACCAGCGGACCGAGGCTCCCCAGCGCCAGCGAGGGGCCCGGCTGATCACCGCCGCACAGCGGCAACTCGAAGGCCAGCTCGGTCAGCCGGTCCACCGCTGAAAAGTCCTGCAGCCGCAGGCCATTCGCCGACGGGCCGAGCGGCGTCTCATAAACCGACTGCAGGGCGGCGGTCAGCTGCTCGGCGTCGAGAGCCGAGCTCGACGCCGGCGACCAACGAGACAGCTGCTCTGTAACGCGATCACTGATCTCCCTCGAGAGCACTGATGCGGACGTGTCGACGGTCTCCAGCACGGCATGGACCAGCGAACCGAAGGCCGTACCGCCCGGCAGCAGCGCCATGGGAGACGTGACCGCTGCGGCAGCTTCGTCGGCGAACCCATTTGGCGCCAGCCGTGGAACGTTCTCGTCGGCGGGCTCGTCGTCCAGCCCGCTCTGCTCCGGTTCACTACCGACGGCCGGCGTGGAATCAGCCGCCGTGGCCAGCCCCGCGTCGTGCGCAGCAGCAGTGAGGCCGGAGTAGGAGGTGCGGCGCCAGGCCAGATCGAGGCCACGGTCGAAGTTCGCTGCACGCAATTCACCGCTGGGCGTGGGCATGCCCTTCCAACGAGCAGCGGAGGGCGGCCCGACGGGCTCGACCACGACCGCGGCACCGGCAGCAGCAAACCGTGCGGACAACAGCTGCGCGACCTCATCGTCGGCCGGAACGGCGATGCTCATCTGCGGTTCGCCACCACCGGATTCCAGCCCGAAGAGCAGCCGGCTCAAGGGGGCGCATTCCGCCGTGGTGCTGGGCGCCCACCAGAGAACGACCCGCGAGCGCGCCCGGGTGACAGCGACGTACAGCAAGCGGAGCTGCTCGCCTGCCTCCTCGAGCCGGTGCCGCACGACCCCTTCGTGGAAGGCGGCCGGATCGCTGCCCCCAAGGCCGGCACCGACATCGAGGACGCGCTCACCGTGGACATCGTGATAGCGCGGACGCTCCACCGTCGGCAGGTAGAGATCCCAGCCGTACGGCACGTAGACCACCGGAAACTGCAGACCCTTGCTGCGATGGATGGTGACGACCTGGACGGCGTCGGCGTCGGAATCGAGCCGGCGGCTGCGCTCCAGCACCCCATCGGTCATTTCGTCGGCCTCGTCCATTCGGCGGCGAAGCCACGCGACAAGGGCAGTGATACCAAGGCCGTCGGCCGTCGCGGCGGCGTGCAGTGACTCACCGATGTGGCGCAGATCTGTCAGCCGGCGCTCGCCATCGGGCTCGCTGAGCAGGCGGGCGGGGAGCTGCTGCGACGCCATGATCGTCTCCTGGAGCGCCGCGACACCGCGAGCGGCGAGCACGCCGGCCCAGGTGCGCAGCAATCCGGAGAGTGCGTCGGTCTCCTCGGGGTCGGCCAGCGCCAGCCGGGCAGCCGGCCAGGCAAGGAAACACGTCATGGCAGCCGCCCTGACCCGGCCGGTGCGATGCGGCTGCTCGAGAGCCTCCAGCAGGATCAGCCAATCCCGGGCGATGGGCGCGGTGAAGACGCTCGACGCACCCCCGATCACCGCTGGGACACCGACCTCCCGCAATACCTCGCGTACGAGAGTGGCCTGGGCATTGGTGCGCACCAGAACGGCAACATCTCCAGGCTGCACCGGCCGAAAATCCGGCTCGAGGGCGTCGGTCGGCGCGATCTGGGTGTCGGAGCTGAGAAGCCCGACGATGTCGGACGCCACATCTCTTGCGATGCGCGGGCGTAGCGCGTCGACCCGGACCTGTCCGCCGGCACTCATGGGGACACCCGGCTCTCGCGAAAGCACGCGCAACCGCATCGGGGCGGCGGGCTCCGAGGCCTTCAGCAGAGACTCGGCGCGGGCCGCTCTCACTGGCCGGTACGCGATTTCAGGATCACCGAACGTGCAATCACCGAAGAGCGCGTCGAAAGCTTCCATCAGCGCTGGTTCGCTGCGCCAGTTGCGCTCGAGGGTCGCCACGTCACGCGCCTGCAAAACCGCCTTGAGGTAGGCGGTGACGTCTGCTCCCCGGAAGCCGTAGACGGCCTGCTTCGGATCGCCGATGAGTACCAGCCGAACCTGGCCGACGAAGGCGCGCGAAACGATGTCCCACTGCACCGGGTCGGTGTCCTGGAACTCATCGATCAGCACGACCGGGAAGCGCTCCCGCAGCCGGTTGGCCGCCGGCGGGCCTTGCACCGGGTCGCGCAGCACCGCGGCCAGATCGGTCTGCAGATCGTCGTAGCTACGCAAGCCGCGCAGCCGCTTGCGACGGCTCACCTCCTGCCGCACCGCCTCGGCGAGCCGGCGCCGGGTGCCTGCCGGCGAGTCAGCAGGCGCACCGATCGGTTCGAGGCGTGCCTGCGGCTCTCGGATCGCCGCCTCGAAGGCGATGCGGATCGCCTCTTCCACCGGCACGGAGGGGGCATCGTCGGACGCGCCAGGGGCAGCGAATTTCCGCAGATAAAGGTCTTCCGCCACCTCTGTCACCAGATCGTCCAGCGACTCGACGAATCGATCCCCGCCCGTCAACGCCGCCAGCTCAGCGGTGACGCCCAGCCCGGCGAGCACCTGCGCGCAGAACTGGTGAGTGGTCGCGATGGTCGCCGCGTCAAAAGCGGTCAGGGCGCGGGAAAGCCGGCGACGGCGCTGCTCGACCTCCTCAGCCGTCCCGGTGGCCAGTAACGCGAGCAGCGGATCAGCCTGGCTCTCACTGGCCGATACCGGATCGGCCAGGCCGAGCTCGGCGCTGGTAAGCCGCTCCCGGACGCGTTCGCGAAGCTCGCCCGTCGCGGCGCGGCTGAAGGTCACGATGAGCATCTGGTCGAGATCGGCGACGTCTTCCGCGACGAACCGGGTGACCAGTGCCGCGATCGTGTACGTCTTCCCAGTGCCTGCGCTGGCTTCGAGCACCGTGGTGCCCTCCGGCAACGGCCCGTACAAGTCGAACGCGCCCGCGCTGCCCGCCGTCGTCATGCGCGCGCCTGGAATTCGCCCTCGAGCATGGGATCCCACCAGCGCCGCGAGAGCACCCCGAATCGCGTGGGCTCCTCGGGCCAACCGGAGCCGTCACCGGGCAGCGGCGGCGACTCGAGCAGGAGTCGGAACGGCGGGGTCATCCCGTAGACGTGCTCGTGCTCCGGCTCCTGGCTCTCACCGCCCCAGCGGCTGCCTTCCCATCCCTTGAGCGCCGCCTTGACCGCCTCCTCAGGTGCCGCTCCTCGCCGCCGGGCCGCCGCGTATTCGAAGGAACTCTTCGACGCGATCGGCAGCGGCTCTCGCAGACCCAGCTCGTACAGCCCGACCAGATCACGCAGGTGGGCCGCCGCCAGCGCGCCGTCCACCGGGCCCAGCGCGACCTGGCCCTTGCGCCCGACGGCGATGGCCGCGAACTCCTCGTCCCGCCGGCCTGCGGCGAGCAGCAGAAGCAGCAGCCATGCGCGGAAGCGACGCTTCTGGTTGACCTGCCCGAAGCTGGTGTGCACGAGCGTCTGACCGAAAACCCCGCTGGCCGTGCCGGTGAGACGCCGTCCGGGCTCGAGTTCGATCGCCAGGTCGAGCACCCGCGGCTCACCCCGGCGCCAACCCTGCGCATCTGCCACGATCTGCTCGACTTCTGACCCCAGCGCATCGAGCACCCGATTGCCGAGCCGACCCGGCGGCAACGCGCCGCGGCGCCACTCTGCCTGCCGGCAATCCGCCGGCTCGACACCAGAAAGCCGCGCGTCGAGCATGCGCTGGCCGATCTGCCACCGCGCCAGCGTGTCGAGCTCGACCGGCAGCCGATCGGACGCCTCCTCCTCGCGCCGCGGGAGGGTGACGCCCAGGCGCTGGCGGAGGAATCCGCGTACGGGATGCTCGAAGAAGCCGCGCAGGGACTCCAGTTCGAGGTCGCGCTGGGGCGCGGCCGGAAGCGGCGCGGAGAGGTAGGGCTCTGCCGCTCGCCGCGGCGACACGATGGCCCGGGCTCCCCCGAGCGCCGTGGGATCGAAGCTGAACGGTGCGGGGAGGCCGAGTGCCCCGGGAGCGAAGTTCGCCGGGTCGAAGGGCTGCAGCGGATGGCGGGTCAGCAACTGGCGGCGCAGAGGGCCGTCGCCGGAGCTTCGATACGCCGCCTCGAGCGTGTCGAGCAACTCGCCCACCGGCACCGCGGGAGGCCGCGTCGCATTCGTGCGCTCGTCAGCCCCGGCGTAAGTGATCACGAGCGTCTCGCGGGCCGCGAGGATGGCATCGAGCAGCAGCTGACGGTCTTCGCTGCGCTCGTCACGCTCACCCGTCATCGGGTTGCGTAGCAAGATGTCGTCGCCGTCGACGGCCGGCTGGCGCGGAAAGGCGCCGTCGTCCAGGCCCATCAGGCAGACGACGCGGTGCGGCACCGAGCGCATCGGGACGAGGGTGCACATCGTCAGGCTGCCGGTACGGAAATTCGCCCGGGTGGGACGGCCACGCAACCGGTCAGCGAGCAGGCTCCGCAGATCGCCGAGCGACAGGGTCACCACCCCCGCACGCTCGCCGGCGGCGTCGAGCACGCGCGACAGCTCGGTGCGCAACTGCGCCGACTGCCACTGATCGGAACCCGTGGTGAGGGTCAGCGACTCGACGGCCGCCGCGAGCCGACTGATCCATTCGGCCAGCGGCTGCGGCCCGCGCAGGGCATCGACGGCAACGTGCAGCCGCTCGACCAGTTCGGCGAGCCGGCCGACGAGCTCGATGTCAGTGCTGTCGACATCATCGAGCGGTAGGGCGAGCCCGACCCAGCCGGCGCCGCCGGGATGGGCGGCCGCATCGCCACTCGCCGGGCCGTCGGCCATCGCCACACCGAGCAACAGCCTGTCCAGCCCGGCCTCCCACGTGTTCTGCGGGAAGACCTCGAGCTTGAACGCCGCCCGATGAGCCGCATCGAGCCCCCATCGCACCTGGGCCTCTGCCACCCATTCGGTGAGCCGGCCGAGATCGTCGTCGTCGAAACCGAAACGCCGCCTGACGGGCGCGGCCGCGGCAAGATCGAGCACTTCTGATGCCGTCATCCGACCGTCGACCAGCTCGAGCAGAGTGGCGGCGACGCTCATCACCGGATTGGTCTGGCGCAGCGAACGGTCGGCGAGGCGAACCCGCAGCAGCGACGCGGGAGACACCGGCCCGCTCTCACCGCCCTCCGCCTCGACGAGCTCGGCGCCGACCCCGAAAGTGGCCGAGATCAGCGGCGCAAAGGTCTCGATGTCGGGGCACATGACCACGATGTCGCGGGGCTCCAGAGTTGAGTCAGCGGCCAGCAGGCCCAGGATCACGTCACGAAGGACGTCGACCTGACGCGCCCTGCCGTGGCACGCATGAACCTGGATGCTGCGATCGTCGGCAGCGATCACCGGCCGCGGCGACGACTCGACGGCTTCATCCGACCGGATCGCCTGCTGAAGATGTCGCAGCAAGGTGACCTCTCCGCGAGCCGCGCTGGGAGGCGGATGGTGAACGTCATCCACCTCCTTGCCGGCCGCGGCGAGCGTCAGCTGCAGCTCCCGAACGTCACGCCCCATCGAGGACAGCAGCCGATGCGACACCATCGACGCGGTCGGATCGCTGCTGCGACGGCCCGCCACCGCCTCGGCTGATTCGGCCAATCGCTCCCACAGCGGCGCGCAAGGGTGCAGCAGCCACAAGTGGATCTCACGATGCACAGCGAGCGCCGACAGCACCGCCAGCTGGCTCGGCGGGATGCGGGTGAGGCCAAAGAGCGAGAGCCTGCTCGGCAGTGCCCCCGCCGCTTCCGCAGCCGCGCGCAGACTCTCGGCTGCCGGAGCCAAACGCTCGGCAGGGCTCGGCGTCTCGACCAGCGCGCGCAACTTCCCCCACAGCTCCGGCTGCCAGTGAAGATCCTCGGCGAGCGGCGCCCCCGCCCCGTCGGATGAGCCGCCCGCCGCCCAGTCAACGATCATGGAAGGCCGGTAGGACTCGTAGGTGTCGAACAATTCCGCGACGTGACGGGCCGCCGCATAAGGGCGCCCGCCGGGCAGATCCGCCGGCCGGCGCCGCGCCGCCGGGGCCGACTCCAGCAACTCCAGCAGGGGCCAGACGCTGCGGCCGGGCCGCCACGGATCGGATCGCGGATCGATTCCGCTGACCCCGGCGACAACCTCGGAGATCAGCCGGCCTGGACCGGGGAACTCGACATTTGCGCAGACCCCGTCAAACCCTCCTGGACGGGCGCCGAGGACCAGCGAGAGCTGCTGGGTGAGCCACCGCTCGACCCCTCGACTCGGCACGCAGACGATCTCGGCGGCGAAGGGATCCTGCTCACCGTCGCAGAGCAGGGCGCACAGGCCACCGGCGAGCACGTCGGCCCGCTCTCCGCGATGTAAATGAAGCACGCGGAAAACCTAGTACGGACCTCCGACAAAGCTGGCTTCGCCGCAGGGTTGAGCGGCGCCGGCCGCGCGAGCGTTGACGAGATCCTTCAACGGGCAGCGGCAGAAAATGTCGTGCCAAGCGCGCAGGCAACCGTCGGGGTAGTGCAGGGTGCGGACGACGCGGCCGGGATTGCCGGCCACCAGCGAGTCCGCCGGGACGTCACGGCTGACGACGGCACCGGCAGCGACCATGACACGCGGACCGATGGTCACGCCGGGCAGGATCATTGCCCGCGCGCCGACCCACGATCCCCGGCCGATGCGCACCGGCGCCTCGTAGACGTCGCGGCCCTCCATCCCGTGGCTGTTGGAGTCGCAGATGTAGACCTCGTTGCTGATGGCAACGGCGTCTTCGATGACGAGTTCCTTCATCGAGAACAGGATCGCGCCGCCGTTGATGAAGACGTCGTTGCCGATCCGGATCCTCCCCGAGCCGGCGATCAGTGTGAGGCGGTGCTCCGACCAGATCTTGAACCGATCGCCGACCGTGCAGTCCGTCGTCTCGATGTGCGGTTGGCCGCCGACGTTGGGAAACTCGCCCACGCCCTGCATCCCGCGCAGCTTCCAGCGCGACCGGGCCCAGCGCCGCCCGTACCCGGCCCACCAACCGGCCATCTCGGCTTGCTGGAGCAGGAACGGTCGATCCGGAGCGAGGTACTGATCCGGCGGGATCCGCAGCGACCTCAGCGGGCACCCCACGCGTAGGTCTGCTTGGCCAGCTTCAGGTAGACGAACGTCTCCGTCGACCGCACCGCCGGGATCGCCCTGACGTGATCGTTCAGCAGCGCGAGCAACCGGTCGTCGTCCTCGCACACCACTTCGATCAGCAGGTCGAACGAGCCGGCGGTGAGCACCACGTAGTCGATCTCATCGATCGCGGCGAGCTGGTCAGCCACCTTCCGGACGTCGCCTTCGACGACGATCCCGACCATCGCCCACCGCTGAAAGCCCATGACCATCGGATCGGTGACACCGACGATCTGCACGACGCCGTCATCCAGAAGCCGCTGCACGCGCTGGCGCACAGCCGCCTCGCTCAGCCCGACGATCTTGGCAAGAGCGGCGTAGGACTCGCGGCCGTTTCGCTGCAGCGCGGTGACGAGAGCTTTGTCGATCTCGTCGGGCCCCCGTGAGTTGGCGCTGCGCGTCACAAGCTGCCTCCCGGCGCTAGTTCATCTACGGCTCAGTACTCGCGAGGCCACCGCTCCGAGCCCTTCGTGGCCGGGCTCGCGTCGACGAGCGTCCAAGCCTCGGTCAGCACGCTACGCAAGATCTGCTCGATGTCATCGAAGTGGCTCTGCTCGCAGATGAGTGGCGGGGCCAGCTGCACCACCGGATCGCCGCGGTCATCGGCCCGGCAGTACAGGCCGGCGTCGAACAGCGCCCGCGACAGGAAGCCCCGCAACAGCCGTTCGGACTCGGCTTCGTTGAAGGTCTCCTTGGTGGCCTTGTCCTTGACGAGCTCGATGCCATAGAAGTAACCCTCGCCGCGAACGTCGCCCACGATCGGCAGATCATTCAGCTTCTCCAGGGTGGCGCGGAAGCCGTCCTGGTTGGCCCGCACGTGCGGCAGCAATTGCTCGCGCTCGAAGATGTCGAGGTTGGCCATCGCGACGGCCGCCGAGACGGGGTGGCCGCCGAAGGTGAAGCCGTGGGCGAAGCTGGTGTGGCCCTTCAGGAAAGGCTCTACCAGCCGCTCGCTGGCGATCATCGCGCCGATCGGCGAGTAGCCGCTCGTCATGCCTTTCGCGCAGGTGATCATGTCGGGCACGTAGCCGAAGCGATCGCAGGCGAACATCTCCCCCAGCCGCCCGAAGGCGCAGATCACCTCATCCGACACGAGCAGAACGTCGTGCTTGTCGCAGATCTCGCGCACCCGCTGGAAGTAGCCCGGCGGCGGCGGGAAGCAGCCGCCGCTGTTCTGGACGGGCTCGAGGAAGACGACCGCCACAGTCTCGGGGCCTTCCATCTCGATCGCCAGATCGATCTGGTCGGCCGCCCAGCGACCGAAGGCTTCGAGGTCGTCGCCGTGCTCGGGAGCGCGGTAGAAGTTCGTGTTCGCCACCTTGATCGCGCTGGGCACGAGCGGCTCGAACTCCTGCTTCGCCGCCGGGATGCCGGTGATCGACAGCGCCCCCATCGTCGTGCCGTGGTAGGCGATGCTGCGGCTGATCGCCTTGTGCTTCAGGGGTTTTCCGACGGCCTTGAAGTACTGGCGTGCGAGCTTCCACGCCGTCTCGACGGCCTCGCCGCCTCCGGTGGTGAAGAAGACCCGGTTCAGATCGCCGGGCGCGTCGTTGGCCAAACGCTCGGCGAGAGCGGCCGCCTGCGGGTGGGCGTAGGACCACAGCGGGAAGAAGGCGAGCTCGCTGGCCTGCTTGAAGGCCGCCTCCGCCAGCTCGACCCGGCCGTGACCGACCTGCACCACAAACAGCCCGGAGAGCCCGTCGAGGTAGCGCTTGCCGCGCGAGTCATAGACATAGGGTCCGTCGCCGCGCACGATCATCGGGATGTCGGCGTCCTGGTAGGACGAGAGCCGGCTGAAGTGCATCCACAGGTGGTCTCGGGCCGCGTCCTGGAGGCCAGGATCCGATCCGTTCCCGTGCGGCAGGGGGGTGTCGGCAGCGGTGGCGGTCATCTGGCTCATCTCCGGCGGTCTCTGTGCTCGGGGAGATGCAAAAGGCCCCGAGCGGTTCGTGGTAACACGCTGTGTGCTACGACTATCGCTGCTCGAAGGCTATTCGTCACATCGATCCACGGTAAAGAGTTCGTTTCGGACACGGATCCCTTGTCCTGCGCGATTTACTCTGCAACAGTCGCGCAACCCCGATCCGGCTGGCGAGGAGAGAACTACATGGTGAATGCAGAGTTCCCCCCGCCCCTGACACCGATTGACGCTGTCGTGGAGCGGAGGGCGCCGGCGAAAGGCCTCAAGGGTGGGGCGCTGGGCCTGGTCTCGACGACGGTCATCGGCGTGGCATCCACGGCACCGGCGTACAGCCTCGCCGCGACGCTGGGATTCATCGTCGCCTTGGTCGGCCTGCAGTCCCCGCTGATCGTGGCACTCGCCTTCGTGCCGGCCTTCCTGGTCGCGATGGGCTACAAGGAATTGAACAAGGCCGATCCCGACTGCGGCACCACGTTCACCTGGGCTACGCGGGCGTTCGGGCCCAAGACCGGCTGGATGGGCGGCTGGGGCATCGTCGCGGCAGACGTGCTTGTCATGGCGAGCCTGGCGCAGGTCGCCGGGCAGTACGTCTTCCTCCTGTTCAATGCGCACGGCATCGGCGAGAACTCCACAAGCGGCTGGGTGCTCCTGGTCGGTGTGCTGTTCATCCTGCTCATGACGTGGATCTGCTACCGGGGGATCGAACTCTCCGCGCGCATCCAGACCGCATTGCTGGGGCTGGAAGCCACGATGCTCGTGGTGATGTCGGTGGTAGCCCTGATCCGTTTCGCCACCGGTCACGCGCCGAAGGGCGCCAGCGGCGCGAAGCTCTCGTGGTTCAACCCGACGCATCTGCCCTCGTTCTCGGTCTTCGTCAGCGCCATGCTGCTGATGCTCTTCATCTACTGGGGCTGGGACAGCGCGGTATCGGTCAACGAGGAGACCAAGGACAGCACCCGCACGCCCGGCCGGGCAGCAGTGATCTCGACGATCCTGCTGGTCGTGATCTACGTCCTGGTCACCGTCTCTGCGCAGATGTTCGCGGGTGTCGGCGAAACCGGCATCGGGCTCGGCAACCCGGACAACTCCAACGACGTGCTGTCGGTCCTCGGCGGAGCCATCTTCGGAACCAGCTGGTTCGGGTCGTTCCTGACCCACCTGCTGATCCTCATGGTGCTGTCGTCGGCAGCTGCCTCCACACAGACCACGATCCTGCCGACGGCGCGCACCACACTGTCGATGGCGGTCTACAAGGCGCTGCCGTCGAGCTTCGCGAGAATGCATCCGAAGTACCTGATCCCGACCGTCTCCACGCTGGCTATGGGCGGCATTTCGATCGTGCTCTATCTGGCGACGAACTTCGCCTCCCACGGCAACGTCATCGCTGACTCGGTCACCGCGTGCGGCGTCTGCATCGGCTTCTATTACGGCCTCACCGGCCTGGCGTGCTTCTGGTACTACCGCAAGACCCTCCTGCACAGCGTGCACAACTTCTTCGTTCGTGGGCTCATGCCGCTCCTGGGTGGGCTGATGCTGTTCTTCGCCCTGGCCTGGAGCGCGAAGGATGACTGGAACTGGGAAGGCGGCGACGGCGCCAGCTACACCTTCTGGACCATGCCGTTCAGCCCGCACTGGCAGATCGGCGGCGTGTTCCTGCTCGGCTTCGGCAGCCTCCTGCTAGGCGTCGTGCTGATGATCATCTGGCGCCTCATGAAGCCGGCGTTCTTCCGCGGCGAGACCCTCAACCGCGACTCGCCGACCCTCGTCCCGGATGTCGGCGACGCCGAACTCGCCGCCACCCTGGCCGGCACCCACTAGGTCTCGAGATCGACGGGGTCAGGTGATGTTGCTCATCACGTGCTTGATGCGGGTGTAGTCCTCGAGGCCGTAGAGCGAGAGGTCCTTGCCGTGGCCGGAGTGCTTGAAGCCGCCGTGGGGCATCTCGGCCACGATCGGGATGTGGGTGTTGATCCACACACAGCCGAAGTCGAGGCCCTTGGAGACGCGCATCGCCCGGGCGTGGTCGCGGGTCCACACCGATGACGCGAGCCCGTAGCGCACGGCGTTGGCGCAGCGCAGCGCCTCGGCCTCGTCGGCCACCTTCTGCACCGTGATGACCGGGCCGAAGATCTCTTCGCGGGCGATCTCGTCGCCCTGGCGGATGTCGGCCACCAGCGTCGCCTCGTGAAACCACCCCGACGCGAGCGGTCCGTTGGCGCGGTGGCCACCGGCGACGATCTTCGCGGTGTCGGGCAACCGGGACAGGAAACCGCTGACCCGCTCGAGCTGAGCCGGGTTGTTCAGCGGTCCGAACGCGGCGTCCTCGTCGTCGGGCATCCCGGGCGCGGTCTGCTCGGCCTGCGCGGCGAGAGCTGCAACGATGGCGTCGTAGATGCCGGGAGTGGCGAGGACGCGGGTGGCTGCGGTGCAATCCTGGCCGGCGTTGAAGTAGCCGCCGATCGCGATCCCCTCGGCCGCCGCCTCCACATCCGCGTCGTCGAAGACGATGACGGGCGCCTTGCCGCCGAGCTCGAGATGCGTCCGCTTGAGATCAGCCGCCGCTGCGGAGGCCACCTCCATGCCGGCCCGCACCGATCCGGTGATCGAGACCAGCTGCGGCGTCGGGTGCGAGACCAGCAGCCGGCCGGTGTCCCGGTCGCCGCAGATCACGTTGAACACGCCGGGAGGGAAGAACTCCGCTGCGATCTCGGCCATCCGCACGGTCGTGACGGGGGTGGTGTCGCTGGGCTTCAGGACGACCGTGTTGCCCGCCGAGAGTGCCGGCGCGAACTTCCAGACCGCCATCATCATCGGGTAGTTCCAGGGGGTCACCTGCGCGACGACACCGATCGGCTCGCGGCGGATGAACGACGTCATCCCCTCCATGTACTCCCCCGCCGAACGGCCTTCGAGCATTCGGGCCGCACCGGCGAAGAAACGCATCTGGTCGACCATCGGCGGAAGCTCCTCCGAGGCGGTCAGCCCCAGCGGCTTGCCGGTGTTCTCCGCTTCCAGCGCGACCAGTTCTGCTGCGTGCGCCTCGATGGCGTCAGCGAATTTGAGCATCGCCAGCTGGCGCTGCGACGGCGTCGTGTCGCGCCATCCCGGGAACGCGTTCGCTGCTGCCTCCATGGCGGCGTCGACGTCGGCAGCCGTGCTCACCGGCGCCTGCGCGAATGCCGTGGCAGTAGTGGGATTGAGTACGTCAGCAGTGCGGCCGTCGGCTGGGGCCACTGACTTTCCGCCGACCAGGTTGGTGATCGTGCGCACGCGGGTCTCCTCTAGTTGCGTCAGATGCGTCCGGCAATGACATCAGCGATTCGCGCAACGCGCGAGGTCCGGGAAGCCCCGGATTCCGACTCCCCCGCGGCGCCGCTCTCACGGGCGTCAGCGAGGCGATACGCGCGGTACAGGCCATGTACTCCCAAGAACCGCAGCGGTTCTGGCTCCCAGCGCCGCGGGCGGCGGCCGACCCACGGCAGGCGAGTCAGGCCGGTGTCGCGGTCCAGGATCAGATCGGTAAGGGTGCGCCCGGCGAGGTTGCTCGTGGTGACCCCGTCGCCGACGTACCCGCCGGCCCACCCGAGCCCGCTCTCACGATCGAGCCCGACGGTGGCGCACCAGTCGCGCGGCACCCCCAGAAAGCCCGACCAGGTATGGGAAATCGGGACGGTGCGGGTGGCCGGAAACATGCTGTGCAGCAAGGTCGTCAGGGCCGCGACGGTCTTCGGCGCGGTCGTCCCGGGGGCGGCCCCGTCGGCATCGGTGTGCGACGCGTATCGGTACGGGACACCGCGCCCGCCAAGGGCGATCCGGCCGTCAGCGGTGCGCTGTGCGTAGCAGTAGGCGTGGGCCTCGTCGCCCAGAGTTTCGCTGTGTTCCCAGCCGATCTCATCCCACGCCGAGGCGGGGAGCGGGTCCGTGACGATCATCGACGAGTTCATCGGCAGCCAGGTGCGCCGCTGGCCGGGCAGTGCCGCCGTGTAGCCCTCGGTCGCCCGCACGACCCACCGCGCGCTGACGGAGCCGTCGGCCGTGACGACCCGGCCGGGTTCGATGTGCTCGGCGCGGCTCGATTCGTGGATACGCACGCCTGCGCGCTCGACGGCTTCCGCAAGCCCGCTGACGAGCTTGGCGGGCTGGATGCGCGCGCAATTCGGGCTCCAGCTGCCACCGAGGGCACCGGCGACGCGCACCCGTGAGTCCAGTTCCGACGCCGAAAGCAGCACCGTGTCGCGATCCCCGCCGGGAACCTCGTGGTGGCGCTCGACCTCTGCGCTGAGCCGCTCCAGCTGAGCTGGCGTCCGAGCGACCGCCAGCCGGCCACCCTGGACGAAGTGCGCGTCGATCTCCTCCGCAGCAAGCACCTGGGCGATCTCGGCGATCGAGCCCTTCATGGCCTGGTGCAGCGCGTCGACGCCAGGGCCGTAGCGCCGGGCCGGACCGGGCAGCAGCGCGCTGACCCAACCGCCGTTGCGTCCCGACGCCCCGTACCCGCAGAACTGCGATTCCAGCAAAACGATCCGCAGATCGGGCGCGGCTTGCGCCAGGTAATACGCCGTCCACAGACCGGTGTAGCCGCCTCCGACGATGCACACATCGGCCGCGATTTCGCCATGCAAGGCCGCCCGGCGTTCGGACGCGACGGGCGGGCCGCCGAGCTCGGACCACCAGAAGGAAACGTCGCCGTTGACCAGGGTCGACCCGCGAGCCTCGACGCGGGCGGCCGGCTCGGCGCCCCGCGTCAGGTTCATCCGGCTCCCTTTTGACTGATCCACTAACGGCGATGGGTCTGGACGACTATTACCGTGGTCCATACCGTAGTGCAGGACGTAAACCGTCGTCACAGGTCCGGAAGGGCAAATCATGAGGATTGGCGTTCCGACCGAGGTGAAGGCGGAGGAGTTTCGGGTCGCCGCGACTCCCGCCGGAGTCCGCGAGCTGACCAGCACGGGTCACCAGGTTCTCGTCCAGGCGGGTGCCGGCGCGGGTTCACATCTGCCCGATGCCGAGTACGTCGCCGCGGGTGCCACGATCGTCGCCGAGGCCGATGACGTCTGGGGCGACGCCGATCTTGTCCTGAAGGTGAAGGAGCCGATCGCCGAGGAGTACGGGCGGATCCGCGCCGGGCAGACGCTGTTCACCTACCTGCACCTGGCGGCGAGCCGGGAGTGCACCGATGCGCTGATCAAGAGCGGTGCGACGGCGATCGCGTACGAGACGGTGCAGGCCCCTGACGGCTCGCTGCCGCTGCTCGCGCCGATGAGCGAGGTCGCCGGACGCATGGCGCCGCAGGTCGCGTCGCACTTCCTGGAGAAGTACGCCGGCGGGCGAGGGGTGCTCCTGGGCGGCGTGCCTGGCGTGCGGCCGACGAAGGTGCTCATCCTCGGCGCCGGCACCTCGGGAATGGCTGCCGCGCTGATCGCCCTCGGCCTGCAGGCCGACGTGACGCTGCTGGACAAGAACGTGGAACGGCTGCGCCAGGCTGACCGGATCTTCAGCGGGCAGGTGACCACCGTCTTCTCCACCGTCCACGAGGTCGAGCGCGCCGCGCTGGAGTCCGACGTCGTCATCGGCGCCGTGCTGATCCCCGGCGCCAAGGCCCCGGTTCTGGTGTCCGACGACCTCGTCTCGCGAATGCGCGACGGCGCGGTGCTCGTCGACATCGCCGTCGACCAGGGTGGCTGCTTCGAGTCGACCCACCCGACCACCCACCACGACCCGGTCTTTCCGGTGAAGAACACGGTCTTCTACTGCGTCGCCAACATGCCCGGCGCCGTCCCCGCCACCTCGACCCTCGCGCTCACCAACGTCACGCTCCCCTTCGTTGAGAAGCTCGCCAACCTCGGGCCGAAGGCGGCGGTCCAGCAGGACCCGATGCTGCGCGCCGGCGTGAATGTCGCCGGCGGTGCGATCACCTACCAGGGCGTGGCAGACGCCTTCGGGCTCCCGATGGTGGATCTGGCCGACGTGCTCTGAGCCGCACTCTGTCGCGCGCGGCCGGCTTGCTCCACTGCGGCTGGCACCATTGGGGTGACGCCTAGGAAAGGACCTCATGGTTTCCGCCGCACCGCCGCGCGCGCTCCTGCTCGAAGACATCCACGCTGACGGGGCCGCTGTACTGCGATCCGCCGGATACGACGTCGAGCAGCTCACCCGGGCCTTGGGTGAGGACGAGCTCATCCGCCGGCTCGAAGGCGTCGATCTGCTGGGCATCCGGTCCAAGACCGAAGTCACCGCCAAGGTTTTCCACGCCGCTCCCCACCTGCTGGCCATCGGGGCGTTCTGCATCGGTACCAACCAGATCGATCTGCGGGCAGCCAGCGCTTCAGGTGTCGCCGTGTTCAACGCCCCGTTCTCCAACACCCGCAGCGTCGTCGAGCTCGCCGTCTCCGAGTTGATCGCGCTGACCCGCCGGCTCACTGTCAAAGATGCCTTGATGCACAAGGGGATCTGGGACAAGTCCGCGTCCGGGAGCCATGAGGTACGCGGCCGCACCCTGGGCATCGTGGGCTACGGCAACATCGGCAGCCAGCTCTCGGTGCTCGCCGAGGCGCTGGGCATGTCGGTCGTCTTCTACGACACCGCGGACAAGCTCGCGCTCGGAAACGCCCGCCGCTGCGCCAGCCTGAACGAGCTGCTCGAGCAGGCCGACGTCGTCACCCTTCATGTTGACGGAAGGCCTGGAAACAGTGGGTTTTTCGGGGCCGAGGAGTTCGCCCGGATGCTGCCGGGAAGCCTGTTCCTGAACCTGTCGCGCGGCTTCGTCGTGGACCATCAGGCGCTGCGCACCGAGATCGAGGCCGGCCACCTGGCGGGCGCCGCCATCGACGTCTTTCCTGAAGAGCCCTCGGCGCGCGGTGAGGAATTCGTCTCCCAGTTGCGCGGGCTGGAAAACGTCATCCTCACGCCTCACGTCGGCGGCTCGACCGAGGAGGCGCAGCAGGACATCGGTCACTTCGTCGCCGGCAAGCTGCGCGATTACCTCGACACCGGCGCGACGACGCTCTCGGTCAACCTTCCCCCGGTCGCCCTGCCCGCCATCGAACGCCGCCAGCGCCTGCTCTACCTGCACCACAACACCCCTGGGGTGCTCGCGACCGTCGACGGCCTGCTGGCCGAGCACTCGATCAACATCGTCGGCCAGCTGCTGGCGACCGCGGGCGATTACGGCTACGTGGTCACGGATGTCGCCGGTCCTTTGCCCGACGCCGCCTGCGAGCAGCTGCGGGCGCTTCCCGTCGCCGTCCGGCTGCGGATCCTGTGAACGCCGACAGCAGCCTGGCTGCCGCCCTGGCCGAAATCGTCGGGTCGGCCCATGTCCTCACTGACCCGGAGCTGCGACGCTCGTACGAGGTCGACTGGACCGGACGCTTCGGAGCGCCCGCCGCGCTGGTCGTGCGGCCCGGCGACACCGGCGAGGTCGCTGCCGTCCTGCAAGCGTGCAGTGCGGCAGGGATGGCCGTCGCCGTCCAGGGCGGCAATACCGGGCTCGTCGGCGGCGGCGTCCCGCGCGGCGGGGAGGTACTGCTCAGCCTCGCGCGCCTGGACTCGCTCGAGCCGGTAGACACCGCCTCCGGACAGGTCACGGTCGCAGCGGGCGTACGGCTGGCGGCATTGCAGGCCCATGCGCGCGCCGCCGGCTTCGCGTTCGGTGTCGACCTCGCCGCCCGCGACAGCGCCACCGTGGGCGGCCTGATCGCCACCAACGCCGGAGGAATTCGCGTGCTGCGCTACGGCAGCATGCGCGCCCAGGTGATGGGCCTGGAAGCCGTGCTGGCCGACGGCACGGTCGTCAGCCACCTCGGGGGCGTCCCGAAGGACAACACGGGCTACGACCTCACGTCGCTGTTCACCGGCAGCGAGGGCACCCTCGCAGTGCTCACGCGCGCCCGGCTTCGGCTGGTGGCTTCGGAAGCGGCCCGCGCCGTCGCGCTCGTCGGCGTCCAAAGCACGCAGGCGGCTATCGATCTGCTGGCGATCCTGCGCGAGCACGTGGGCGCCGACCTCAGTGCCGCCGAGCTGATCTTCGATGAGGGCGTCGAACTGGTACGTGCCAACGCCGGACTCCCCCGCCCCTTCGCCGCCCCCACCCCGGCCTACCTGCTGGTCGAGTGCGCGGCCCGAAGCGACCCTTCGGACCGGCTGGCCGAGGCACTTTCCGAGGCGCCGCAGGTGATCGACGCCAACCTGGCGACCTCCGGCGATACCGGTGGCCAGCGTGCGCTGTGGCAATACCGCGAGGGTCACACCGAGGCCGTGAATGCCGCCGGGGTGCCGGTCAAGTCCGACATCGCCGTCCCGCTCGCCGAGTTGCCAGGGCTGATCGACGTCCTGCCGGCAATCGTGGCGCGAACCGCGCCCGGCGCCCGGATGTTCGTGTGGGGCCATCTGAACGAGGGCAACGTCCACGTCAACATCATCGGAGCCCTCGACCCGGATGGTGACGGCAACTCCCACCTCGCCGTCGAGGCAGCCGTGCTGCACGCCGTCGCTGAGCGCGGCGGCACGATCAGCTCCGAGCACGGCATCGGCCGCGCCAAGGCGGGCTGGCTCGGCCTCTCGCGTAGCCCCGCGGAGATTGCCGTGATGCGGTCGGTGAAGGCGGCACTGGACCCGAAGGGGATGCTCTCCCCCGGCGTCCTCTTCGACTGAAACACCAAGACCGGCAGCTGAAAGCGGGTGCCGGCCGTCAGACGGGAACGGCCGGCACCCGCGGAATCGGGCTCCTGGATCAGGATGCTGCGGCGGTGAGCACCGGCGGGTTGTGGATGATGATGATCTGCCTCGGCTGGTAGCCGAGGTACACGCCTGCGTCGCCGAATCCGACGATGTCGGCCCGGTGATCGCCGGTGGTGTCGGCGACCAGGCGGGGGTGACGCTCGACGCGCCAGCCGCCCGCCAGCGCGGTGTACCCGAGGTTCGGCAACAGCCACTGGAAGTTGCCGAAGGACCCGTCGGTCTGCGCCATAGCGGTGTACGGCCCCGCGTCGCCGAATCCGACGATGTCGGCCCGGCCGTCACCGGTCATATCTGCCAGGAAGCGCGGGTGTCGATCGACCCGCCAGCCCTGCTGGGTGCCGAAGTTGGCGAGCACGAACTGCACCGGTCCGAATGAACCATCGGCATTCGACACCGAGCGGTACACGCCTGCGTCACCGAATCCGACGATGTCGGCCCGGCCATCACCGGTGGTGTCCGCGAGGAAGCGCGGGTGGCGATCGACCCGCCAGCCCTGCTGCGTCCCGAAGTCGGCGACGACGAGCTGCACCGGACCGAACGAGCCATCCGCCTGAGCGATCGAGCGGTACACGCCTGCGTCACCGAATCCGACGATGTCGGCGCGGCCATCGCCCGTCGTGTCAGCCAGCAGACGCGGGTGGCTCTCGACCCGCCAACCGCCTGCGTTGTAGGCAAAGTCGGCCACCACGCGCTGCACCGGACCGAACGATCCATCCGCATTCGACACCGAGCGATAGACGCCCGCGTCGCCGAAGCCCACGATGTCGGCCCGGCCATCACCGGTCGTGTCCGCCAGGACCCGCGGATGGTGCTCCACGCGCCAGCCGCCGCCGGTGTAGCCGAAGTCCGCCAGAACGAACTGGGCAGGCTCCAGCGCGCCGTTGGCACGTGCGATGGATCGCCACACCCCGGCGTCGCCGAAGCCGACGACGTCACCCCGCCCGTCACCCGTGGTGTCAGCCAGGAAACGCGGGTGTCGATCGACCCGCCAGCCCTGCTGGGTCCCGAAGTTGGCGAGGGCGAACGTGGCAGTGGCGATCGGGAAGGGGTTGTCGGGGTTGGTCCCGAGCACGTGCGAATTGGTCGTCGACGGGAAGGCGTCGTCGAGGGTCTTCTTGAAGTAGGGGAACGGGTCAGTCGCGTCACCGCTGAGGTTGCGGTAGACGCCGGCGAGCGTCGCGGCACCAGCCGCGACGATGGCATTGATCCCGTAGCCCAGTTGGCTGTGCAGCCAGTAGATGAAAAGGGTCGTGCAGCCGTTGACGGCATCGGGGGCGTTGTCATCAGGCGCGTTGTTGACGAAATCGCCGCGCACGCTGTTCAGCCAGCCGTCGGCCACGGCGAAGTCGGCGCGGATACCGGGGTCCAGAAGGCTGTTGGCGTCAAGGAACTGGGCGCCGAGGAAGCGCGAGAGCCCCTCACCTTTGCTGCCCTCGTCGTGCCCTTGGAACCAGCCGATGTTCTGGCCCAGCATCATGATTTCGGTGATCTCCGCGACCATCAGGTAACGGACGAAGTCCGGGGATGAGGAGAAGGTCTGCCCTTCGGCCTTGATCTCGACGGTGGAGGACGACGTGCTGCCGTTCCAGTCGGCGCCGCCGCCCTGAGCCAGCACATGCACCGAGATGTTGCTGAGGCTGATGCCGCCGAACCATCCGCTCATCAGCGCGAAATCGCCCTCGCACGCAGCGATCACGGCGTTCGTACGCGCCGGCTCGGGCCCGGAGGGATTGGAAGATGAGACTGCGAGCGAGTCGTCGTAGGAGAAGCGGTAGTGGCTGGTCGTCCCGCCGTTGGTCAGACCTGCTGTCGTGAGCGTCATTGCGGACATCCTTCGTCTCGTGGGTTCATGCGCCAACGCCTGATTGCGGCGTGCCCCCGAGCGCTCCGTTACGTGTCTTGTGCCGCTCCGACGCTAGGTCGGGCGATCAGCCGCATCGACCGAAAGTCGCGAGGCTGACAACGGATTAGCCCGGACGGGCTGTACGGGCGTTCACCCGTTCAGTCGGGCGCCCAGTGCGGCCGACACCAAAGGGTGAGGAATTGGATGACGCGCGCCGGATCGGCCTTCGCGCTCAGCGCCGCGCTGGTGACGGCAGCGGCCTGCGCCCCGGCCACGGTGACGCCGGCGAGCAAGGTCCCGGCCACCCGCACGTTCACGGCGGCGATCGAGAGCAACGTCCCCTACCAGCCGGCCGCCAAGTGCAAGGTCGGCGCCAAGCTGGCGACCGACCAGCCTGGTCCCATCGACTTGCGCAACCTCTTGCTGGCGACCTACGGCTCCAGCGTCGGCGGGCTCACCGTGTTCAACGGGATCACCCGCCCCTGCGACGGCACGGTCAGCGAGCACTCCGAAGGTCGCGCGCTGGACTGGGGCATGGACTACCGCAACGCCGCCATGCGCGCCGACGGTCAGGCGGTCATCAACTGGCTCTTCGCCACCGACAAGTACGGCAACGAGCACGCCATCGCGCGTCGCCTCGGCATCATGTACATCATCTGGAACCACAAGATCTACGGCAGCTGGACCGGCTACGCACCCGCTGCCTACACCTGCGGCACCGACCCGACCGCCTGCCACGTGGACCACATCCACTTCAGCTTCGACCTGGCGGGAGCCAAGGCCCAGACCTCCTTCTTCACCGGCAAGGTCGCGCCGTAGCAGTCTGCTACAGTTGTAGCACCCTGATACTGGAGGCTCCATGACGACGACCTCAGATCGTCCGACCCGGGTAGCCGCCGACCTGCTCGATTCGGCCGCTGCCGAAGGTGCGCGTCAGAGCCGGTCAGCCAAGCAGCAGCTTGATCATTGGGCACGGGTGGGCCGGGCGGTATCGATGACGCAGACCGCAGCGCGCCGCCGGGTCGAGGCCGCGCTCGCCGGCACGCTTCCAGAGCGAGAGCTCGCCGCCGAGGAGCGCGCGGTGTTCAACGCCGAACTCGACGCGAGCATCTCCGAGACCGCTCGCCGGGTTCGTTTCGGTGAGGTGCTCTTTGCCCGCGGCGTGACCACGGTCGCGCTCGACGACAACGGCGTGCTGACCCGGTACGACCCTGACGGAACCAGCAGTCCACTGGCCTGAGCCCGTCGATGCGGCTGGATCTGGTCGTCGGGCCAAACGGCGCGGGCAAGAGCACCTTTGTGGAGCTGGTGCTGGCGCCGAACCGGCCCGGTGTGACGTTCGTGAACGCCGACATCATCGCCGCGCAGCGGTGGCCGGACGACCCGGCAGGGCGCGCGTACGACGCCGCGGAGATCGCTGCCAAGACCCGCGCCCGCCTCATCGAGATCGGCGAACCGTTCATTGCCGAGACGGTCTTCTCCCACTCCTCCAAGCTCGACCTCATGGATGCGGCGGTCACCGCCGGCTACAACGTCGAAATGCACGTGCTCCTGGTACCGCTGGAACTTGCCGTCCATCGTGTCCGCTTTCGCGTCGCCAACGGAGGCCATGGCGTCCCCGAGGAGAAGATTCGCTTACGCTTTGCGCGGCTCTGGCCGCTCGTCGCAGCAGGCATCGAACGCGCCGACGTCGCCCACGTGTGGGACAACTCGCGTATCGACGGGCCCCAGGAGATCGCGCTGTTTGCCACCGGGACCGCGATCGGAGCATGCCGCTGGCCGGAGTGGGCCCCCTTGGAGCTCACCTCGCGCTGGCCCGCCTGAGCTTGCGGGCCGCGTCACCTAGCCGGCGCTGATGCGCTGATACTCGCGCAGCAGGCGGCTCTCGAAGGTCTCCGGGATCCAGTCCGGGTCGGCCTGCTTCGCGTCGGCAGCCTGGCGCAGGCCCTCCACGAGTTCCTCGACGTACCAGGAACGAAACAGCCGATGCGCGGGCGGGGTCTCGAGCGTCAGCATCTGCTCATTGCGGCAGTAGGCGTCGACCTCATCGAGTGCTGAGAGGTACGCGAGCCCGGCCTCTGCGGCCGACAGCGGAAGAAGCAGGGTCAGCTGGGTACGCGGCTCGCCGCGCTCTGACGCGCGCAGGGCCTGCTTCTTGATGGACTGCCGGGCCTCAGAGAAGTTGCCGACCACTCGCTCGATCAGCAGCATCAGCTCCCGCGGCACCGCACTGGTGCCCCCGCCCGCCGCGCCGCTCGCAAGGAGCGCGAACTCACGGATCAGCGAGTCGATATGGCCCTTCGCGGCGATGAGGAGCTCGGTCGGTACGTCCCCCAGGGTGACCTCGTAACGCTGGGCCTCTTCGTCGAAACGCGAGGACTGCCCGAGGTTCATGAGATCGGCGTCGACGGTGTGGCTGTCGAAAGCTGCTGGAATGTCGGAGGAATCGGCGTTGGGCGGAAGCAGGGTGGCCCAGACGACCTTCCCGTGCTCGGCCGGCTGAACTCCCCAAGAGTCGCACAGCGCTTCGACGAGGCTCCAGCCGCGACCGGTCATCACGTCGGTTCCGGCATGCACCTTCAGCGGAAGTTCGGGCGAGCCGTCGCTGACCTCCAACCGGACTCCGGCGGTAAGTCGTGCGAGCTTCAGCTTGATCGGTGGTTTGGCGTGCAACGCCGCGTTGGTCAGCAGTTCGCTGACGACCAGACGGGCGTCGTCGGAAAGGTCGGACTGGCCCCAATCGTCCAGCTGCCGCTCGACCAGCCGGCGGGCCTGGGCCACCGACTCCGCCGAGGAGTCGAACGCTGCCATGGCCGCGACGACATCGACCGCGTAGCCCTCCGGGTCGGTCTCCGGCTCGCTCTCAGCACCGATCTGAGCTGCAGCGGCGGCAAGACCCGCAACGAGATGCGGGCCGAACTCGCCCGAGGCTCGCGCGCCGGGATGATCCTTCACGCCACCCCCCGACGCTCGGGTTCAACCGATGTACCGCAGCCGTCACCGCGCTGGGTAGGGCAAAGCGTAGCGTCTCGGGACGCGACGGACGTAGAGGGGGCGACTCTGACGCGCCGAGGAAGGCCCCGCGACACTTCGGCGAAATGAGGCGGTCCTGGACATCAAGACGCCCGCCGGTCAAGCGCGCCTCACGTGGCATCCCGCCGGGTCACCCGCTCCCCGAGCAGCGACCGCCCTGGTGCTGCTCGGTCATGGAGCCGGCGGCGGGATCACCGCGCCCGACTTGTTGAAGGTGGCGTCGATCGCCCAGAGCCTCGGGATGGCGGTCGGACTCGTCGAGCAGCCCTACCGGGTCGCGGCTCGGCGACCCCCGGCTCCCGCGCCGCAGCTCGATCTGGCCTTCCTCGCCGTCGCCGCCGCAGCGCGCAAAGCCCTTGCCCGCAAGGGCATTTCAGGCATCCCGGTCATACTCGGAGGGCGCAGCAGCGGCGGCCGGGTGGCCTGCCGCACGGCTCACCTCGCGGGCGCCAGCGGGGTGCTGGCGCTGGCATTCCCGCTGCAGCCGCCTACCCGTGCCACCGGACATGTGCCGCCGAGCCGGTTACCGGAATTGCTCGGCGCCGGAGTGCCAGTCCTCGTCGTGCAGGGCGAGCGCGACCCGTTCGGTTCCGACGCAGAACTCGTCCGGGAGATCGGCCTGTCGCCCGCTGCCGACGTGACGGTCACCACTGCGCCGGGCGCGGATCACTCACTGCGCAAGGGAATCGACGCCGGAAAGGTCAGCGCTTGGCTGGCGCGCTTCTTACCATGAGGGCATGCCGCCCCGTGCTCGCGCTCGAAGCCGAAAAGCCGCTGGACCATCAGCTCTCACCGACGCCGACGTAGCCCTGCTACGCGATCGGCTGGAATCGGGGAGGAAGCCCCGGGTGATGCTGCTCGTGGATACGGCGCTCGGCGCTGCCGGAACGTCCGTTCCTGTCGTGGGATTCGCCGATCCGGCGGTCGGCGAGTTCATCTCGATCCGGCTGCGGGATGACGTGGTGCCCTTCTCCCCCACCGAGCTGAGCCTTCCGGTACGGGGCCCGAAAGCGTCCGCCGAAGCGCCGCCGGCGCCCGCCGCTCTTCCACTCGATCCCCCCGCCGCCGCCCGACCGAGCCACCCTTCGCAGGGTTACCGCCCGAGCAACGAGCCGGCGCGTCCGGCCCGCTTGGTCGCGGTCCCTGAGCCGCAGGCCTCCGCGGCGCCGGCGGCCCCGGCTCCTGCCACCGCTCCAGCTGCAGCTGCGGCGAAGGCGGCCGGCAAGCGCCGCCCGGCGAAGGGCGCCGGGATGAGTGTCACGATGCGCTTCAGCGGCCAGGCCTGGACGTACGAGAGCACCAGGGGCGGCAAGCGTTCGACCGGAAAGCCGCTCAGCCTGGCCGCAGTTCGTGCGTTCGCCGACCGGCTGGATGACCCGTCCCTGCGCCGCGATCTGCTCGGCGCGATCGACGTGTGCCGCCACCAGGTTCAGACGCGAGCGGAGGCGTTGCGCGCCGAACTCGAGCGGGTCGAGGTCGAGCTGGCCGAGCTCGACGAATGAGCCCCGGTTAGCCGGCGGCGATCAGCTGACCGAGCCGGGTGAGCTGTCGGGTGCCGCTGCCGAGCGTCAGCTCGAGGTGCTTGGCCCAGATGTAGTAGCGGTGCAGCGGATAGTCGCGGTCGACGCCCATGCCGCCGTGCAGGTGCTGAGCCGCCCGAGCAACACGCTGCCCGGCCTCGGCGGCGAAGTACTTCGCGACCGCCACCTCACGCTCGGCGGGCAGCTCCTGCGCCAGCAGCCAGGCGGCCTGCAGCGCCGTGAGCCGGATGCCCTGCGAGTCGATGAAGGCGTCAGCAGCGCGCTGACCGACAGCCTGGAACAGCGCGATCGGGTGACCGAACTGCTCGCGGGTCTTGGTGTACTCCGCGGTGAGCTTCACGGCAGTGGAGGAGACGCCGACCATCGCCGAGCAGGTGGCAGTCGTGGCGACCGACACCAGGAAACCGAGCGCGCTTCCATCCGCCGGGCCGACGAGGGCGTCCTCGCTGACGCGCACGCCCGAAAGCGTCAGGGTGGACTCCAGGTCGTAGGTGATCGCCTCCTGGCGCGTGCGGCTGACACCCGAAGCGTCAGCCGGGACGAGGAACACGGCACCATCAGTTCCGCCCGACAGCGTGGCCGATACGAGGAAGTAGTCGGCGTAGAGCCCTGCCGGCACGCAGGTCTTCTCGCCATCGAGGACCCATTCGGCGCCGTCGCGGCGGGCGGAGGTGACGGGTGCCAGCGGATCACCCAACGGCTCGACGAGGGCGAGGGTCACCAGCTTCGTCCCCGCGGCGACCTCGCCCAGAAGGCTTGCCACTGCTGGGGTTTCGACGCTGTAGCGGCTCAGCACCACCGTCGCCGGAAGCAACGAGATCAGCGGGACCGGGGCGACGGTGCGCCCGACCTGTTCCAGGATTTGCGACGCCTCGAGCACGCCGAAACCCAGCCCTCCCGCGGACTCGGGGATGGCGACGCCGAGCAGCCCGGCGTCGGCGAGGGCGGACCAGAGCTTCGGGTCGTAGCCCGGGGTCTCGCTCTCCTCGATCTCGCGCAACCGCTCCAGAGTCACGACGTCGTCGAAGAGGCGCGCGGCCAGGTCACGAATCTCGACCTGTTCGTCGGTGAAAGCAAAGTCCACGGTGAATCTCCAGAAAGTCAGCGGCGAGTGGGCAAGTGGGCGGGCTGGCAGCTCAGCGCTTGGCGAGCGGCATGCCGAGGCCGAACGCGGCGATCAGGTCGCGCTGGACCTCGTTGACTCCGCCGCCGAACGTCAGGATGACGACGCCGCGGTACATGGACTCGAGCCGGCTGGCGAGCACCGATCCGGGCGAGCCCTCCTTCAGGTACGCGGGCTCTCCCACGATCTCCATCAGCAGGCGTACCGAATCGAGGTAGTGCTCGGTGCCGAAAACCTTGGTGGTGCTGGCATCGGCGACATCGAGGATGTCCTGCGTCGCCTGCCAGGCGACCTTCCAGTTGATCAGGCGCAGGAACTCAAAGCCCGCGTAGGCCTTGGCCAGGTTGGTCTGCACCCAGGGCTGATCGATGACGCGGCGGCCGTCGGGCAGCAGCGTCTCCTTGGCCCACTTGATGACCTCGTTCAGTGACTTGTCGCCCATGCCGGGGCTGCACAGCGAGACGCGCTCGGTGTTGAGCTGGCCGGTGATGAGGCGCCAGCCGTTGTTCTCGCCGCCGATGAGCATGTCGGCCGAGACGCGGACGTCGTCGTAATGCACCGAGTAGATGAGGCTCTCGCCGACCAGCCGCAGGGGCGTCATGGTGATGCCGGGGGTGTCCATCGGCACGCAGATGATCGACAGGCCGCGGTGCTTCTTGGCGTCGGGATCGGTGCGGACCGCGAGCCAGCAGTAGTCGGAGGTCGCAGCCAGGCTGGTCCAGAGCTTGCTGCCGTTGATGACGTAGTCGTCGCCGTCGCGTACCGCACGGGTGCGCAGGTTCGCGAGGTCGGTGCCGGCGCCGGGCTCGCTGTAGCCGATGGCGAAGTGGATGTCTCCGGCCAGGATCTTGGGCAGGAAGAACGCCTTCTGCTGCTCGTTGCCGTTGTGCATGATCGTCGGGCCGACGGTGTTGATCGTCAGCATCGGGATCGGCGCACCGGCGCGCATCGTCTCGTCGAAGAAGATGAACTGCTCGATCGCGCTCTTGCCCTGGCCGCCGTACTCCTTCGGCCAGCCGATGCCGAGCCACCCGTCGGCCGCCATCTGCTTGACGACGCGACGCATCACGGGACCTTGGCTGTCCTCGTGCAACGCCGCCTGTGTCTCGGGGTCGAGCAGGTTCGCGTAATAGTCGCGCAGCTCGCGCCGCATCGCCTCTTGCTCGTCCGTGTAAGCCAGCCGCATAAACGCATTGTTACCTGACGGCCTGACGCAATGTCAGGCCGGTCAGAAAATCGCAGCCCAGCGGGGTGTTACTCGGCCGCCCAGACGTCGGCGAACGTCAGGAATCCCGAGGGATCATGGCGGCCGAAGCTCCCGTGCTCGAACACCCCGTAGCCCTTCACTTTGATCCCGTCGGAGCCCGTGAAGGTCGCGGTGGCGACGTGATCGAGCACCCCGAAAGGAATGCGAGCCGCCAGCTCGGGATCGTCGTAGTCGTACTCGGCCGACTCGACCCAGCCGGCGCCCTTCCAGCTCCCGTGCGACCACGTGGGGTCTCCCCCGTAGCCGGCCCCGACGTGCAGCGGGATGTAGCCGAGCGTCTTCAGCTCGACCTTCACCGGCCGCTGCCCCCGCTGCATCAGGTGCAGGACGGCGGACTCGGGATGGCGGGTGCCCGGCCGGTAGTGGATCTCGACGTCGGGCCAGCCGAGCTGCTCGGGAGGGCGACCGGTCGAGGCGGGCCAGATTCGCACCGCCTCGTTCAGGATGCGGGTCCCGTCGGGAAGTTCCTGAACGATCACGAAGATCGTGAAGTCGGTGAAGCGCAGCGGCGCCCAGATGTGCCAGTGACCCTCGCCGACGTTGATAGGGGCGGTGGGCGCATCCCGGGGCAGCGACTCCCCGACCGGGCGCACGCCCCAGGAACGATCACGGGCGCCGACCCAGTCCTCGGCGCCCACCCGGATCTCCTCGCCGTCGGCGACGATCGTCCCCGACCAGTCACCGGTCTGGATGAAGCGCTGCGCGTTGAGGATCGTCTGCGCGCCGGTGCGGGTGATGTGCCGCGGTTCGTCATGAGCCGGCGACGACGCGTGAAAGCGGAGGTCGCACGCCAGCCCCCGGCCGGTGTCGTCGCACACCAGCCGCAGGGTCTTCAGCGCCTTGACGACCTCGATGCGGATCGGCCCGACCGATTGGGTCATCCGGTCCTCGCCCAGCGCGTCGGACGCTCGCACGACCACCTGGCGACGGCCGGTGCGCAGCGTCACGAAACCGTCGATGACCCCGAGATGTGGATAGACCCCAAGACCCGCGATGAGCTGGCGTTCCCCATTGCGCTCGTAGCAGTGCAGGATGCAACGGTCGTAGACATTGCGGTCAGTCGTGGCGAAGTACGCCATCGACAGCGGCGCCTGATGAATCGGGAATTCGTCGAGAGGGACGACCACGGGCGCAGCGTACGCGGGGCACCAGTGACCAGCCCGAAAGCGAGCGTTTGCTGGTCGCCTCGCCGTAGGGAAGGCTGGGCGGATGCCGCACTGGACGATCACTCGGATGGGCCCCGTCGAGAAGAAGACGGCGGTGGTGACCGGCGCCAACAGCGGCCTGGGCTACCAGACCTCGCGTCAGCTCGCGAGCCACGGTGCTCACGTGATCATGGCCTGCCGGGACGCCGAACGCGGCAAGCAGGCGCTGGACCGGCTGCGCGCTGACGTCCCCGCCGCCAAGGCGGAGCTCCGCTCGCTGGACCTTGCCGACCTCTCCTCGGTCGAGGCGTTCGCCGAGGGGCTGGACGGTCCGGTGCATCTGCTCATCAACAACGCCGGGGTGATGGCACTGCCGCCGCGCGTCACCGTCGACGGGTTCGAGATGCAGTTCGGCACCAACCATCTCGGGCACTTCGCGCTCACCGGGCGGCTGCTGCCGAAACTCACCGCGGAGCCCGGCTCTCGCGTCGTCACGGTCAGCAG
This sequence comes from Frankiaceae bacterium, assembly GCA_036272075.1. GTDB lineage: Bacteria > Actinomycetota > Actinomycetes > Frankiales > Frankiaceae > DATAZK01. The sequence goes on from DATAZK010000106.1 coordinate 46,066, forward strand.
CCAGATGCACCGCATGGGGCGTATCAACTTCGACGATCTGCAAAGCGTGAGGCGCTACCAGAAGTGGTCGGCCTACGGGCAGTCGAAGCTGGCGAACCTGCTCTTCGCCGGAGAGCTCGGCCGGCGTGCCGCGAAGGCGGGGCTGGATCTGCGCAGCTTCGCGGCTCACCCCGGCTACGCGACGACCAACCTGCAGACCACCGGGCCGAAAATGGGCGGCAGCAAGCTCGGCGAACGCTTCAGCGCGCTCGGCAATGTGCTCTTCGGCCAGTCCGACGCGAACGGCGCCATTCCGATCCTGTACGCGGCGACCGAACCCTCCGCCCAGAGCGGCGAGTACATCGGCCCGGACGGCCCGTTCCACATGCGCGGCAGCGGCGCCAAGCCCGGCAAGCCCATGAAGAAGGCGCTGGATCAGGCGAACGCGGCGCGCCTCTGGGACGTCTCCGAGCAGCTGACCGGCGTGACCTACGCGTTCTAGCCCGAGCCGGCCGACGCCGCGCTAGGAAGGCCGCTCCGTCGTGGCCTGACGCGTGAGGCGCCGCAGCCGGGCCGACTGACCGGCGACGGCGAGGAGGCGGCCACCCTCGTCGTACATCCGCGCCGAGATCTGGGCGACCCGGCCCACGACCGCCTCGACGGTGATGTCCATGAGTACCCAGCCGCTGGCCTGCGGGTCGGGCAGGCGGGCAGCGCGGATGCTGTTGTCCAGGCTGGTGCCGAACGTCGGCCGCCCGATCGCCTCGCTGATCCCGCTGGGCGCGAGATCGGCCAGCACCGCCAGCGCGCCGACGTCGTGCGCGACGTCGCGGCCACCTTCCGTCCCTGCGTGACGCAGCCGCATCCAGAGCATCGTGCGTCCGCTGCCGGGCTGGCCCAGCGGATCGGGCAGCGCCATCCCAGGCGGCGTGCGCTGCTCGATGTGGCGCAGGATCCCGCCGCCCCAGGGCGCGGGCATGGAGCGCAGGGGGCACTGCATCGGCGGCGCGATATCCGGCGCCTCGGAGAACTGCAGATCATGCGGCCCGTCGCCGCCGAACGTGCCGATTGCCAGCAGGACCAGCTGACCGTCGACGGTCCCGCGTCCATTCGCCTGGGTGAGCGCAATGCCCTGGCCGCCGAGTTCGATGTCCATCTGCAGCCGGCCACCGGAGCGGATCGGGGCGAGGTACTGGACGGTCGCCCAGACGCAGCGCCGTTCGACAGCGAGTTCGGCGGCAGCGACGAAAGCCGACAGCCCGACACCGCCCCAGAGCGTCCCGGCGGAGTTCAGCAGGTCGTCGGTCAGCGGCATCGCGTAACGCAAGGGATCGCCGGGATCCACGCGCAGACCAAGGAAATCGGCAACCGGGACCGAGCCGCCTACCGCGCCGTCGCCGGCCTCGCCTTCCCCCGCTCCCATGGCGCCCATGCTGCCAGTTGCGCGTAGGGTCGCCCGGCGTGCCGATGGATCGGGCGACCGCCCTCGCGCTGGATGTCGCCGACCCGCTCGCACCTCTGCGTTCCCGGTTCGTGATCGCCGATCCTGAGCTGATCTACCTCGACGGCAACTCGCTCGGCAGGCTGCCGGTCGCCGCCGGGGTCGCGCTGCGGGGGGCCGTCGGCAAGCAGTGGGGCGAGCAGCTCGTACGCGCCTGGCCGGACTGGATCGACGAGCCGACGCGCGTTGGTGATGTCCTGGCCGCAGGGGTGCTCGGCGCCGAGCCGGGCGAGGTGCTCGTCGGCGATTCCACGACGGTGAACCTCTTCAAGCTCGCCGCCGCCGCGGCCACCGTCGCTCGCGAGCGCGACCCGCGGCGCACCGTGATCGTCACCAATGACGCCAACTTTCCCACCGACCGCTACGTCCTGGAAGGGGTCGCCCAACTGCTGGGCATGCAGCTGCGGCTCATCGCGGCCGACGAGCTCGATTCCGCCATCGGACCTGACACCGCTCTGCTGTGCCTCTCGCACGTTGAGTACGTCTCGGGCGAGCGGCGAGACCTGGCGGCCATCACGACGCTGGCGAGAGAGCGGGGCGTTCGGGTGCTGTGGGACCTGTCGCACTCGGCAGGCAGCGTGCCGGTGAATCTCGCTGCTGCACAAGGGGATCTGGCCGTCGGCTGCACTTACAAGTACCTGAACGCCGGCCCGGGTGCGCCCGCCTACCTCTACGTTCGACGCGAGCTGCAGCCCCTCTTGCAGAGCCCGATCCGCGGCTGGTTCGGCCAGCGCGACCAGTTCGCGATGGAACGCGACTACGCGCCGGCCGAGGGCATCCGGCGGTTCGCCGCCGGAACCCCGCCCATCCTCGGGCTGCCCCTCGTCGAGCTCGGGGCCAAGCTCGTCGCCGAAGCCGGGATCGAGCGGCTCGCGGCCAAGAGCGTCACGCTGACGGCGATGATCATCGAGCTGGCGGACGCCTGGCTCGCCCCACTCGGCTTCGGCGTCGCGACTCCCCGGGACCCGTCCCGGCGGGGTGCTCACGTGAGCCTGGCGCACGCGTCCGCACTCCAGATCTGCCGCGCGCTCATCGAGGACGCGGGAGTCGTCCCCGACTTCCGGGCCGGCGAAGGCCCTGATCCCGGCGGGATGATCCGGCTGGGACCCGCGCCGCTCTACACCCGTCACGTCGAGGTTTGGGACGCGATGGCCCGCTTGCGCGACCTCGTGGCCTCCTCCGGACACACCCGATTTCCCACTGACCCGGGCCGGGTGACTTAACAGCGCTGCCGTCAGCCAAGATGGAGGCATGCACGGTGACGGTGACGGCTGGGTGATCTGCGCCCTCGACCACCGGCACTGGGGGCGATACGGGGCAGCCGGGCTGCTCTTACGGCACACCGACCCAGCCGGGACGGTGAGCATCCTGCTCCAGCATCGCGCCGTCTGGAGCCATCACGGCGACACCTGGGGCCTGCCGGGCGGCGCGCGCGACAGCCATGAGAGCGCCGAGGAAGCCGCCTTGCGCGAGGCGTACGAGGAGTCCGGGCTCGACCGCAAGCAGGTCCAGATCACGGGTTCCTGGGTGGACGATCACGGCGGCTGGTCCTACACGACCGTGCTCGCGACCGCGCCGAGCACGCTCGAGGTGCGCGCGGTGACCCACGAGAGCATCGCCCTGGAATGGGTTGCCGAGCAGGAGGTCGTGGCGCTCCCGTTGCATCCGGGCTTTGCCGCCAGCTGGCCGGAGCTCATCGGCCGCTGAGGGGCGCTGAGGTGTGACGTCCTCAGCGCAGCGCGCCCGCTCCCCGCGAACGTCCGCCGATACGTCCGAAGAGGCGACCCAGCAGGATCACGGCGGCGGGCACGACGATGAGCAGCCAGCCGTGGTGGGAGACGACGAAGCCGAGCACGACGAGCGCCACGCCGAGCAGCACTGCCGTGCCCAGTTGCACGGTGCGGTGACGACGGTCCGGGCCGAGTGAGCCTGCGAGAATGCGGCGGCCGGCGAAGAACGGGACTACCACCAGCGCGACACCCAGGGCGATGAGCACGGTGACGACCAGCCACTTGACCGTCTCGAGGAGCAGCCACCCGACGATGCCCGCGACCGCGACCATCACCACCGGCCCGAGAAGCGAACCGAAGACGGACTGCTGCGAATTGCGGGTGGAGAACGAAGATCTCGCCATGACTCCATGGTGCGCCCGATCAGGCGATCTGTGGAGTCCCGACACCTGAGTGGTTGCTGTAGACATGCTGGGCACTTGGTTGCGCCTCACGGTAGCGTCGCGGTGTGGAACAGCCGCCGGTAGCCGCGTCCGGGGACTTCGGTCGAGTCGATGCTGACGGCACCGTTTACGTGCGCACTCCCGACGGGGAGCGGGTCGTCGGATCATGGCTGGCCGGTTCACCGGAGGCCGGGCTGGCGTATTTCGTGCGCAAGTTCGAGGATCTCGCGGCCGAAGTCGCGATCCTGGAGAAGCGGGTCGACGCCGATCCGAACCGCGCGTCGACTTCAGCGGCGCGTCTGCGCGGCGAGTTGGCCACGGCCGCCGTCGTCGGTGACCTCGCCGCGCTCGACGCCCGGCTGGCCGTGATCACGGATGCTGCCGCAGTACGCCAGGGTGAGGTCGCTGAGCAACGCGCGGCGGCCCGCGCGGAAGCCGTCTTGGTCAAGGAAGCGCTGGTCACGGAGGCCGAGCAGCTTGCTGCCGGAGACGACTGGCGCCATGCGGACGAGCAGATGCGGGCCCTCGTCGAGCGCTGGAAGGGGCTGGGGCGGCTCGATCGCAAGACCGATGACGCGCTGTGGACCCGGCTGGCGGCCGCGCGCAGCGGGGTTCAGCGGCGCCGGCGAATGCACTTCGCGGAGCTCGAAGAGAAGCGCAAGGGCGCCCAGGCGCGCAAGTCGGAGCTGGTCGTTGAGGCAGAAAAGCTCGTCGAGTCCACCAGCTGGGGGCCCACGACCGCCCGGTTCCGCGAATTGATGACCGAATGGAAGGCTGCCGGAGGTGCCCCGAAAGGCGCCGAGGCCGAGCTTTGGGGCCGGTTCCGGGCGGCGCAGGATGCTTTTTTCGCCGCTCGGTCCGCGTCACGTGCGGAGCGCGACGCCGGGCTGAAGGCGGCGCTGACCGCTCGCGAGGAGCTCGTCGTCGAGGCGGAGACCCTCGACCCGACCTCCGATCCGGTTGGCGCCCGCAAGCGGCTGCGCGACATCCAGCGCCGGTGGGAAGCGATCCCGCCGGTCCCCCGCGACGCCTCGGCGGGGCTCGACCGAAGGCTCGGCGTCATCGAGGATCGGCTGCGCGATACCGAGCAGGCCCGGTTCAAGCCCGACCCGACCGACAATCCGCTGGTCATCCGGCTCAATGAGTCGATCGCGAAGCTCGAGCGGCGTATCGCACGGGCCGAGCAGGCCGGCGATGCGCGCACCGTCGAAGAGAGTCAGGCAGCCCTGGAAGCGCAGCGCGGCTGGCTTGCCCAGGCCACGGGCCGTTCCTGATCTCAGCTGTTGGTCGGCTCAGACCACGACGCGCAGGATCTCCTCGATCGAGGTCAGCCCCTGCAACACCTTGCTCAGACCGTCGTCGCGCAGCGTTGTCATACCGCGGTCGCGAGCGGCGCTGCCAATGGAGTCAGCGGACGCGCGGCCGACGGCGAGGCGTTCGATCTCCTCGTCCACCGGCATGACCTCGTGCAGGGCCAGGCGGCCCTTGTAGCCCGTCTTCGAGCAGGCGGAGCAACCAATCGGGCGAAAGAGGGTCGGCAGCTCGTCGTGTGCCCAGGGGAAGCGCGAGGCAGCCATCATCTCCCGGGTCGGGGAGTACGCCTCCTTGCACTTGCTGCACAGGCGGCGCGCGAGCCGCTGGGCGAGCACGCAGTCGAGAGCCGAACCCACGAGGAAGGGCTCGATGCCCATCTCGATGAGCCGGTTGATGGCGCTGGGTGCGTCGTTGGTGTGCAGCGTCGAGAGCACGAGGTGACCGGTGAGGGCGGCCTCGATGGCGATCTGTGCCGTCTCGTGGTCACGGATCTCACCGAGCAGGACGATGTCGGGGTCCGAACGCAGGATCGAGCGCAGCGCCTTGGCGAAGGTGAGGCCCGCCCGCGGGTTCGCCTGCACCTGGTTGATGCCGGGGATGCGGTACTCGACCGGGTCCTCGACGGTGATGACGTTCACCTCGGGCTTGCTGACCAGGTTCAGGGTCGCGTAGAGCGTGGTCGACTTTCCCGATCCGGTAGGGCCGGTGACCAGAAGCATGCCGTAGGGCTTGGTGAACGACTCCTGCCAGCGCAGGAAGTTGCCCTCCTGGAAGCCCAGATCCGACAGCCGAAGCATGGCGGTCGAGTTGTCCAGGATTCGCATGACGATCTTCTCGCCCCACACGATCGGCAGGCTCGCCACGCGCAGGTCGATCTTCTTCCCGCCGAACTGGACCGAGAGCCGGCCGTCCTGTGGCACCCGCCGTTCGGCGATGTCCATGTCGGCCATGATCTTCAGGCGGCTGATGACGCCGGCCTGGATCGAGCGGGGCGAACGCATGATGTCGTGCAGCACACCGTCGATCCGGAAGCGCACCCGCAGCTCGCGCTCCCCCGGTTCGATGTGAATGTCGGAGGCCCGGTCCGCGATCGCCTGGGCGATCAGCAGGTTGACGAACTTGACGATCGGGGCGTCGTCGACGATCTCCTTGACGCGCGCGAGCTCGTCGTCGTCGGTGGTGTCCTCGAGCGTGTGGGTGAGCTCATCGAGAGCGTCGTCGCTGCGGTGGTAGCGATCGATCGCGGCCATCAGATCGGCCTTGGTGGCGACGACGGCCTTCACGTCGCGTCCGGTCAGCGAACGGATGTCATCGACGGCGAAGACGTTGGCCGGGTCGGCCATGGCGACGACCAGCCGGCCGTCCTCGTATCCGATCGGCAGCGCGACGTGGCGGCGGGCGACGTTGGGAGCGATGCTGGCGACGGCGCTGCCGTCGACGGGGAATTCGGCGAGGTCGACGAACTGCAGGCCGATCTGCTCGGCAAGCGCGGCGACCAGCTGGGACTCGGTGACCATCCCGAGGTCGACCAGCACCCGGCCGAGGCTGCGTCCGAGTCGCTGCTGCTCGCCCATCGCGGTCGTCAGCTGCTCATGATCGACGAGTCCGCCGTCGAGGAGGATCTCGCCGAGCTGCTTCACCCTGTGAATGTCGGCAGGTAGGGGCCATTGATGTAGGCCACGAACGGGTTTTGCTGACGCTTCATCTGCGGCCTGTCAGCCATTGATCGGCGAGAGCGTGCAGCTCCAGCGCCACGGGCGAAGACGGGTCGAGCAGCTGGCTCGATCCGTCATGGAAACGCAGCACGACGCGGTAGGGCATCGGACCCGGGGGCGCTGAACTCTCTCGCACCCGCTGGACGCTGCGCCGACGCACAGCAAGCCAGCGCGGCCACCTGATCCGACGCTTCATGCGACGCCGCCGAGAGTTCTAGGCGTTGACAGCGGAGGCGCGTTCGAGACTTTCCAGCACCGCGTGCAGCAGCGCCAGCAGCACGACCTTCACCGATGCCTTGTCGGTCGCGTCGCACGGGACGATGGCGATCGACGGCTCGAGGTCGAGGTCGACGCGAATCTGCATCTCCTCGTCCGGCTCGAGCCCGTCGCTGCGGTTCACTGCGACCACGAACGGCACCGGTGCCATCTTGCGGAAGGCAGCCAGGATCGTCCGCGCTTCGGTGACCGATTCCGGCCGGGCCGCATCGAGCACGAGGACGTAGCCCAGCATCCCTTCGCCGAGCACCTCCCACATGAACTCGAACCGGTCCTGACCCGGGGTGCCGAACAGGTAGAGCACCAGGTCGGAGTCGATGCCGATGCGTCCGAAGTCCATCGCCACGGTGGTCTGTGCCTTGTCGGCACGGGCTTCGGCGGCGGAGGACAGTTCGCGCTCGGTGGACAGGACCGTGATCTCGCTGATGGTGCGGATCAGGGTGGTCTTCCCGGCGCCGAACGGCCCGGTGATGACGATCTTGACCGCATGACCGCGCCCGCGGCGGCGCAGGGTTCGGCTGGTAGCCGTCCGGTTCACCACGCCTACAGCCCCCGGACCCCGGCGATGAGACGCAACACCAGGCTCTTGGTGACGGCCGAGTCCAGCCCGCGGGCCGGCTCCGTCACCGCCGGCGCGGTGTCAGGTGCAGTGTCCAGCGCAGTGTCGAGCGCCGCGCTTCCGTTCGTCAGCGGACGGTCATAGGCGCCGCGGGTCACGGGCTCGGGAGCCTGCCGCGGGGCCTGCACGCTGTCGACCGTCTCGTGGACCGGCTCGGCGTCGCGGGCCTGCGGCACCTCGGCGCTCGGGCCGGGGTGAACCTCGGCAACCACGTCGAGCGGAGCGTCCGGCAGTTCGGGAGCCGGCTCAGGCTCGCTGACGACCGGGGCAGGTGCCGCGATCGCCGCGCCGCCCGCCGATTCCAGGCCGGCGATGATCGACTGACGGCGCTGCAGGTCTTCCAACCCGGAGCCGGTCGCGTCCACCGTGAGCAGCCCGCGCTCGACCAATGCGGCGAGCGCACCGGCGAGGGCGAATTCGCTGCGACCCAGCAGGGCGACGATCTCGCTGACGCTGCGGCTGCCGTCAACCAGAGCCAGCAGGCCCCACTCCTCGCGGGTGCAGCTCGGGTCGAATGCCGGCGACGGCGCCAGGCGCAGGACCGTGTCAGGTGAGGGGATGTAGCTGGTGAGGTTCGGCCAGACCTGCATCCGGCGCTGACCCTCGGCGACGAGTTCCTCGGCGCTCAGGCCAAGCGTCAGACCGTCCGGGTCATCTTCCCCGACCATGAAGCTGAACGTTCCTGCGCTCCAGCGCAGCAGCTCACAGACGGCGTCGGTCGCCTGATCGGCAGCGACGTGGTTGACCTCCTCCGACGCAAGGCCGGAGCGGTCGAGCAGGGCACGCAGCAGGCTGGGAGCTCCTGCGCGGACATCGTCGGCCGCGCCGGAGAGCGCGTCGTCGCTGACCAGTCCGGCGCCGACGAGCCGCCGGGCGAGTACCTGTCGGCGAAGGTCGGAGCAGGCCGCATCGATGGCGCCCCCGCCGAGGCGGATGACACCCTTGCGGTCCTCCTCGGAGGCCTGCAAGTGCAGCGCACCGGTCTTACGGGTGCCCGCGAGCAGTTGCAGGACGTCGGGCAGGCCGAAGTCGTCGAGGCTTCCGTCGAGTCTCATGACCAGCCCGCCGAACCCGACGCCGGCCACGCTGCGGCGGCCGTGCCGTTAGGAGAGGAGACGATCGTCGCGGGTTCCGCGGCGATGCCCGAAGGACGTGTGGGAGGCAGCAAGGCGGCGGGTGCGGCCGGCGCAGGGGGCGGGCTCATAGCCGCCCGGGAGGTCATCTCGGCGAATTCGGCCAGCTCGTCCGCGGCCAGCGCGGTGCCGACCGCAGCAGTCGCTCGACGCAGTTCGTAGAGCACCAGCCCGGCCTTGGCTTCCGGCCCCGAGACCCCCACCAGAACCGCGTCATCACCAGCGGCCAGCAGCCAGACGCCGCCGGACTCGCCCTGGATGTGTACCTGTGACAGGCCGCCGCGACCGAGTCCCTCGGCAGCGCGCTCACCCAGCGAGAGCAGCGCGGCGCTCATGGCGGCGACCCGGTCCTCGTCCATCCCCGGAGGAAGGGCCGATGACATGGGCAGGCCGTCAGCCGTGACGACTGCAGCAGCCTCGAGTTCCGGCGTTCGGCGCATCAGCTCGGTGAGCAGCGCGTCGAGACGTGCTCCATGACTCACGTAGGCCCCGTCGGATGAGAAGGTTCCAGGGTTCGCGCCGGCTGAATCGGCGGGAGTAGGCATCGCTGGGGTACCTCCAGGAATGCGGCGCACCGGTGGGGCCGGCGCGGCGACTGACGTCGAGCGGTGAGCAGGTAGTTCGGGCATCGGCATTCCGAACACCCCGCTTGAACGCGCGCGCCCCTCAGCGCCGACTTCCCCAACATTTCAAGATCAACGCTGCCATCCCCATGGAATAACCATGATCATCAGGCTCAGAACAAGATCATGGCAGCGTTGATCAGGAGCTACTGGCTGGCGAGGGCGCGTTCTCCGGCGGCGCGCAGGACGGCGACGTCGATCTGCCGGCCTGTCATCAGGGCGATCTGCCCTACGGCTTGGTGGACGAGCAGGTCGAGGCCTCCGAGCACGGTGGCGCCCGCGCGCTGGGCGGCCGCGGCGAGGGCGGTGGGCCAGGGCGCGTAAACCAGGTCGAAGAGCGCGGCGGGCGCCGGCCAGGCCTGGGTCCAGGGGGCGAGCGCGTCGCCAGCGGTGGCAGGGACGGCGCTGATGATCAGGTCGCTCTCCCCCGTCGCCTCGCGGTCCCAGCCGACAACCGTCAGGTCGATGCCGGACGCCCGGGCGACGTCGCCGAGCCGCTGGGCCCGCTGCGGGTTGCGCGCCGCCACCCTGACGGACGGCGATCCGAGCGCGGCAAGCGCAGCGACGGCCGCCTGAGCGGAACCACCCGCCCCCAGCACCACTGGCCGTTCGATGGCGGTCACGCCGGCTTCGATCAGCGCGGCGACGAGCCCGGGCACGTCCGTATTCGCCCCGAGGAGCCGCCCTTGAGCAGAAACCACGGTGTTCACGGCGCCCACCCGCTGGGCCAGCGGCTCCAGGTCGTCCACCAATGGCAGCGCCGTGAGCTTGAGCGGCATCGTCAGGGAGAAGCCGCCGAACAGCGGGTCCGAACGCGCCGCGCCGAGCACTCCGGCCAGCTGCTCTGACGTGCATTCGCGCGCGTCGTAGCTCCAATCGGTCAGCCCGAGATGCGCGTAGGCCGCCCGGTGCAGCGCCGGCGAGAGGCTGTGCGCGATCGGCGAGCCGAGGACGCTAGCCCGCACTCAAGCAGCTTGCCGGGGACTCGGTGCAGAACTGCTGCTGAAGCTGGTTGAACTCGGTCGACGACGCGGTGAAGACGGTCTTCTTCTCCTTGGGCAGGTAGACGAAGTACGTGTAGTCGCCGACCACCGGCGCGAGCACCGCCTTGAGGGTGGCCTCACCGGGATTGCCGATCGGGCCCGGCGGGATGCCGGGACTCACGCGAGTGTTGTACGGGCTCGGGTTGGCGAGCTGGGACTGGGTGAGCTCCCCCGTGACGTCGCCCAGCGCATATCGAGTGGTCGAGTCCATCCCGAGGGTCGGGAAGTCGCCGGTGTCCTTGAGCCGGTTGTACATCACCGCGGCCGCCTTGCGCAGGTCGGCGGTCTGATTGACCTCACGCTCGACGATCGACGCGAGGGTGACCGCCTGCAGCGGCGTGACTCCCCGGGCCTTGGCCAGCGACACCAGATTGAGATCCGCCGCCTCGGTGTTGAAGCGAGCCACCATGCTGCGCAGTACGGCGACAGCACTGGTGCCCTTCTTCGGCGCGTAGGTCGCTGGGAAGAGGAAGCCCTCGGCGGTGTGCACGCTGGAGGCCCACGAAGGGAGCCCGAGCAGCTGCGGCGAGAGCGCTGCGGCATTGAGGTCATTCATCGACAGGCCGGTGGCCCTGGAAATGATCGGAAGGATGTGGCGCAGGTCCAGGCCCTCGGCGATGGTGAACTTGTTGGCGTTGATCGCCTTCGGGTCGAAGAGCCGGTTGAACGCGGAAACCCCGCTCATGTGCAGCCGCATCAGGTAGTTGCCGGGCTGGATCTTGCCGGCGCGGTCGGAGTCGGCGTTTGCGGCCTTCTCGAAGGCGGCAGCGCTCTTCACGACGTGAATTGCCGCGAGGTTGGTACCGATCGTGGTCGCGCTCTGCCCGCTGAGGATGGCGAAGTCGACGCTTCCGGTGCCGGATCCGGAGTAGTCGTCGACCTTGGCCTTGTGGGTGATGTCGCTGATGAGCGCCTTGCCGCCGAAGATCACGCCGGCGACGAGGCCCGCCATGACGACGATCGCGATGAACAGCCGGCCGAAGCCGATGGAACGGCGGCGCTGGGGAGGCAGGGGACGCCGGGGTGGTGGCGGCATCGGACGTCGCGATTCGCCGGAGCCGAGCAGCCCGGACAGCGGATCACTCATGCGGGTCCTTCCGTGCCATCCCGTCGGCCCATCCCGGCCGCCATCCCGTCTAGGTACGTCTGCAGGATGCCTGCCGCGGCTGCGGCATCGATGGCAGCGCGCCGGTCGCGCACGGAAGATCGCGGGCGGGCGGCGCGTAATGCCTGGTCCGCGACGACTGTAGTCAACCGTTCGTCGACGAGCGTGACCGGAATCGGCGCGATGCGCTCGGACAAGGCGTTTGCGTAGGAACGGGCGGCGTCGACCGCGACGCCTTCGCGTCCGGCCAGCGTGCGCGGAAGCCCGACTACGACCTCGACCGCCTCACGCTCGGCGATCAAACCGGCGAGCTCTTCGAGGTCGCTGCCGTCGCGCCGGCGCTGGACCGCGGTCACCGGAAAGGCCAGCCGCGCATCGGGGTCACTCGCCGCAACGCCCACCCGCACGCTGCCCACGTCGACTCCGATCCGCACGCCGCGCGTCACCTTCCCGCGCCTGCGAGCGCCGCCTCTACGGCAGCGAAGGCGGCGGGCAGCGCACCCGCGTCAGCGCCGGCCCCCTGCGCGAGGTCGTCGTTGCCTCCCCCGCCTCCGCCGAGCGCCGACTTCGCTGCATCGAACAGGGCCCGGGCCGAGATGCCGGCCGATCGCGCCGGTTCGTTGGTCGCGACGACCACCGGAACCTTGCCGTCGGTAGAAGCAGCGATGAGCACTACCGCCGGACGCGAGCCGAGCCGGCCTCGCACGTCGAGCACCAGAGTGCGGACGTCCTTGGCTCCCGTGCCGTCCGGCGCCTGGGCGGTCACCAGCGCGATCCCGCCGACCTCGCGGGCTGCCTCGGCCAGTGCTCCGGCGCTCGCGAGCACGGCATCCGCCCGCAGCCGCTCCAGCTGCTTTTCCGCCTCGCGGAGCCGTACGACGATGTCGTTGACGCGCTCCGGAACCTCCTCGGCGCGCGTCGCCTTGATCGCTGACGCGACCTGCCCCAGCAGCAGCCGCTCGCGCGCCAGGTAGCGGAAGGCGTCGAGCCCGACCAGGCCCTCGACGCGCCGGGTCCCCGCCGCGACCGATGACTCCGACAGCAGCGTCACCGCCCCGAGCTGCGCCGAATGGGAGACGTGGGTGCCGCCGCAGAGCTCGCGGGCATAAGGCGCGTCGCGGTCGCCGACGTCGACCACGCGAACGTTGTCGCCGTACTTCTCGCCGAACAGCGCCATCGCGCCCAGCCGGCGGGCCTCGTCGATCGTCGTGACGAAGGCCGTGACCGGCAGATCGCGCAGCAGTACCTCGTTGACCTCGTCCTCGACATCCCGCACCACGGATGCCGGGACGGCCGACGGCGAGTGGAAATCGAAGCGCAGCCGGCCCGGGGCGTTGAGCGAGCCCGCCTGGGTGGCTGATTCGCCGAGCACTCCGCGGAAGGCGCGATGCACGAGATGCGTCGCCGTGTGCGCCCGCGAGACCGCCGCGCGGCGGCTCGGATCGACCTCCGCGAATACGGCCGTCCCGACGGTCAGCTCGCCGTCGAGGATTCGGGCCCGGTGCACGATCAACCCCGCGACGGGCGTCTGGACATCCAGCACTTCGGCGACCCCGCCGTCGAAGACGAACCGCCCGCGGTCGCTCTCCTGCCCACCGGACTCGGCGTAGAACGGCGTCACTCCGACGACGATCCCCACCTCGTCGCCCGCGCCGGCAGCCGGAAGCAGCCCACCCGCCGGGTCGATCAGCGAGATGACCGTCGTCTCGCGACGCAGCTCGTCATACCCGGTGAAGACGGTCGCGCCCTGCTCGAGAGCCTGCCGGTAGATCGAGTTGTCGACGTTGCCGATGCGTTGCCCCTCGCGGTCCGCTTTCGACGCCGCGATCTGCCGCTCCATCAGCTCGCGGTAGCCCGACTCGTCCACCGTCAGCCCGGCATCGGCCGCGAGGTCACGGGTCAGGTCGTAGGGAAACCCGAAGGTGTCGTGCAGCGTGAAGACGCGATCGCCCGAGAGCTGGCGCTTGCCGCTCGACTTCGTCTCCGCGACGGCCGTATCGAACAGCACCATGCCGCGGGCCAGGGTGGAGCGGAAAGCCTCTTCCTCACCGCCGATGACCGACGCGACCACGGCCGAGTCGAGCTCGGGGTAGATCGGGCTCATCACCTCGCGGACGGACGCCAGCAAGTCGGCCGCGACGGGATCGCGTGAGCCGAGCCGGTACATCGCGGACAGTGCCCGGCGCAGCAGCCGGCGCAGGACGTAGCCGCGTCCCTCATTCGACGGGATCACCCCATCGGCCACCAGCATCGCGCCGGTACGCATGTGGTCGGCGACGATGCGCAGCGACACATCGGACTCCTCGGCGGCGCCGTAGCGCGATCCGGAGAGTTCCGCGGCGCGGTCGAGCACCGGGCGGCTGATGTCGATCTCGTACAGGTTCTCGACGCCCTGCAGGATCGTCGCCATGCGTTCCAGCCCGAGGCCGGTGTCGATGTTCTTGGCCGGCAGCTCGCCGAGAATCGGGTACTCATACCCGGCGCCTGCGCCGCGCTCGTACTGCATGAAGACGAGGTTCCAGACCTCGAGGTAGCGCTCCTCGTCGGCGACCGGTCCGCCGTCGGCGCCGTGCTCGGGTCCGCGGTCGTAGTAGATCTCGCTGCACGGACCGCACGGCCCGGGCACGCCCATCGACCAGTAGTTGTCTTCCTTGCCGCGGCGCTGGATACGGTCGCCGGGCAGGATCTGGCGCCAGAGGTCGTACGCCTCGTCGTCATCGAGATAGACGGTCGCCCAGAGCTTTTCGGGGTCGAAGCCGAAGCCGTTGTCGACTGAGGTCAGCAGCTCCCAGGCGAGCGGGATGGCGCCTTCCTTGAAGTAGTCGCCGAAGCTGAAATTGCCGCACATCTGGAAGAACGAGGCGTGCCGGCTGGTCTTGCCGACGTTTTCGATGTCGATCGTGCGCACGACTTTCTGCACGCTGGTCTGGCGCGGTGCCAGCGGCGGCAGATCGCCGAGGAAGTACGGCTTGAAGGGCACCATGCCGGCGTTGACGAGCAGCAGCGTCGGGTCGTCGGAGACCAGGCTGGCGCTGGGCACCACGAGGTGCCCGCGCGACTCGAAGTGCGCGAGGAAACGCCGGCGGATCTCTGCGGTCTTCATCTCGATGGCCTCGTCACGAGGTCTCGGGGGTCTCGCCCACCCCGAGCGCCGAGCGCAGCTCACCTTCACGCTCGGCCATGTTGGCGCGCACGTCATCGACAAACCCGGTCAGCGAGGACGCGAGCCGGCGCGCCACGTTGTCGGGCTGCAGCGATTCCGCGGCGGCCGTCAGCCGCCGGACGACCAGCACACCGACCGTCGCCCCGAGCGCGATGTAGAAGATGCGCCGGGTCACGCGTTGAGGCCTTTACGCTCCTTGCGCGCGGTCTTGGCCGCCGCGCGCTCGGCCTTCATCTCCGTCTTCACCCGCGACTCGATGTCAGCTGCCGTGCGCTTGGACGCGGCCCGCCGCACCCCGTAGGAGAAGGCCGCCACCTTGATGACGGGACCGCCGAGGGTCGCGGCGAACACCGAGGTCAGCGCCGAGACGTTGCCCGTGATCGACTCGACGTGGGTGGTGATCTGCTCGACCTTGGCGAGCTCGACATTGACCGACGCGAGCGCCGTGTTCACCTCATCGACCGTGGTGCCCGCCTGGCGGATGCGGTCGGTGCTCTCATCGATAGCCCGGTCGGTCTGCTTCACCCGGTCGGCGACCTCGTCGAAGATCTTCGCCAGCTTGGTGAGGGCGTAACACCCGAAGAGCGCCAGAATGAGGAACGCGCCCGCCGCGATCAGACCTGCGACTGCCCCGGCAGACATCTTGGCGCCCCTCTCGGTGATCGTTATCGCCTTGTACAGCCCTTTAACAGGCGTCGGCAAACCCTACCCGGCAGGCTGATCGCCGTCCGAGTCTCGCAATACCCGCTCGATGGCCTGCAATCTCTCGGCCGCCTCGGATTCTTGCTCGGACGGCTCGTAGTAGACCTTCCCGGCGATGGCGTCGGGGGCGTACTGCTGAGCGACGACGCCACCCGGGAAGTCGTGGGGATAGCGGTAGCCCTTTCCCGCTCCAAGCCGCCCGGCTCCCGGATAGTGGGCGTCGCGCAGGTGAGGCGGGACCGGGCCGGTCAGCCCGGCACGTACGTCAGCGGCGGCTTTCTCGTAGGCGACGATCACCGCGTTCGACTTCGGTGCCAGGCAGCAGTGGATGACGGCTTGGGTCAGCGCGAGCCGCGCTTCGGGCAGGCCGACGAATTCCAGCGCACGCGAGGCGGCGATCGCGACCTGCAGCGCCGTCGGGTCGGCCATCCCGATGTCCTCGCTGGCCAGGATGACGATGCGGCGGGCGATGAACCGCGGGTCCTCCCCCGCCTCGACCATCCGGGCCAGGTAGTGCAGCGCGGCAGTGGTGTCGCCGCCCCGCATCGACTTGATGAACGCGCTCGTGACGTCGTAGTGCTGGTCACCGTCGCGGTCGTAACGCACCGCCGCCCGGTCGACCGCACGTTCCAGAGTGGCGAGATCCAGCGTGCCTTCGTCCTGCCCGACGGCCTCCAGCGACGTCAGAGCCCGGCGCGCATCTCCCCCAGCCAGCGTGACGAGATGGTCCTCGGCCTCCGGGGTCAAGGTGAGCCGGCCGCCATAGCCGCGCGGGTCGGCGAGCGCGCGCCTGATGACCTCGCGGACATCGTCCGCCGTCAGCGGTTCGAGGCGCAGCAGGAGCGAGCGTGAGAGCAGCGGCGAGATGACCGAGAAGAACGGGTTCTCCGTGGTCGCCGCCACCAGCGCGAGCCAGCCGTTCTCCACTGCCGGCAGGAGCACGTCCTGCTGCGCCTTGGAGAAGCGGTGGACCTCGTCGAGGAAGAGCAGGGTGCGGGCGCCGCCGTTGGACAGTGCGGCACGCGCGTCCTCGATGACGGCGCGAACGTCCTTGACCGTCGCATTGACCGCGGAGAGTTCGCGGTAGCGCCGGTTGGCGGCGAGCAGGTGGGCGATGGTGGTCTTCCCGCTGCCCGGCGGCCCGACCAGGATCAGGCTGGTCGCCGAATCGCCTTCCGCGAGGCGGCGCAACGCTCCGCCGGGACCGATCAGCCCGCGATGGCCGACCACCTCATCGAGCGTGCGCGGGCGGACGCGCGCAGCCAGCGGCGCCACCGGGGCCGGCTCGGAAAGCGTGCGGCCGTCGTCGAAGAGCGTCATTTGGATCGACCGTACGGTCCGGCTGGGCCCGGCGCTCTAGGGTTCTCACATGGCAGAGCAATCAAGCCCGGCCGGCGAGATCGCCGAGGCTTACAAATCCGATGGCCCGTCGATCAACATCGGCGCGGTGGTAATCGATGGCGAGGCCGTCCCGGGCGCCCAGGTGCAGCTGCCGCTGGCGATGATGAACCGGCATGGCCTCGTCGCCGGAGCGACCGGCACCGGAAAGACGAAGACGCTTCAGCTGATCGCGGAGCAGCTTTCTGCGGCCGGGGTCCCCGTGCTGCTCGCCGACGTCAAGGGAGACCTGTCCGGCATCGCCGCCCCTGGCGCCACCAGCGAGCGCACCACGAAGCGCGCGACCGAAGTCGGTGCCACCGACTGGGCGGCTGCCGGAGCCCCGGTCGAATTCCTGACGCTCGGCGACGACGGCAAGGGCGCCCAGTTGCGCGCAACGATGACCAGCTTCGGGCCGGTGCTCCTGAGCAAGACCCTCGGGCTGAACGACGTGCAATCGTCCTCGCTCGGCCTGGTCTTCCACTGGGCCGACAAGGCGGGCCTGCCGCTGCTGGACCTGAAGGACCTGCGCGCCGTCATCACCTTCCTGACGAGCGATGCCGGCAAGCCCGAGCTCGAGGCGCTGGGCGGGCTGTCGAAGGCCACGGCCGGCGTCATCCTGCGCGAGCTGATCGCGTTCTCCGACCAGGGCGGTGAGAAGTTCTTCGGCGAGCCCGAGTTCGACACCGCCGAACTGCTGCGCACCACACCTGACGGCAAGGGCATCGTCTCGGTGCTGGAACTCGCTGGGGTGCAGGACAAACCCGCGCTGTTCTCGACGTTTCTCATGTGGCTGCTCGCCGATCTGCATCACGACTTGCCGGAGGTGGGCGACCTCGACCGGCCCAAGCTGGTGTTCTTCTTCGACGAGGCGCACCTGCTCTTCGGCGACGCCAGCAAGGACTTCCTGGACCAGATCGCCCAGACCGTCCGGCTCATCCGGAGCAAGGGGGTGGGCGTCTTCTTCGTGACGCAGGTGCCGACCGACGTGCCGCCGGAGGTGCTGGCGCAGCTGGGCAACCGGGTGCAGCACGCCCTGCGCGTGTTCACCCCGGGCGACGCGAAGGCACTGTCCTCGACCGTGTCGACGTTCCCGCGCTCCAAGGTCTACGACCTCGCTGAGCTCCTGCCCTCACTCGGGATCGGCGAGGCGCTCGTCACCGTGCTGTCGGAGAACGGCGCGCCGACACCCGTCGCGTGGACCCGGCTGCGCCCGCCCGCGTCGCTGATGGCGCAACTCGACCCGGCCGAGCAGACCCGGCAGGTACAGGCGTCCCCCATCGCCACCAAGTACGCCGCGGTGATCGATCGCGAGTCGGCCTACGAGAAGCTGCTGGCGAAGACCGCGGGTCCGGCTCCGGCGGCTGCCCCCGCAGCAGCCACCGCCGAACCGCAGGCGCAGCCGGCAGAATCGCGCCCGGCTAAGGGAAAGGACGAGGACCACGAGTCAGGCATCGCCGACAAGGTGACCGACGTGCTCGGCTCCAGCGCCTTCAAGTCCTTCGCGCGCAATGTCGGCGGCACCCTCGGCCGGGAGATCACCCGATCCCTCTTCGGGACGGCCAAGCGCCGGCGCTGAAGGCTGCGGTATCCCGGCGGCATTGATCTTGGACTCTCCACCCCCTAGTTTTGCGCGATGGCGCAAGCATTTCTGAACATCGTGGGCGGGAATGCTGCCGGTGGTCGTATCGACCTGGACAACGCGTTCGTCGTTGGCCGGGAGGAGCCCGGGCCCGGGGCACTGGGAGGCGACGCCGAACTCTCGCCGCGCCACGCGCGGTTCTACCCGACCGACGATGGCCGGCTCATCGTGGAAGACCTCGGATCGGTCGGCGGCACGCTGGTGAACGGTCAGCGCCTGCTCGGGGCCCACCAGTTGGTGGCGGGTGATCGGATCACCGTCGGGCAAACCGTGCTGCAGTTCGAGACTCGAGCTCAGGCAACCGGCCAGCAAACTGTGGTGTCGGCGCGACCGGTTGCGGAGACGACCGTGATGTCGCGCGCCTCGATACCCGCGGCAGGCACCTACGGATCGGCGGGTGGTTACGGTTTCGAGCCCCCTTCCTCGAGCGGCCAACAGTCTGGCGGCGGAGCCGGTCGCCGCACGCTGGCGCTCGCGCTGGCCGCCTTGCTGTTCGTCGGGGTCGGTGTCGGCGTCGGGTTCATCGCCTTCCACAAGAGCAGCCACGCCAAGGCAAATTCCAGCGCAAGTCCGTCCCCGACGCCGGTGGCCACGGTTCCCGCAGTGGGAGTCCGGGACGCCTCGGGCCATCCCGACACGACCAATTTCACGTGCGTCCCCGATCGCAACGGCAATCCTGGAGCGGGTCATTTTCGCTTCATCACGAGCGGATGCGAAGACGCCCGCAGTCTGATCGCACAGTTCCCTCTGCAACGCGGGACCAGCAAGGGCAAGAGCGTCTACTTCGTGGTCACCGACAGCTCCAACAAGGCCGACTCCGTCGCGCGGCACGTCAACTTCTCTCCGAAGCTGGCGAACGGTGTCGGCAGCGGCGCCATCCAGAAAGTCACGCTGAAGAACGGCATCATCGATTTCCCGGCGAGCGTCAACTTCGCAGCGGTGCGCACGCTCAAGGCCGGACCGGGCGGATTTCCCCCGTCGGCGGCTGAGCCCTCGGCCGTCGGTGAAACCGGCTACAGCCCGCTGATCGAGCTGCCCAGCGGCATCGTGATCAACGCCCCGCAGATCATGAACTCCACGGGCCACGCCGACAAGGCGCTCAAGCTCGACCTGCAGCGCAACACCGTGCTTTACCAGGAGACGGAGGGGCGTTACGAGGACAAGCACGTGCACTACGCGTCGTTCGAATCGGGCGACCACACTGCCGCGACCATCGAAGACGTGACGTACGCGCCGGCCCTCAACCGGTTGCCCAAGGCGGGGCTCGACGGGCTGCACAACTCCTCACGCGAGGAACTCGTCGCGTTCGTGAACGGCCCCACGGGGCTGACAAATCCGGGACGTCAGGGTGAGAACTCCACGATTCTGGACGACGCCGATCCGCACAACATCCTCAAGGAGGTCCCGGTGCTGCCGCTGCATGACAGCGTCGGCGACCCGGCCTACACCCCCGGGTGGGACGTGCACTTCGCGGAGTGGACCAAGGTTGCGGTGGCCGGAGGCGTGCGGGTCGAGGTGCAGAGCACCGACGAGGTCGATATGTGGGTGAAGATGGGCGCGGTGACCGGTCCCGGTGGCGCCAAGTTCGGGCCGTCGAACTTCGTCGTCAACTGCCCCCTCATCAGCATCGACATTCCGTAGCGCCCCGGGCGGTCCGGTGCCCTGCTCCCCGAGAGGGGTCTGAGCGGCGGCTGGGCACTCGCTGAGACTTTCCTGAATACAGCACCGAAAGCGTTCGACGAGTGCAGCGTGTCCTCAGCGCCGGCGGAGCCTTGCTCCGACAGGCGACGCATGAGGAAGGGAGCGCGGTCATGCCTCGTTGGCCCGGTCTCACGGCACTGGCCCTGACCATCTCGCTCGCCGTCGCCGGCTGCTCCGGAGGCGGCTCGAAGAAGGCCACGTCCGATCTTGCCGGGCCGTCGCTGGGGACGTGCCTCGTCATGCCCTCCGTACGGAACCTGACGGAGGCGACGGCGATCGACTGTGCGAGCCCGCACCAGGGACAGGTCTTTGCCCTCATCGCGCTGCCCGCGACGATCACTGACCCTGCAGTGGAAAAACAGATAACTCAGGCCAAGACGTCGCTGGCGTGTCCCAGCCTGAAGACCTGGGCCGGCTACACCGGCGCCATCCCGTTGGGGCTCTTTCGCACCTGGCGGCTTCCGACCAAGCAGCAGATCGGCGCTGGAGCGCGCTGGACCGCGTGCGTCGCCATCCTGGCGCCGGGCCCTGATCACGCGACGCTCAAAGCCACCGTCGGCACGCTGAGCCAGAAACTGGTCGGCGTCACGAACCCGCTGCCGCTCCTGGGCCAATGCGCCGGCACGCATACCAACACGGCGTTCACTCCTGTGACGTGCGTGCCTGGCTCGACCCAGTGGGTGTGGCTCGGGGCCCACCGCAAGCCGGCCGGCGCCTACCCCGGTACTGCCGCAGCGAAGAAGGTCGCCGACGCCGGCTGCACCGCCCTGGTGCAGAAGGAAGGCGGAGGCGGCGCACGGGTCTACTACCCCACGTCCGCGGCGGCGTGGGCACAGAGCAAAGCTGATTGGTCCTGCTGGATGCCGATCGACCGGGTCAAGAAATGAGCGCCACGCGGAGTCCTATCGCCGGGGCGTTCTTGCTTGTGGTGTTGGTGGCAGGCTGCAGCGGCAGCGGGAAACCCGCGGCCGACAAGTCACCTGGCCCCACGCCGGCAGGCACAACTTCGGTACCAGCGACGCCAGCGCCGACGTCGCACCAGGCCGCCGACTCCGAACTGATTCTGACCATGTACGCCGACATCAATCAGGCGTTCCAGCGCAAGCCCGACGACGGAATCCGGGCGCTCATCGCCTCCCAGTACCCGGGCGACAGCGCTGACGTCGACTTTGCCCGCTGCATCACCGCCATCGTGCCCGGAGCAAAGACGCTCCCCGCGTCCAAGCGGCTGACCATCTCCCCGAACATCGCCACCCTGACCGAGGACCCTGGATACACGGTCAACTCCGACAAAGTGAAGAACCTTCATCCCCGCGGCCGGATCTACAGCACCGTCCTGACGATCACCGACGGGACCAAGCCGGTGACCCGGGAACGACACCAGGTCGTTCTCG
>DATAZK010000107.1:0-1536 GCA_036272075.1 Frankiaceae bacterium
GAGCCCGTCGTCGCCAGCCGGGCGGACGCACCGAACCCGGAGCTCAGGGATTTCACCATCCGGCTCGCTGTCAGCGCGGCGCTGAGCGTGCCGATCCTGGTGCTGTCGATGGGAGAGGTCGTCGGGCTCCGCTGGCGCGACTGGCTGGGCGACGCGGCCGTCGGCTGGATCGAACTGGTGCTGGCGACGCCGGTGGTGGTGTGGGCGGCGCAGCCGTTCTTCCGGCGGTTCTGGAATTCGCTGCGCCATCGCTCGCCCAACATGTGGACGCTGATCGGGCTGGGGGTGGGGGCGGCGTATCTGTTCTCGCTGGTCGCGGTGATCGCGCCGTGGCTGCTGCCGGCGGGGCCGATGGGACCGCCGGTGTATTTCGAGGCGGCATCGGTCGTCGTGGCGCTGGTGTTTGTCGGCCAGGTGCTGGAGCTGCGGGCACGCGAGGCCACCGGCGAGGCGATCCGCAAGCTGCTCGACCTGGCGCCGAAGACCGCCTGGCGGCTGGCCGGCGGGCACGAGACCGAAGTGCCGCTCGAGCAGGTCGTCGTGGGCGACCTGCTGCGGGTGCGGCCGGGCGACGCGGTGCCGGTCGACGGCGCAGTGGTCGAGGGACAGAGCACGGTCGACGAATCCATGCTGACGGGTGAGCCGCTGCCGGTGGAAAAGGCCGCGGGGGCGATCGTGACCGGCGGCACGCTCAATGGCGAGGGCAGCCTCGTGGTGCGCGCGACGGCGGTGGGGGCGGCGACGCGGCTCAGCCAGATCGTCGCGCTGGTGGGCAAGGCGCAGCGCAGCCGCGCCCCGATCCAGGCGCTGGCCGACCGGGTCGCGGCATGGTTCGTGCCGGCGGTGATCGTCGTGGCGCTGGCGAGTTTCGTGGTGTGGCTGGCGGTCACGCACGATCCGGCGCAGGGGCTGGTGGCGGCGATCTCGGTGCTGATCATCGCCTGTCCGTGCGCCCTCGGGCTGGCGACGCCGATGTCGGTGATGGTGGCGACAGGACGCGGCGCGCATGCCGGCGTGCTGGTGCGCGATGCGGAGGCGCTGGAACTGCTGGCGCGGGTGGAGACGCTGGTGATCGACAAGACCGGCACCCTCACCGAAGGGCGCCCGACGCTGGGCCAGGTCGTGCCGGTCAAGGGCGTCGACGAGGGCTGGGTGCTGGCGATCGCGGCCGCGCTGGACCGGCATTCCGGCCACCCGCTGGCACGGGCCATCGTCGAGGGGGCAACGGCGCGCAACGCGAATGTACTGGAGGCAAGCGGCTTCCGGTCGCTGACCGGACGTGGGGTGGCCGGCACCATCGGTGGCACCGGCGTGGCACTTGGCAATGCGGCGCTGATGCAGGAGGCGGGGGCGACGATGCCGGATGGGCTCGTGGCGCTTGCCGCCACCCACGCTGCCGCCGGACGGACCGCGATGTTCGTCGCGGAGGGAGCGCGGGTCGTCGGTCTGGTCACGGTCGCCGATCGGATCCGGCCGGGAGCCAAGGCCGCGATCGCGGCGCTCGCTGCCGACGGCGTCGGTGTGGTGATGGCGACG
>DATAZK010000108.1:0-5334 GCA_036272075.1 Frankiaceae bacterium
GGTTCGGGTAGGCCACGGAGTTGATGATCTGGTCGAGCGGCCGGCGCGTCGCGAACACGCCGAAGGTGTGGACGAACGGGAGGAACCCGCGCCGCGCCAGGGCCCCGGCCATGCTGATCATGTTGGCCTCGGCCATGCCGCCGTGGATGAAGCGCTCGGGGATCTGCTCCTGGAAGAGGTCAATCTCTGTCTGCCGGGTCAGGTCCCCGGTCAGGCACAGGATCTCCGGGCGCTTGCGGGCGAGGTCGACGAGCGCCCGCCCGTACGGCTTCACAACGGTCGAGTAGGGCTGCTTAAGCAAGGCGCGCCTCCAGCTCCTTGATGGCCGCCTCGGCGAGCGTGGCCGGCAGCTTGATGAAGTGGCCGTCGGCGCCCTCGGGCAGGACCGACAGGCCGTGCTTGGTCGACGTGCGCCCGATGACCACGGCGGGCCGCGTATCGGCGGTGGCGGCGGTCAGCGCCTCGTCGATGGCGGCCGTGTCATGCCCGTCCACGTCGAACGCGGCCCAGCCGAAGCTCTCCCATTTCGCGGCGATGGGCTCCAGGGTGGTAATCGACGAGACCGGGCCGTCGACCTGCGAGTCGTTGGCGTCGAGCAGGACGGTAAGCGAGCCGAGCCGGTTGTGCGCGGCGAACAGCGCCGCCTCCCAGACCTGCCCCTCCTCCAGCTCGCCGTCGCTGACGACCGCGAACACCCGCGCATCGGAGCGCCCCTGCAGCCGGTCGGCCAGGGCGAGCCCGGCGGCCCCGGACAGGCCCATGCCGAGCGAGCCGCCGGTGAGGTCGACGGCCGGCGAACGCTCGGTGCCGATCGCCTCCAGCGCGGAGTCGTCGAAGCCGTAGGTCGCCAGCGCCTCCTCGTCAAGCAGGCCTGCCTCAGGTGCCGCCGCGAAGGCGGCGATGATGTAGTGCCCGGGCGAGACGACCAGGCTGTCGCGACCGGGGTCGTAGTGCCGCGAGTACAAGGTGGCGAACAGCTCGGCCGACGAAAGCGCCTGGCCGAGGTACCCGAATCGATGCGGCGCGACCATCCGTACCGCGCGAAGGCGGATCACGTCCGCGTACCGCGCCATGGTCAGCGCATCCACTGCAGTCATGAGCGGGCAGCTCCTCCGGCATTGTGGCTTAGCCAATTATAGTGGCTAAGCCACAATAGATCCGACGGGGACAGTCAGTCAATTGGGCGCCGTGTCCGCATCGGGCGCGACCGCCCGGCGCCTCAGCCTCGACCCACTGGCGCCGAGTGCCGTCGTGTCAGTGGCTGTCAGCTAGGTGCTGGGCCATGACCTCATGGTGACGCAGCACGGCTCGTGCTCCCAGGGCGGCATCGCCGGAGCGAACAGCGTCGAGGATCGGCTCATGAAGCGCGTTGAGCGCCTCGGCCTGGGACTTCTGCAGCCAGGCGGGCACAGTCCCCTTTTCTATCCAGGCTTGATATTCGTAGTTGACGAGGGTCGCGTGGACGCTTTCGAAGATGGACGACAGGTAGGGGTTCTGCGAAGCACGGACGAGGGTCGCGTGGAACCGCGTGTCCGCGCTGACCCAGGCGGCGACGTTCCCGGCGTTGCCGCGCAGTTGCCCAAGCGCCGCCTCGCCGGCGGCTATCTCGTCAGGTGTCGCGCGCTCGATCGCGCGCTCGATTCCCTTGGTTTCCAGCCACAGGCGCAACTCGCTGAGGTGCAGCACGGACTCCTGGTCGAGGTCGAGCATGAGGCCAACGGTCGTCGCCAACTCGGCTTCGGGCCGTCGGGTGACATAAGCGCCTGAGCCACGCCGGGATTCGACCAAGCCGCGCACCACGAGGATCCTGATAGCTTGACTCACTGTCGGCCGACTCGAGCAGAGAATCCCGACCAGGTCACGCTCCGACGGAAGACGAGCACCGTCCGCCAGATCCTTGGCGGTGATGAGTTGCTGTACCTGGGCGGCAAGGTCTTCCGCCGAGCGCGGCCCGGCCTTGCTCTGCTGCGACGATTCCCGTTCGACTCTGTTCCACAAACGTTCGTCAGTCACAGGTTTTGATCGGGTCACACTTTCTCCTGCGTCGTAGGCCAGCTCAGGATAGCGAGGCACGGAGGATACGGGCCCAACCGTGTGTCACGCCGCGCGCGCGAACCGTTCGTCGATCAGGGCCCGCGGACGCCGAATCTCGGCCGCGATGTCGATATCCTCGGAGAAACCTCCCCAGCGCTTACGGAGTTCGAAAACCACCTCCAGCTGGGCCGGCCTGATCACCGCGTCCGGTACCAGGCCTGTCCGGGCGTCCGCGGCTGCGTCGACCATGCGCGCGGCAACGCCGGGACTGACCTGCCATTCGCTCACGACCAGGCCGGTGCAGTCCGCGTGACGTGCGTGATCGAGGCAGTCGTTCATCGCTTGCCGAAACCCCGAGACAAAACCAGAGACCGGGCCCGGGGCCTGATCCAGGTATTCGCCTCGGGCAGCGAGAACTGTGGAGAGATAGTCGGGGATGACGTCCACGGTGGGGACGAGGAGGGAGCCTCCCTCCTCCTGCGCCCTGACGTCGAAGCCGGCGTTGAGGATCGTAGCCTCGAAGCTTCCCTCGAGGAGCGCCTCGAACCGGCTCGGGGTTCCTCCCGCCTCCAGCACCCGGTAGTCGACGTCGGGCGCCAGGTCCACGCTGCTCAGGAGTTCATACAACAGGAACGCGAACCCTGAGTTCCGCGCGTCGACGGCAACCGTGCCACGGCGAATCTGGCCGGGCGCTTCGACGCCGGGCCGACCTATCAGGGAGATGCTGCCCGCCTGGTCGACCGCGGCGATAATCCGTGCGTCGACAGGTCCGCCATCGGCCTTGTTCAGGCGGAAGTTCGCAATGTTGTCCGGCGATGTGAGCGCCACATCTAGGTCCCCGTCTCGCAGAGCCCGCAGCAGCGCTGCCGACGAGGGGATGCGCCGCTGCTGAACGGTAACGCCCCGCTCCGCGTAGTAGCCCTCCCGGACGGCGACGAGATGGGGCAGGGAGGGGCTGAACAGTCCGAGGCGCAACGGTGTCAGGTCGGCCATCGCTAACTCGCCATGACCGTGGCCGGGTCGAGGCCCGTGGCTGACAGAACGGCGCGCGCAGCGTTGCGACCGGGCCATCCGGAAACCGACCCGCCTGGATGCGCGGTGGAGCCGGTCAGAAATAGCCCCTCAAGCGAGGATGCGCGGTTCGGCCAGCCCGAGACGTACTCGCCGCTGGGCAGCAGGAATTCTCCCCCGTGGCACGAGCCCCCGATGTTGTGCGGGTTGCGACGCGCGAGGCTGGCAGGCGTTTCGGGAACCACGGCCAGCACATCGGCTTCATCGAGACCGTCGACGTGACGCCGGGCAAGAGCCAGGAGCCGTTCCGCGTAGCGGCTTCCGAAGCTGTCCCACGACTCACCGCTGGCGAGGTTCTCCGGTGCGCACGTGAGGATCTTGAAGGTACCGCCTGGCGCGCGGTCGGGGTCGACCGCGGTGGAGGAGACCATCAGCATCCAGGGATCGTCCATCTCGGGTTCACCAGTGGAGCAACCAGCGACTTGACGGCGGATGCCGTCTGGACTGCCAAGGCCCCCAGAGGTTGAGGTGATCGACTGGCCGCCTACTCGGTACCGGATGTCACGCCGGAGCGCCGCATGGACGGCGAACAGGGAAATTCCCGGTCGCCATGCGGCGGCGGCCGCCGTCAGGTCCTCGGGCGCCTCGGCGCCGAGCATCCCGGGCAGGGTGGCCAGGTGCGCGGAGGACACGACCGCGCTCCGTGCGCGGATGCGGCGACCGTCATGCGTCTCGACACCGTGGGCGCGCCCCCGGCTGACGAGGATCCGCGAGACGGCCGAGTCGACCAGTACGTGGCCACCGTGATCCTCGATGAGCGCGGCCAGAGCGGCTGGCAGCGCACCGGATCCCCCCATCGGCGTCGCCCAGCCGAACTCGAGCCGCCCGCTGGTGATGCTGATGGGGAGGGCACCGGTCCCGCTGCGGGTCGGTGGCTGGAAGGTGGCGAAGCCCATCCATTGCAGTACGCGCCGCGTGACCTCGTGCTCGAACTCCTTGTGGACTACGTCCCAGGCGCTCTGCCTGCGCAGCGCTTCATACGCGATCCCGCTTTGGTCGTCGCCGGTGGGCAGGCCCGCGTTCCACCTCCGATGGGCGGACTTCAGGTCCGACCACTCCCCGACCATCTCGATGAAGCGCGAGGCATCTTGACGCGAGAACCTGGCGATCTCCTCGGCCGTGCCCTCGGCCGACCGGTGCAGGACCAACGAGTCCCCGTCTTCGAGCGGGAGCACCGCCGCAGGCTCGGTATAGGCGTAGCGCAGGCCGTACTGCGAGATCAGGCCGAGTTCATCGTCGCGGAGGACAGGATTGGACTGGATCACTGCATGGGCGCTCGAGCACGAGTCGTGTTGCCACCCCGCGAAGGTGAGCTCTTCGGTCACCGTGTTGCCGCCGATGATCGATTTGGCCTCGAGTACGGCGACTTCGAGGCCTGCCTTCGCCAGGTAGCCGGCGGTGATGAGGGCATTATGGCCTGCGCCGATGACGACGACGTCCGCGCTCAGGTCGGATTCAGACATGTGCTCGTCTCCTGGGATCAGGGAGGAGAGGCCGACGGTCTCGTCGGGCCGGGAAGCCGGGTCGGGAGTCGTCGGTCACTGGCGCGGCGGCCAGGTGGGGATGACACCACGGCCGGAGGGGAACCGCACGTTCTTGGACCGCACGAACTCGTGCAGGGTCTCGGGCGCGTACTCCCGTCCGAAGCCGCTGCCCTTCACGCCGCCGAAGGGCGAGCCGATGAAGGTGCGTCGGGTGTAGTTGTTGACGAACACCATGCCGACCTCGAGGCGCCGGGCGAGCTTGGCCGCGCGGACCTCGTCGCGCGTGCAGATCGCGGCCGTCAGCCCGTAGTCGGTGTCGTTCGCGATCCGCACGGCCTCGTCGTCGTTGTCGAACCGCATCAGGCTCGCCACCGGCCCGAAGATCTCTTCCCGCGCCACCGTCATGTTCACCGTAACACCCCCCAGCACGGCCGGGGCGACAAAGAATCCTCCGGCCAGCTGGTCACCGGTCGGGAGGGAGGCTTGGTACAGCAGCTCGGCGCCCTCGGAGAGGCCCGTCTTGAGGTAGTCATTCACGCGGTCACGCTGGCGCGCGTCGACCAGCGGCCCGATGTCGGTCTCGGCGGCCAGGGGGTCGCCGACCACGAGCGACGCCGTGCGCCGGACGAACTCCGCGGCGAATTCGTCATAGCGGGACGAGTGCACGAGGAGGCGGGAGGTCGACGTGCACGCCTCGCCCTGGTTGTAGAACATGCCCTCGATGGCGACGTCCAGAGCGCTGTCG
>DATAZK010000109.1:0-17019 GCA_036272075.1 Frankiaceae bacterium
GTAGCCACTTGATCCGAGCAGCCATACGGGAGGCCGGTATCCGAGCCCGGGAACGGCCGTAATCGCCTGGTACGGATGGCCTTCCGGCCAGCTGCCGTCGAAGAACGCGAGCAACTCACCGAGCTGCTGCGGGAAGTCGTCGGCCGACAGCGGGTCGGCAGAGCGTCGCAAAGCCGAGGCCGTCACCGGGTCGGTGCCCGGGGCGCGGCCGATGCCGAGATCGATGCGTCCAGGATGCAGCGCCTCGAGCATGCCGAACTGTTCGGCGACGACAAGAGGCGGATGGTTCGGCAACATCACACCGCCGGAACCGACCCGCAGCGTCGTCGTGGCCGCGGCGACGTGACCGATCAGCACCGCCGGCGCCGAGCTCGCGATCCCCGGCATGTTGTGGTGCTCGGCGAGCCAGAAGCGTCGGTATCCCAGGCTTTCCACGTGTTTGGCGAGCTCCGTCGTGTTCTGCAGCGCATCGCGTGGGGTGCCGCCGCTGGCGACCGGAGAGAGCTCGAGAACGGAAAGAGGCACGGCGAGGGGCAGGGTCACACCTTGACTCAACCGGCCAGCCCGTCGCCGTCATCCCGAAACGATCGAAGAACCGTGTCAGATGACGCCTGTCCTCTCGGCCCGCGCTACCGAGCGGCGGCGGTCTCCAGGGCGCGGCGGGTGAGCGTGCGCGCGAGGTGGCGGCGGTAGTCGCGGGTGGCGTGCATGTCCTGGGTCGGCTCGGTGTCGACGTCAGCCAGAGCGGCCGCGTCGGCGATGCTCTGTCCTGACGCGAGCGCGTCCTCCGTGGCCCGGGCGCGCAGCGGCGTGGGGCCCATGTTGGCCAATGAGACCCGGCCACCGGCGACGGCGACGGCGACGATTGCCCAGTCATTGGCGCGGCGGGTGAACTTCTCGTACGCCCATCCGGCGCGGCCGGCCTGATCGGAGATGCGGATCTCGGTCAGGATCTCGTCGGGACCCACCGCGGACTCGAAGAAGCCGGTGAAGAAGTCATCGACGTGAACCTCGCGCAGGCCTGACGCACCCGCGATCACGAGCGTCACGCCGAGGGCGAGCACTGCGTTCGGCAGGTCGGCCGCCGGGTCGGAGTGCACGAGCGAGCCGCCGAGCGTTCCGCGGTGGCGGATCTGGCGATCGCCGACGAGGTTCGCCACGAACGGCAGCAGCGGTACGCGATCGGCGAGCAACGCCGAATCCACGACGTCGGCATGACGCGTCGCGGCACCGATCGCGATGTCGCCGTCGTCCTCGCGGATGTAGGAAAGCTCGGGGATACGGGCGATGTCGATGAGGACGGCGGGGGTCGCGAGCCGCAGTTTCATCATCGGCAGCAGTGAATGACCACCCGCAATGATCTTGGCCTCGTCGCCGTGCTCAGCCAGTGACGAGAGCGCGGCCTGCACCGAAGCCGGACGGACGTACTCGAACTCGGCGGGGATCATGCGCTCGCCGATCCGGGCGCCGCGGCGAGCACTGCACGCACGATGTTGTGGTAGCCGGTGCAGCGGCAGAAATTGCCTTCGAGGCCCTCGCGGACCTCCTGCTCGGTGGGATTCGGATTGTCGGCGAGCAGGCTGACGGACGCCATCACCATCCCCGGCGTGCAGAAGCCGCACTGCAGCCCGTGCTCGGCGCGGAACGCGGCCGGTACCGGATGCAGCTCTCCGTCCTCGCCAGACAGGCCCTCGAGCGTCGTGACCGAGCGCCCGTCAGCCTGCGCCGCCAGCACCGTGCACGACTTCACGGCCTCACCGTCCAGCAGCACCGTGCAGGCGCCGCAAGAAGTGGTGTCGCAGCCGATGTTCGTTGCCTTCAACCCGCGGGTCTCGCGCAGGTAGTGCACGAGGAGCAGCCGCCCCGGCACGTCGTCGGTGAAAGGTTGCCCGTTCACGTCGATCTGGACCTGCATCACGCACTCGCCTTCTGGATCGCGTCCCAGACCCGCTCGGGGGTCGTTGGCATGTCGATATGGCGGACGCCCAGATGGGCCACGGCATCGACCACCGCGTTCTGCACGGCCGGGGTGGAACCGATGGTCCCGGCCTCCCCGATTCCCTTTGCCCCCAAGGGGTTGTAGGGGGTCGGCGTCTCCATCTCGACCAGCTCGAAGCTCGGCACCTCGGTGATCGACAGGAACGGGTAGTCGGCCAGGGTCGACGTCAGGGGGCTGCCGTCGGCGTCGTAGACGACCTCCTCGACCAGCGCCTGCGCCGCGCCCTGGGCGATGCCGCCATGGCGCTGCCCCTCGGCGATGAGCGGATTGAGGATCGTTCCCGCGTCATCCACCGCAATCACCCGTAGCAGCCGGGCTTTTCCCGTCTCGACGTCCACCTCGGCCACGGCGATGTGAGCGCCGAACGGGAAGGTCGGCCCGGGCGAGGAGAAGGAGCTCTTGACGAGCAACGGCTCGCGCGCCGCCAGGTCGGCGAAGCTGATCTCCGCCTCCGGCGAGCCCTTGACGACGAGCCCGGCGCGGCTCAGATCGACCACCAGGTCAGCGGGATTGGCCTCGAGAATGTCGGCCGCTCGGGTGCGGGCCACATCGACCAGCTCCCGGGTCGCCGCCTGCACGGCCGCGCCGCCGAGTTGCAGGCTGCGCGATCCGCCGGTGCCGCCGCCCTTGGGAATCAGGTCGGTGTCGCCATGGTGAACCGCGATGCGCTCGACCGGGATGCCGAGCTCGGAGCTGGCGATCATCGCCCACGACGTGGCATGCCCCTGACCATGGGGCGAGGTGCCGGTGAGGATCGTGGCGCTGCCGTCGGGGTGGACCTCGATGGTCGCGTTTTCGTTGGGCGGTCCGGCTTCTTCGCCGGAGCCGGTGATCTCCACGTAGGCCGCCATCCCGATCCCGAGCTGCAGCGGACCGCCGGCCTGCCGCCGTTCCCGCTGCTGCGTGCGCAGGCCCTCGTAGTCCGCGGCTTCCAGGACCCGGTCCAGCGCCGCCTCGTACGCCCCGTTGTCGTATGTCGCCCCGGAGGGCGTGGTGTGCGGCTCGGAGAACGCCGGCAGCATGTTGATCCGACGTACCTGCGCCGGGTCCATGGCGAGCTCTGCCGCGAAGATGTCCATCGCGCGCTCGAGCCCCGCCGTCGCCTCCGGCCGCCCGGCTCCGCGGTAGGCCCCCAGCGGGGTCGTGTTGGTCACGACGGTGCGAAAACCCCATGCCACCTTGGGAATGTCGTAGACCCCCGGCGCCATCAAACCGGTGAGGATCGGCAACAGGGCGCCCATGCGGGGGTAGCCCCCGGCGTCCTGCAGAACCTCGATCCGGTACGCGAGAACCCTGCCTTCGCGGGTGCCGCCGACGGTGACCGTCTGGATCTGGGCGCGGCCGTGCGTCATCGCGACCATGTTCTCCGAGCGCGTCTCACTCCAGCGCACCGGACGGTCGAGGCGGCGGGCCAGCCAGGCCACGACCGCATGCTCGGAATCGGCGCCGAACTTCGCTCCGAACGCGCCGCCGGTGGCCGGGGTGATGACACGTAGTTGCGCCTCGTCCAGGCCGAGCGCGCCGAGCAACCGGCGCTTGGTGCCCTGGGCGCCCTGGTTGCCCATCCAGACGATCAGGCGCCCGTCGGGATGCTCCTCGTCGGCGCTCCAGACTGCGGCCGCTGAACGCGACTCCATCGGTGCCGCAGCCACCCGCTGGTTGAGGATCTGCTGGGTGACCACGACCTCGCAGCCATCGAAGAATTCCTTCTCGCCGTCGGTGCTGAATGCCGGGCCGTCGAGGCCCATGGTCCAGACGGTGTTGGTCCCGACGTCGGGGAACAGCAGGTTCGCATCGGTACGCGCATCGTGGGGATCCACCACGGCCGGTAGCGGGTCGTAGTCGACGTCGACCAGTTCCGCTGCATCCTCGCCCTGGTACGGGTCCTCCGTCAGCACGACTGCCACGGCTTCCCCGACGTGACGGACGGTGCCCGTGGCGAGTAGCGGCTGGCCCATGAGCGCAGGAAACATCGGCATCGGCGGGGCGGCGGCGGGCACGTCATCGATGTCGTCAGCCGTGATGACCGCCACAACTCCCGGCGCCTTGAGCGCCGCGCTCGCGTCGATCGACAGGATCGTCGCCGCCGCGATCGGGGAGCGGACGAAGGTCGCGTGCAGCGCGCCCGTGAGCCGCTCGTCCACCAGATCTTCGGTGTACGTGCCGCCCGTGGTCAGGAACAGTGGATCCTCCGAGCGCAGCACGCGCGTCCCGAGAATGCTCAAGCGATCCTCCCCGCTGAAAGCCGGCTCGAATTCAGGTCGAGCCGGCAAGACCCGTCACCTGATCCTGCCTCACGCGCCGCGCCGATGTCTGATGGCGTCCCCCCTCGCCGTTCCGGTGTCCAATAGCGGGTACCTATCCCGAAACGACGGTGAGGAGATGTGGTGTCACGCGGTTGGTCACGTCGGCGAGGACGGCAGCTTCTGGAGGTGCTTCCGGTTGATACGCGAGCAGCTCTCGACGCAGCTCAGCGGCTCGACGCGGTGATCCGCCCGGACTTTCGCCGCGCGCTCGTGGCCGGTGTGGGCGCCATCATCGCGCTCTCGTTCGGCAGTGCCTACGGCGACGGTCTGAAGAGCCGCCACCTCAGCACCAAGCTGATCGTGAGCGGGGTGGCCGTCGCGTTCGTGATTCTCGCAGTGCTGGCCATCCGCAGCGCCGCCAACGAGGTGCAACGGGTGGTACGTGCCCGCGGCGGTCCCTCGGCGGGGACCACCGTGCGATTGCTGATCACGCTCTTCGGCTACCTGTTCACCCTGCTCGCGGTGCTCGGCATGCTGTCGGTGCCGCTCGGCCGGATCCTCGTCGGCGGCGCCATCACCGGGATCGTCGTCGGTATCGCGGCGCAGCAGTCGCTGGGCAACATCTTCGCCGGCTTGGTGCTGCTGCTGGCGCGCCCGTACGTCATCGGAGAGCACATCCGGGTGCGTTCGGGAGCCCTCGGGGGACCGATCGACGGCACCGTCGCCGGCATGGACCTGCTGTACACGACGCTCGACACGGAGGAGGGTCTGGTGCGGCTGCCCAACGCCGGGCTGCTCGCGGCGGCCGTCGGCCCGCGTCCGAAGAACCTCAACTCCGAGCCGCCTTCCGTCGCCGACGCGCCTGCGAACCCCGGCGCGCCGGACACCACCCAGCTCTCAGGCCTGCCGGACGGCCAGCACGATCCCGATGGTCAAGCCGCCCACCACGATGACCGCCCGAAGTACCCGCTCCGGGATCCGGCGCGCCATGGCGGCGCCGAACTGGGCGCCGACGATGGAGCTCAGCGCGAGGATCCCCGCCGCGCCCCACGCGGGTGAGCTGGCAAACGCAAAGAGCACCGCAGCCATCCCGTTGACCAACGCGGTGATCACGTTCTTGAGGCCGTTCAGCCGTTGCAGGGTGTCGTCCAGGAACAGCCCCAGCAGGGCGAGCAGGATGACGCCCTGCGCGGCGCCGAAGTAGCCGCCGTAGACGCCGGTGGCGAACACGAGGACCGGCAGCACGCCTCTGCGGTGGGGGAGCGGCGGCGGGTCGTCGGGATGCACCTGCTTGGCATCCTGGCGGGCGCGAAGCCACCGGGCGATCCGCGGCTGGAAAGCCATGAGCGCGGCGGCGAGCAGGATGAGCCCGGGCACGATCGCTGAGAACGCCTTGGGGGCGGCGAGCAGCAGCCCGCCTCCTGCCAGCCCGCCGGCGACACCGTAGGCGCCCAGGTGCAACATCCGGCTGCGCTGGCCGACGAGTTCGCGGCGGTAGCCGATCGAGCCGCTGACGCTCCCCGGGGCGAGCCCGATGGTGTTGCTGACGTTCGCGACGAGCGGGCTGTAACCCAGGGCGACGAGCACCGGATACGTCACCAGCGATCCGCTGCCGACCACGGTGTTGATCGTGCCGGCGAAGAAACCCGCCCCGGCGACGGCCAACGCACCGAGGGGGCCCACCCGAGACAGCCTGCCATGTGATCGCACATCCGACGGGGGTAGAACGAGCGCTATGACCGACGCCTCCAGGACGCTCACGCTGTCGAAGTTTCGCCATTCCTGCCTGCTCGTCGAGCTGGGCGAGGTGCGGATCCTGCTCGACCCGGGTGGGTTCTCGGCCGGCTTTGAATCGTTGACGGAACTGAGCGCCGTCCTGCTCACCCATCAGCACCCTGACCATCTGGATGCCGGCCGCTTGACGACTCTGCTGGTGTCGAATCCGCAAGCTGAGGTGATCGCCGATCCCGCGAGTACGGCGCAGCTGGCGGAGCTGGGTGTCGCCGCTCGGGCGGTGAACGCCGGCGACGACCTCAGCGTGGCCGGCATCTCCATCGCCGTCTACGGGGGTCGGCACGCCGAGATCGCGCCCGGGTTCCCCACGCCGCCCAACGTGGGCTACGCGATCGGCGGGCTCTTCGCGTACTCGGGCGACGCGTACACCCCGCCGCCGGAGCCCGTGCAGGTGCTCGCGATTCCGACCGCCGCCCCGTGGCTACGCGCCGACGAAACCGTCAGCTATCTGCAGCAGGTCGCTCCGAAGGCGGTGGTGCCGGTTCATGACGGCATGCTTGCCACGACCGACCTCTACTACAACATCTACCGCCGCTATGCGACGGAGCAGGACATCGAATTCCGGGTCCTCGATGACGGCAAAAGAGCTTTATTCTAAAGGGTTTTCGAAGGTTTCAGGCTGGCAAGCCGAGCAGTCTCACGGCCTGTCGCGCGGCGCCTCCACCTGCGGGGCCGTCCAGGACGATGTCGAGCGCCGCGCTGACGTCGAGGTCATTGAGCAGAGCCGCCGTCATCGCCTCGGTGACGGAATCCGCGGCCTCACCCGGCTGTCCGGCGGCGCTGTACAGATCCTCCAGCCGCTGATCGGCCGCAGCCAGCACGTCTTCACTGAAGTCCCACGGCTGCGCCCACGGCCGGTCGAGCAGGGCGAGGCGCAGCGCAGCGGGACGGGTGGTCTTCAGCAGATCGCGCACCAGCACGAGGTTTCCGGTCGACTTGGCCATCTTGCGGCCGTCGATACGCACCGTCCCGACATGTAGCCAGGCCCTCGCGAACGGCGTCACACCGGAGACTGACTCGGCCATCGCGCTCTCGTAGGCGTGATGGGGATAGCGCAGATCGGCGCCGCCGGCGTGCAGATCCAGGCTCGAACCCAGCCGCGCCAGAGCCATGACCGTGCATCCGGCGTGCCACCCGGGACGTCCGGGACCCCACGGGCTGGGCCAGGCGGGTTCGGTGGAGTCTCCCGCGTGCTGCCAGATCGGGACGTCGAAGTGGTCGGCGCGTCCGGGCTCGTCAGCCGGGTGGCCGCCGGCGCGTCCGAGCTCGGTCGCTTGCTCGTCGGTCAGTCCGGCCCGCGAGGCGACGCCGCTGCCCCGAAACCAGACGCTTCCGCCGCTCTCGTACGCGGCGCCGCTCTCGATGAGGGCTGCCGCGAGCGCGATGACGTCATCGACGTGCTGGTGCACCCGCGGGGCAAACGTCGGCGCCCGCACCCCGAGAGCCGCCATGTCCTGCTCGAAGTCGAACTGCTGCACCGCGGCGAGCTGGTCGTAGTGCACCTCGGCGCGGCGGGCGGCGGCGAGCATGTCGTCGTCGACGTCGGTGACATTCCGGCAGACATCCACCGGCACGCCGCACAAGCCGTGCAGCACCCGGGTGGCGAGATCGGACCAGACGAAGGTCGAGGCGTGGCCGAGGTGCGTGACGTCATACGGGGTGATCCCGCAGACGTACATCCGCGCCCGACCGATGACCGGCAGCGGGGATCCGGCGAGCTGCAGGGTGGGCACCTGCCCAGCCTGCCATGATTTTGGCGATCAGCCGTCGTGACTCGTAGTGATCTTGAAATCACCGAAGGTTTACGAATCACCAGCTGATGGGGGCTTACTAGGCTTTTCGCCTATTACGCGGGAGGCTCTGCCTGAAGGGGGCCTCCCAAGCGGCGAGTCACGCGCGCGGGCCCCCGTCGAAGGCGGGAAACATGCTCAAGGGTTTCAAGAATTTCTTGATGCGCGGCGACGTAGTCGTGGTCGCGATCGGACTGATTGTCGCTCTGGCTTTCAGCACGCTGATCAAGGCGTTCACCGACTTCATCATCAACCCGATCATCAGCCGTTTCCAAGGCGGCGGCGCCGTCGGGCTCGGTGTCCAGCTGGGGCAGTCCGGCAACACCAAGACATTCCTGGACTTCGGATCGTTCCTCTCGGCAGTCATCTACTTCGTCGTCTTCATGGCGGTCGTCTACTTCTTCATCGTGACGCCATACAAGAACATCATGGCGCGCAAGGGCGCGACCGTCTTCGGTGAACCGGCTTCCGTGAAGACGTGCCCGGCTTGCCTTTCCAGCGACCTTCCCGCCGCGGCCAGCAAGTGCAAGTACTGCGGGACCGACCAGCCGGTGTCCACCACCGCATAGCGATTCGTCGAGGCGGGCGTGGTCCCAGAGCCTGGGACCAAAGCCACCTTCAGCATCGCGCCGTGCGGTCGATGGCAAGAGGGTGATGTCACTTCGGGAGCCCGCCAATGGCGAGGCCACGATCATCGCGCTTTCGGGGGCGCTCGACTCGCAGATCGCCGGTCAGCTGCGTGACGCGGCCGCGCGAATCGCCCACGACCACAATCCTGTGGTGATCGAGATGTCTGAGGTCACCGATCTGGCCGCGCCCGTGGTCGGCGTGCTCGTCGGCGCCTGGCACTACCTCAGCGATCGGCTGACGCTGCGGGTCTCGCCGCCGGTGTTCGCCGCCTTCGAAGAGGTCGGTCTCAGCCGGATGCTGCCGGTCGCTCAGCCTGTCTGAGGTTCATCGGCAAAGATGAACCCGTGGAACGCATCGCGGTCGTCACGGGAGCCAGCAGCGGTATCGGAGCAGCGACGGCCCAGACCCTGGCCGGTCAGGGTTATCGGGTCATCCTCGGCGCCCGGCGGCTCGATCGCCTCGAGCAGGTAGCGGCGGCGTGTGGTCCCGCTGCCGAAGCGCGGATGCTCGACGTCACCGATCCCGCGTCGGTGCTGGCTTTCGCGGCGGGCATCGAGCGTTGCGACGTCCTGGTGAACAACGCCGGCGGCGCGCTGGGT
Source organism: Frankiaceae bacterium (assembly GCA_036272075.1). Taxonomy (GTDB): domain Bacteria; phylum Actinomycetota; class Actinomycetes; order Frankiales; family Frankiaceae; genus DATAZK01. The sequence continues at coordinate 9,059 of DATAZK010000109.1, forward strand.
CTGGATCCGATCGAGCAGGCGGACGAAGACCAGTGGTTGCAGATGTTCCAGTCCAACGTGCTGGGGACGCTGCGGGTCACCCGGGCGCTGCTGGGTGCGGTCAAGGCGGCCGTCGGCCACATCGTCGTCATCGGCTCGGTGGCCGGGACCGAGGTGTATGACGGCGGCGCCGGCTACACCGCGGCCAAGCATGCCGAGCACGCGTTCGCCGAGACGCTGCGGCTGGAATTGCTCGGCACCGGGGTACGGGTCGCGGAGGTTGCGCCCGGTCTGGTGGAGACCGAATTCTCGCTGGTGCGCCTGGGATCGCAGGAAGCGGCCGACCGCGTCTACACGGGGCTGAAGCCGCTGACGGCATCCGACGTGGCTGACGTGATCGGCTACGTCGTCAGCCGGCCGCCGCACGTCAGCCTCGGCTACATCCGGCTTACGCCGGCGGCCCAGGCGTCGGCGACCCGGACCCACCGGACACCGGAGCTCCCGTAGGGCCCCACCCGGGTCGCAGCAGCGGCGGGGAAAGGACGAGTGCTTCGCCTCTGCGGTAGAGCTCGGCGGGCCGGCCGCCTCCCGGCCGCACCGAGCGTTCCCCGACCGGCAGCACGAAGCCCGGCGCGCTGAGCACCTTGCGCCGGAAGTTCGGCGCGTCGAGAGCGACGCCCCACGCCGCCTCGTACACGCGCCGCAGCTCGGCGAGCGTGAAGGGCTCGTCGACGAAAGCCGCGGCGAGGGAGGTGTACTCGAGCTTCGCCCGGGCCCGCTCGATGCCGTCCTCCATGATCGTCGCGTGGTCGAACGCGAGCCGGGGCGCGGCCTCGCGCGCCTCCGGTGCCGCGGGCATCAGGTCTTCCACCGGCCACCAGCGCACCTGCTCGGCCCGGCTCCCGGCCGGCCTGGGCAAGTCCGGCAGCAGCGCCAGGTAGCCGACGCTGACCACACGCCCCCGGGAGTCCCGCCCGGGATCGCCGTAGGTACGCAACTGCTCCAGGTGACCGGCCAGCCGTTCCACGCCGGCCTGCTCCGCCAACGCCCGGCGGGCTGCCGTCTCCAGGCTCTCGGAGACGTCGATACGCCCACCCGGAAGCGCCCAGCTGAGGGGATCGCGTGGGTCACGGCCGGCGACGAGCAGGATCGAGAGCCGCCCGGCCCGCAGCGTCAGCAGGACGACGTCAACGCTGACGGCGATCTCCCCGAGCCGCGCTGGAGACACTGGCGGGCTGTCGCGGACCGTCACGCTGCCATTGTCCACCGTGCGAGAGTGAGCGCACCTAAGAGCGGGCAGGCCTGATCGACATGGGGATCTCATCGCAGTTCAGCGCGATCCGGGTGCTGGCCGGCGCGGGAGCGGCCCGGCCTGCGCGGCCGGATCGCATGCTCGGGATGGGGCTCGCCCTCCTGCGATGGGGTTTCACGCCGGCGGCAGGCTGGGCGGCCGGGGCCGCTCGCTTCCCACGCGAGACCGCCGTCATCGACGAGCTCGGAGCCATGACGTTTCGGGAGATCGACGAGGCGTCATCCTGCGTCGCTACCGGCCTCGGCCAGCGTGGGGTGCGTGACGGCGGGTCGGTGGGCCTGCTCATGCGCAATTCCCGCTGGATGCCGATCGCGCTGTCCGCTGTCGCCAAGGCCGGCGCAGATGCGGTCCTGCTGAACACCGGATTCGGCGCGCACCAGCTCGGCGAAGTGATGGAGCGCGAGGGCATCCAGGCCGTCATCTACGACGAGGAGTTCGACAGGCTGCTCGCCGATGTGCCCGCGGAGCGATTGCGAGTGGTCGGCTGGAGCGACGGTGACGTCCGCGAGCTCACCCTTCGCGAGCTCGCGGGCACCCCGTCGCAGTTGACGCGTCCTGCCCATCGCGGGCGTCAGGTGATCCTCACCAGCGGCACGACTGGAACGCCCAAGGGAGCCTCGCGCTCGATCCAGGGACTCGAGCCGGCCGCCGCTTTCCTGTCCGGAATCCCTTTGAAAGCAAGGGAAACGACCGTTGTCGCCGCCCCGCTGTTTCACGCGTGGGGCCTCGCGCACCTCGGACTCGGGCTGCTGCTGTCGAGCACCATCGTGCTCTCGCGGCGCTTCGATCCCGAGCAATTGCTGGCGCTCGTCGAGAAGCATCAGGCCAGCGCGCTGGTCGTCGTTCCCGTCATGATGCAGCGGATGCTCGAGCTTCCCGAGCCGACCCGCAAGCGCTACGACACCTCCTCGCTGAAGGTCGTCGCGGTCAGCGGTTCGGCCCTGCCGGGCGAGCTGTCGACCCGGTTCATGGACGCGTTCGGCGAGGTGGTCTACAACCTGTACGGCTCCACGGAGGTGGCCTACGCGACCGTGGCCTCGCCGACCGATCTGCGCGAGGCGCCGGGGACGGCCGGCCGGCTGCTGCTCGGGACCACGATCAAGCTCGTCGACAAGGAAGGCACGCAGGTACCCGAAGGCGAGATCGGACGCATCTTCGTCGGCAATCCCATGCTTTTCACCGGATATACCGGCGGGGAGGACAAGGACCGGCTCGGCGACCTCGTGGCGAGCGGCGATCTCGGCCGGTTCGACGCGCAGGGCCGCTTGTTCATCGAGGGCCGCGACGACGAGATGATCGTCTCCGGCGGGGAGAACGTCTTTCCGGCGGAGGTGGAGGAACTGCTGAGTAAGCATCCCTCCGTACGCGAGGCCGCGGTGGTCGGCGTCGAGGACGAGAAGATGGGCCAGCGGCTCGTCGCGTACGTCGTCAAAGGCTCGAAGCCCGTGAGTGAGGACGAGCTCAAGGCGCTCGTGAAAGACAAGCTGGCTCGTCACAAAGTGCCACGGGACGTGCATTTCATCGATGAGCTGCCGCGCAACGAGACGGGGAAGGTCGTCAAGCGCAAGCTCCAGGCCCCGGACTGACGGGAGACGCTAGAACCCTTCGAAGGTCGCCTTCAGCGCGGGATCGCCGGCCGACAGCCGTAGCGCCTCGGCAGGCAGTTCGGCTCGCGACTGCACCCAGCGGCGGCGTGCCTCGGCGAGGCTGACCTCGGCCACGCGCTCGCCGTCGTGCACCAACCGCTCGTGCAACGGCCGCAGCTGTGGCCCGACGGGCGCGGCATGGCCCGGCACGACGACGTCCTCGACCGCGACGCCGCGAGCGTCCATCCGGCGCGCCAGGCTCTTGCGTCCGCCCCGGGAGAGCTTTCCCGGTGAGAGCTTCTCGACCGGCCGTCCGGCGCGCTCAACCAGCTTGTAGACGAAGCCGGCCGTGGGTGCTCCCGACCCCGTCGACAGCGCGGTCCCGATCCCGTAGCTGTCGACCGGAGCAGCCGCCAGCGCGGCGATCGCGTACTCGTCGAGGTCGCTGGTGACGATGATGCGGGTCTTCGTGGCCCCGAGGCTGTCGAGCAGTTCACGAACCTCGCCGGCGAGCGCGGAGAGGTCTCCGCTGTCGAGCCGGACCGCGCCGAGGCCGGGTCCCGCGACGTCGATGGCGGTGCGGACGCCCTCCATCAGGTCGTAGGAGTCGACCAGCAACGTCGTTTCGGTGCCGAGTGAGGCCACCTGGGCTTCGAACGCGGCGCGTTCGGTCTCGTGCACGAGCGTGAACGCGTGGGCGCTGGTCCCGGTCGACGGGATCTCGTAGCGCCGGCTGGCTTCCAGGTTCGACGTGGCGGCGAAACCCACGATGTAGGCGGCCCGGGCGGCGGCCACCGCAGCCTGCTCGTGCGTGCGTCGCGAACCCATCTCGATGCAGGGGCGGGTCCCGGCGGCGCCCGTCATCCGCGCTCCCGCAGCGGCAACGGCACTGTCGTGATTGAGGATCGAGAGCACCAGCGTCTCCAGCAGGACCGCGTGAGCGAACGTCCCTTCGACGACGAGCACCGGCGAGCCGGGTCCGTAGGCCTCGCCCTCGGCCAGCCCGGTGATGTCGACCCGAGGCGGCGCGGCGAGGTGCTCGCCGAGCCATTGCGCCGTTGCCTCGTTGACCACCCCCGTCTCGCGAAGCAGCTGAAGCTCGTCCGGTCCGAAACGGAAATCGTCGAACGCGTCGAGCAGTCGTCCGACCCCGGCGAAGACCCCGTAGCGGCGGCCGGGCGGGAGCCGTCGAGTGAAGACCTCGAACACCGTCGGCTGCGAGGCAGCGCCCGACTTGATCGCCGCCTGAAGCATCGTGAGCTCGTAGCGATCGGTCAGCAGCGCGGTGCTGGACATGCCGGGACTGTACGGAAGCGCCCGAAAAGTGGGCGCAGAATGGGTGAGGTGACTACCGCTACGCCTGAGACCATCGAGCGCACCGGTGAGAGCGTGCGCGAAGAGGAACGGGTCGCCAGCGACCGGCCCTGGGTCACCATCGTCTGGGACGACCCGATCAACCTCATGTCCTACGTCACGTACGTCTTCCAGCAGCTGTTCGGTTTCCCGAAGAGCAAGGCCGAGAAACTGATGCTCGACGTCCATCACGTCGGCAAGGCCGTGGTCACGGCCGGCACCCGCGAGGAGATGGAGCGCGACGTCACCCGGCTGCACGGCGCGGGGCTCTGGGCGACCCTCGCCCACGACACGTGAGCGGACGCCTGGCTGCGTGAGCACCGTCAGACGCACCCGCTTGGGAATCGCCGTCCTGCTGGACCCGGTCGAGACGGCCGTGCTCGCGCAGGTGATCAACGAGATGTCCGAACTCATCGGTTCGGAGCCGGCCGCCCCCGACGGGGAGGCCTGGGCCCGCGATCTCGGGCTCGCCGGGCTCGGAGAGCCGGAGAGTGCGCCGACCCCACCGTCCGATCCCATCAGCTCCCGGCTGTTTCCCGACGCCTACACCGATGACGCTGCGGCTGCTGATGATTTCCGCCGGTTCACCGAAACCGAGCTTCGCGCCGCCAAATTCGGCAACGCCATCAGGCTGCTCGATTCGCTGCCCGAAGGAGGCGGCGAGCTCGTGCTGGACGACGAGGGCAGCGCCGCCTGGCTGGGTGCCTTGAACGACGCCCGCCTCGCGCTGGGCACGGCGCTCGACGTCGACCAGGACACCGCCGACGAACTCGCGACGCTGGAGGTCGACGACCCCCGCGCACCGCGGCTGAGCCTCTACGTCTGGCTCGGGGAGCTGCAGGACTCGCTCCTGTGGGCTCTCACCGGCGACTGATCACCGCTAATCTCGCGTAGGTGTTGCAGCTCTCACAGGACCACTACGACGCGATGGTCACCCACGCCCGGCGCGACCATCCGGATGAGGCGTGCGGGGTGATCGCGGGGCGGGGCGGCGTGCCGGAGCGCTTCCTGGCGATGACGAACGCGGCCCGCTCGCCCACGTTCTACGAGTTCGACTCCGCCGAACTGCTCGCGCTCTACCAGGACATGGAGGAGCGGGACGAGGAGCCGGTGGTCATCTACCACTCGCACACCGCCACCGAGGCCTACCCGTCGCGTACCGACATCTCCTACGCCAACGAGCCCGAAGCGCACTACGTGCTGGTCTCCACGCGCGATCCCGAGACGGTCGAGGTGCGTTCGTTTCGCATCGTGGAGGGCAAGGCTCGAGAGGAACCGGTCACGGTCGGCTAATGCTGCTGGAATCCCGTAAGGCGCGCTCATGTTGCAGGATGACATCATGGCTGTTCAGGTAAAGGTGCCGACGATCCTTCGCACGTACACGGGAGGGGCGAAGGCGGTCGAGGCTTCCGGTGACACGCTGGACGCGCTGCTGACCGACGTCGACTCGCGTTATGAGGGGCTTCGCGGCCGCCTCATCTCGGAGGACGGTTCGCTGCACCGCTTCGTCAACGTGTACATCAACAACGAAGACGTGCGTTTCCTCGGTGCGCTCGAGGCGCCCCTGAAGGACGGCGACACCGTCACGATCCTGCCCGCGGTTGCCGGCGGGGCACCTGACGCTCGCTGAGCCGGTGCGTTTCGAGAGCCTGATCGATTCGGTCGGGCATACCCCTCTGGTCGGCCTGCCGCGGCTGTCGCCGTCGGCTGACGTGCGCCTGTGGGCCAAGCTCGAGCAGAACAACCCGACGGGCTCCATCAAGGACCGTCCGGCGCTGTGGATGGTGGCCGCCGCCGAGAAGGAGGGCCGGCTGCATCCCGGGTCCACCGTTCTCGAGCCGACCTCGGGTAACACCGGCATCTCGCTGGCGATGGTCTGCCGCCAGCGCGGCTACCGGCTGGTATGCGTGATGCCGGAGAACACCTCCTCCGAGCGTCGCCAACTGCTGGAGATGTGGGGCGCGCAGATCGTCTCCTCGCCGGCTGCGGGTGGGAGCAACGAAGCCGTCGCCGTCGCCAAGCGCATCGCCGCCGAGAACCCCGACTGGGTGATGCTCTACCAGTACGGCAATCCGGCCAACTGGCGCGCGCACTACGAGTCGACCGCCCCGGAGATCCTCACCGACCTGCCGACCATCACCCATTTCGTGGCGGGGCTGGGCACCACGGGCACCCTCATGGGCGTGGGCCGTTACCTGCGCGAGCAGGTGCCCGGGGTGCGCATCGTCGCCGCCGAGCCGCAGTACGGCGACCTGGTCTATGGCCTGCGCAACATCGACGAGGGATTCATCCCGGAGCTGTACGACGCCTCGGTGCTGACCACGCGCTACTCCGTCGACCACGTCGCGGCCCTGCGCCGTACCCGCGAGCTGGTGCAGCAGGAAGGCATCTTCGCCGGCATCTCGACCGGCGCGATCCTGCACGCGGCGCTCGCCCAGGCCGATAAGGCCGTCGCTGCTGGGGAGCGCGCTGACATCGCGTTCGTCGTGTGTGACGGGGGCTGGAAGTATCTGTCGACCGGCGCCTACGCCGGGACCCTGGAAGAGGCCGAGGAAGCTCTGGAAGGCCAACTCTGGGCGTAAGCGCCCGCTCGTGCGTTTGTGAAATTTCCGACACGTGTCACGTGACCTGCACAACGGCTTTACCCTGTTGTAGCAATGACCATCGTCGCGCTTGTGATGGATGCGGCGCTGTGAAGCTGACGGTGCTGGGTTGCGCGGGTACGTTTCCCGGCCCAGGGACGGCATGTTCCTCGTACGTGCTCGAGCACGACGGCTTCCGCTTGCTGATCGACGTCGGCAATGGCGCGCTGGGGCCGCTTCAGGAGCACATCGGGCTGCTCGGCATCAACGCCGTGCTGGTCTCGCACCTGCACGGCGACCATTGCCTCGACCTGGTCGCCTACTCGTACGCGCTGCGCTATCACCCCGAGGGCCCGCTGCCGCGGATGCCGATCTACGGCCCCGTCTCCACGCGCCACCGGCTGTGCGGGGCGTTCGACGACTGGCCCTCCGACGGCCTGTCTGACGTGTTCGACTTCCGCGGGATACGCGCCGGTCACCGGGCAATCGGCCCGTTCGAGATCGAGCTGGATCGGGTACGCCATCCCATCGAGGCCTACGGCATGCGCATGACCGCCGGTGGGCGCACCTTCACCTACAGCGGTGACACCGGCAGCTGCGAGGAGGTCGAGAAGCTCGCCCGCGACACCGACCTCTTCCTCTGCGAATCGAGCTGGGCCCATTCGCGGGGCAATCCGCCGGGCATCCACATGAGCGGGCGCGACGCGGGCGAGGCAGCCCACCGCGCCGATGCGCACAAGCTGCTGCTCACGCATGTCGTCCCGTGGGCCAGCCCGCAGGAGCTGCAGGATGAGGCCACCAGTCAGTACGAGGGTGAGATCGTTTGCGCCAAACCCGGCGCGAGCTACGACGTCTGAAGTGGATGGCCCGTGAGCACAGCACAGACCGAGGGGCGTCCAGACGGACGGGCCAACGACGAACTGCGTCAGGTCACGATGCAGCGTGACTGGCAGCCACATCCGGCCGGATCGGTGCTGATCAATTTCGGCGAGACCCGGGTGGTCTGCGCGGCCAGCGTCGAGCGCGAGGTGCCGCGATGGCGGCGGGGGAGCGGGCTCGGGTGGGTGACGGCGGAGTACGCCATGCTGCCGAGCGCGACCAACACGCGTAACCAGCGGGAATCGGTCAAGGGCAAGGTCGGCGGGCGCA
>DATAZK010000110.1:0-4748 GCA_036272075.1 Frankiaceae bacterium
CCCGTCGGTCGTCGGCGACGTCGGCATCAGGGACGGCCGGATCGTGGCTGTCGGAATCGTCGACGAGGCGGCTGTAGAGACCGTCGACGCTGAGGGTCTGGTCGCCTGCCCCGGCTTCGTCGATCCGCATACCCACTACGACGCGCAGCTGTTCTGGGACCCCCAGGCTTCTCCGTCGAACGTGCACGGTGTCACTACCGTGATCGGCGGCAATTGCAGCCTCAGCCTGGCGCCGCTGTCGGCCGAAAATGCCGACTACAACAGGCGTTTGCTCGCCAAGGTCGAGGGCATGCCGCTGGCGGCGCTGGAGCAGGGTGTGCCCTGGAGCTGGAAGGACTTCGGCGGCTATCTCGGCGCGCTGGACGGGCAGCTGGGGGTGAATGCCGGTTTCCTGCAAGGACATTCGGCCTTGCGCCGCCACGTCATGGGGCAGGAATCCAATCAGCGCCCGGCCAGCGAGGAGGAGCTGGCCCGCTTGCGGACGGCGCTTGCCGAGTCGTTGGAGCAGGGCGCGCTCGGATTGTCGTTCGATGTGTCAGACCTGCACAGCGACGGCAACAACGAACGGGTGCCCGCGCGGGCGGCGACGTCAGAGGAGCTGATCGAGCTCTGCGCGGTCGTCGGTCAACACGCCGGCACGACGCTCGAGGGCATTTTCGTCGGTGGTGACAACGGATTCGACGAGCAGGAAGCCGACCTGGTGGCCCGCCTCTCGGCGACGGCCAACCGGCCACTGAACTGGAATCTGCTGGTGGTCGACGCGCGTGATCCCGATCGCCGGTGGCGTCAGCTCACCGCATCTCGGCGCGCCCGCGAGATTGGCGGCCGCGTCGTCGCGCTGACGATGCCGACCATCGTGCCGATGAACATGAGCTTCCTGAACTACTGCGGCCTGAACCTGATGCCCGGATGGTCGGCGGTGCTCAGCCTGCCGGTCGAGGAGCGCATGGCGCGACTGCAGGACCCAGACACCCAGCAGTGGATGGAGGCGCGCGCCAACAGCGATGAGGCGGGCATGTTTCGCCGGCTGGCCGACTTCGGCGGCTACATCATCGGCGACACGCACAGCGCGGAGAACGAGGGCCTCAAGGGCAGGGTCGTGCGCGACATCGCGGCCGAGCGCGGCACCGAGCCCTTCGCGACGCTTATCGACATCGTCGTCAGCGATCGGCTCGCCACCGTGCTGTGGCCGTCGGCGCCGGACGACGACGACGCGCACTGGGCGCTGCGGGCGGAGATCTGGAGTGACCCCGACGTGATGCTCGGCGGGAGCGACGCCGGCGCGCACCTCGACCGCATGGTCGGCGCGTCCTACCCGACGCAATTGCTCGCGGATTGCCTGCGCGGCAGGCGCTTGCTGACGCTCGAGCAAGCGGTGAAGGCGATCACCGACGATCCAGCGCGGCTCTTCGGCTTGACCGACCGCGGACGGCTCGAGCCCGGATTCCACGCGGACATCGTGCTTTTCGATCCCGACACGGTGGGCGCGACCCCGGCGGAGCTGGTGCACGATCTGCCCTCCGGTGCGGTCCGGCTGACCGCCGGCTCCACCGGCGTGGCCCGCGTTCTCGTCAACGGGATCACGACCGTCATTGACGGTGAAGGCACGGGCGCCCTCCCCGGCGTTGCTCTGCGCTCCGGCCGTGACACCGAGACCGTGTTGTGCCGCTGACTGCACACGTGCAGCGGGGCCCTGTCCGCCTCAGCGACGAGGTCTTGGCAGACCTTCAGCAGCGACTCGACCGCGTTCGGTGGCCCGACTCGGTCGGTGCTTCTTGGGAGTTGGGTACCGACCTGGTCTACCTCAAAGAGCTGACCTCCTACTGGCGTCACGACTTCGACTGGCGCACCCAGGAGGCACTGCTGGAGCAGGTGCTGCCGAGCTCGATCGCGATGGTCGACGGCGAGCCGGTGCACTTCGCGCGGGTACCCGGCGCCGGGCCAAAAGCGCTGCCATTGCTGCTGATGCACGGCTGGCCGGGCAGCTACGCGGAGTTCGTCAAGGTCGCTCCGATGCTTGCCGATCCAGCCGCTTACGGCGGTGACCCGGCGGACTGCTTCGAGGTCATCGTTCCTTCCTTGCCGGGACACGGCTTCTCCTTCGTCCCGCGCCAGACCGGCTTCGGGGCCGACGAGTGCGCGGGCGTGATGAGCAGGCTCATGCGTGATGTGCTGGGGTTCTCCCGCTACGGCGCCCAGGGCGGCGATCGCGGCGCTTTCGTCTGCGCCTCCATGGGTTTTCAACGAGACGACGCGCTCGTCGGCATCCACGTCAACTTCCCGGCCGGGATCGCCGGCGAAGGCGGCGAACGCACCGAGGAGGAATCGCAGTGGCTGCACGACACCGCCGCCTACATGGCTGACGGGGGTGGTTACATGGCGATTCAGGGCACCCGCCCGCAGACGCTCGCGTACGGACTGCATGACTCGCCCGTCGGTCAGCTCGCCTGGATCCTCGAGAAATGGCGGGCCTGGAGCGATTGCGGGGGAGACGTCGAGTCCGTGTTCACCAAGGACGAGATCCTCGTGAACGCCACCATCTATTGGGCGACGGGGACCATGCGCTCCTCGACGCAGTGGTACTGGGAGCACGCGCACCGTCCGCCTGCTGCGGTGCGCCCCGTGCGTATCGAATGCCCGACAGGCGTGGCGCGGTTTCCCCGCGACGTCATGCAGGTGCCGAGGACTGCTGCCGAGCGAAAGTATGACCTGCGCCGGTGGACCGAAGTGGACCGCGGCGGCCACTTCGCAGCTCTGGAGCAGCCAGAAATCCTGGTCGAGGAGATACGCGCTTTCTTTCGCCCGCTGCGCTGAAGATTCAGGCCCAGACGGTCGCGACGGTGCGCGTGTATCGCCGACCGGCCACGCGGGAAATGACGAACACCACCGGCGGTGGGATCTCCTGGCGTAGCCCGCGGGCTGCATCGGCATCCGCGCCGTCAAGCAGCCAGGCGAAGAACGCTCCCGTGTTGCCTTGATGAGCCTTGCGTACCGACTTCGCGGCTGCCTTCATCGGCGCAGAGCCCTTCTGTGCCACCGCGAAAGGCTCGAGATCGCGTTCCTCATGATCGAGGTGATCGCCGACGGTGGAGGCGAGCGCGGCGACTCCGGTCCGGGCCGCGGCGGCATTTTCCGCCGAGGGGTCGGCCTTGAACGCTTTCATCGCCTCACCCGCCGAGTCCAGCGCCTCCAGCATCCGGGCGTGCTCCGAAGCGAGGTCGGCGACCATCGGTTCGTCGGCACCCAGGGATCGCAGCGCCGGCCAGAAGATGGTCTCCTCATCCGAATGATGGTGGTGCAGCTGAAAAGTGAAGTTTTCCCAAGCCGTCGCCAGCTGATCGGCCCTGCTCTGGGAACCAGCCGGAAATGCCGACAGCGCCTGGTCGAATCGGCCAAGATCCCGCCGGATCGCTGCATGAATGACGGTGTTCATCGACTGGTGCTCGGTCATCGCGATACCTACTCCCTGACGAGTTCAGGGCAGGATAGCCGCAGTCCCGCGCCGGGCGTCTGACCGTGCAGCCTTGAGCGCAAGGATGGCCTCATGAACGAACCGACGCCCGCTGGTGGGAGCGCCCACATCGAGGTTCTCGAGAACACCGCGGATCGTTTCTACGAACTGCGGGTCGACGGCGAGAGCGCCGGCCTGATGGTCTACGAGCTCGCCGGCTCGCGTCGGATCTTCACGCACACGTTCATCAAAGAGGGCTACGGCGGCAGGGGCCTGTCCAAGCGGCTGATGCGCGACGCGCTCGACGACCTTCGCGCGCAGCATCTGAAGGTCACGGTGCTCTGCCCGATCCTCGAAGGCTTCATCGCCGCGAACCCGGAGTATGAGGTCGTCATCGACCCGGACCATCCCGGAAGCTGGGCGCGCCACACACCCCCCGGCGGCTGATTAGGCGGCGAGATTCCCCGAGTCCGAGACGTCGCCGATCAACCCGGTCTAGGTTGGCGCGACTGCTGATCAAGGGGGAATGGCGCGATGGCGTTACGGGTCGTGGGTGCCGGCGTGGGACGTACGGGGACCAATTCCCTCAAGGTCGCTCTGGAGACCTTGCTGGGCGGGCCGTGTCATCACATGTTCGAGATGGTCGCGAACCCGAACCAGATCCCGGGTTGGACCGACGCGATCGACGGCCGCGAAGTCGATTGGCATGACCTGCTGGATGGCTACGTCGCCCAGGTCGACTGGCCCGGCGCATCATTCTGGCCCGAGCTCACGGCAGCCAATCCCGACGCGCTCGTGATCCTCTCCGTACGCGACACCGACTCTTGGTATGAGAGCGCGCACAACACCATCTTTCAGGTGTTCGACAAGATGCCCCCGGAGTTGCTGCCCTGGTTCGAGAGCGTGCGCGGGATGATGGAAACCCGCTTCTGCGCAGACCTGGAGGACGCGTCGGCCATGAAGGCCGCCTTCGAGCGTCACAACGATGCCGTGCGCGAAGCGGTGCCGGCCGAGCGCCTGCTCGAATGGACCGCCACCGACGGGTGGGAACCCCTCTGCGAGCGGCTCGACGTCTCCGTTCCCGATCAGCCCTTCCCGCTCACCAACCAGACCAGCGTCTGGCGTGAGAACTTCGGAATGCCTGCAATTTAAGGGGAATCGGGCGCGGCGGGCTGGGGGACTGGCGCCAGGGTTTGCGAGCGCTGGGGCGCTCGGATTTGGTGTCGCCGGGGTGAGTTGAGGGGGCGTGGCTCGCCTGGGGACTGGCGCCAGGGTTTGCGGGCGCTGGGGCGCTCGG
>DATAZK010000111.1:0-2458 GCA_036272075.1 Frankiaceae bacterium
GCTGTCGCTCGTCATAACCGAACTTCCGACTTGCCATTACTACAAATCGGCGGAAGTCCGGGAAAAACTGTCCGGGACCGTCTAGAAATGTAGCCATGTAATAACGCGCTTGTGACTTGTACGCCGCGGCCTGATCTGTTCCCGTTCCCTCGATGTATATCGAAGCCGTCCCGAACCGGAACTCGCCGCCCGCCATCCTTCTGCGCGAGAGCTATCGCCACGAGGGTAAGGTCCGCAAACGCACGCTCTGCAACCTCTCCGACTGGTCCCCCGCTCACGTCGAAGGCTTGCGCGGCGTGCTCAAGGGCGGCACCGTCATTCCCGCCGAGCAGGACGCCTTCACCGTCACCCGCAGCCTGCCCCATGGCCACGTCGCCGCCGCCCTCGGAACGGCGCGCAAGATCGGCCTTGATCGCATCCTCGGCCCCGACGGCAACCGCTGCCGCGACCTCGTCCTCGCCCTGCTGATCGGTCGCATCCTCGACCCCGTCTCCAAATTCGCTGCCGCCAGGACGCTGTCGCCTGCCACGGCGTCCTCTAGCCTGAGCGAAGTGCTCAGGCTCGGCGAGGTCGACGACGACGAACTTTACGCCGCGCTCGACTGGCTGCTGGCGCGCCAGTCCGCCATCGAGACCGCGCTGGCCCAGCGCCACCTCCAGAACGGCACGCTGGTGCTCTACGACGTCTCGTCGAGCTACATGGAGGGACGCTGCTGTCCGCTGGCCAAACGTGGATACAGCCGTGACGGCAAGAAGGGCAGCTTGCAAATCGTCTATGGCCTGCTTTGCGCCCCTGACGGCTGTCCGGTGGCCATCGAAGTCTTCGACGGCAACACCGGCGATCCGACGACGCTGGCGCCTCAGATCGACAAGCTCAAGCAGCGCTTCGGCCTCAGCCATGTGGTGCTGGTCGGCGACCGCGGCATGATCACCGAGGCGCGCATCACCGAGGACATCAAAGCCGCAGGTCTGGACTGGATCACCGCGCTGCGCGGACCGGCGATCAAGGACCTGCTGAACAGCGGCGCCTTGCAACTCACTCTGTTTGACCAGCGCGACCTGGCCTCCATCACCGCCCCCGACTTCCCCGGCGAGCGGCTGGTGGTCTGCCGCAATCCCGATCTCGCCGCCGAGCGCAGCCGCAAGCGTGAAGAGTTGCTGATTGCCACCGAGAAGGACCTCGCCCGCATCAAAACCGCTGTCGAGCGCAAGCGTAATCCGTTGCGCGGTACTACGGACATCGCGCTTGCAGTCGGTGAGGTACTCAACACCTACAAAATGAAAAAGCATTTCGATCTGAATATCACGGACGACGCCTTCAGCTTCGCGAGAAAGACCACCGAGATTGCTGCCGAGGTGGCAACCGACGGGCTTTATGTCGTGCGCACCAGCCTGCTCGCCGAGACCCTCGGCGACGCGGATACCGTGCGCAGCTACAAATCCTTGAGCCGGGTGGAGCGTGCGTTTCGCTGCATCAAGACCGTCGATCTGAAGGTTCGGCCGGTCTACCACTGGCTGGAGGATCGGGTGCGGGCGCATGTCCTTCTCTGCATGCTGGCCTACTACCTGGAATGGCACATGCGTCAGTGCCTGGCGCCGATGCTGTTCGACGATACCGACAAGGAGGAGGCCGAAACCCTGCGCAGCAGTGTGGTGGCGCAGGCGCTGCGTTCAAAGGCCGCGGTCAAGAAGCAGACGACAGGCGTGACGCCGGATGGACTGCCGGTGCACAGCTTCCGCACGCTGCTGGCCGATCTGGCGACGATGGCGCGCAATACCATCATCACCGCGATCAACCCGCTGTATCCCCTGACCGTGGCGACACGACCGACGCCGGTGCAGCAGAAGGCGTTCGATCTGCTGGGGCTTGCAGTGTAGCCAGTAGCGGGCGGATGAAACGGCATTTTCTACAATGCTATCAACAGTCTATGTAAAGCCGAAGAAGGAAGATGGGATTAGCGGGCAACGGTTTCGGCGAGCGAGCAAGTGATGATCGAGTTTAAGGGCAGCCATTTTGAGCGGGACGTGATCCTGTGGGCGGTCCGCTGGTACGTGGCGTACCCAGTCAGCTACCGCCAGCTCGAGGAGATGATGAAAGAGCACGGCGTCGAGGTTGATCACGCCACGCTGAATCGCTGGGTGCTCAAGTATGTCCCGCTATTGGAGCAGGAATTCCAAGTACGCAAGGAAGCAGTGGGCACCAGCTGGCGAATGGACGAGACCTATGTGAAGGTCAGGGGCAACTGGAAATACCTGTATCGGGCCGTCGACAAGGCCGGTGCCACCGTGGATTTCCTGCTCACCGCCAAGCGGGATCGCAGAGCCGCGCTGCGGTTCTTGCGCAAGGCGATCAATCAGAATGGAACGCCTAGGAAGATCACGATCGACAAGAGCGGCGCCAACACGGCGGCGCTTCCGCATCGCGCGGTTGCCTCCGTAGCGCGCGACAACCCTGTCGA
>DATAZK010000112.1:0-54295 GCA_036272075.1 Frankiaceae bacterium
CTGAAGTAAGCAACACCGGCCGGCGGGCCTTCGAAAGAGGGCCCGCCGGTTCGCGTTCAGACCCTTGGCAATAGCTCCACATTCAAGATTCCGGGTGAGAAGAAGCGATGGCGGCCCAGAAGATCCGCATCAGGCTCAAGGCCTACGACCACGAGGTCATCGACAGTTCGGCACGCAAGATCGTCGAGACGGTGACCCGTACGGGCGCGCAGGTCGCGGGCCCGGTGCCGCTACCGACCGAGAAGAACGTGTACTGCGTCATCCGTTCGCCGCACAAGTACAAGGACAGCCGTGAGCACTTCGAGATGCGCACGCACAAGCGGCTGATCGACATTCTCGATCCCACCCCGAAGACCGTCGACTCGCTGATGAGGCTTGACCTGCCCGCCGGCGTCGACATCTCGATCAAGCTTTAAGGAGGAGTCACGAGATGGCTGACCGCGTCATCCGCGGCATCCTCGGCACCAAGCTGGGGATGACCCAGGTCTTCGATGAGGCCAACCGGGTTGTTCCGGTAACCGTCGTCAAGGCCGGCCCCTGCGTCGTCACGCAGGTGCGCACCCCCGACGTCGACGGCTACAGCGCCGTACAGCTCGCGTTCGGTGAAATCGATCCGCGCAAGGTTCCCAAGCCGCTGCGTGGCCATTTCGAGAAGGCCGGCGTGACCCCGCGCCGCCACATCGTCGAGCTGCGCACGCTGGACGCGTCGTCCTACACCGTGGGCTACGAGCTCACCGCGCAGGCCTTCAGTGCCGGTGCGATCGTCGATGTCACCGCTACCAGCAAGGGCAAGGGCTACGCCGGCGTCATGAAGCGCCACGGCTTCAAGGGCCTGAGCTCTTCGCACGGCGTCGAGAAGAAGCACCGCTCGCCAGGTTCCATCGGCGGCTGCGCGACTCCTGGCCGCGTCTTCAAGGGCGTCAAGATGGCCGGACGCATGGGCAACGAGCGGTCGACAACGGCCAACCTCGTGATCCACGCGGTTGACGCTGAGCGCGGGCTGCTGCTCGTGCGCGGCGCCATCCCCGGTCCCGACGGCGGACTCGTCCTGGTGCGCAGCGCTTCCAAGCGCGTGGCGCCCGACGCATTCGAGCCCGCCGTTACGTCCGCAGAAGCACCAGCTGTCGAGGCAGCGAATGAAGGGGCTGACCAGTGAGCGCCGCCGTCGCTGAGGGCGTCACCCGCAACGTGTCGGTCCAGTCGCCTTCCGGTGACCTGAAGCGAACTGCTGAACTGCCTGCCGCCGTCTTCGACGTGCAGGTCAACGTTCCGCTGATCCATCAGGTCGTCGTGGGCCAGCTGGCCGCCGCGCGGCAGGGCACCGCCGACACCAAGACCCGCGGGGAGGTGCGCGGCGGTGGGAAGAAGCCCTACCGCCAGAAGGGCACCGGCCGTGCACGCCAGGGTTCTACCCGGGCGCCGCAGTTCGCCGGCGGTGGAGTGGTCCACGGACCGACCCCCCGCTCCTACGTGCAGCGCACCCCCAAGAAGATGAAGGCCGCCGCGCTGCGGGGAGCCCTTTCTGACCGGGCCCGCCACGGGCGGATTCACGTCGTCAGCGGCGTTATCGACGAGGCACTCGGTGTGCCGTCGACCAAGACGGCTGCGGCTCACCTTCGCGCGGTGGTCGGAAGCACCCACGTTCTCGTGGTGGCGGAGCGGCGTGACGAGCTCACCTGGAAGAGCCTGCGCAACGTGCGCGAGGTTCACCTGATCGCGCCGGGCCAGCTGAACACCTACGACGTGCTCGTCAGCGACGATGTCGTCTTCACGGAAGGCGCACTGGCTGAGTTCCTGGCCGGGCCGCCGAAGGGCAAGGGCGCTGACGCTGTTGCCCGCGAGTCGGAGCTCGACGACCTGGCCGACGCGGTGACCACGCTGGCGAAGGAGCCGGTGAGCACTCCGGAGCCGAAGAAGGCCCGGGCGCCGCGAAAGGCCGCCGCCACCAAGGCCGAGACCAAGCCCGAGCCCGACACCGAGCCCGTGGGCGAGACCAAGGCTGCGGGCGAAGGCGTCTCCGATGAGGAGATGGTCGCCGAGGTCAAGGACGCGACCAGCAGCGAGATCGAGGACGCGCCCAAGTTCGAGGCCGAGGCCGAAGGGGCAGCCAGCGACACCGAAGCTGCCAAGGATCCTGATGGAGTGGGCGAATGATCCCCGATCCGCGTGACGTCATTCTCTCCCCGGTCATCTCCGAGAAGAGCTACGGCTTGGTCGAAGAAGGCACCTACACCTTCATCGTCCGGCCTGACGCCAACAAGACCCAGATCAAGATCGCCGTGGAGCAGATCTTCGGCGTGAAGGTCGACCGGGTGAACACCGCCAACCGGCAGGGCAAGCGCAAGCGCACCCGTGCGGGCTTCGGTCAGCGCAAGGCGACCAAGCGCGCTCTGGTGAGCCTTCGGGCCGGGGAAACCATCGACATCTTCGGTGGGCCCGGGGCCTGACGGCCTCGCCTAGCGCCGCTGACCGCGACTAAACGAGACGAAAAGACGAGAGACACATGGGTATCCGTAAGTACAAGCCGACGACGCCGGGGCGCCGCGGCGCCAGCGTGGCCGACTTCGTGGAGATCACCCGCAGTGAGCCCGAGAAGTCACTGGTCCGCCCGCTGCACAGCAAGGGCGGGCGCAACGCGCACGGCCGGGTCACGGCGCGACACCAGGGCGGCGGCCACAAGCGGGCTTATCGCGTCATCGACTTCCGTCGCGACAAGGACGGCGTGCCGGCCAAGGTCGCTCACATCGAGTACGACCCCAACCGCACCGCTCGCATCGCGCTGCTGCACTACGCCGACGGCGAGAAGCGCTACATCATCGCGCCGACCCGGCTCAGCCAGGGCGACACCGTCGTCAGCGGTCCGGCCAGCGACATCCGTCCGGGCAATGCGCTGCCTCTGCGCAACATCCCTACCGGCACGGTGGTCCACGCCATCGAGCTGAAGCCCGGCGGCGGCGCGAAGATCGCCCGCAGCGCCGGCTCCAGCGTGCAGCTGGTGGCCAAGGACGGTCCCTACGCCCTGCTCCGTATGCCATCCGGCGAGACCCGCAACGTCGACCAGCGCTGCCGCGCCACGGTCGGCGAGGTCGGTAACGCCGAGCAGGCAGGTATCAACTGGGGCAAGGCCGGCCGCATGCGCTGGAAGGGCAAGCGTCCCCACGTCCGCGGTGTCGCGATGAACCCGGTCGACCACCCGCACGGCGGTGGTGAGGGCAAGACCTCCGGTGGCCGCCACCCGGTCAACCCGGCCGGTAAGCCCGAGGGCCGTACCCGCGCGCAGCACAAGCCGAGCGACAAGCTGATCGTGCGCCGTCGCCGGGCAGGCCGGGGCAGGCGATGAACCGTTTTGTTTTGTCAGTCAACGTCTCAGCAGGGAGGAGTTAACAAGTGCCACGCAGCCTGAAGAAGGGCCCGTTCGTCGACGACCACCTGCTGAAGAAGGTCGACGACCAGAACTCCAAGGGCACCAAGAACGTCATCAAGACCTGGTCGCGCCGCTCGACGGTGATCCCCGACATGCTCGGTCACACCATTGCGGTGCACGACGGTCGCAAGCACGTCCCGGTGTTCATCACCGAGGGCATGGTGGGCCACAAGCTGGGCGAGTTCGCGCTCACCCGCACGTTCCGTGGTCACGTCAAGGACGACCGGAGGGCTCGTCGTGGCTGATCAGACCGAGACCGCCGACCTCGAGAAGGCACCCGCGAAGCGGGCGCCCAAGGTCGTCGCCGCGCCGCTCCCTGGTGCCCGAGCCCAGGCCCGCTACGCCCATATGGGCCCCCGCAAGGCCCGTCGCGTCATCGACATGGTCCGTGGCATGAAGGCCGTCGACGCGCTCGACGTCCTGCGTTTCACGCCGCAGGCCGCCAGCGAGGACATCTACAAGGTCGTGGCTTCGGCTGTGGCCAACGCCGAGCACAACGAGCATCTCGACCGCGACGCGCTGTGGATCAGCGAGGCGTACGTCGATGAGGGCCCGACCCTCAAGCGTTTCCGCCCGCGGGCCCAGGGCCGCGCGTATCGGGTGCGCAAGCGCACCAGCCACATCACGGTCGTCGTCGAAGCTCGCGAGCAGGCGCCCCGTTCGAGCACGTCGAGGAGGGCACGCTAGTGGGTCAGAAGGTAAACCCGCACGGCTTCCGGCTGGGTATCACCAGCGAGTTCACATCGCGCTGGTACGCGGACAAGCAGTACGCGGCCTACGTCGGTGAAGACGTCAAGATCCGCAAGATGATGTCCAAGGGCATGGAGCGCGCGGGCATCAGCCGGGTCGACATCGAGCGCACCCAGGGACGCCTGCGGGTCGACATCCACACCGCCCGGCCGGGCATCGTCATCGGCCGCCGCGGCGCAGAGGCCGACCGCATCCGCGGCGATCTTGAGAAGCTCACCGGCAAGCAGGTGCAGCTGAATATCCTCGAGGTCAAGAACCCGGAGATCGACGCCCAGCTCGTCGCACAGGGGGTCGCTGAGCAGCTTTCTAGCCGCGTCAGCTTCCGCCGCGCCATGCGCAAGTCGATGCAGAGCGCGCTCAAGGGCGGCGCGAAGGGCATCCGGGTGCAGTGCTCCGGTCGCCTCGGCGGCGCCGAGATGAGCCGCTCGGAGTTCTACCGCGAGGGTCGGGTGCCGCTGCACACGCTGCGCGCCGACATCGACTACGGCTTCTACGAGGCTCGGACCACGTTCGGCCGCATCGGTGTGAAGGTCTGGATCTACAAGGGTGACGTGATCGCGAGCCGCGCCGAGCGCGAGGCTCAGGAGGCCGTTCTGCGTCAGCAGCGCCGCGAGCGTCCGGTCCGCCGGCCTCGCAGTGGTTCGACAGGGACGACCGCGGCCGGTACCGATGCCGGGCGGGCCGCAGCAGCTCAGGCGCAGTCGCGTCAGAGCACGCCTGCTCCGGCTGCCGAAGAGGCGGTCACCGCCCCGCCGGCAGAGGAGATCCCGACCCTGGTCGAGACCCCCATCACCCCTGAGGTGGCTGCCGAGATCGCCGCTGAAGCTCCGGAAGCTCCGGAAGCCACTGCGGCTCCCGAGGCCAGCGCGGTTGCGGAAGCCACGGAAGCCACTGAAGCTCCCGCTGCCGACGCAGCGCCCGAACCGGATCAGGAGGGCTGACGCATGCTCATCCCTCGCCGGGTCAAGCACCGCAAGCAGCACCACCCCAACCGTTCTGGGGCAGCCAAGGGCGGCACCTCGATCGCCTTCGGTGACTACGGGATCCAGGCTCTCGAGTCTGCCTACGTCACCAACCGGCAGATCGAGTCGGCCCGTATCGCGATGACCCGCCACATCAAGCGTGGTGGAAAGGTCTGGATCAACATCTATCCGGACCGTCCGCTCACCAAGAAGCCGGCCGAGACCCGCATGGGTTCCGGTAAGGGTTCGCCGGAATGGTGGATCGCCAACGTCAAGCCGGGCCGTGTGATGTTCGAGCTGTCCGGCGTCGACGAGGCTCTCGCCCGCGAGGCGATGCGTCGTGCGATGCACAAACTGCCGATGAAGTGCCGCTTCATCACGCGAGAGGGGGCAAGCGTCTGATGGCCAAGTCGACTGCACTCGAGCTGCGTAGCGAAGGCGACGAGGAGCTCGTCTCGCGCCTGAAGGAAGCCAAGCAGGAGCTGTTCAATCTGCGCTTCCAGGTCGCTACCGGGCAGCTGGACAACAACCGGCGGCTGCAGACGGTCCGCCGTGACATCGCCCGTATCTACACCGTGATGCGCGAGCGCGAGCTCGGTATCACCTATCAGGTCATCGCCGAAGAATCAGCGGACGAAGAGGCCGCTGACTCCACGTCGAAGACCGAGAAGGCATCCGCATGAGTACCCCCGCAGAAGCGACCGGCGCTACCGGTGGCTCCGCCACCGAGGTGCGCGGTAACCGCAAGGTCCGTGAGGGCCTGGTGGTCAGCGACAAGATGACCAAGACGGTCGTCGTCGAGGTCGAAGACCGGGTCCAGCACCCGCTCTACGGCAAGACCATCCGGCGGACCACCCGCTACAAGGCGCATGACGAGGGCGATGCCGCCATCGGCGATCGCGTGCTGCTGATGGAGACCCGTCCGCTCTCGGCGACCAAGCGCTGGCGCGTCGTGGAGATCCTGGAGCGTGCCCGATGATCCAGCAGGAATCGCGACTCCGTGTCGCCGACAACACCGGCGCCAAGGAGCTGCTCTGCATTCGCGTGCTCGGCGGCTCCGGCCGTCGCTACGCGGGCATCGGCGACATCATCGTCGGCACCGTGAAGGATGCGCTCCCCGGCGCCGGCGTGAAGAAGGGCGAGGTCGTGAAGGCCGTCGTCGTTCGCACGGTCAAGGAGCGCCGCCGCCCTGACGGCACGTACATCAAATTCGACGAAAACGCCGCCGTGCTGATTCGCGACACGGGCGACCCGCGTGGTACTCGCATTTTCGGCCCGGTGGGCCGCGAGCTGCGCGATCGCAAGTTCATGCGGATCATCTCGCTGGCACCGGAAGTGATCTGAGGACATGAAGATCAAGAAGGGCGACACCGTTCAGGTGCTCTCCGGCAAGGACCGGGGGCTGCGTGGCAAGGTCATTGTCGCGTACCCCAAGGACGACCGGGTGCTGGTCGAGGGCGCCAACCGGATCAAGAAGCACACCAAGCAGGCTCAGAGCGCCCGCGGCAGCCAGACCGGCGGGATCATCGAGACCGAGGCCTCCATTCACGTGAGCAACGTGGGTTTCGTGCACCCGAAGACCGGCAAGCCCGGACGCCTCGGGTACCGGATCGACGACGAGGGCAAGAAGGTCCGCGTCGTGCGTAGCGGTGGCAACGAGGTGGATGTCTGATGACCGCCACCCAAGAAGCCCCCACCCGTCCGCCGGCGCGCCTGAAGACGCGCTACCGCGGCGAGGTGCTCCCGGAGCTGAAGTCCTCGCTCGGCATCGAGAACATCATGCAGGTGCCCGGCCTGGTCAAGGTTGTCGTCAACATGGGTGTCGGCGACGCTGCCCGTGACGCCAAGCTCATCGATGGCGCCGTGCGCGACCTCTCGCTGATCACGGGTCAGAAGCCCACAGTCCGGCGGGCCACCAAGTCCATCGCGCAGTTCAAGCTGCGCGAGGGTCAGCCCATCGGCGCCAAGGTCACCCTGCGCGGCGACCGGATGTGGGAGTTCATCGACCGCCTCGTGTCGATCGCGCTTCCCCGTATCCGTGACTTCCGCGGGCTATCGCCCCGCCAGTTCGACGGCCGCGGCAATTACACCTTCGGCGTCAACGAACAGTCGATCTTCCACGAGATCGACCCCGACCGCGTCGATCGCGTCCGAGGAATGGACATCACGATCGTCACCAGCGCCGAAACAGATGACGCGGGACGGGCGCTGCTTCGTGCGCTCGGATTCCCGTTCCGGGAGAGCTGAGGAATGGCAAAGAAAGCGCTCGTAGAGAAGGCCAATCGCAAGCCGAAATTCAAGGTGCGCGGCTACACCCGTTGCCAGCGTTGCGGCCGTCCCCGCGCCGTCTTCCGCGCCTTCGGCCTCTGCCGCATCTGCATGCGTCAGATGGCTCACCGCGGCGAACTGCCGGGCATCACCAAGAGCTCTTGGTAGCGATCATCTTTTCGCTACTCCACCCCCTCTACGCGGAAGGCCCCAGGCGGGGAACCACCGCGGGAAGGCAAGGCACGGATATGAAGACATTCCTTACGGCGGTGCTGCGTCCATGACGATGACCGACCCGATTGCTGACATGCTCACGCGCGTCCGCAATGGCAACAAGGCCTACCACGACACCGTGCGCATGCCCTACAGCAAGATCAAGACCCACATCGCGGAGATCCTCCAGCAGGAGGGCTACATCAAGGGCTGGTCGAGCGAGGGTGAAGGCGTCGAGCGCGTGCTCATCGTCGACCTCAAGTACGGCCAGAACCGTGAGCGCACGATCGCCGGTATCCGCCGGATCTCCAAGCCAGGCCTGCGCGTCTACGCGAAGGCGACCAACCTGCCGAAGGTGCTCGGCGGGCTTGGCGTGGCCATCATCAGCACATCGACCGGCCTGCTGACAGACAAGCAGGCTGCTAAGCGGGGCGTGGGCGGGGAAGTCCTCGCCTTCGTCTGGTAGGCGGCCATGTCACGTATCGGCCGGCTCCCGGTCCCCGTCCCCTCCGGCGTCGAGGTCACCCTCAGCGGCCAGCAGGTGACCGTCAAGGGACCCAAGGGCACGCTTTCCCACACCGTCATCGAGCCCATCACTGTTGTGCAGGAGGACGGTCAGCTGCTCGTGCAGCGTCCCGACGACGAGCGCGACAGCCGGGCCCGTCACGGCCTCACCCGCTCGCTGCTGGCCAACATGGTCACCGGCGTCACCACCGGGTTCGCGAAGACGCTCGAGATCGTCGGCGTCGGCTACCGGGTCCAGGCCCGCGGCCGCGACCTGGAATTCGCGCTCGGCTTCAGCCACCCGGTGCCGGTGAAGGCCCCTGAAGGCATCACCTTCGAGGTCCAGGCACCCACCCGGTTCGTCGTGAGCGGCATCGACAAGCAGCAGGTCGGCGAGGTCGCTGCCACTATCCGCAAGCTGCGCAAGCCTGACCCGTACAAGGGCAAGGGCGTGCGTTACCAAGGCGAGGTCATCCGCCGCAAGGTCGGGAAGGCGGGCAAGTAATGCCATCCACCATCTCCGCCACACGGCGGGCCGGCGTCACGCGCCGGCACTTCCGGGTGCGTAAGAGGGTCACGGGCAGCACGGCGCGGCCGCGCCTGGTCGTCACCCGCTCGGCGCGCCACATCTACGCGCAGGTCGTCGACGACACCCGTGGTCACACGCTGGCGTCGGCCTCCACGCTCGACGTCACGCTTCGCGGTGCTGGAAATTCAGTCGGCGACAAGAGCAAGGCGGCTGCCGCCGTCGGAGCTCTCATTGCCGAGCGCGCCAAGGCGGCCGGCATCGACGCTGTCGTCTTCGACCGCGGCGGCCGCAAGTATCACGGGCGCATTGCCGCCCTCGCAGATGGGGCCCGCGAAGCCGGGCTCCGGTTCTAGGAAGGACGACTCCGATATGCCAGGTCAACGCCGCGCAGGCGGCACCGGCGAACGCCGTGACCGACGCGACCGCCAAGGTGGGGCCGCAGCGGAGAAGTCCGCGTACATCGAGCGCGTTGTCGCCATCAACCGGGTCGCGAAGGTCGTCAAGGGTGGCCGTCGCTTCTCCTTCACCGCTCTCGTGATCGTCGGCGACGGTGACGGCACGGTAGGTGTCGGCTACGGAAAGGCCAAGGAGGTGCCCGCCGCGATCGCGAAGGGCGTCGAGGAGGCCAAGAAGCACTTCTTCAAGGTCCCGCGGATCCTCGCCACGATTCCTCACCCCGTCCAGGGTGAGGACGCGGCCGGTGTCGTGCTCCTGAAGCCGGCTTCCCCGGGTACCGGCGT
The DNA here is from genome assembly GCA_036272075.1 of Frankiaceae bacterium. Classification (GTDB taxonomy): domain Bacteria; phylum Actinomycetota; class Actinomycetes; order Frankiales; family Frankiaceae; genus DATAZK01. The sequence goes on from DATAZK010000112.1 coordinate 9,391, forward strand.
CATCGCCGGCGGACCGGTCCGCGCCGTGCTGGAGTGCGCCGGAATCCACGACGTGCTCTCCAAGTCGCTGGGTTCGTCCAACCCCATCAACATCGTCCGGGCCACGGTCGCGGCGCTTCAGGGACTGACCCGTCCCGAGGAGATCGCCGCTCGCCGCGGGCTGCCGCTCGAAGACGTTGCCCCGGCTGCGCTGCTTCGTGCCCGGGCTGCCGGTATGGCAGCGTCGGCGCCCGTCCTGACGCCAGGGGCGTGACGGTGATGGCAGACATCAAAATCACCCAGCGCAAATCGGGGATCGGCGGCACTGCACGCCAGCGCGAAACCCTGAAAACGCTGGGATTGCGTCGGATCGGCGCGACGGTGACCCGTGAGGATCGCCCCGAGGTTCGGGGCATGGTCCGCGCAGTGGCTCACCTCGTGCAGGTCGAGGAGGTATAGCCATGAGCGAGCAAACAACGCAGACCGAGGCCGACAGCTCCGTGCTGTCGGGCCGCGGTCTCAAGGTGCACCACCTGCGTCCGGCCCCCGGAGCAAAGAAGGCCAAGACCCGCGTCGGACGCGGTGAGGGCTCGAAGGGTAAGACCGCAGGCCGGGGCACCAAGGGCACCGGTGCCCGCAAGAACGTGCCGGCGCGGTTCGAGGGCGGTCAGATGCCCCTGCACATGCGCGTGCCGAAGCTCAAGGGCTTCCGCAACCCGGCGCGGGTCGAGTACCAGGTCGTCAACCTGACCCGGCTCGGCGAGCTCTTCCCGGACGGCGGGGCCATCGGCGTCGACGACCTGGTGGACAAGGGCGCTGTCCGTCGTGGGCACCCCGTGAAGGTGCTCGGCGACGGCGGTGTGTCGGTGGCCATGCAGGTCAGCGTCAACGCCTTCTCCAGTTCAGCGAAGGAAAAGCTCTCGGCAGCCGGAGGCGCGGCGATAGAGGTCTGAGCGTTTGTGCTGATCAATGACGCCGCCCCCGTCGGCTCGGACCGAGGGGGGCGGCATCATTGTTCGGCCGTGTCGAAGGGCGTTCGCGCACGGGACCCGTCGCAATCCGACTGTTACAGTCGCCTGAGGCACCCCTGGCGCTCCAGCTGAGCGGCTGCCCCCCGTAGCCGCCTAACTAAGACTCCTGCAGGGAGGAGCCGTGCTCTCCGCTTTCGGACGGGCGTTCCGCACGCCTGACCTGCGCAAAAAGCTTCTGTTCACGCTCGGCATCATTGTGCTGTTCCGTATTGGCAGCACGGTCCCTGCGCCGGGCGTTTCGACGCGTGCCATCCACGACTGTCTGACGGGCAACCAAAGCAGTTCTAACAAGAACCTGCTTTCACTGGTGAACCTGTTCAGTGGCGGGGCTTTGCTCCAGCTTTCGGTCTTCGCGCTCGGGATCCTGCCCTACATCACCAGCAGCATCATCATGCAGCTGTTGAGCGTCGTCATTCCCCGCCTGGAACGCCTTCGGAAAGAGGGCGCGGCCGGCGAAACCAAGATCACTCAATACACCCGGTACCTGACGCTCGCACTCGCCGTGCTGCAGTCGACGGGCATCGTGGCGCTGGCTCGTTCCAACCGGCTGATCCCCGGCTGTACAGAAGCGATCATCCGAGATCCCTCGGTCTGGAATACCGCGATCATCGTCATCACGATGGTCGCCGGCACCGCGGTGATCATGTGGTTCGGTGAGCTCATCACCGGCAAGGGCGTCGGCAACGGCATGTCGCTGCTGATGTTCACCTCGATCGCCGCCCGGCTTCCCTCGCAGGGCTCGGGCATCCAGCAGGCCGCCGGTGGCGTGGTCTTCACCCTGGTGCTGCTGCTCGGCCTCGCGATCGTGGTGTTTGTCGTCTTCGTGGAGCAGGCCCAGCGGCGCATCCCGGTGCAGTACGCGAAGCGCATGATCGGCCGCCGAATGTATGGCGGCAGTTCGACCTACATCCCGATGAAGGTCAACCAGGCCGGTGTCGTGCCGGTGATCTTCGCGTCGTCGCTGCTGCAGCTGCCGCAGTTGCTCGGCCAGGTCTGGACCAACAAGACGTTCCAGGACTTCGAGCAGCGTTACCTCGTACGCGGCGACAACCCGCTGTATCTGGTGACCTACGCCGCGCTGATCATCTTCTTCACGTATTTCTACGTCGCGATCACCTTCAACCCGGTAGAAGTCGCCGACAACATGAAGAAGTACGGCGGCTTCATTCCTGGCATTCGTCCCGGACGCCCGACCTCCGAGTACCTGGAACGGGTGCTTTCTCGGATCACGCTTCCGGGGTCGCTGTTTCTCGGCATCATTTGCGTTCTGCCGCTGGCGCTGCTGAACCTGACTAAGAATCAGCAATTCCCGTTTGCCGGCACCAGCGTCCTGATCATGGTCGGGGTGGGCCTGGAGACGGTGAAGCAGATCGAGAGCCAGCTGCAGCAGCGTAACTACGAGGGCTTCCTCCGCTAGTGCGCCTCGTTCTCGTAGGCCCGCCCGGGGCGGGCAAGGGCACGCAGGCGGCTTTCATAGCGTCGGCTGAATCCATCCCGAAAATTTCGACGGGCGACATTTTTCGGGCCAATGTCAGCGAGGGAACCGACCTCGGCAAGCTGGCCAAGCAATACATGGACGCCGGCGATCTGGTGCCCGATTCGGTGACGGTGGAGATGGTGCGCAACCGTCTCGCTGAGGAGGACGCGATCCGCGGCTTCCTGCTCGACGGGTTCCCGCGCACCGTGCCCCAGGCCGAGACCCTCGAGCAGCTGCTTGCTGACCTCGGCCACAAGCTCGACATCGTGCTCGAACTCGTGGTTGATGACGACGAGGTCGTGCGCCGCCTTTCCGGGCGCCGTACCTGCCACCGCTGCGGCACGATCTGGCATGTCGACTTCGATCCGCCGACCCGTGAAGGACTGTGTGACCGCTGCGGCGGCGACCTGTTCCAGCGCGACGACGACATGCCCAAGACCGTGCGTCATCGACTCGAGGTCTATGCGGAACAGACGGCGCCCCTCATCTCGTTTTACGCAGCGAGAGGCATCCTGGTAGGTATCGACGCGACCGGACCGGTGGATGACATCACCGACCGGGCGCTCGAGGCACTACGCAGATACGAGGACTGATCCTCGACTGACAAGGACGACGGCACGACGAGCTGAAGATATGAGGCGAGGCGCATGACCCGGCGCGACGAAGTCGAGATCAAATCGCGCTCAGAGATCCTGCTGATGCGCGAGGCCGGGCTGGTTGTTGCCCGCACGCTGGACAAGCTGCGGCAGGCGGTCACTCCGGGTATGACCACCAAGGATCTCGACGAGATTGCCGAGAGCTCGATCCGCGGCGAGGGCGCGGTCCCGTCTTTCCTGAACTACGGCGGCCACATGGGCCAGCCGGGATTCCAGGGCAGCATCTGCGCCTCGGTGAACGACGAAGTGGTGCACGGCATCCCCGGCCCGCGCGTGCTGCGTGACGGCGATCTCCTTTCGATCGACTGCGGAGCCATTCTTGACGGCTGGCACGGCGATTCGGCCATCACGGTCCCGGTCGGGGAGGTGGCACCTGAAGCGCTGGAGCTCTCGCGGGTGTGCGAAGCGTCGCTGTGGGCCGGCCTGGCGGCCGCCCAGCTCGGCGGACGGCTGACCGATATCAGCCACGAGGTCGAGCGTGAGGTCAGGCGCCACACCGGGCCGCAGGGTCCATACGGCATCGTCGACAATTACGGCGGCCACGGCATCGGCACCGCCATGCACCAGGCGCCTCACCTGCTGAACTACGGACGTCCAGGGCGTGGCCAGCGACTGGTCAAGGGTCTCGCGCTGGCGGTCGAGCCGATGGTCACCCTCGGCGCCCCCGATACGCGGGTGCTCGAGGACGAGTGGACCGTCGTCACGTCCGATCGGCGCTGGGCTGCGCATTGGGAGCACACGGTGGCCATCACCGAAGAGGGCCCGTGGGTGCTCACCGCCTTCGACGGCGGGGTCGCCAAGCTGGCGGAGCTGGGTGTGAAGGCAGGCCAGCCGGTACCGCAGGCCGCCGCCGGCTGACCTGTCGAGGCCTGCGACTGCCTGACCTGTCGCGACCTGCGACGGAGTTTGGGTGTTACGGACAGATGGCGTAGCATGGCGTGTCGGCTGCTCGGCCGGGCCGCTCGCGTGCTTACGCGAGGGTGGCGCCCGGAATGTGCCGCACAGCAGGACCGTTCCAACAAATAACAAGCAGCATCACCAGGATCGCGGAGGACATGCCGAAAAAAGACGGGGCTATCGAGATCGAGGGCAAGGTCGTCGAGCCATTGCCGAACGCGATGTTTCGCGTGGAGCTGCAGAACGGGCACAAGGTGCTCGCTCATATCAGTGGCAAGATGCGCCAGCACTACATCCGGATCCTTCCCGAGGATCGGGTCGTCGTGGAGCTCTCGCCTTATGACCTGTCCCGCGGTCGCATCGTCTACCGCTACAAGTAAGCCATCGAGCGTCCGGGCGGCATTTTGCCGGCTGCGCACGCAAGGGAGTAACGCAGCCGTGAAGGTTCAGCCCAGCGTCAAGAAGATCTGCGACAAGTGCAAGGTGATTCGCCGTCACGGGCGAGTCATGGTCATCTGCGAAAATCTGCGTCACAAGCAGCGTCAGGGCTAGTTCGCTAGTCAAGGCGCGATCACCTCGAACGCGTTCCACCAGCTGCGCAGTTTCGCCGGTTCCGTCAGCAGCTGGACACCCCCGGTCGGAGGCCGGGGCCTCACCGGGCAGGTGGGGAGGGAGCGCGTGAAGACCTCCGAGACCAGAAGGAGTTCTGCCCACACATGGCCCGTCTTTCAGGGGTCGATCTGCCGCGAGAGAAGCGGATGGAGATCGCCCTTACCTACATCTACGGCATCGGCCGTACCCGGGCCAAGGAGACCTTGGCGCAAACCGGGATCAGCCCCGACACCCGGGTTCGCGATCTCAGCGACGACGAACTGCTTCGCCTCCGCGGGTGGATCGATTCCACCTACAAGGTCGAGGGTGACCTTCGCCGAGAGGTCGCCGCAGACATCCGTCTGAAGGTCGAGATCGGCTGCTACCAGGGCATCCGCCACCGCCGCGGCCTCCCGGTGCATGCACAGCGCACCCACACGAACGCCCGCACCCGCAAGGGCCCGCGCCGCGCCATCGCCGGCAAGAAGAAGCCAGGAAAGAAGTAACGGATGCCCCCGCAAAAGCGAGCAGGCGCCGGCGTCAAGAAGGTCCGACGCAAAGAGCGCAAGAACGTCGCTCACGGCCACGCCCACATCAAGAGCACCTTCAACAACACGATCGTCTCGATCACCGACCCCAACGGCGCGGTGATCTCTTGGGCGTCCGCCGGTCACGTCGGTTTCAAGGGTTCTCGCAAGTCGACCCCGTTCGCGGCGCAGATGGCCGCGGAAAACGCTGCGCGCAAGGCCATGGAACACGGCATGCGCAAGGTCGACGTCTTCGTGAAGGGTCCCGGCTCCGGCCGCGAGACCGCCATTCGCAGCCTGCAGGCGACCGGCCTCGAGGTCGGCGCGATCCAGGACGTAACCCCTGTCCCTCACAACGGATGCCGCCCGCCCAAGCGGCGCCGGGTCTGACAGACAGGAGACTGAGGAGACATGGCCCGTTACACCGGCCCCGACTGCAAGCGCTGCCGTCGCGAGAAGATGAAGCTGTTCCTCAAGGGCAGCAAGTGCGAGACCCCGAAGTGCCCGATCGAGATCCGGCCCTACCCGCCGGGCGAGCACGGCCGTGGCCGCACCAAGGACAGCGAGTACCTGCTTCAGAAGCGTGAGAAGCAGAAGTGCGCGCGTATCTACGGAATTCTCGAGAAGCAGTTCCGCGGCTATTACGACGAGGCCAACCGCCGTTCCGGCAAGACCGGTGACGAGCTGCTGCGCATCCTCGAGTCGCGGCTGGACAATGTCGTTTACCGCGCCCAGTTCGCGTCGTCCCGCGACGCCGCCCGCCAGATCGTGCGCCACGGCCACGTCCTGGTGAACGGCAAGAAGGTCGACATCCCGAGCTACCGCGTCTCGGCCAACGACATCGTCGAGATCCGGCCCAAGAGCCACGAGATGACCCCGTTCGTCATCGCGCGGGAGCTGGCCGGAAGCCGTACCACGCCGGCCTGGCTCGAGGTCATCTCGCCCTCGATGCGGGCTCTCGTGCACTCCCTCCCGGAGCGGGGCGCGATCGACACCCCGGTCCAGGAGCAGCTGATCGTCGAGCTCTATTCGAAGTAGCACCACCCCGGGCCGGAGACAGAGCCGGCCCGGGTATGTCAGGCGTCATATAGCGGTCGCCTGAAGAAATAGGAGGCTCCACCGTGCTTATTGCACAGCGTCCCACCCTCGCCGAAGAGGCCGTCGACGAGTTCCGCTCCCGGTTCGTGATCGAGCCGCTCGAGCCGGGCTTCGGTTACACCCTCGGCAATTCCCTTCGCCGCACCCTGATGTCGTCCATCCCGGGTGCCGCCGTGACGAGCATCCGCATTGACGGCGTGCTCCATGAGTTCTCCACCGTTCCCGGGGTCAAGGAAGACGTCACCGAGGTCATCCTCAACCTGAAGGAACTGGTCGTCAGCTCCGACAACGACGAGCCGACCGTGATGTACCTGCGCAAGCAGGGTCCGGGCGTCGTCACCGCTGCTGACATCGCGCCGCCGGCCGGCGTCGAGGTCCACAACCCCGACCTGCACCTGGCGACCCTGAACGACAAGGGCAAGCTCGAGATCGAGCTCACCGTCGAGCGTGGCCGCGGGTATGTCTCGGCCGTGCAGAACAAGCAGGTCGGTCAGGAGATCGGACGCATTCCGGTCGACTCGATCTACTCGCCGGTCCTGAAGGTGACCTACAAGGTCGAGGCCACCCGCGTCGAGCAGCGCACCGACTTCGACCGGCTCGTGGTCGACGTCGAGACCAAGCGTTCGATGACCCCGCGCGATGCCATGGCGAGCGCCGGCCACACCCTGGTCGGCCTGTTCGGTCTCGCGCAGGAGCTCAACGTCGAGGCAGAGGGTGTCGACATCGGCCCGTCCCCGGCTGACGCCGCCCTGGCCGCGGATCTTGCGCTGCCGATCGAGGAGATGGACCTCACCGTCCGCTCCTACAACTGCCTCAAGCGGGAAGGCATCCACACGATCGGCGAGCTCGTCGGTCGCAGCGAGGCCGACCTGCTCGACATCCGCAACTTCGGTCAGAAGTCGATCGATGAGGTCAAGGGCAAGCTTTCCGGCATGGGCCTGGCCCTGAAGGACAGCCCTCCCGGATTCGACCCGCGCATCGCCGTCGACACCTACGGCACCGAGGGATACGGACCCGGTTTCTCGACCAGTCTGGACGACCCGGCGGGCGCCGACGACGGCGCTGCGTACACCGAGACCGAGCAGTACTAAAAATCCACCAGCCCTGACGTCCGTCACCGAGGAGATCCCGTGCCCACGCCCACCAAGGGCCCCCGTCTGGGGGGCAGCCCCGCCCACGAGCGGCTGATCCTGGCCAATCTCGCCACGGCGCTGTTCGAGCACGGCGGGATCACCACCACGGTCGCCAAGGCCAAGCGGCTCCGTCCGCTCGCCGAGAAGCTGGTCACCTCCGCCAAGAAGGGTGACCTCGCAGCTCGGCGCCGGGTGTTGCAGGTGGTGCGCGACAAGTCCGTCGTGCACCACCTGTTCACCGAGATCGGCCCGCGTTTCGACGGCCGTGACGGTGGCTACACCCGCATCATCAAGATCGGTCCGCGCCAGGGTGACAACGCTCCGATGGCGCGCATCGAACTGGTCGAGGGCAGCACCCCCGCCCAGAGCGTCGTCAGCGAGGCCGAGAGCGCTCGCGGTTCCCGCTTCGCCGGGCGTCGCCCGCTGACCGGCCGCACTCGCGAGGTCGCCGAGGAGCTGGCGGGCGAGTCGCCGACGGCTGCCGCCGCGCTCGAGGCGGATGAGGCAGATGTCGCCGCCCTCGACACCGGGGACACCGTTGACACCGTTGACACCGTTGACACTGCTGAGGCGACCGAGACCGAGGCCGTCGTCGAGGCTGAGGCCCCCGAGCACACCGATGAGGTCCCCGAGCAGCAGGCGGAAGCCGCGAGCGAGGAGTCTCAGGCCGAGGGTGACGCCGACGAGGACTCGGGCGAGGATTCAGCCGACAAGGCGTAGTCCACGCTGATGCGGGTGCGCTTCGATCTGGCGTACGAAGGCACCGAATTTGCCGGCTGGGCCCGCCAGCCTGATCAGCGGACCGTCCAGGGCGTCCTGGAGGACGCGCTCGGTCAGGTGCTACGGCTTCCCGTGCATCCCAGCCTGACTGTCGCCGGGCGTACCGATGCCGGCGTGCATGCGCGCGGCCAGGTTGCCCACGCTGATCTCGAGTCGATTCCGTCGCTCCGCTGGCTCAATGCCGTGCTGCCCGACGACGTTCGCGTCCAAGACGTGAGCGTGGCACCGCCCGGTTTCGACGCCCGCTTCGCAGCGCTTTCTCGGCGCTACAGCTACCGGGTGACCGACGCGCCCGTTGATCCCCTCAGGCGCCGCGACACGCTCGCCTGGGGCCATTCCCTTGACCTCGCCGCCATGAACGCCGCTGCGCAATTGCTGACGGGTGAGCACGATTTCGCGGCGTACTGCAAGCGCCGTGCGGGCGCGACCACGATTCGCCGGCTGCTCGCGCTGACCTGGAACCGCGCCGCCGACGGGGTGCTGGAAGCCCGAGTCGAGGCCGACGCGTTCTGCCATTCGATGGTGCGGGCGCTCGTCGGAGCGCTGCTGACGGTCGGCGAGGGCCGACGTCCGGTGCAGTGGCCCGGCGAGGTGCTGGCAGCCGGCATCCGGGATTCCGCGGTGCCCGTCGTGCCCCCTCACGGCCTCTGCCTGGAAGAGGTGCGCTACCCCCCCGACCCGGATCTGGCGGCCCGGGCGGCGGCTACCCGGCAAGTTCGGGTGCTCGAAGGGGATCTGGCGGCAGATTCGCCCGAGTCCATCAGGTAAAGTGGCCGGTCGTTGCCGTGTCTGCTGAGCAGCACGTGAATCCGAATGAAGTTTCCCGTCCCGAAGAAGGCCTTGACGTGCGCACGTACCAGCCCAAGTCCGCCGATGTCCAGCGCACCTGGCACGTCATCGACGCCACGGACGTGGTGCTCGGGCGTCTTGCCACACAGGTGGCCGTGCTGCTGCGCGGCAAGCACAAGGCGTACTTCGCCCCGCATATCGACACCGGCGATTTCGTCGTCGTCATCAATGCCGAGAAGGTCGTGCTGACCGGCACGAAGGCGGAGAAGACGGTGTACCACCACCACTCCGGTTACCCCGGAGGGCTCAAGACCCGCACGTTCGCCGACATGCTGGCCACCCGGCCGCATCAGATCGTCGAGAAGGCCGTGAAGGGGATGCTTCCCCACACCCGGCTGGGTCGCCAGCAGGCCACCAAGCTCAAGGTCTACGCCGGCCCCAACCACCCCCACCAGGCTCAGCAGCCGGTGCCGTTCGAGATCACCCAGGTCGCCCAGTAGGCGCGAGAAGGAGACACATCAGTGGCTGTCGTCACCGACGCCTCGGGCGCAACCCGGGCAACCGGTCGCCGCAAGGAAGCGGTTGTCCGCGTTCGACTGCTGCCCGGCACCGGGCAGTGGAAGCTCAATGGTCGCACGCTGGCCGAGTACTTCCCCAACAAGGTTCACCAGCAGATCGTCGCGGAGCCGCTGAAGACGCTGGAGCTCGCCGAGAACTATGACGTGCTGGCCACCCTGCGCGGCGGCGGCACGTCGGGGCAGGCCGGCGCGCTTCGCCTCGGCATCGCCCGGGCGCTCATCGCCATCGAGGAAGACCACCGGCCGAGCCTGAAGAAGGCCGGCTTCCTCACCCGTGATGCGCGGGTCAAGGAGCGTAAGAAGTACGGCCTGAAGAAGGCCCGCAAGGCGCCGCAGTACAGCAAGCGGTGACGGCCGCAGTCTCCTTGACGTCTGGTGCCGGCGCCGGTCGGCCATAGATGGGCCGGCTGTTCGGCACCGATGGCGTTCGCGGGTTGGCCAACGTCGAGCTGACCCCTGAGCTCGCTCTGGCGGTCGGCGTGGGCGCCGTGACGGTGCTCAATGCCGTGCGTCCCACGGTCGTCGTGGGTCGCGATACCCGCCCCTCGGGCGAGCTGCTGGAAGCCGCCGTCTCGGCGGGGCTCGCCAGCGCCGGCGCTGACGTGATCCAGCTGGGCGTCGTACCGACCCCCGCCGTCGCGCACGCGGTCGCGGCGAGCGGAGCCAACCTCGGCATCGTGCTCTCGGCCAGCCACAACGCGATGCCCGACAACGGCATCAAGATCTTCGGCAGCGGCGGGTTCAAGCTGGCCGACGAGATCGAAGACCGCATCGAGGCCTTCGTCACCACACCGCCCACCGCTCGCCCGACCGGCGCCGATGTCGGCCGGCTGCGTACCGACGTCCCCGGGCCCGCCGGAATGGTCGAGGGCTACGTCCGCCACCTGCTGAGCGTGCTGAAGACCCCGTTGGGGCCGCTGAAGGTCGTTGTCGACTGCGCCGAAGGGGCCGCGTCGGCGCTGGCGCCCCGCGTGCTGCGTGAGGCGGGCGCCGAGGTCATCACCATCGGCGCCGACGGCGACGGCTTGCGTATCAACGACGGCTGCGGTGCCACCGCTACGCAGGCGCTGCAGCAGACGGTCGTCTCCGTCGGCGCCGACGTCGGCATCGCCCACGACGGGGATGCCGACCGTTGCCTTGCCGTCGATGCCAGGGGTGACCTGATCGACGGTGACCAGATCCTCGCTATCGCGGCGATCGCGTTGCGCGAGCGGGGCGGCCTGGCGCAGGACACGGTCGTCTCCACCGTGATGAGCAACCTGGGCTTTCGCCATGCCATGCGCGACGCCGGGATCAACGTCATCGAGACCGCCGTCGGCGACCGCTACGTGCTCGAAGCGATGCGCGCCGGTGGCTTCACGCTGGGCGGCGAGCAGAGCGGCCACCTCGTCTTCGCTGAGCACGCGACCACCGGAGACGGCCTGCTCACGGCCCTCGTGTTGCTCGAGAGGCTGGCGGCCACGGGTGCGTCCCTCGCCGAGCTGGCCGGTGTCATGACCCGGCTCCCACAGGTGCTGATCAACGTGCGGGCCGACCGCACCCTGGCCACGGCGCAGCCCGTGGTGGCGGAAGCCGATCGCGTCTCCGCAGAGCTCGGTGATTCCGGACGCGTGCTGCTGCGGGCATCGGGCACCGAGCCGCTGGTGAGGGTCATGGTCGAGGCAGCCACGTCTGAGCTGGCGCGTTCGTGCGCGCAGCGCATCGCGGATGTCGTAGCGGCCCAGTAGCGCGGCTCCGCTTAGGCTGGACCCCGTGTGCGGCATCGTGGGCTACGTCGGGCACCAGAATGCGCTCGAGGTCACCATGGATGGCCTGCGGCGGCTGGAGTACCGCGGCTACGACTCGGCAGGCGTGGCCATCGTTGACGGTGGGGCGCTGCGGGTGGCCCGCAAGGCCGGCAAGCTGCGGGAGCTGGACAAAGCGCTGGCCGAGGACGACCGGCCGTGGAGCGGCACCACCGGCATGGGCCACACCCGCTGGGCCACCCACGGCGGCCCCACAGATGCCAACGCGCACCCTCACCTCGACTGCACCGGCGAAATTGCCGTCGTCCACAACGGGATCATCGAGAACTTCGCCCAGCTGCGCCTTGATCTCGAGCGTCGCGGTCACACCTTGCACAGTGAGACCGACACCGAGATCGTCGCGCACCTGTTGGAGGAGCGGCGCGCAGCGGGAGCAGCGACCATTGCCGACGCGCTGCGGGCGGTGTGCCGCGAGCTGACCGGCGCGTTCACCCTTGTCGTCACGTCCGCGGCCGAGCCCGGCACGGTCGTGGCCGCGCGGCGCAACTCGCCGCTGGTGGTCGGGCTCGGCGACGGTGAGTCGTTCCTCGCCAGCGACGTCGTCGCGTTCATCGCCCATACCCGTGACGCGCTCGAGATCGGCCAGGACCAGATCGTCGAGCTGCGCGCCGACGGTGTGACGGTCACCGATTTCCAGGGCCGGGCCGTCGAGGGGCGACCGTTCCACGTGAACTGGGACGCGAGCGCCGCAGAAAAGAGCGGCTACCCGTACTTCATGCTCAAGGAGATCAACGAGCAGCCGCAGGCTCTTGCCGACACCCTGCGGGGGCGGCTGTCGACGAGGGGTCAGATCGAGCTCGACGAGCTTCGTCTCGATCCGCAGGAGCTGCGCGACGTCGATAAGGTGTTCATCGTCGCCTGCGGCACCGCTTACCACGCCGGCCTCATCGCCAAGTACGCGATCGAGCACTGGACCCGGCTGCCCTGCGAGGTCGATCTGGCCAGCGAGTTCCGCTACCGGGACCCGGTGCTCGATCGCAACACCCTGGTGATCGCCATCAGCCAGAGCGGCGAGACGCTCGACACGTTGATGGCCGTCAAGCACGCCCGGGAGCAGAACGCCCGCGTCCTCGCCGTCTGCAACTCGGTGGGTTCGACGATCCCTCGAGAGTCCGACGCGGTGCTCTACACCCACTGCGGTCCGGAAGTCGGCGTCGCGGCGACCAAGACCTTCCTCGGTCAGGTCGCCGCCTGCCTGCTGGTGGGCCTGTTCCTGGCGCAAGTGCGCGGAATCGCCTGGGACGATGAGGTTCTCGGGCTCGTCGAGCAGCTGCAGCAGATGCCGGAGCTGGTGGCTCGCACGTTGGAGAACATCGAGCCGGTGAAGGCGCTCGCCCGCGAGCTCGCTCCGGCGAAGGCGGTGCTCTTCCTCGGCCGCCACGTCGGATATCCCGTAGCTCTGGAGGGCGCGCTGAAACTCAAAGAGCTGGCGTACATGCACGCCGAGGGTTTCGCCGCTGGTGAGCTCAAGCACGGGCCGATCGCGCTTATCGAGGAAGGGACCCCGGTGGTCGTGGTCATGCCTTCTCCCCGTGGCCGTTCGCTACTGCACGCCAAGGTGCTCAGCAACATCCAGGAGATCCGGGCCCGCGGTGCCCGCACGATCATCATTGCCGAAGAGGGTGATGAGGCGGTGGTTCCTTACGCGGCTGACCTGATCCGGGTGCCGCACACGCCGACCCTGCTCGCGCCGCTGGTGACCACGCTGCCGATGCAGGTCTTCGCGTGCGAGCTCGCTCTGGCCCGCGGCAACGACGTCGACCAGCCGCGCAATCTGGCCAAGTCCGTCACGGTCGAGTGACCCGGGCGTGAGCTGAGCATGATTGTCGGGCTCGGGGTCGACATCGTCGATGTGGACCGCTTCCAGGACTCGCTGCTGCGCACGCCGGGTCTCGGCGAGCGCCTGTTCACCGCGGCCGAGCGCGCGGCGGGACGTTCGGAACGGCTGGCGGCCCGATTTGCCGCCAAGGAGGCGCTCGCGAAGGCGCTCGGCGCTCCCGCCGGATTGAGCTGGCAGGACGCCGAGGTCGAGACGGGAGAGGACGGCGCGCCTACGTTGCAGCTGCACCGCACGGTCGCCGAGGCCGCCATCCGGCGTGGTGCCTCGTCGTGGCACGTCTCGCTCAGCCACGACGCCGGGATGGCAATCGCTGTCGTCATCCTCGAGAGCTGAAAAGGCCAGGAGCGGGCAGGGTTTTCGGTATGCGCAACGCTCACCAGGTAGCGACGGTCAGGGCCGCCGAGCAGCAGTTGATGAGCGGACTGCCCGACGGTGCGCTCATGCAGCGTGCGGCGGCGGGACTGGCGGCGGCGGCGATGAGGCGGCTGCCGAGGGTCTACGGCTCCCGGGTGGCGGTGCTCGTCGGCGGTGGGGACAACGGCGGAGATGCCCTCTTCGCGGCGGCCCGGCTGGCCGATCGGGGTGCCGCCGTCACCGCTCTGACGGTGTCGGCGCGGCTGCACGAAGCGGGAGCCTCGGCTGCTCGCCGTAGCGGAGTGGTGATCCGCGAGGCGGGTGAGCCCGGAGACGAGGCGCTCCTGCGGACATCAGACCTCGTGCTGGACGGCATGGTCGGGATCGGCGGTAGCGGTGGATTGCGGCCAGCCGCAGCCCGGCTCGCACCATGGGCACCGGTCTCGCGCACCCTCGCGATCGACGTGCCCAGTGGCGTCGATGCCGACACCGGAGCCGTCGCCGGTGTGGCCGTGCGAGCGGCGGCCACCATCACGTTCGGCACCGTCAAGCCGGGCCTGCTCATGCTGCCCGGAGCCGACTACGCAGGAAAGGTCGAACTCGTTCCCATCGGGCTCAGCTTGCCGCCGGCCGATCTGGAAGAGCTCAGCGCGGCGGATGTCGGACGGCTGCTGCCGGACCCGGGCGCGGAATCGTCCAAGTACACCAGGGGCGTTCTTGGCATCACGGCGGGCAGCGAGGCGTATCCGGGGGCAGCAGTGCTGTGCACAGGCGGGGCGCGTCGCGGCGGGTCGGGCTACCTGCGCTTCGCCGGCACGTCGCATCCGGTGGAGCTGATCAGGCACCGCTTCCCCGACGTCGTGGCGACCGAGGTGGACCACGGCGATGGCCAGGCCGTGCTCGACGCCGGACGGGTCCAGGCGTGGGTCGTCGGGCCCGGGCTCGGCACCGACGACGCCGCCGCTGGCGTGGTCGAGGCGGTGCTCGGCTCGGACGTGCCCGTCCTGATCGACGCGGACGGGCTGACGATCATCGCGCGCCACCCGGAGTGGCTGCGCGCGCGTTTCGGGCGCGGGCAGCTGACCCTGCTGACGCCACACGAGGGGGAATTCGCCCGGCTGGCGGGCGGCGAACCGGCCGACGTCAAGCAGCAGCTCGCCGCGGACCGCTTGGGTACGGTGCGCCGGCTCTCGGCCCAGCTGCCGGCGACGATCCTGCTGAAGGGATCGACGACGCTCGTCGTTGATCCGACCGCCGCCCGGGTCAACGCCACCGGGGTCGGGTGGCTTGCGTCAGCCGGCACCGGCGACGTGCTGTCGGGGATCGCCGGAGGCCTGCTGGCAGCCGGCCTCTCGCCGTTCGATGCCGGCAGCGTGGGTGCCTGGCTGCACGGCGCCGCGGCCCAGCTCGCCGTGGAGTTGAACGGGCCGCCGCTGGCGGCATTGGACTTGTTGGACGCGCTGCCGAAGGCGTGGCAGCTGGCGCGGGCCGCAGCAGAGGAGAGCCAGTGGCGAGCGCCGAAGCGGTAATCGATCTCGACGCGGTGCGCACGTCCACCGCGGAACTCGTACGGCGGGCCGGTTCCGCTGCGGTGATGGCCGTCGTGAAAGCCGACGGCTACGGGCACGGCATGCTGCCCTGCGCTCGTGCCGCGTTGGATGCCGGGGCGCAGTGGCTCGGGGCTGCAAAGCCCTCAGAAGCGCTGCAACTACGGGCTTGCGGCATCGAGGTGCCGATCCTGGCGTGGCTTGCCGGGCCGCACGACGACCTGGCGCCAGCTGTCGGCTCAGGCATCGACCTGTCGGCAGGCGCGCCCTGGATGGTTCGCCAGTTGCAGGCCGCGGCTGCGGCGGCGGGGCGTCCGGCTCGCGTGCACCTGAACGTCGACACCGGACTGCATCGTGAAGGCGCGACGGCTGCCGACTGGCCGGAGCTGCTCGCCGCGGCGCTGCAGGCGCAGGCCGAAGGAACGCTGGAAATCATTGGGATCTGGAGCCATTTCGCGCTGGCGGACGATCCGGGACACCCGACGGTACGTGCACAGCTCACGCATTTTCGCGAGGCGCTCGAGGTCGCTGAGCGGGCCGGCGTCCACCCCCAGATCCGCCACCTGGCCAACTCCGCGGCGACGCTCGCGAACCCCGATGCGCACTTCGATCTGGTGCGGCCGGGTGTTGCGGTCTACGGACTCTCGCCGGGTCCGCTGGTGGGAAAGTCCAAGGAGCTCGGGCTCGTTCCCGCGATGACACTCACTGCTGAGGTCGCGCTCACGAAACGGGTACCGGCGGGCAGCGGCGTCTCCTACGGCCACCGCTACCACACGTCCGCCGAGGCCACCCTCGCGCTGGTGCCGCTGGGTTACGCCGATGGCGTGCCGCGCCATGCCACCAATCTCGGCGAGGTGCTGATCGGGGGTAAGCGGCGCCGCATTGCGGGCACTGTCTGCATGGACCAGTTCGTGGTGGACGTCGGGGACGATCCGGTGGCGCCAGGCGATCGGGTCGTGCTCTTCGGCCCGGGCGATCGCGGCGAGCCCACCGCGCAGGATTGGGCCGAGGCGATCGGCACCATCAATTACGAGATCGTCACCCGGGTAGGGCCCCGGGTGCCGCGCCGTTACGTGCAATCGGGAGGTGGGTCGTGAAGGCGCCCAGGGTGGCGACGGTGGGAGTGCTCGCAGTCGGCGCCACTGGCGTGGTGGCCGGTGCGCTGACCGAACGTCGGCTGGTCCGACGGGCCGTGCGGCCATCCGATTCCGGGCCGGCCCTGCCGACCCTTTCCGGCGCCCGCGAGCAGAGCGTGACGTGCGACGACGGGGTGACGCTGGCGGTGCGCGAGAGCGGCCCGGTCGACGCGGCGCTGACCCTGGTCTTCGTCCACGGCTACACCGTCACGTCCGAATGCTGGGCCGCGCAGGTGCGCGACCTGGCGGGGCTGGCTCGCCCCGGCGGTTTGCGGATCGTGCTCTACGACCAGCGGGGGCACGGCGCGTCGGGGTCGGGTGAGGCGGCGAACAACACCATCGAGCAACTTGGCCACGATCTCGATGAGGTGCTGCGCCAGCGGGTACCGGAGGGTCCGGTGGTGGTCGCCGGCCACAGCATGGGCGGCATGACGATCATGGCGTTGGCCGAGCAACGTCCCGAACTGTTCGGCGGAAGCGACGGCAAGATCGTCGCTGCCGCCCTGATCGACACCAGCAGCGCGGGCATGGCGGAGGTGACGCTGGGACTGCCGGCGGCACTCGCCGCGGTGCCGGCGCGGCTGATCCCGTATGCCGGCCGGACCGCGCCGATACAGCGCAGGGCCGAGCGCTTGCGAGCGGTCGATTCCGACCTTGCGCGGTGGGTCAACGCGCGCGTCGCGTTCGGCAAGGAGGCCAGCGGAGCGGCTCTCGAAGCGATGACCAGGATGCAGGCGCCGATGCATCTGGAGACGATGGCGACCTTCCTGCCGACGTTCGCTGTCCACGACCGCACGGGGGTGCTCGGGCCGCTCAAGAACATCCCGACGCTCATCCTCGTCGGGGAGCAGGACGTGCTGACCCCGCCCAGCCACAGCCGGATCATGGCCGACGCGCTGCCCGACGCCCGCTTCGTCGAGGTGCCGGGTTCGGGCCACATGTCGATGATGGAAGCGCCCGATGTGGTCACGGGCGAACTGCGCAGCCTGATCGCCCAGGTCCCGTGAGCGACTGGGCCTCACTCGCCGGGCAGGTCGCCGGCTGCACCGCGTGTGCCGAACTGGCGGCGGGCCGCGCGCACGTGGTGATCGGCGACTACCCGCCGGGAGCGCGGGTGCTGCTGGTCGGTGAGGCACCCGGTGCCCAGGAGGACGCCACAGGTCGGCCGTTCGTGGGCCGGGCCGGGCAGGCGCTGGATGCCGCGCTCGAGGCAGTCGGACTGCCGCGGGCGGAGGTGGCGGTACTCAACATCCTGAAGTGCCGGCCTCCGGGCAACCGGCGGCCACTTGCGTATGAAATGGCGAACTGCCGCGGCTGGCTGGATCGCCAGATCGCTTTGATCGATCCCGCGGTCATTGTCGGATTGGGGCTGACCGCCGTCGCTGGGTTGTGGGACGGCGCGGCCACCTCGAAGAAATCAGCCTTCGTCTTGCGGGCGCTACGCGAGCAGTCGCTGACGGCGAACGGCTACCAGTTTCTCGCGACCTACCACCCGTCGGGCGCCCTGCGGCATGGGCCGAACGGGGCGCCCATGCAGGCGCTGCGCGATGACTTAGCGCGGGCGCGCGCTATCGCTGCGCGCGCGATGTGATTCAGGTGATCCTGGCTACGGCGGACGACACCCGCGCGCTCGGAGCCCGGATCGCGGGGCTCGTGCGTCCCGGTGACCTGATCGTGCTGGACGGGCCGCTCGGCGCGGGGAAGACGGTCTTCGTCCAGGGGCTCGCCGCCGGGCTCGGATCGGCGGGTCGGGTGACCTCGCCGACGTTCGTCATCGCGCGGGTGCACGAGGGTGGCCGGCTGCCGCTGGTGCACGTCGACGCGTACCGGCTGACCGGACGGTTGGAAGTGGACGACCTCGATCTGGACACCGACCTGACGGCAGCCGTGGTCGCGGTCGAGTGGGGGACCGGTCTCGTCGAGGGGCTGGCCGACGCCCATCTTCGGGTGGAACTGCGCCGTGGCTCCGGCGGTGAGGATGCGGAGGGGGACCGGACCGCGGTGCTGCATCCGGTCGGTGGTGATTGGGCCCACCGGTTGGCGGGCGCGGGACTCGTAGGCTCATAGCGTGCTGGTGTTGGGGATCGATACGTCGACCCCGGCGACCGGCGTGGCGGTGTGTGACGTCCAGACCGGCGGCGCTGCGGAACTCGCGGCTCTCGAGGTGGTCGACCCGCGGCACAGCGCCGAGGCGTTGGCTCCGCTCATCACCCGGGCGCTCGACGCGTGTAGCCGCACTCCTGGTGACCTCGACGCGATCGTGGCAGGCCTCGGCCCGGGTCCTTATACGAGCCTGCGCGTGGGCATCGTGACGGCTGCCGCGCTCGGTGACGCCCTGGCGATACCGGTCTACGGCGTCTGCTCGCTGGACGGGTTCGGCGGTGTGTCGGGCTCTGCGTCCGGCAGGGTCACGGTGGTCACGGACGCCCGGCGGCGAGAGGTCTACTGGGCGCGCTACGAGAACGGCGTCCGCATCGAAGGCCCCGACGTGTCCGCGCCCCAGTTCGTCGCCGATGCCCTAGAACCCGGCGAGCGCGTCATCGGCGGCGGCGGTGAGCTCTACGCGGCGGTGTTCGGCGCGTCCTACGACCCCGAAGGCCGGCGCCATCCCGACCCGGCGAACCTGATCCGGCACGCGGTCCCGCAGTTGGGCACACCGGCTGCGCCACTGGTTCCGCTCTACCAGCGCCGGCCCGACGCGACGCCGCGGACTGCAGCGTGAACACGATCGAGCAGAAGTACGTGTCATCGCTGATGGCGATGCGTTGGTGGCATATCGCGCCCGTGCTCGAGATGGAGCAGGAGCTGTTCGGTGAGGAGGCGTGGACGGCGGAGCTCTTCTGGTCGGAGCTCGCCAATCCCCATACGCACTACGTGGTCGTGTGCAGCGCCAACCCCGAGGAGCAGACGCCGCTGGGCTACGGCGGGCTTGCGGTGACGGGAGCCGACGCCTACATCCAGACCATCGGTGTCTGCGGCGGGGCTCAGCGCAGGGGGATCGGCCGCACCCTGATGAACGTGCTCCTCGATGAGGCGGCCGCCCGTCGCGCCACGACATGCTGGCTCGAGGTGCGCGCCGACAACGTGCCCGCCCAGCGGCTCTACGAGTCGCTCGGGTTCACCAACCGCGGGGTACGACGCGGCTACTACCAGCCGTCCGGGATGGACGCGATCGTGATGTCTGCGCCCATCTCACTGGACCGGGGCATCCGATGACTACGGTGCTGGGCTTCGAGACCTCGTGCGACGAGACCGGTGTCGGCATCGTCCGCGACGGAACCTTGCTCGCCGATGCGCTCGCGACCTCGATCGAGGAGCACGCCCGGTTCGGCGGTGTGGTGCCCGAGGTGGCGGCCCGCGCCCACGTCGAGGCGATGGTGCCGACCGTGCACCGCGCGCTCGAGACGGCGGGGGTCAAACCCGGCGAGATCGACGCGGTCGCCGTGACGGCCGGACCCGGGCTGGCCGGACCGCTGATGGTCGGGGTGGCGGCAGCGAAGGCGTACGCGCTCGGCCTCGGCGTGCCGATCTACGGGGTGCATCACCTGGCGGCGCACGTCGCCGTCGACACGCTCGAATCCGGGCCGCTGCCGCAGGAGTGCATCGCCCTGCTGGTTTCCGGGGGCCACTCGTCGCTGCTGGGCGTGGGCGACCTGGCGCATCAGGAGATCGAGATCCTCGGCGCGACGGTCGATGACGCGGCGGGCGAGGCGTATGACAAGGTCGCCCGGTTGCTCGGGATGGGCTTTCCCGGCGGGCCGGAGATCGACCGGGCGGCGGAAGCCGGCAGTGTCAGCATCAACTTCCCCCGCGGCAAGGTCTCCGACGGCACCCTCGATTTCTCCTTCAGCGGCTTGAAGACGGCAGTGGCGCGCTGGATCGAGAGCCGGCAGTGCAGCGGGGAACCAGTGCCTGTCGCCGACGTGGCCGCCAGCTTCCAGGAGGCGGTGGCCGACGTCCTCACGGCGAAGGCGATCAGGGCCTGCCGCGACCGCGGCTTGGACACACTCGTCATCGGCGGCGGGGTGGCGGCCAACTCCCGGCTGCGCGCCCTCGCGTCCGAACGTGCCGAGAAGGCGGGGCTCCGCCTCCGGATCCCGCGCCGCGCGCTGTGCACCGACAACGGTGCGATGGTCGCCGCGCTCGGCTGGCTCCAGGTCGAGGCGGGCGTCCAGCCGAGCGCGCTGGATCTCGGTGCCAGCTCCAGCCTCGCGGTCGACGCGGTCAGGCTGCGATGAGCTGGGTCATGTGGGAGGCGAAGGCCGCTCCCGGTCAGACGGAGGCGCTGGTCGAATGGCTGCTCAGCAGCGCGCCGGAGCATGCCCAGGTCTACCGCAGCACCGATCGCGTGGTGCTGATCGCCGAGGCTCCGGCCTCCGTCGAGGACCCTCCTGCCGCGCTGGTCGACCGGCCGCCGCACAGGTGGGAGTTCGACCGGCTGCGCTGAACGGGGGAGCAGTTGACGGCGCGCGTTACGAATGCGTAAGTTGGCACTCAGCACCAGAGAGTGCTAGCGACCGTCGCTGCTCACCCGCGACGGCAGACCTACGGTCGCTCTCTCGTCATTCAAGAGATTTTGGGAGGCAGCATGGCGACCGCCACCAAGGTCAACATTCGTCCGCTCGAGGACCGAATTGTTGTCCAGCCAGGTGAGGGCGAGCAGGTCACCGCGTCGGGAATCGTTATCCCCGACACGGCGAAGGAGAAGCCCCAGGAGGGCACCGTCCTCGCAGTCGGCGAAGGCCGCTGGGACGACGAGGGGAAGAAGCGCATCCCCCTCGACGTCAAGGTCGGTGACACCGTTCTGTACAGCAAGTACGGCGGCACCGAGGTCAAGTACAACGGCGAGGAGTACCTCATCCTCTCCGGTCGCGACGTGCTCGCGATTCTCGAGAAGTAACTCTCGGCACACAGCACGACCGCACGGTTTTCGCTGATTTCAGCGTTCGTACATCAACTGCTGATCCGCCCCGGGAGCCTCACGCCCCCGGGGCGGATTACGTGAGAGGCAAAGAGATTCATGGCCAAAATGTTGGCGTTCGGCGGAGATGCCCGCCAAGCCCTCGAGCGCGGGGTCAACGCGCTCGCTGATGCCGTCAAGGTGACGCTCGGCCCCAAGGGCCGCAACGTCGTCCTCGACAAGAAGTTCGGCGCCCCGACCATCACCAACGACGGTGTCACCATCGCCCGTGAGGTCGAGCTCGACGACCCCTACGAGAACATGGGTGCGCAGCTCGCCAAAGAGGTTGCCACCAAGACCAATGACGTTGCCGGTGACGGCACCACCACCGCGACCGTGCTCGCCCAGGCGATGGTCCGCGAGGGCCTGCGCATGGTGGCCAGTGGCGCCAGCCCGCTCGCCCTCAAGCGCGGTATCGACGCAGCCGTGGAGAAGATCTCCGAGACGCTGCGCAGCCGCGCCACCGAGGTGTCCGAGCGCAAGGACATCGCCCACGTCGCCTCGATCAGCGCTCAGGACCCGGTCCTCGGCGGACTGATCGCTGACGCGTTCGACAAGGTCGGCAAGGACGGTGTCATCACCGTCGAGGAGTCGCAGACCACCGGCGTCGAGCTCGAGCTCACCGAGGGGATGCAGTTCGACAAGGGCTACATCTCCCCGTACTTCGTCACCGACCCGGAGCGGATGGAGGCGGCCTTCGAGGACGCCCGCATCCTGATCACGAGCGGCAAGATCAGCGCGATCGCGGAGCTCCTTCCGCTGCTGGAGAAGCTCGTCCAGGAGAACAAGCCGCTGCTGATCGTGGCCGAAGATGTCGATGGGGAGGCGCTGTCGACCCTGGTCGTCAACACCATCCGCAAGACGCTGCGGGTCGCTGCGGTCAAGGCTCCCGGGTTCGGCGACCGCCGCAAGGCGATGCTGCAGGACCTGGCCATCCTCACCGGCGCGCAGGTCGTGTCGGCGGATGTCGGCCTGAAGCTCGACTCGGTCGGCGTCGAGGTGCTCGGCTCAGCGCGGCGCGTCGTCGTCGACAAGGAGTCGACCACGGTCGTCGACGGTGGCGGTTCCTCCGACGAGGTCAACGACCGCGTCCGGCAGATCCGTCGCGAGATCGAGGACACCGACTCCGACTGGGACCGCGAGAAGCTGCAGGAGCGGCTGGCCAAGCTGGCCGGCGGCGTCGGCGTCATCCGCGTCGGTGCCCACACCGAGGTCGAGCTCAAGGAGCGCAAGCACCGCGTCGAGGACGCCATCTCGGCCACTCGCGCGGCGATCGAGGAAGGCATCGTGGCCGGGGGCGGCTCTGCCCTGATCCACGCGGCCACCGACCTCGATGGCGGTCTGGGCTTCACCGGCGACGAGCTCTCCGGAGTGCTTCTCGTCCGCCGGTCGCTCACCGAGCCGATGCGTCGCATCGCGATCAACGCCGGGCTCGAGGGTTCGGTGGCGGCCGCCAAGGTCGCCGAGATGCCCCCGGGCTCCGGTCTGGACGCGTCCACCGGCCTGTACGGCGACCTGCTCGCGCTGGGCATCGTCGACCCGGTCAAGGTGACCCGTTCGGCCGTCGCTAACGCGGCGTCGATCGCGTCGCTGCTGCTGACGACCGAGACCCTCGTGGCCGACCGGCCCGCCGAGGAAGAGGGCGACAGTCACGCAGGCCACGGCCATGGCCACTCGCACGGCCCGGGTTACTGACCCGGTAGCAGCACGTCTGGGCGGCCGGCCCCGGATCCGCGATGGCGGGGCCGGGGCCGGCCGTTTTCGTGCTCCCGTTCACCAAATTGGGTGACGCCGATCATTCACCCGAGTGAGTGAACGGCCGATGGAGTGGTGTGGATTCGAGCGGTTTCGACGGGACCGACATCTACGTTGACCCCGCCGCGTTCTGCGGGGTCGCGGCCCGGATGCTCGCCGAGGGCGGTCGTGACGCCCTGGCACCCGTACTTGCGCTTCTAGGGCAAGCCCTTTGCGCCAATGTCGACCTGCTCGAGGCAGGGACGACCCGGGCAGCCATACCGCGTCCCCGGCTGCGCGGTGCCGCTCCCGACTCGGTCGACCTTTCTTGTGCGGCCCCCATCGACCTGCCCATCCGCGCCCGGGGCGCTGTGCTGGCGGTGCTGTCCATCGAACCCAACACGGCAGGCATCCCGGCGCCGTGGACGAAGTCGCCCGGCCCGCTCGGCACGATCGCCGATCTCGTCGCACTGACGCTGTCGTCCGGTTCGGAACCGGACGCTGTGAACGATGTCCGCTCTGCGGCCCGCTCGTGGTTCGACCTCGATGAGCAAGACCGCAAACAACTCGCCGGCGAGCTGCACGACGGGCTGGTCCAGTCCCTTGTCGCCGCCCGCTACCTGCTCGACCTCGCCGCATCTACCTGGCCTGACGGTCCGTTGCCGTGGCTCGAAGCCGTACGGGAGAGCATCCAGGCGGCGCTGACCGACGGTCGCGGCCTGCTCAATTCCGTTCAGCCCCGGGTCCGCGCCGGTCGCGGCCTGCGAGTGGCGCTCGAGGACCTCTGCGCCGGTGCGCCGGTTCCCGTCGAACTGCACCCTGCCACCCCGGCCGAGGACGCGCCTTCCTGCAGCGAACCGGCCCCGGTCGCCGCCGCCGCCGGCTACCGCTTCGTCCAGGCCGCGTTCAGTGACCTGATCGCCCGCGGAGCCGAGGCGATCGAGGTCCGGCTGTCGACCGGCCCGAGTGGCCTCTCGCTCGATGTTTCTGCCATTGGTGATCGTCCGGCCTGGCCCGATGAGCCTGGTGACGGCATCCGCCGATGGGTGACGCGAGTGGAACTGATGGGCGGAACCGTACTGCTGCAATCCGCTTCGGCTCACCTCCGGTTCGGTGCCGCCGATGGGGAACACGCGTCGCTGCCAGGTGACGTGCACGCTGGGAGGGCGAAGTGACCACGGTCTTTATTTGCGACGATCACCGCATCGTGCGTGAGGGACTCAAGCAGTTCGTGCAGTCCGTGCCCGGAGTCGTCCGGGTGGAGACCGCAGCCAGTGGCGAGGAAGTGCTCGCTCGATACGATCTCGAGCGTCCCGACCTCGTCCTGATGGACGTGCAGATGCCCGGCCTCGGCGGCCTGGAGACCACGCGCCGGCTGGTACGTGACCATCCCACCGCCCGCGTGATCATGCTGACCGCCGCCGATGACCGCGAGAACGTCGCCACGGCCGTCGCGAATGGCGCCACCGGCTACCTGCACAAGGATGTCAGTCGCGAGGAGCTGTGCGCGGCCGTCGCCAACGCTCTCGAGGGCAACGACCTGCTCGAGCCGTCACTGCGCCGGGCCATGGCCGAGCGTGTCGTCGGCGGCCGGGTGACCGACCCGATGGGCGGGCTCACCGAGCGCGAGCTTCAGGTGCTGCGGGGGATGTCGCAGGGCAAGTCGAACGCCGAGATCGGCAAGTCGCTCTTCCTGTCCGAGGACACCGTCAAGACCCACGCCCGCCGGCTTTTCCGCAAGCTCGGCGTGAGCGACCGGGCGCAGGCCGTCGCCTT
Source organism: Frankiaceae bacterium (assembly GCA_036272075.1). Lineage (GTDB taxonomy): Bacteria > Actinomycetota > Actinomycetes > Frankiales > Frankiaceae > DATAZK01. The sequence continues at coordinate 34,079 of DATAZK010000112.1, forward strand.
CGGCTTCCGCCGCGGCTTCGTCACCTGAGCCGACCAGCGCAGCAGCGCTAGAACTCCCGGTCGGCGTCCTCGTCCGCCTCAGAATCGTCGGCCGCCTCGAGCACGCCGTCGGAGTAACCCCGGGCGTACTCCCAGCTGACGTAACGGGTCGGGTCGGGTGAATACGCCGGCTCGTGCACGCGGGTGCGCCCGATCGTCAGCAGGCTTCGCAGATTGCCGACGACCAGATCCCAGTCCATGTAGTGGCGCTCGCCGCAGTCCTCGCATTCGATGACGATGCCAAGCACGTCACGCGGCTCGAGCAGGGCTCGAAAGCCCTCGAGGTCGGCCAGATCGGTGATGAGTTCCTCGCGCTCCTGGGCGCTCAGCGGCGGCTCGTCATCGTCGTCTTCCATCGGCAACGGCAAATGGGCAGCCGGGTCCTCGGGATCGCCTGCGAAGGGGTCGAGGGGCTCGTGCGGCACGTGACCCAAGGTACGCGTGCCATGCCCGCCGGGCAGGCGCTCCGGCGGTAGGGTGGAGCACAGCAGGCCGTCGCCCGAGGGCGGCGGCCTTTCCTGCTTTGGTGGGCTTCTGCACTGAGCCCCTCAAAGGGGGATCCGCGGCATTCACTGGTGAAGGGCGAGGGGTCTAGGGCTATGGCAGAGGTCGAGATCGGGATCGGCAAGAGCGGCCGCCGCGCGTACGGGTTCGACGACGTGGCGATCGTTCCGTCGCGGCGCACCCGGGACCCGGAGGATGTCGCCATCAACTGGGATATCGACGCGTTCCGCTTCGAGCTCCCGCTGCTGGCCTCGGCGATGGACGGCGTCGTCTCACCGCGCACGGCCATCGAGATCGGAAAGCTCGGCGGCGTCGGAGTCCTGAACCTCGAAGGCCTGTGGACCCGCTACGCCGATCCTGACCCGATCCTCGAAGAGATCTCCACCCTCGACAATTCCACCGCCACGAAGCGGATGCAGGAGCTCTACGCCGAGCCGATCAAGCCCGAGCTCATCGGCCAGCGCATCCAGCAGATCAAAGACGCGGGCGTCACCACGGCGGCCAGCCTCACGCCGCAGCGGGTGAAGCAGTTCTCCCCGGCGGTGCTCGAGGCCGGCGTCGATCTTTTCGTCATCCAGGGCACGGTCGTCAGCGCGGAGCATGTTTCCAGCCGGGCCGAGCCGCTGAACCTCAAGCGTTTCATCGGTGACCTCGACGTCCCCGTGATCGTCGGCGGTTGCGCGTCGTTCTCCACGGCCCTGCACCTCATGCGCACCGGCGCCGCCGGGCTGCTCGTCGGCGTCGGCCCGGGCCAGGCCTGCACCACGCGAGGCGTGCTGGGAGTCGGCGTTCCGATGGCCACCGCCATCGCTGACGCGGCCGGCGCCCGGATGCGCTACCTCGACGAGTCGGGTGGCCGCTACGTGCACATCATCGCTGACGGCGGGATGCGTACCGGCGGCGACATCGCGAAGGCGATCGTCTGCGGCGCCGACGCGGTCATGATCGGCTCCCCGCTCTCGCGGGCGATCGAAGCTCCCGGCCGCGGCTACCACTGGGGCATGGCCACCTTCCACCCCGACCTGCCGCGCGGCACCCGGGTCAAGACCACGACCGCCGGCACGCTCAAGGAGATCCTGGTCGGCCCCGCTGAGATCAACGACGGCACCATGAACCTGTTCGGGGCGCTACGCACGTCGATGGCCACCACCGGCTACGCGACTCTCAAGGAGTTCCAGAAGGCCGAGATGATGGTCGCTCCGTCGCTGCAGACCGAAGGGAAGTCCCTGCAGCGCGCCCAGGCCGTCGGAATGGGTCGCTAACCCGACAGCTCAACCGAGGACTCAGGCCCGCCGAAGCGTAGGCGTGAGCTGCGTTTGCGGGCAGGATGGTCACGTGGTTGACCCGTTGCAACCCGCCGATCCGGCGCGCGTGGGGCGTTACCAGCCGACCGGCCGCCTGGGAGCCGGCGGGATGGGCTACGCGCCGTGGCGCAGGGCTATGCCGAAGGCGCGGCAGCCCTCGCTCGGGACTTCGGAGCAGATCTCGGCCATAGCCCGGCGAGCGCGCCTGCCGATGCGTGACGATCCGGAATGTAATTGAATGCTCAACCATTATGCTCTGTGTCAGCTCGCCTGAGCGTTTCCCTCGATGGAGGCAGCCATGCCCGTCACCCGCCTGAACCACGCCGTCCTCTACGTGAGTGACGTTCGGCGAAGCGTCGATTTCTACTGCAACGTCATGGGTTTCGAGCCGATTCGCATGCTCCCGGAGGGCTTCCACGGCGCCGCGTTCCTGCGTGCCGCCGGCTCGACCAATGACCATGATCTCGGCCTGTTCGAGGTCGGTTCGTCGGCGGCGCCGTCGGGTGCCGGTGCGGGTCGCGTCGGGCTCTACCACCTCGCGTGGGAGGTCGACACTCTGGCGGAGCTGTCCCGATTCGCCGAGCAGCTGACCGCCGCCGGAGCGCTGGTCGGAGCCTCTGACCACGGCACCACGAAGAGCCTCTATGCCAAGGACCCCGACGGGCTCGAGTTCGAGGTCGTCTGGCTGATCCCGGCGGCGCTTCTGGAGGAGTCCGATCTGGCCGCCCGTAAGAGCATCCGCCCGCTCGATCTCTCGCGCGAGCTCGAGCGCTTCGGCTCCGAGACCCGCGGCGGGGTGGGAGTCTCGGTCCCGGCCTGACGCTCGCCACAGCCAGCCTGTGGATAACCCCGCAGGGGCTGATGGCGCAGGTACAACCGGGCTATGACAGCGAACCCGGCCACCAGCGCCGACTCCATTGTCGTGGTGCCGGCGTCCCTTGCCGCGACCGGCGGCGCGGTGCAGGAGGTCGCGTCCGGGGTCCGCAGCCAGGCGCTGCGCCCGTTGAGTGCTGACGCGATCGGCAGCGAGCCGTGCTCGGAGTGCCTGGCCGGGGCGGCGCGGCTGGTCGAGCAGGCGTTGGCGGCATCGGCCCAGTCGCTCGCGGAGATCGCTCGGGCGTTGGGGGCGGCGTCCGGCGCCTATGGGCTCGCCGATCTGGTGGCCTTTCGGCCTGAGCGCCGATGAGGCAGCTCTGGCCGGGTGGGCTGGTGCTCAGCCCGGGATTGCGGCTCGCCGATCCCGCGGCCATCGGCCGCTGGTCGGCTTCCACGCAGGAGTCGGCGCACGCGTTGAACGGCCTCGCCGGTCGGCTCGCGGGCCTCGTTTCCGCGCTACCCGGCGGCCTCTGGGTGAGCCCGGCGGCGTCGGTGTTCGACGGAGCAGGACTGGAGCAGGCGCGCCGGCTGCGGGTGGTGGCTGGGTTGTTCCAGGAATTGGCGGCGGTCGGCACGCAACTCGCGTCAGAACTGGCGCAGGCCCGGGAGCAAGCTCTCGCCGCCACCGAAAGTGGCGCCCGGCTCGATGCAGACGTGCTGGCGTTCAACGATCGAATGCGGGCGCAGCACGCGTTGTTGCCGCAGGATCCCGATTCCCTGCTGGTCGATAGCTCTGAGGCGGACCAGCTTTCCGGCCGGCTCGCCGCCGCCGAGGACGCCCTTTCCGACGCGGAAGCTCGCGCCCGCAAGGCCTGGCAGGCGGCGGCCGCCGGGTTCGACCTCGTCAGCTACGCGACCCCGGCGATGCGTCAGCGCATGAGCGCCCAGGACTGGGATCCGGCGAAGGAAGTAAGCCTGGCCGCCGCGGGCTCTGCGTCCGGGCGGCTCAGCTGCGGACCGATGGAAGCGCTGGGCCTGCCGGTCAATGGAATCCTCACCGGTCCCGATCGGCGCGAGTACCCGCTGGTTGTCCAGAGCGCGTGGGGCGCGGATGGAAAGCTTCTCGTGACGACCCAGGAACCGGCCGTTGAGCTCTCGGGCTGGACGCCGCTCGCGATCCGGATCGGCACGACCGTCTACGGTCGCAAGGCCGCGACCTGGGAGAAGGTCGCCGTCGCGCTGGGTGGGGCTGCCGGGGCCTCCTACCCACAGGGCAGCACCTTCGCGCCGGACCTGCTGAGCCAGGTCCACATCATGGCCGGCGGCGGTGCCTATCTGTCCCAGTCGCCGCCCTCGCCCATCGACTCGGTGAAGGAGGCGTCCGCGGAACCGTTGCGGGGGGAAGCGCTCACTGCGTACTGGGTGGCTCCCGACGCCGGAATTGCCGCCGGGCGCCGCGCGACGGCACCCGACGCGATCGGCCTGCTCGACGGAGCGCTCGGCGGCTACCTCATGGCGCAACACCTGGACGACGGCCGGGCAGCCGACTATCGCGTGGTATTCGAGGAGAACACGCAAGGGCAGTTGAGAGCGCGCCTGCAACTGTTCCGGGTGCTGCGGGTCCCTGGCGAGCAGCCAGCGACCCTCGCGGCGGCCGGCTATGTCGATGACTCCGGGCAGCTGGCCGGGATAGCGACGACGGGCGAGGCGCCTGGGACGCAGCCCGTGATGATCCCCGCGCCCGGCTGACGCCCACCCGCTGCCAGCGCCGGGGCGCCGACCCGGCACGATCGCTGTATGGCCCCCACTTCATCCGCGCCGTTGAAGCTCGGACTACGGCTCGAGGTCTACCGGGCGGCTGAGCTCAAGCTGCCCATCGAGACGATCTTGAAGGCTGAGGCGCTCGGCTACCACTCCGTCTGGTCGGCGGAGGCCTACGGCACCGACGCGATCACGCCGCTGGCCTACATCGCCGCACTGACCCGCCACATCAAGCTGGGGACGGCCATTGCACAGGTCGCCGCCCGCCCACCGACGACGCTGGCCATGGCGGCGATGAGCCTTGACGCGCTGGCCGGTGGCGACCGGGTCATCCTCGGTCTCGGCCTGTCCGGGCCGCAGATCGTGGAGGGCTGGTACGGCCAGCCTTGGGGCAAGCCCAACGTGCGCCTGCGTGACTACGTGAACATCCTGCGCCAGACGCTCGACCGTAAGGCCCCGGTCGCGTACGAGGGGGCGGAGATCTCGCTGCCCTACCGCGGCCCCGGCGCGCTCGGCCAGGGCAAGGCGTTGCGCTCGATCCTGCATCCGACCTCGCGTATCCCGATCTGGATCGCGGCAGGTGGCCAGCGCAACGTCGAACTCGCGGCGGAACTCGCTGACGGCTGGCTGCCGATGGGCCTGGGCCCCGGCGGCACTCCCGAGTACGCGACGGCTCTCGACGCGGGCAAAGCCAAGCGCACGGCTGAGACGGTGGACGGAGGCTTCGACGTCTTCAACGGCGTCACCGTGTCCATCACTGACGACGTCCGGGGCGCGCTCGATGCGGCCAAGCCGCTCACGGCGATGTACGTCGGAGGCATGGGCAGCGAGACGCACCACTATCACCGCGAGGCCATGGCCCGGCGCGGGTTTCCCGAGGCCGCGGCCCGCATCGGCGAGCTGTGGCGGGCAGGGCGCAAGGAAGAAGCCGTGGCTGCTGTCCCGGACGAGTACCTCGAGCAGACGACCCTGCTCGGGTCGCCGCAGCGGATCCGCACGAGTTGGGAGGCCGGCGTGGTTGGCCCGGGGGTCACGGGCGTGATCGTCGGCGCCGAGCAGCCCGAGGCGTTGGCGCTCATGGCCGATCTGGCTGGACTCGAACCACGCACCGATGGAGCGCACGCATGAGCGGCTACGAGACGATCGCTGTCGACACCCCGGCGCCGTTCATCCACCGCATCACCCTCGATCGGGCGGCCAAGCGCAACGCGATCTCCGCCCTCATGCGGGTCGAGTTGCTCACCGAACTGCGCCGCGCCGACAACGATCCGGAGGTCCGGGTGAGCATCATCCGCGGCTCCGGCCCGTGCTTCTCCGCGGGCTATGACCTGCGGTCGGGCAACCTGTCCGACGGCTCGCCCATCTACTCCGCGCCCGGCGACGGGCAGTGGGCGCGGCAAGCCACCGACACCTGGTTCTCCATCTGGGATCTCGCCCACCCGGTGATCTCCCAGGTGCACGGCTACGCCATCGCCGGCGGCACCGAACTCGCCTCGGCGTGCGACCTGGTCTACGTCGCCGAGGATGCCGCGATCAGCTATCCGGTCGTCCGGGTGGCGAGCCCCCCGGACTGGCAGTACCACACCCCTCTGCTGGGGATGCGCCGCGCGATGGAGCTGATGCTGACCGGTGATCCCATCACTGGCGTCGAAGCCGCCCAGATCGGATTCGCCAACCGGGCCTTCCCTCCCGGCGAGCTCGAGGAGCGCGTGCTGGCGATCGCGGGCCGCATCGCGGATATCCCGAGCGACCTCAGCGCGATCAACAAGCGTTCGGTGCACCGCTCCTTCGATGTCTGGGGTGCTCGCGCGGCGATGCGGGCTGGTTCGGAGCTGCAGGCGCTCGCCGGCCACACCCAGACGGCCCGGGCGGTTCGCGGCGACATCCTGAATGCGGTGAAGCAGACCCAGAAGCCTCAAGGATCGGCTTAGTTCTGCCGATATGCGCGACATGGCGGACAGCTCTGCGGATGACGCTCGTAGCGAAACGGGCGCGTCCCATCAGCCCGACCGGCGCCGCACGATCGACCTGATCAGGGCCGAGCGGGGCGAGCCGGAGCGTCGCAACCTGCCCCGACGCCCGCTTCCGGGCCTGTCGGTCGAGCACGGTGACAACCTGTCGGAAGACGACTGAGTCACGCTCGTGGAACGACCCGCGGTTCGACGCGGACGGCCCGCGCTGCGGTGCGTAGGGTCGTGTCATGGCGCCCGACGCCCCCCAAAGCAACGCTGAGCCAAATGCAGCCGCTCATCCTGACGCCGTGCACACCGATCCGGTGCTCGTCATCGACTTCGGGGCGCAGTACGCCCAGCTGATCGCCCGCCGGGTCCGCGAGTGTCACGTCTACTCCGAGATCGTGCCGTTCACTGACACGATCGAGCAGCTCATGGCCCGCAAACCGAAGGCCATCATCCTGTCCGGTGGGCCGAAGTCGGTCTATTCGCCCGGTGCCCCTGCGGTCGACCCGGCGCTTTTCACGGCAGGCGTTCCGGTGCTCGGCATCTGCTACGGCCACCAGGTGATGGCCCAGGCGCTCGGCGGCCGGGTGGAGCCGACCGGCATCGCCGAGTACGGGGCGACCCGGCTTGCCGTCGCCCGCAGCGGGGTGCTCTTCGCCGAGTTGCCCGCCGACCAGCAGGTGTGGATGTCCCACGGCGACACGGTGGTGCAGGCGCCCGACGGCTTCACGGTGACGGCGTCCACGGCGTCGACCCCGGTCGCGGCCTTCGAGGAGCCCGGTCGTGGGCTCTACGGCGTGCAGTTCCACCCGGAGGTCGTGCACACCGAAGAGGGCCTGACGGTGCTGTCGCACTTCCTGCGGGCGGCCGGCTGCCGTCCGACCTGGACGATGGTCAACATCGTCGACGAGGCCGTCGCCAACATCCGCGAGCAACTCGGTGCCGAGGGGCGGGCGATCTGCGGCCTGTCCGGCGGCGTCGATTCGGCGGTCGCCGCAGCGGTCGTGCAGCGCGCCATCGGTGACCGGCTGACCTGCGTCTTCGTCGACCACGGCCTCTTGCGAAAGGGTGAGGCCGAGCAGGTCGAGACCGACTTCGTGGCTTCGACCGGGGTCGAGCTGGTGCACGTGAAATGCGCCGATCGCTTCGCTGCAGCGCTCGCGGGCGTCACCGATCCGGAGCAGAAGCGAAAGATCATCGGACGCGAGTTCATCCGGGTCTTCGAAGAAGCAGCCCGCGACATCACGGCGAACAGCCCGCACGGCGTCGAGTCCGATTATCTCGTGCAGGGGACGCTCTATCCGGACGTCATCGAGTCGGGCTCTCCGACGGCGGCCAAGATCAAGTCTCACCACAACGTCGGCGGCCTGCCCGATGACCTGCAATTCGCGCTGATTGAACCGCTGCGGATGCTGTTCAAGGACGAGGTCCGCCGGGTCGGCGAGGAGCTCGGCCTGCCGACCGAGATCGTCTGGCGCCAGCCCTTCCCGGGCCCGGGTCTTGCGGTACGGATCATCGGCGAGATCACCCCCGACCGGCTGGCTCTGCTGCGCGAGGCCGACGCGGTGGTACGCGAGGAGATCTCACGCGCCGGCCTCGACCGGGAGATCTGGCAGGTCTTCGCGGTGCTGCTGGCCGACGTGCGCTCGGTCGGCGTGATGGGCGATGAGCGCACCTACGGCCATCCGGTGATCCTTCGGGCGGTCACCAGCGAAGACGCGATGACCGCCGACTGGGCGCGGCTGCCGTATCCAGTGCTCGAGCGCATCAGCAACCGGATCGTCAACGAGGTGCCCGGTATCAACCGGGTCGCGTACGACATCACCTCGAAGCCGCCGGGCACCATCGAGTGGGAGTAAAACGTCCCCGGTGCCATTTCCAAGGATTCTCTTTATGATCTTGGATCACATTGGTGAATTATGTGAAAATTGTGAGATTCAGCTGTAGAAGATGATCGAAATGGTCACCTTTCCGTCGCGAAACTAAAGACGTATTGGTGGGCGTCGAATAACTGAGAGTGGCTACCGCCAGCGAGGCTCTCTCAGCTCGCCGGCGATGGACCGCGTTCGGGAGCCGGCTCGTGGCGGTTCGCCACCCGCTGCTCCTGGCGTCCGCGCTGATCTTCGCTTGGTCAGTGCGCTCGAACGCCGACTGGGCGTTGTTGAGCACGGGCGGACGGGGTCTGTTCAGCTCCTCTCCGACATCGGTGTACGCAAAGACCCCGGGCTTGCAGGCCGGGCCGCCGAGCCTGGTCGTCGTGCGCTTGGTGAACCTGCTCCCGGGTTCCGCCGGCGAGTGGATGGCCCATATATTGCTGGCATTTCTGGGCTGGTATCTCATTTATCTGGTCGAGCGGTGGACGGTCGCGGGCAGTACCTGGCGCCAGGCTCCGCTTCGAGCCGGACTCACGACCCTCGTGGTCGGGTTGCTGGTGCTCGAGCAGTGGGCTTGGCTCGCGGGTGAGACCCCGCATGTGGAGGACGGACTGGCCATTCTCACGTTCGTGCTTGCTCTGCGGGCGCTCGTGGATCGCCGCGAACTTGCCGCGGCGCTGCTGGTCGGGCTGACCGTGGCATGGAAGCCCTGGGCCGTGGCGGCATTGCCGCTGCTCTGGGGTTGCTCACACAAAGCCAAAGCCCTGCTGATCGGCGTGGCAATTCCCGCCGCGTGTTGGCTTCCTTTTTTCATTGGCAATCATGGAACGTTCTCGACGGTCGGGTACGCGTTCGCCTTGCGAACGGATTCACCGCTACGCGTGCTGGGTCTGTCGGGAGGGGTGATTCCGGATTGGTGGCGCACGGTCGAGCTCGTCGGTGTGCTGGTGGGAGCGGCCCTGGCCGCGCGACGGGACTGGCGGGTCGCGTTCGCCGCCGGATGCGCGCTGAGGCTGCTGCTTGATCCCGCCTCGTTCCGTTATTACTACGGCGGGTTGATCATGGTGGTATTCCTGACGGAGCGGCTCGTCGGGGCAAAGCCCTGGCGCACCGCCGGCCTGTTCGTGACAGCGGTATACATTCCGCATCTCATTGCCGTGCCCGGGGCGACCTATTTCCAGATCACCGGGCTTGCCGCTGTCTTTCTCAGCTGGGCGCAGCCCTGGCGCCGCGCGGGCGGCGCTCACGGGATCGCCGATGCCCGCGCCACCGCCGCGCCGGAACTCGTCCCGGTGCCGCGCGAGGGCGAACCCGAAAGTCAGCCGGCGAGTTCCCCACGAGCTCACCCGGAGCAGCGGCCCACGATCGAGCGAAATGGCCCAATTCGCAGAGCCGCCCCGTCCCTTGATCTTGAAAAGGGCACGGAATTGACGATGTCGGGACCGGAAGTTGGCTCGTCGAAAGAGCCTCGCTAAAGTTTGCTTATGGGGAACTAAAGATCGCTATTTCACCGCCGAATAACTCAGAGTGACCATGACCCTCACGCCGTCAGTACCGCGCGAGGGGTGGAAAGGCTATGCAGGTGCGCTCGTCGCCTGCCGCCATCCCTTGCTGCTGATCGTCGTCTTCGTCTCCACCTGGTCGGCTCGCGCCGATACCGATTGGGAGCTCCTGCGCGCCGGGGGGAGGGGACTGTTCAGCAGCGCCCCGCTTTCGGTGTATGCGAACACGCCGTACTTGCAAGCGGGACCGCCGGGACTCGTCGTGATGCGCGGGCTGGACCTGCTCCCCAGATCCGCCGCCTTGGCGGCTGCCCATATTTTGCTGGCATTTCTGGGCTGGTACATGCTCTTCCTGGTCGAGCGCTGGACCGTACCGGCGAGCACTTGGCGATCGGCGCCTGTCGGCGCGGGACTCGTGACGCTGACGTTCGGGATCGTGGTGCTCGACAAGTGGGCCTTGCTGGCAGGTACCAGTCCGCATATCGAAGACGGGCTGGCGATCTTTACCTTCTTGCTCGCCGTACGGGCCCTGATGACCCGTCGCGACATCTGTGCGGCACTGCTCATCGGGCTGGCGGCAGCCTGGAAGCCCTGGGCCGTCGTCGCCCTTCCGCTTTTGTGGGGCTGTTCCCGGAAATTCAAGTTGCTGATGATTGCCGTCGCCGTTCCTGCGGCCTGTTGGCTCCCTTTTCTGCTCGGTGATCATTCCACGCTATCGGCGGTGGGGCATGGCTTTCCTTTGATGTCCGAATCGCCGCTGCGAGTTCTGGGTTTTTCCGGCGAGGTGATTCCAGATTGGTGGCGCTCACTTCAATTGGGCGCGGCCCTCGCAGGAGCGGCGCTCGTTGCCCGCCGCGATTGGCGGGCCGCGTTCGCCGCCGGATGCGCGATGCGGCTGCTCCTCGATCCCGCCGGCCTCGGCTACTACGACGCCGGACTGGTCATGGTGACCGCGCTGACCGAGCGGCTCATCGGGGGACGACCGTGGCGTACCGCCGTGCTCTGCCTGACGGTCGCCTATCTGCCTTGGATCCCTGCGCGCGCCGTCGACGTCGTCCGATTCGTCGGGCTCGCCGTCCTTTACCTCAGCTGGGCACAGCCGTGGCGTCGAGGCAGCGGAGCGAGCCTCGTCGCTCAGCCGGTCAGCTTGCCGCCCTTGTAGACGGCCTGCACATTGGAGGGCTCGCCGAGCACGGTGATGTCGGCGAGCGGGTCGCCGTCGACCACGATGACGTCAGCCAACCGGCCCGGTTCGATGACCCCGAGCTCGTCGGCCTTACCGAGCAGGTCGGCGCCGTTCACGGTGGCCCAGCGGATCACGTCGCGAGCCGGGATGCCCATGTCCTCGACATAGATGGCAAGCTCCTTGCCATACATCCCGTGCGGGAAGCCGACCGCGCCGTAGTCGTCGCCGAGCACCAGTTTCACGCCGGCTTCGTTGGCGCGCGGGAGGATCTCGGCCGCGTAGCGCAGGTCCTCGGCGATGCCGTCGGTGAAGCCGAGCCCGGCGCCCATGGTCGCGGCGAAGTGCTTCGGGAAGTAGATGCTCGGGACGTAGAACGTGCCCTGCTCGACCATCTGCGCGATGCATTCGTCATCGAGCTCGTCGCCGTGGTCGACGATGTCGATACCGAGGTCAAGAGCCATGCCCAGGGCGAAGCGGTTGACGATGTGGGCGCGCACCATCGCGCCGCGGGAGTGGGCGGTCTCGATGACCGCGGCGAGTTCGTCGCGGGTGAGCTCGGTGCGTCCGCGCGGGGCTGTGGTGCCGTGCCCCCCGGTCAGGAACACCTTGATGACGCGGGCGCCGCGCTTGATCTCTTCGCGCACGTTCTTGCGGAACTCCTCGGCGCCGTCGCAGAGCCGGATACCGCCGGACGCGCCGAGCTGCCAGTACCAGGGCGCGCTGTCGTTGGAATGGCCCGTCGTGCTGAACTCGCGGCCTCCCGGGATGAAGCGTGGACCCTCGATCACGCCGTCGGCGATGCCCTTCGCGAGTGACGCGTCGACGTCGCACGCGGCGCCGGCCGAGATCGCTCCGGTGAAGCCGCAGCGCAGTGCGGTGCGCAGGTTGCGGGCGCCGATGAGGCCGAGGTAGACCGGAGGCGCGTCGAGCCCGAGCGGGTCAGGGGTCGAGCCGAGCTCGTTGTAGGTCGAGTGGAAATGGCTGGTGACCATCCCCGGCATGAGGGTGCGGCCGGCGAGGTCCACCACCTCATCGACAGAAGCTGGGTCGAGGGCCCCGTCCGGCTCGACCGAGCTGATCCGTGAGCCGTCGATGATCACCGTGCTGGCCGGGCGCGGTCCGTGAACGGCGTCGAGCACGTGGGCGTGGATGAAGGCAGTACGCATGTTGCTCAAACTATTGGCAAGTCGCGACCTGCGATAGCCTCCCCTCCCCGGCATCCGGAGGTAAGGCTGATGAGTGCATCGATCACGCATGTGCAGGCCGGCGATCCGATCGAGCTCGTGCTCAAGGCGCTGGAGGCCGACGGAGCCGTCATCGTCGAGGACCTATTGGACGCCGACACCGTCGCCCGGCTCAACGCCGAACTCGATCCCCTGCTCGCGGCGCCGGCCACCAAACGGCCCTTCCTGAACGCGGCCCTGCAGGACTTCTTCGGCGAGAACACCCGCCACATCACGGGAGTCGCGGGCAAGTCGCGGGTCTTCGCCACCGAGGTGATGATCGACCCGACGCTGCTCTCGGTGTGCGACGACGTCCTGCTGCCGGCCTGCTCCAGCTACCAGCTCAACCTCGGCCACGTCCTGGACCGCGGCCCGGGCAGCACCGCGCAGTTCCTGCACCGCGACGAGCTGGTGTGGATCCACCTGCCGAGCCCGCACCCGACCGTTCAGCTCGCCAGCATGATCGCGCTGGTGGATTTCACTGCCGAGAACGGCGCCACGCTCGTCGTTCCGGGAAGCCACCGGGGCCACGGGCACGAGCGTCACGACGGGGAAGCCGTCGCGGCCGAGATGCCGGCCGGGTCCGCGGTGATCTATCTCGGCTCCACCCTGCACGGCGCCGGGGCCAATCAGACGACCGACCAGTGGCGCCGCGGCATGCACCTCAGCTACGTCGTCGGCTGGTTGCGTACCGAGGAGAACCACTACCTCACGACCTGGCCGGACGTGGCCCGCTCGCTCCCGAGGCAGGCGCAGCAGCTGCTCGGCTACGCCGCCCATGACGCCATCAACCTGGCGGGCGGCTACCTCGGCGCCGTCGAGCTGCAGGATCCGGTCGAGCTGATCGCGAGCGGCGAGCTCTAGCTCTGCTGCAGCCCGTCCCAGGACCAGTGCGGCACCCGCCCGCCAGGCGGAACCACGCTGCCCACTGGGGAGAAGACGAGCACGTCGTCCACGGCCCATTCCATGTACTCGCGCATGGCGCCGCGAAACTCGGGGTCGTCCGGCAGCCCGGCGTCGTCAGCGGCCTGCATGAAACAAGCGACGAACCTTCGCCCGAGGTCGGTCATGTCGCCGTTGCCCGCATGCATCTGCAGCAGGCTCGTCTGATCGCTGAGCTCCAGCGAATACACCGGCGGACCCCCGAGCACCTCGCCCCAGTAGGCCGCCAGCCGCTCGATGTGCTGCGGATTCTGACCGGGGTGGGAGAACGGGTGGTTCAGCTCGGGATCTGCCAGGCAGCGGGCGTGGTGGGCGGTCGCCAGGGCGAGAAAGGCGGGCGCGCCGCCGGCGAATTCGTAGAGCGTCGGACGCATGCCGTCAGCCTCGCACGGCGGCTAGGGAGCGGGCGCCCACCCCAGGATCTGCTTCGCCGTCCAGGCCGGGTCCTCGATCTGCGGCACGTGACCGAGGTCGGGATGGACGACGAACGTCCAGTCAGGGCGGCGCGCTGCTACGGCGCGGCCGGCGGCGACGGGAACGAGCCGGTCGTGTTCCCCGAAGATCAGCAGCGTCGGCTGAGTGATGTCCATGATCGCGTCGATGTAGCGGCGCGGACGCGCGAGCACCCCGGCGATCGAACGCGCGGCGGCCAGGAACGCCTTCTCGTTGCCGCGGTTTCCGGCCCGGGCCTCGGCCAGCGCCTCGCTCTCCCGGATCAGCGCGGGATTGACCCGGCTCGGATCGTGGCAGACCAGGCTCAGCGTCTCGCCGATGAGATCGGCGGGTGGGGTCCGGCGATTGCGGCGCTTGAGGATCTGCTCGCCGGCGATCGGCGCCGCCATGGTGAGGAAGGTCGCGACGAAGCGCGGATCGTTCGGAAAACGGCTGCGGGGCAAGGGGACTGCGGCATCCAGGAGTACGAGCCGCTCGACGGTCTCCGGGTGGCGCGCGGCTTGCAGGATGCTCAGCAGGCCGCCCATCGAGTTGCCGATGAGCGTGACCGGCTGGTCGGTCATGGTGCGGATGAAGGCGTCGAGCAGCCGGCGGTTGCTGCGGATGTCGGCGCGGCGGCCCTCGATGCTGGTGAGACCGAAGCCGGCGAGATCGAAGGCCACCACGCGGTAGCGGTCGGTCAGCAGCGGCGCGAGCGCCATCCAGTTGACCCACGACCCGCCCAGGCCGTGCACGCAGACCGCCATCGGCGCGTCGGGCCGGTCCGCAGGCCCACCGAAGTCCACCCAGTGCACCGGCCGGCCGTCGACCTCCAGGTATTGCGACGGCGGGCGGGTCAGCGTCTGGTCGGGCATGGCGCCCACGCTAACCGGGCGCCTGCTGCTCCGCGCGTGCCGGGAGCCGGACCTTAGTCCCGACCTGGCGCGGGCACCGAGAGCGAAAGCCCGAAATCACCGGCTTCGTCAGTGAAGAACCGTTGCTGCGCAAGGCCGGCTGCGTCCAGCTCAAGGGCAAGCGGCTTCTCCCGGAACTTGGTCGAGACCTCGGTGCGAACCTCCTCGCCCGCGTCGAAATGGACGGTGAGATCCAGCGCCGGAATCGTGACGTCCATCTCGTGGACGGCGCGAAGTCGCATCTCGATCCGCTCGTGTCGGGGGTCCCAGAGCGCGACGTGCTCGAACGCGTCGGGATCGAAGTCGGCGCCGAGGTTGGCATTGATGACGCGCAGCACGTTGCGGTTGAACTCGGCCGTGACGCCGGCGGCATCGTCGTAGGCGGCGACCAGCCGGCCGGTGTCCTTCACGAGATCGACCCCGAGCAGGAAGCAGTCGCCCGGACGCAGCGCGGCGCGGACGTCACGCAGAAAAGCTGCCCGCGGCTCGGGTTCCAGGTTGCCGATCGTCGAGCCGAGGAAGGCGATCATGCGGCGGCCGGACCCCGTGCCGCGCAGGAGCGGGACGTGGTGCTCGAAGTCGCCGACGACGCCCTCGACCCTCAGACCGGGATATTCAGCGGCCAGGAGCGCACCCGCCTGCGAGAGCGTCGTCTCGTCCACGTCGAAGCCCACGTAGCCCTTGAGGGTGCCGGCCGATCGAAGCGCGTCGAGCAGCAGCCGGGTTTTTTCCGATGTTCCGGAGCCGAGCTCGACGAGGGTCTCGGCCTGGCTGAACTCGGCGATCTGCGCGGCGTGAGCGGTCAGGATCGAACGCTCCGTGCGAGTGGGGTAGTACTCGGCGAGGCGGGTGATCTCGTCGAAAAGCTTGCTGCCCCGCTCGTCGTAAAACCACTTGGGTGGCAGGGTTTTGGGGCTCGCCGTCAGGCCGGCTCGCACGTCGGATCGCAATGCACTTTCGAGCGCGTCAGGTTCGAGATGGCGATGGATGATCGGTTCGGTGGGGCTCACGCTTCTCCAAGGTCGGTGACCGCTACCCCGTCAGGGGTCGCGGTGAGCAGGCTGTGGTCAGGGACGTCGCGCCAGCCGGGGTCGTCGTCATAGGGCTCGCTGGCGACGACGACCCCGTCGCGGGTCACCAGGACGGCAAGGGTGTCGCCCCAGGCGGTGGCGAGCAGCCGGTCGCCGTCGCCGGCGAGGATGTTCAGCCGGGCCGCTGGGTCGCGGGCGCCGATCTCTGCGACGCGGGCGCCGATCTCGTCGGGCGCCTCCAGCAGCCAGGAGGCAAGAACGGCGCTGTCGCACACAGATTCGGCCGCCCGCCAAGCGGCGTCGGGCAGCAGGCTGCGGTCGAGCCGGCCATTGTGGGACAGCAGCCAGCGTCCTGACGCGAAGGGGGCGGCAGCCGTCTCGTCCATCGGCATGCCGACGGTGGCGCTGCGCACCGCGGCGAGGATCGCGGTGGAGCTGACGTGAGGGGCGACCGAGGCGAACGACTCGTCGCCCCACAGGGGGCGGGCGGCCCGCCAGCGCGCGGGAACGACGATCTCCGGGCTCCACCACCCGGCGCCCCAGCCGTCGGCGTTCATCAGACCGTGCGCCTGCCGCCGCGGCTCATAGGACTGGCGCAGCAGCCCATGCTCGGGCTCGAGGATCAGCGAGCTCAACGTGCGGGGCGCGCCGAGCCAGCCGACATGGCGGCACATCAGGCGTCCCAGGCGAGCCGCAGGCCGCTGAAGATCTGCCGGCGGACCGCCAGATCCCAATTGCGGAAGGAGTTGCGCACCGCCGCAGGTCCGGTGGCCCACGATCCGCCGCGCAGCACTCGGTAGTCGGGTCCGAAGAAGGGCGCCGAGTAGTTGTCGTAGACCATCGGGCGAAAGCCGGGCCACGGGCTGAGCTGAGAGGACGTCCACTCCCACACGTCACCGATCAGCTGCTGCACCCCGTAGGCGGAAGCGCCCTGGGGATACGCCCCGACCGGGGCAGGCCGGAGCGCGGCGCCGCCGAGGTTGGCCAGGTGGGCGCCCGGCGCCTGCTGACCCCACGGCCAGCTCCGGTGCACGAGCTGATTCGGGACGCCCGCCGCAGCCTTCTCCCACTCCTGCTCGGTAGGCAGCCGGGCGCCGGCCCAGCGCGAAAAGGCCTGCGCCTCATGGAAATCGACGTGCTGAACCGGCTCACCCGGGGGTACGACCTCCACGGCACCGAACCGCTTGCGGGTCCAGCTACCGGCGCCGTCGGGCGACCAGAACAGCGGCGCCTGAAGCTGGTTCCGCCGGCAATGCTCCCAGCCGTCGGCGTCCCACCAGCGCGGCTCGCGATAGCCGCCGTCAGCGATGAATTCAACCCACTCGGCATTGGTGACGGGCACGCGTCCGATCCGGAACGCCCCAAGTGCGACGGCATGGCGCGGGCGTTCGTTGTCCAGCGAGCCGGGCTCGTGCTCGGGGTCGGCACCGATGAGCGCAGGGCCGTCGGGGATCAGCACGGCATCGTCGATACCGCCGCGCACGGCGCGTCCGGGCGGCAGCGCGATCCCGGTGAGCAGGGGCGGACCGGAGCGCAGCTGGTGGGTGGCGAGCATGGTCTCGATGTGCTGCAACTCGTGCTGCGTCACCAGTGCCGCGATGAAGGCGCCGCCGCGAGGTCCCCAGTCGGCGGCGAGCGGATCATTTCCCGTCAACAGTTCGCTGACCCGCCCGCGGACGCGGACCAGGTGCTCGCGAGCCGCCGTTGCCTCGAGCAGCGGCAGCTGGATCCGGCTTGCCCGCGGATGGCGAAAAGCGTCATACAGCGCAGCGATTTCCGGCCGGAAGACGGGGTCGGCCGCCGGCTGATGCCAGCCCACCTCGTGCAGCAGGAAGTGCTCCTCCTGCTGGCCGATGTGCGCGAGGTCCCAGACCAGCGGGCTCATCAGCGGCGAGTGCTGGCGGGTCAGCTCCAACTCGTCGAACGCGGTGAGGGCGAGCGTGCGGGCCCGGGCGGATTCGAGCTCCTGAAGTGCCTGCAGTCCGGTTGTCGGTGCGGTCGCGGTTACGGAAGTCAAGTCAGCTCAGCTCCGCCGCGGTCAGGCACGCGAGCGGCCCGTCGCGGCGGGCGCGCTCGAGGACGAGATCGGCGGGGGTGCGTCCCGAATCGAGCAGCTCTGCCCAGTCTTCGACCGCGGGACGCAGCGCGTCCGGAACCGCGGAAAGTGCTGCTTGCACCACACCTCGTGCCGCTGCCGCGAGCTGCGGATCGGTGATGCCGAGCCGGGCAGCGTCGGCCGTGCGCCGCAGCGTCGGTTCCACAGCCTCGGCGGCTCGGTCGGCCGCCCCGGGATCATCGAGCACCGCCACCGTCAGCGCCGCCAGACCCGGCCAGTAGCGCGCCGGTACGGCATCCAGCAATCGCAGCTCCAGGAAGCCGCGCAGCCGCAGCGGCGGGAAGAGCGTGGTCGCATGCAGGTCGAGATCGGCGAGCGTCGGACGCCGCTGCCCGAGCAGACGCTCGCCGGTGAGCCAGCTGACCAGCGGGATGCGCTCGCGCACCGGGCTGCGGCGGCCGGTGGCGGGGTCACGCAGCAGCATCACGGGGGCGGCCAGCGCGAACGATGCCCAAGCACCCGCGGGATCCCCGCGGCCGACGAACGGCGAACATCGGCTCGGGTCGAGCCGCTGCCACATCGCGGCCCGCTCCGAACGCACCCCGCGATCGCGGCCGCGGGCCAGCGGGCTGCTGGCCGAGAGGGCGAGCAGCGCGGGGGACAGCCGGTGGATCTGGGCAACCCGCTCGGCCCAGCCGTGCTCGGGTCCGGCCTCGACGTTGATCTGCAGGGATGCGCTCGAACACATCATCGTGGCGGCATCCTCGGAATACCCGGCGGCGGCGAAGTAGCTGGCCATGGCGGCGTAACGGTCGCCCGGGTGGATGCGGACCGGCCCGCGTGCCGGATCGAGGCCGGTGGAGACCAAGCCCAGGCCCGCGTCGGCCAGTGCCGCCCGGAGAGCGGCGTCGTCTGCGGCGAGCATGTCGATGGCCGCGCCCACACCGGCGGCCGCCGGCGCGGTCGAGAGCTCCACCTGGCCGCCGGGCTCCATGGTGATCCGGCTGTGATGGGGCAGCTCGAGACCGTCCACCGCGGAGTGCAACCGCCGCCAGGACACCACGGACGCCGGCTGCGAGCGGTCGACGACGTGACGCTCGAGCTCCAGGCCCACCGCGCCGAGGGGACGGGCGGTCAAAGCGCGCGTGACGAGATGGGCGCGCGCCCGCTCCGCGTCGCACGGGATTTCCAGTTCGGCTAAAGCTTGGACGCCCATCGCAGGCCCCTCCAGGTCCGGACCGGCCCCTTCTTCAGGGCCGCGGGTCGGTGCGGGGCCGGCGACCCCTGCCCCTGAATGGGAGCAGTGGTGCCGTCCTCATCTCCACCTTGTGACACGGTTGTCACGAGTGCAAGTCATTAGCGACTGCTTTCCCGTTACACGGGAGGACTACCCCGAAGCCGGCGCCGGAAGCGTCGCGTAGGGCTGGTTTGCTAACGCCGCCGTCAACGTCCGGCCCCACGCGAGCGCCGGGATGTCGCCTCCGAAGACCTGCGAGTAGTACCGGCCACCCGCGTAGATGTTGATGAGCGGCTTGGCGACTGGTGCCTGGATGTTCCCCGCCTCGACGGCGGCGGCGAGCTGCGGCGTGTAGCCGACGAACCAGGCGCTGTTGTAACCGTCGGTGGTACCCGTCTTGCCCGCTGCCGGACGGCCGTAGAGGGAAGCGTTGGGGTAGCCGGTGCCGTTGGTGATGACGCCCTCGAGCACGCTCGTGACCTGATCGGCCACGTCAGCCGGGATGACCTGCTGGCACGCCGGCGGCGGAGTCAGGGTGACAGCCTTCCCGTCCGGAGTGGTCGCGGACAGCGTCCCGCGAGGGTCGCAGCGCAGGCCGTGGGCGGCGAGCGTGGCGTACGCCGTCGCCATGTCCAGCGGGCTGACCACGTACGCGCCGATCGTCAGGGACCCGCTGTTGGGGCCGACGGTGGACAGGCGTTTGGCGGGGATGCCCAGGCGCACCGCCATGTCGGCGACGTTCTGGACCCCGACCTTCTCCTCGAGCTGGATGTAGTACGTGTTGACCGAGTTCCAGGTCGCCTGGGTCAGGTCGTAGTTGGCCGCCTCGGCAGGGTCGGCGTTGGAGAAACCGTTGCTACAGCCGGCCTCGGGCGTGCGCCCGCTGCCGCTGCCGATACCGATGTGGTAGATCGGCGAGACGTAGCAGGCGGGCGCGTAGAACGATGTCGACAGGGGCAGGCCCTGGGCGAGCGCCGCGGTCAGCGTGAAGACCTTGAAAGTGGAACCGGGCTGCAGCGCCGCCGTGGTCAGTACCGGGATGGTCGTCTCGCCGGGACCCGTTCCGTAAGGCTTGTTCACCGCCATCGCCAGCACGTTGCCGGTGCCGGGCTGCACGATCGCTTCAGCGACCGTGACGCTGTTGGACGGTTCGACGGTCTCGTTCAGGGCGTTCTGGGCCGCGGCCTGCACCGCCGGATCGAGCGTCGTGCGAATCGTCAGGCCGCCCTCGAGCAGCCGCTGGTCGCGTATCGCCTGGGTGGAGCCGAGCGCCGGATCGTTGCGCAGCTGGGTGCGCACCCAATCGCAGTAGAACGGGGCGGTGGAGCTCAGGCAGGGGTCGGCTACCGCCGGAGGGGCGACCGGATGCAGCGCGAGCGGCGCGGCTTCGGCGGCCTTCTCCTGCGCGGCGGTCAGATGGCCGAGCTGCTGCATGCGC
>DATAZK010000113.1:0-3600 GCA_036272075.1 Frankiaceae bacterium
CGGTGACATCGCCAATGCCTTCCACCCGCACTTCCAGCGTCACCTTCGCATCGAGCACTGGGCCAACGCGCTGAACCAGGGCGCCGCCGCCGGCACCAACGCCAGCGGCAAGGCAGCGCCATACACGCGCCTGCCGTACTTTTTCTCCGACCAGTACGACCTCGGCCTGGAGTACGTGGGCTACGCGACGGCTGAGGACGAGGTCGTCATCCGGGGCGATGCGGGCAAGCGCGAGTTCATCGCCTTCTACCACCGGGGCGGCGTCGTCACCGCGGCCATGAACGTCAACATCTGGGACGTCGTCGAGGATCTGCGGGCCATCATCACGGCCGCAAAGCCGATCGACGCCGCGAGGCTTGCCGACCCGGGCGTGCCGCTCACTGACCTGGTGTCCTAGCGGCGGGCCGTCTCGACGAGCAGGCTCGCCGCCACTGCCGCGCCGTCGGTGCGGATCTCGCCGGACAGGGCGGCCGCGCGGGCGCTGACCTCGGGGGTTAGCGCCGTCTTCAGCGCGGCGGACAGCGATTCGAAGGTCGGCGTAGGTCCGTCGTGTGCCGCGCCGATGCCCAGATCGGCTACCCGGCTCGCCCAGTACGGCTGGTCTCCACCGGCCTGGGGTACCACCACCTGGGGCGCGCCTGCGCGGGCGGCTGTGGTCGTCGTGCCCGCGCCGCCATGGTGAACGACAGCCCCGACACGTCTGAACAAGGCTTGTTGGTTGACCTCCCCGAGCGGAAAGCATCCGCCCGGGTCGGCCACGTCGTCGGGGGGAGCGAGCTCGGCCCAGCCACGAGACAGCAGCACGCGGTGGCCTTGGGCGCGGACCGCGTCGACCGCGAGGCGAGCGGTGACCGCGCTGACCGTGCGCATACTGCCGAACCCCACGTATACCGGGGGCGAGTCGTCATCGAGGAACGCGTCCAGATCGTCCGGGAGTGGACGATCGTCCGGAAGGATCCAGGCGCCGGTCTGCACCGCGGCGCCGACCGCTGATCCGTGGAGAGGGCCGAGCTTCGTGTCGACGGCCGCCCAAGGATGTTCGGTGAACATGAAATCGCGAATATCGTCCACCCGCGGCAGCCCGACCGACGCGCGGTGGGCGTTGATGGGTGCTCCGAACAGCGCGTCCCAGTCCGTCGTGTCCAAGTCGTTCAACAGAATGGGTCCGAAGATCGCGTAGCGGTGCGGGATGCCCCGCTTCTCGGCTACCGACCGGGCGACGAAGTGCGACATCGCTGAAGCCAGCAAGACATCGCATCCCTCGGCGGCCGTGATGAGGGTCTCGTACTGAGCGGCGATGAAATCGGATACGCGCCGGCTGCGCTCCTGCGCCGTCGGCGGTCGGGAGAATGAGCGCCACGGCCGGTCGAACGGCACTATGGTCACGGCAGCCCGCTCCAGCAGTTGAACCAGATCTGCGTCCGGCGGTGCGCACACCCGTACCTGAGCCCCGTATGCCTGCAACGCCGCCGCGAGTGCGGCGATGGGTTCGACATCACCGCGGGACCCATAGGTCGACAGCAGCACGCGCATGCCCGCGCCCTCCCGTTTCCGTGGGCAGTGACCCAGCCGTGGACAGGGATTTCCCGGGACCTTAGTCGGTACCCGACGGGCTGATAGGCGCTGCCTGGACGAGGCCAAAAACCGACAGGGTAGAAGAAGCCGCTGCTTGCGGTCCTCACTACTACTACTCCAGCAGGGGTTTTGCCGCCAATGCAGACCACGACGACAGGCCCGGCCGGCCCTACCGGCCCGAAAGTCGGTGTACTCCGCGAGAGTGCGACGGGCGAGCGCCGCGTTGCCCTGACTCCCGATGGCGCAGGGCGTTTGATCGCTTTGGGCTACGCGGTGACGGTGGAATCCGGAGCCGGTGACGGGTCCTGGTTCGATGACGCTTCCTACGTGATGGCCGGAGCGGCCATCGCCGATGGGAACGTCATTGTTTCGGCAAGCGACATCCTGCTCTGCGTGCAGGCGCCGGACGCCGCACGGCAAGACGCGCTGCTGCCGGACTCGACGCTGATCGGCCTGCTCCACCTGCGATCTGACCCGGCGCTGGCCCGCCGGCTGGCCGACGCCAAAGTGACGGCGCTCAGTCTCGACGGCTTGCCGCGCCAGCTCAGCAGCGCGCAGTCGATGGATGTCCTTTCGTCGCAGGCGAATGCGGCCGGCTACAAGGCGGCGCTGGTGGCCGCCGACGCGTTCTCCGGCTACTTCCCGATGCTCATGACAGCGGCCGGAACGATGCGCCCGGCCAAGGTGCTCGTGCTCGGCGCCGGAGTGGCCGGGCTGCAGGCGATCGGCACGGCTCGCCGGCTCGGGGCGGTTGTCACCGGTTACGACGTTCGTGACGCCGCGCGCGATGAGGTGCTCTCGACAGGTGCGTCGTTCCTCGACCTCGCCGGTGAGCGCGGCCCGGTATCGGCCGGCGGCGATGGCGGTTACGCCCGCGAACTCACCGAGGACGAGCGCGCCGCGCAACAAGAGGCCATGAGCAAGGCGATCGCGAACTTCGACATCATCATCACCACGGCGCAGGTGCCCGGCCGCCGGCCTCCGGTGCTCGTACGTGCTGACGCCGTCGCCGCGCTTGCTCCCGGCTCGGTCATCGTCGACCTCGCTGCGGGCGCGCAGGGCGGCAACGTCGAGGGCGTCGTCGCTGACACCACGACCGTCACCGGTAATGGGGTGACGCTCATCGGCGCCGGCAACCTGCCGTCCGCGATGTCGCGGGCAGCCTCGTCGGCGTTCTCGCGAAATGTCGCGGCGCTGCTGGCGCATCTGACCACCGAAGGCGCCCTGGCGCTCGACACGTCGGATGAGATCACCGCCGGTCTGCTCGTCACCCGCGACGGGGAAATCGTCCATCCTGCGGTGCTCGCCGCCGTCGAGGCTTCAAGTGAAGGAGTCCGATGACCCCGCTGTTGTTCGCCGACATCACGATTTTCGTGCTGAGCCTGCTGGTCGGTTTCGAGGTCATCACCAAGGTGCCGGCCACTCTGCACACGCCCCTGATGTCCGGCTCCAACGCCATTCACGGCGTCGTGGTCGTCGGTGTCATGGTGCTGGCTGCCGCGGCCAATACGCCCTTCGGCTACGTCGTGGTGTTCATCGCCGCGGTGTTCGCCGCCATGAACGTCGTCGGCGGCTACGTCGTCACCGACCGCATGTTGCAGATGTTCCGATCAGCGCGGCGTGACGTGCCCGCACCCCGGGGGAGCGAGCAGTGAACGACCTCAGCGATTTCGACACAGTCATACACGCGCTGTATCTGGTAGCAGCGGTTAGTTTCGTCGCCGGCCTGCACTTGATGACCTCGCCCGCTTCGGCCCGGCGAGGCAACCAGGTGTCGGCGGGCGGGATGGTGCTCGCGTTCGTCACCACGGTCGTGCTGCTCGCCCACGATCACGTCATGACGGCGACGGCGACCCTCGTGCTCATCGCCGGCCTGATCGTCGGAAGCCTGCTGGGCGGCATCACCGCACGGCGCATCCAGATGACCTCGATGCCGCAGCTGGTCAGCCTTTTCAACGCGGTCGGCGGTGGTGCAGCAGCGCTCATCGCTGCGGGGGATGCCGTCTCCCACGTGGGTTCCAAGCC
>DATAZK010000114.1:0-4997 GCA_036272075.1 Frankiaceae bacterium
CGCTCGGGACCCGGAGAGCCGCGATGCAACAGTCGGAACCGGTCGGCAAGCCGGTCCCTCACCTCGATCGCGCTCATGGCCGCCATGCGCGCCGCCGCCAGTTCGATGCCGAGCGGCAGCCCATCGAGCGTCTCGCAGATCTGCGTCACCGCCTCGGCGGTCAGCGGGTCGGAGAGTTCGAAGTTGTGACGCGCCGCACGGGCCCGCTCGGCGAAAAGCGTGACGGCGTCGGAGTTCACGCCACCTTCGGTAGCCAAAGGCGAAACGCTGACCACCCATTCGGCGGACACGTCCAGGGCCTCGCGCGAGGTCGCCAACAGCTTGGCGCGCCCGGCCCGCCCGAGGATGACCTCGAGCGCAGCGGCGACGCAATCGCGTAGGTGCTCGCAGTTGTCGACGATGAGGAGCATTCGCCGTCCGGCGATCGTCTCGGCGATCGTCTCGATCAGCGCCACCTCGCTCTGCGGCGTGATGCCCAGGACCGACGCGATGGCAGCCGGGACCGCACCCGGGTCGGCGACCCCGGCCAGTTCGACGATCCAGATCCCGTCCTCGAACTCCTCGGCGAGTTCAGCGCCGGCCTCCAGAGCCAAGCGGGTTTTTCCCACCCCGCCGACGCCCGTCAACGTCACAAGCGGCTGTGAGCGCACCAGGTCGCAGACCTCGTTTACCGCGGCCTCACGGCCGACGAGTGAGCTGGCCTGACGCGGGAGGTTGCCGGCGAAGTGATCGACGCTGCGCAGCACGGGAAAGTCCGACGCCAGCCCGTCGGCCATCACCTGGAAGATCGGCATCCTGCGGCGAAGGCCGCGCAGCACATGCTCACCCAGCGGTCGCAGCGCCACCCGACCGCGTAGCAACACCTCGGCAGCGTCGGAGACGAGCACCTGACCGCCGTGGGCGAGGGCCATCAGCCGGGCGGCACGGTTCAGATCTGCACCGGCGTAGTTCGGGGCCCCATCCCCGGCCTCGCCAGTGTGCAGGGCCATCCGAACGGTGAACGGAATGGCTTCGTCCGCGGCCAGTGCACGCTGCGATTCGACAGCTGCGGTGACGGCGTCCACGGCTGACGCGAAGGCGGCGCAGAGGCCGTCGACTCCCGTCGCGAAGACGTAACCGCCGTGATCGTGTATCGCCGTGCGGACGGCCGCGTCGTGTGCGGAAACCGCGGTAGTCATGTCCGCCGGACCCGATTCCCAGAATCGCGCCGAGTCCTCGATGCCCGTGAACAGAAATGTCACGGTGCCCGAAGGTGGCTGTGCAGACACGGCGGGACCATATCGCCTGCCGGAGGTCAGCGCGGCGCAGTTGGGTCAGCGATGTGTGCAACCAATTGCCCATGGTCCGCGTCTTATACGGCAGCGACCGTGGTCTACTGCTACCGAACAAGGGGAATCTCCATGCGTAGAGCGTCCGTGTTTGGGGTGGCGATCACGTCGGCCGCAGTCCTGGTCGGATGCGGCGGCGCAGCGATTCATCAGACTTCCCAGAACATTGCGGCAGTCACCCCGACCCCTGATGCGCCGACCCTGCTGCCGGTGGCAGGCGGATCCGGCGGCGCATCCGATGGCCTCCCCTCCGGCGGGTTTGTTTTCACGGAACTTCCTCCCGGTCCTTTGACGTCGGTGATCCGGCGCATCGCAGGCCCCATCACGCTGCGGCTGTACACCACCTCACCCATAGCGACGCAAACCTGCGATCCGTATACGTCCCAGTGCATTCCGGACTGGTGCCAACCGATCTCCGGACTTGCCCTCGAGCTGTCCACGGACGACATCGCCGCCCGCGAGATCACGCAGAACATCGGGGTCGGTCCGGGAAGCCACCTTTCAGTGCTCAACAGCGTCACCGAGGGCACGGACGAGGGTGGTCCCGTCCAGGTGGTCACCGCCAAGGCCGCTGACGACGTCGACCATGTCCAGCTCGCCATCGGATCGAGCAAGGACGTCGCCTCTCCGGTGCACGGTCTCGTGGCCCTGGCGCTCAGCGGCTCGTCGGCCGTAGGAACGCTCACCGCGTACGACTCGGACGGCAAGGCATTGCAGCAGGTGCCGGTCCCGTCAGGCCGTACGCAATTGCTCAGTGACTGCCAGCCGCAGCCCATCAAGCTGCCGAAGCCGGGGGTGCAGCCGGCCGATCGCGCGGCCGCCGTCGACCAGGTCCGCGCCGCCTTCGACAACGCGTTCACCCATGCCCCGGCGGGCGGAGACATCTACCACGGGCTCGCGACGGTGCAGGACGGCGACCAGTTGCACAGCGCGGTGGACCAGGTCCGCAAGAACTTCCCGACCGCCTTCGACACCATCACCGTCACCACCGGCGACATCGTCTTCACCGACCCGACCCACGCGGTCATGCAGTTCACGCCGACGTACAGCCAGGGCGCCGCGTACGGCAAGCAGAACGGGACGGCCGTCCTGCTCGGCGGCAAGTGGCTCGTCACGCAGACCACGTACTGCGGGCTGCTCCGCTTCGGTGGGGCCACCTGTCCCTAGCAAACTTGCGCTAGGTGGTCGTCCAGGTGGAACCGGTGATTCTCGCCAAGTCACCAGCTGACAGATGGTGCCAGACGCCCAGCCTGTCAATGGAGCCGACGTCGCTTATCGACCAGGAGCCCGCCTGAGCCGGCGGCAACTCAAAGGTGGCCTGCCACGTTCCGTCGGTGTCCGTGCCGCTCACCAGATCGAGGTCGAAACCCCAGACCTGACCGGAAGGAAGCGTCACGCCTACGGCCAGGACACGGGTCTCATCGCGAATTGACCGCAAATTGAGGCGAACGGTCACGGTCGAGGGCGTCGACGTAGCCTCTCCGTCAAGAAGTTGCGGGAGATCAGTCACGGCAAGACCTCGTGGACGCCACCCGTCACCGCAATGACGTCGTTGCGGGCCGTGCCATTGACGATAAACGGCGACGTGGCACCCACCACCATGGTGGCCTTCGAAAGACCGCAATAGACAGGCTTTGCCGGGGTGGGAGCGGTGCAGGCCGCAACGCTCGCCGAAACGAGCACCGCGGCCGCTCCCAGCCGAACGAGCTTCGCCACTTCACCCCGCCGAAGGGTTGGGCCAACCGGCGGGTTTTCACTGGTGGAGGCGCGCCTTGGCGACAGCCAACGGCATCAGCAGCTTGAGCGAGGGGCCAGTCAGGTTTGGCGGACCTTCGGCGAACACGCTGAGCCCGACGACGGTGTCACCGACTCGGGCCAGCCCGAATTCCACAGCAAAGAGTTTCCCTCGCAGCTGTCCCTCGATGAGAACGCCCGCACTCTCGTCAACGCCGGGCATTTGCGGGAGAACTACTGGAATGACGCTCATCTCGGTGCTGGAGATCTCCGCCGTGTGACAAGTGTTGGCGGCCCGCCGAAACTGATTCACGACGGATGCCGCCGAGCCCGGCAGGGAGGAGACAGCCTCCTCTACCGTGAGGTTTCCTTCCAGCAATCCTTCGGTCGCCTCGGCCCGCTGCTCTCCCGGTATGTAGGCGAGTCCGGGACACCCACTCGGGTAGCCGTTGATGCTGTAACCCACTCCGGCTGCCTGCGTATAAGCGCCGTGAGTAGCCGCGTTGACCTCATTGGTCGTCAGCAAGGACGGGGTCAAGGGGCTCGCCGATGGGCCTACAGCCGGTGCCGCGCTCGGAGCAGCCGTAGCAGCGGCTTGAGGCGGAAGGTTTGGAGTCGCCTCCGTGGCGGCCTGGTGATGACGGGTGACAACGATCGCCACGGCGACAGTGACCGCCACCAGGATGGCGAACAGGCCCACGGCGACAGCCTTGAAGGACGCGTTCGGCGACGGGTTCGGAGGGGGCGGTCCGCCGTCGAAGCCGCCGTGTGCAACTGGCCAATTCGGCGGATACATCGATGACGGCTCGTGCCACGCAGGGCCCGGCGTGGGTCCAAACGCATTGGGAACGGGAGCTGTCGCCGTCGTCCATGCATACCCGTCCCAGAACCGAAGAGCGGCGGTTCCTGCCGGATCCGCATACCAGCCCGAAACGGTCACATGAAAGTCTCGACCTGGACGGCCTGAGCCTTGAGGGAAGACATTGCGGACGCGACGCGAAGCCGCGACAAGCGGCGAGCAGGCAGATACGTCTCGGTGGAGGTGAGGGGACTCGAACCCCTGGCCTCCTCCGTGCGAGGGAGGCGCTCTACCAGGCTGAGCTACACCCCCAGGAAAGCCTGACGAACGTACCACGAAGAGCTCGGGGAAAGCCCAATCGTGCAGGTCAGACGGTCAGCTGGCCTGGGCGGCGGCGAGCTCCTCGGTCGGGGCGTCGGTGAGGTCGATGAGCGCGGGCTGCTCCATCGCGTTCAGGTCGACCTCCGCGGGCTCCTGTTCGTACGCGGCCTCTTCGTAGGCCACCTCTTCGTACGCCACCTCCTCGTCGGTGTACTCCAGCTCTTCATCGACGAAGGCCACATCGGCGGCCTCGTACGGCGCCGTCTCCGGCATCGCCGGCTCGGCCGGAGCGCTCCAGCCGTCGAGGTGGCTCGCCCGGTCCTGCGCCGAGGCCTCGTCCCAGGCCTGACGCGCGACGCGTGCCCGCTTCTCACGGGCGGCGCGGGCCGAGCGCGCACGGGCGACGCCGCGAAGGTGACGGACGTAGGCGATCAGGGCGACGTCGAAGAGGAGGTTCACAACGATCAGCAGACCGCCGCTGGCGATCGCGGCGATGAGAGTGCCGAGCGCAAGCGCGGCGAGGACGACGAGCCGGCGGGCGCGGCGCACGCGCAGCGGTGGCTTCTTGCGGCCGGATCCCTTGGGACCGGCACCGAAGGTGGCGCGGACACTGCTGCCGAGCCGACCGGAGCTGGGCGCGGCGGCGACGCGGGCACGGGGTGCTGATGGCGTCGAAACACGTGATTCTGCTGGGAACTGCTCATCCTGCTCGGCCATGGCCTCCACCTCGATGGACAGATCATCACGGGAGCGGCGCAACAGCCGCCGACCGGTGGCGCGCTCGCTACGGCCCGCCGATACAGAGCTTTTGTCAG
>DATAZK010000115.1:0-26159 GCA_036272075.1 Frankiaceae bacterium
TTTCGGACGGAAACGGCGACGGGGTAATAGTGGGTGGCCGGATTGAGCCCAGCTCCGACGCAGGGGTCGGCCACGAGGACCAGCGTTCCCGCGGGCAACGTCGTCTTGGCCGCCGTCGATGATGCAGGCCCAGCGTTCGAGGAGTTCCCAGGTTGCGGCCCGCTATGCGAGGCCACGCCGGAACAAGCTCCGGTGCCAAATGCAACGAGCGTGCAGGCTACTGCGAACCTCTTCATGCGCATAAGACGCATTAGTCTGCCCGCAGGTTGCCCGAGCAGGCGAGCACAGGCGATGCCCGCAGCGATCCTCCAAGCGGAAAGCACGCTATGTGCCATTTCAGGGCGCTCTCTTCTCAGCAAGAGAGCCGGCGCGATCGAGCGCCCCGGTGGGCATGATCATCAGGGGGCATGGGTAACCCACAGAAATGGGCTTCTGGTGGGGGCCGAACGAGGCCACGAAAGCCGCTGTCGCGCATCCGCTTCGGTACGGCGCGATGACTGCTCTGCTGCCAGCGATTCTCTTTGCCATTGCGTCCGTGTCAGCCGGCCCAGAGGTTGTGGTAGCCGTCGGAGTCGGGGTCTGGCTTCTCGTCTTCCTCATGACCGCGCTGCTATGGCGGAAGGGCGGACCGGGCCAGCGATGGGCCGAGAAGCGCGGGGTACAGCCACCAGCCTGAGGCGCGCGGAAGTGCCAATACAGGGCGCTCGACAGCCGGCACTATGCGCGCTTTGAAGTAGGGAGCGTGTGGGTGAGACTCGGGGCGTGAGGACAGAACCAGGACGCATCTCGTTACCAAAGGTGGACGGGTGGCCGCCTCCGCCGCCGGTGCTGGTGCCGATTTACGAGATGACCGAGTGGCACGGGCCAAAGTGGCTCGTGGTCTACGAAGGAACCGCAGATCGTCGCGGTCTGAGACTTGTCCATCTCGTCTACGGCGAGCCCGGCACGAACATCGCGCTTGCCGGAATCATCACCTTCGCTAAGCAGCCAGCCGAAGAACTGGGAAAAGGCGTCCGGGCTCCCGCGACGGACCTGTCCTTCGTCGCTGACTACACCCTTCTGCGACTACTTGACCGGCTCCCTCACCCGGCCTCGACCGGCGAGTCAAGAAGAGCCTGGGAGAGGAATCAGCTCGAAGCTGTCAGATGGGCGTCCAGCCACGTTGAGGTGAACGGGATACGGCTCCAGGGGCAGGCCGCCACGGTCGACGCGGCGACCGCCATCTGTGTCGATGCGGGTGAGGTTTTCATCGGCATGTACATCGTGCGGTCGGTTCCCGCGGGTCTCGCGCTCCGGCCACTAGCCGATCTTTCGGGGTATCCAATGCCTTCCGAAGCCGATCACCCACGGGGCGCGGCCTAGCCATCTGCACAAAGGGCAATCGAGACCCCTGCTGAGCGCGTAGGTGCCGCTACCGCGCGCTTCGGATCGCTCCGCAACCGGCTACTACCGAGCGCTTCGGAGTCACGGCTGGGGACATCATCGTGAGGTGCATGAATCGCGCGGAGACCTCGCCTGCGACCCACCGCCGCCGCTGGCCGACTCGTTGACCGAGGACGACCTTGCTGTGCTCTCGGGCCTACCTGGGGCAGCTGGCAAGACCCTCCTCATCTGGTTCGAGAGCTGGAGATCCGAGCTGCTCCGGTATTGGGAGCAGATAGACACGCCCCCGTCCGAGTGGAATGCGAACACATGGCATCGCCACGACTGGCTGGGAACATTGCATGCACGCGGCCACGTCGCCGAAGGTCTGCGATCTGGAGCGGTGCCACCGGAGGCGGTGCGCTGGCTGGGCCGAGTCGACGAGTTCATGAAGTGCTTCACCGTTGAGCCAACGCATCCCTGGAACGATGACTCACCGCCTGAGGGCGCCTGGTGGTGGCAGCGACTCCCTACACGCGGACCGGTCAGTGCCGGTTGGTGGGCCGAGGGGTAATCACCAAGCGCGCGGATGTGCCGATACCGCGCTCCTCTATGCTGCCGCGATCACGACCTCGACGTCGGGCGCGGCCAAGGCACCCCACTGAACATCAGTCAGGCGGTACCGACCGGGGATGAGCCCCGCGACCTCGTCCGGCATCAGTGACAGAGCCACGGCGATTGCGTGCGACTCTCGCGGCTTCAAACGATAGACGCGCAGCATGGCTGCCATCGGCCACGGTTGCTGCTGCCGACTGGTCACAGGTTCGCCGTTCGGATGAAGTAACACTCCGCGCGCCATCTGCCAGCCAGATACTTCGGTTGTCCCGCTCGTCGGGTTCCGCAACACAACCTGCGGCTGCCAAGACCCATCTCCGGCTGATACGTGAAGCACCGACTCGGGCCAGTGCAGAATGCTGTTCACACCGCGAGGATCACCGGCACGGGCGCTTTACCGCAAGCGCGCAGACGTGCATTCTCGCGCTATCTTGGCCCACCCGAGGGTTGGGTCTCGCCTGCGGGTGGCGGGGTGGACCATGCTCCGTTGATGGAAGCCGGTGACCGTCGCATTCTCCGCACGATCAACGATGCGCTCCCCGACGACCACGAATCCCGAATCCCGAATGACCGCCAAGGCCTGGTTCGGCTGTGGGTCGAGTTCGACATCGAAGCCACGCTCGGGCTTGCCAAGGGGCAGGCCTTCGGTTGGGCGGGCGGTCCGCCTCTCTGGTTCGAAGGGTGCGGAGTTTCGGGCTACGACGAGTCAGATTGCCTGCGCCTGCTCAGCAAAATGGTTTTCGGTGGCCTACCGTTGCCGCCTCTGCGACGAACGATTCTGAACGTTGACGTCTCCGCGTTGCCCGATCGGGTCCGCAGCAGAGTCGGCGTTCCCGTGTATCGCGGAGTGTGGTTCCCGCCTCTGAACAGGCGGCCACCTGCCTGAGCCCACCGGACGCCCTCGCCTGAGGCGCGCGGGAACAGCAGTCGCCAAGCCCCTGGCCCCACTAGCCGAGCTACAACTTGCCGAACACCTTCTCGGCGAACGCCTCCATGGCGTCGGTCTTGTCCTTGACGGACGAGGTGAAATTGCCGTCGGCCGTCTGCGCGACCATCCAGGGGGCGCACATCAGTGCCGTCACCCCGCGGTCCTCGAAGCGGCGCAGGATGTCCGGCTTCGGCTCGGCGTAGAGGGCCATGACCGTCTCGAAGCCGTCGATGGTGCGTCCCGCCGCCTTGAGGTGGCCCTCCAAGCGGTCGAGGACGGCGTCGGCGTCCTCGGGGGTGTAGGCGTTGCCGATCCACCCGTCGCCGAGCGTGGCGGCACGGCGCAGGGCCGGCTCGGAGTCGCCGCCGATGTAGATCGGGATGGGGTCCGGCGGGACGGGAGCGATCTGCAGCGGCGGGAAGTCGTAGTAGGTGCCGTGAAACTCCTGGAAGCCGCCCTGCCACAGCGCCCGCAGCGCGACCATCATCTCGTTGAGCCGCTTGCCGCGATTGTGGAAGTCCTGGCCCGCGAGCTCGAACTCCTCCTGACACCAACCGGCGGCCGTACCCAGTGAGACGCGTCCGCCGGAGATGACCGCCGCCGAGGAGACCAGCTTGGCGACCGTGAAAAGGTCACGACCGGGCGCGATGTAGACGTTCGTGGAGAACTTCAGCCGGGTGGTCACCGCAGCCATGGCGCCGATCAGCACCCACGGATCCGGCCACGGCGTCTCGGGCGACCAGAGCGGCTCGCCGGTCGGCGTGTACGGGTACTTCGACTGCCGATCCTTCGGCGAGAAGACGTGATCGGACACGGCGATCGAGTCGAATCCGAGCCTGTCGGCGGCCTGCGCCACCTCCAGCAGCTGGTCGGTTTCCAAGAACGCCACTGCCTGCCAGAACTTCATCTGCGCACCCCTGTTGTCGACCTCGCGTCACGCCGCGGGTTAGCGTTCCCGGGTCGCGTCCTGCTGGTTGGAGGAACATATGATCACGAGCCGCCCGGCCACCTGGGACAAGGTGGTCGATGTCGTCGTTCTCGGCTCCGGTGCGGCCGGGCTGACCGCCGCCACCCTCGCACACGACGGGGGCGCCGAGGTGCTCCTCGTGGAGAAGTCCGACCTGATCGGCGGGACGACCGCCGTCTCCGGCGGCATGCCGTGGATCCCGCTGAACAAGCACCTGGCCGAGCTCGGCGTCACCGACACCCGCGACGAGGCGATCACGTATATCCGTCGCCTCACACTGGGCACCGAGCCCGATGCGGCGCTCATCGAGACCTACGTCGACACCGCCGCCGAGATGATCGACTACCTCGAGACCAAGACCCCGCTGAAGATGTCGGCACCTCCCGGCTTCTCCGACTACTACGCCGACCAGCCCGGCGGGAAGCCGGAGGGACGGTCGCTCGAGCCGGTGCCGTTCGATGCCCGGACCGAGCTCGGCGAGTGGGCCTCGCGGGTCCGCACCGGGCCGCACCTGCCCTGGCTGACGATGGAGGAGGGCGGCAAGTTCCTGACCGGACGCGACCTGCCGGACGCCAATCTCGCGCAGCAGCGGATGGACAGCGACACCCGCGTGCTCGGCGCCGGTCTGGTGGCGTCACTTTTCAAGGGACTGCTCGATCGCGGGGTCGCCGTTCAGACGGGGACCCCCGCGCAGGAACTGATCGTGGTCGACGGGGCCGTCATCGGGGTGCGCGTGTCTGGGGCTGCGGGTGACGAGTTCATCGGCGCGCGGCGCGCGGTCGTGCTCGCCAGCGGCGGCTTCGAGTGGAACAAGCAGATGGTCGCCGGCTTCATCGGCCAGGAGATCATGCCGCTCAGCCCGCCGCACAATGAGGGCGACGGCCACCGGATGGCGATGGAGGCCGGCGCCCAGCTGGCCAACATGATGTCGTTCTGGGGTCAGCCGGCGCTGCTCGAACCCGGCTTCGAGATCGACGGCCGCGAGGTTCCTCAGATGGCGTCGATCCGCAGCATGCCGGGCGTGATGATCGTGAACCGCTACGGCGATCGCTTCGTCAACGAGGGCGCGACATATCAGGACCTGCCCAAGGCGATGGCGACGTATGACCCGGTCGCCGTCGACTACCCGAACCGGCCGCCGAATTGGATCGTCTTCGACCAGCGAGTACGGAACTCGGCGGTGGTGCTACCGACCGTCCTCCCCGGCCAGCCCACCCCCGACTGGATCTTCACGGCGCCGACCGTCGGTGAGCTCGCCGACAAGATCGGTGCCGCGCCCGAGCGGCTCGAGGCGACGGTCGAGCGCTGGAACTCCCATGTCGCCGCCGGTGAGGACCCCGACTTTCACCGCGGCACGTTCTGGTGGGAGGCGTTCATGACCGGCGGCCCCACTCCCGAGGC
Source organism: Frankiaceae bacterium (assembly GCA_036272075.1). GTDB lineage: Bacteria > Actinomycetota > Actinomycetes > Frankiales > Frankiaceae > DATAZK01. The sequence goes on from DATAZK010000115.1 coordinate 5,274, forward strand.
GTGCATGCGCCCGGTCTCCAAGCCGCCGTACTACGCGATGGAACTGATCAACGGCACGATCGGCACCAACGGCGGCATGCGTATCGACGCGGGTGGCCGGGTGCTCGGCGCGAAGGGCGACGCGATCCCCGGCCTCTACGCCGCGGGCAACGCGTCGGCAGGCGTGCTGGGCCGGGCGTATCCCGGAGGCGGCGGCACCATCGGCCCGGCGCTGACGTTCGGTTACCTGGCCGGCCGGGCAGCCGCAGCCGAGGAGCCGCGCGAGGTTTAGCCCTCACGCCGCATTGGTCACGCGCCGCACTGTCCTGCGGACGTCGCGTTGCAGAAGGGCAGCAGCTGCTTGCCGCCGATCGTGACCATCAGCAGCTGGCCGGGTGTCCCGGCGGCAAGTTTGACGGTGACAGCGGCTCCTTCTGCGTAATTCGCCGCGTCTGACGTGGCGGTCACGCTGCCCACCCCGGCGGCGCCCTGCGCGGTGGTCAGCACGAAGCTCAGGGTGCCTGCGGGTGCTGACCCGAACGAGCAGGACGGGCACTTGGTGAGGTCGGCGTAGCGCAAGCTGCCGGTGCCGTTGGCGATCGTCAGGGTCACCTCGTGCGCCCCCCAACTGCCGGCGAAGGCAGCAACGGTGGTTGGCACATTCCCTGAAGGCGCGCCCGCGAGGCCCGGGCAGGGACTCAGCCCGAAACCGGCGAGCACGGCCGCAGGAACAGCCGTATATCCCGTCACCGGCAGTCCCTTTCCGGGACCGCCGTCCTGGCAGAAACCGATGTTCGTCGGGCCGGCGACCGCGTGGGTCGTGAGGTTGACGATGAACGCATCGGTGTCGCTGGCCGGCTGGTTCTGGGCGTTGTAGTAGCCGATCCCGCCGTTCACCCAGGCCGGGTCGGTCGAGGAGACGTGAACGTTTTCAAGCCCGCAGTGCAAGCCGTCGGCACTCGGCGCGGGAAGGACGATCGCGCAGACTTCTGCGGCCAGCGTGGCAGGTGAGAGGGAGCTCGCCGCGGGCGTCGGGGAAGGCGGGGGCGTTGTCGCAGCTGAGCTCACCGTAGGGACCGACGTGACCGGGGAGACACTGTGCGCCGACGCACCGGGCTTACCCGATGAGCACGCGGCGAGCAGCATCCCGAGACTGCAACAGGTACAGAGTGCGGCGATCCGTTGTACAGGGCGACGCTTCATGCAGAGCCGCTTCCTGTGCGGAGTACTCGCTCACTGGATCTTTCTCGCAATTCAGCAGGTCAGGCAATGGCAAGGAATGGCCATTAGGGCGCGGCGCTGTCGTAGACCGCGAGCGCCTCACGGACCGTCCGCTCGGCGTCGATGTCGAGCAGCAAGCGGCGCGTGACGAGGTCGGCTGCGGCGGCGCGGACGGCTGCCTCGTAGTCCTCGCGCGGGGCCGGATCGCGGCCGGACAGCAGCGGCAGCCTGCTGCCCACAAACTCATAGAGCACGTCGGGCAATCCGGGCACGGGACGTCTCGGGTTCCAGCCGGTGTAGGACGCGACCGGCACCGCGACGACGGGCAGCGCGATACCCGCGCGCTCGTTGCCATCGGCGTCTACAGCCGAGACGACCGCTGGCTTCTCGGTGCCTAATTTCAGCGGCCAGCCCCCGATCCCCTCGCTTGCCTGTGGGCCGAGATCGACGTCGCGGGTGACGTTCAGCTTGGCGACGTCCGGCAGGTGGGCGGCCGAGCCATGGAAGGCCGCCAGCACCTCCTCGCGCGAGGCTGCCGTCCCGTCAGCCCGGCTCGGGACGGCTTGCGGCGGCGGCTCGGTGCCGTCCTCGACCCACGCAACGAGCGCGGCGAAAAGAGCCCGCAGGATCGGGCTGGTGTCATGGGTGTGAATCGGGTTCGCCGTCGGCATCATCTCCTTGATGGAGAAGCCGCCGATGTGATCGGTGCCGGCAAGTAGGTAGGCGCGCGCGTCGGGATCGGGGGGCAGATCGGCGCCGGTCTGCGGGTCGATGTGCACCAGGGCGCCGTCGCCGCGCCAGTACTCCCAGGAGGTGTTGGTCAGCAACAGTTTCGGGACACCGCCGGCGGCCCGCTGCGGTTGGAGGAGGGCGCTGGTGTCGTAGGGCGGCAGGTTCGAAAAGCCGATGACGTGGGTGAGCGACGGCTGTGCGTAGCGGTGGTTGAACTCGCCGCGCCGGCCGCCGGCGATGTGGGCGAAGACCCCGTCGAAGACGACCTCGCCCTGCTCGTCGAGATTGCGTGCCTCATAGAGGAATTGCCGTAGCAGCCGGCCTGATTGCGAGACGCCATAGCCGTAGGCGTGAGTGAATCCGGCTTCGCGACGCAGGTGGCTCACGGCGTCACGAACGGCGAGCATGCCGGTGCCGGTGACGGGGCAAAGGCTCGTGCGATACGTCAGCGTGTACCAGTGGAAAGCCTCGAACCCGCCGTCGAGCGCCACCGTCGTCGGGCTGGTGAAGCGCCATCTCTCGCGGGCGATCGGAACCGGCTCGTCATTGGGCGCCACGCGTACGGCGAGGACTGCTTCGGTGTCGTCGAGGTCGGCCGTCGGGTAGTCGGTGAACGTGAAGATCATCATGCTGTCGGACAGCGAGTGGTCGGGCTGGTCAGCGTCCGGCTTGAATTCGATACGCATCCACCCCGGCCCGACGTCGGCGAGCGGGGCTTGCAGCCCGACGACCCCGGGGCCACGTGTCACGTCCCATTGCCACCCGCACCACGCGATCGTCCAGCCCTGCTCGAGCAGATGGCCGTCGCCGGGATGCAGCTTCTCGGACGGGCCGAACTGCATGGGCGCATCGAGGCTGAAGGGGACCCCGCCGAGAAAGCCGCGATTGGCAACGACGAAGAGCAGCTTGCCGTTGCCTCTGGTGTTCGGGTCGGTTGGGCGCAGCAGGCGCAGATCAGCGTCGAACTCGACATGCCCCTCCGCGGTGCGCGGCGCCAGGTCGAGGTCGACGATCCCGGCGTTGGCGGGTGCCACTGGATCGACGGCGAACTGGGCCACCGCCGAGACCCATTCGTACGGCGCGCCCTCAAAGGGCTCGACCGAGGTGTCGCGCAACGACTGCAACGTCATGCGTCAGCCTCGCACGGACCTACTGGCAGCTAGCCGTTCAGGTAGCGCAGGACCGCGAGGACGCGACGGTTGTCATCACCCGAAGCCGGCAGATCGAGCTTGGCGAAGATGTTGGCGAGGTGCTTCTTTCGCTATTCACGTTAGGAATGCCCGGGGTTGTTCAGAATCCAGCTACCACCCGGATTTCGAACCGGGGCTATCCCCCGATTCCGGTCATCGGGCCGCCGGCCAGCCCCCGACCTGCGCGAGCAATCCAACATCATCACGGCAGGCCCAATGCTCGACGATCGCGCCACCCGCCACCCGCCAGATGTGAATGAACTCCCACGCGATGGCCTCCCCCGTCGGAGCCAGCCCTTCGAACAGCGGCATTGTCGAGGCCATGTGACGGCCGTTCATCGTCAGGTGCACGACGACCAGATCCCCCTGGGCCACGACGCGATGAATCGTGGCCGTCGGGCCGTCGAGATCATGCTCGAGAATCGCCACGGTTTGTCGAAAGCCTTCGCGGCCTTGGGGCGCCGCTGCGTGCTGGATGAAGTCCTCCGCGACGAGGCTGAATGCCGAGTCGTCGCGAAGCTCCAACGCTTCTTGGAAGGCCAGGACTGTCTCCTCAGGCGTCATCGCTTCATTACACATGAGGCCCTTGGTCCCGGGTGTCAACCATTTCCTCTTCCCAGACGGTTGTACGAGTTGAGGGTTCAAGAGCCGTTGTCATCAGTAGGAGCCGGAAATGTTCAAGCGAATCCTTGGAGCTGCTGCGCTGACGATCGGCGTCATCGCCGCGCTCGTCGGCTGTGAGGCCGCACAGATCAACTGGGGTAACCATTTCTACGTCATGAGCAACGCCTGCGCGCCGTCGCCGCTTACGGCCGGCGCAACGACTTTGCGCAACGGCGCCGGGGTGATCGGCACTCCCGGCACCTTGGGCGGCACCCGCGTCACGCTGCAGAGCGTCCACTACGGAGATCTCACCCACGATGGAATCCAGGACGCAGCCGTATTCCTCAATTGCCATGACACGATCGGCGGCAATCACAACGGCTCGGAGATTCAGATCTTCACCCGTGACGCCAAACCCGTTGCCCGGCTCATAGCACCGGACAAGTACGGCTCCGGCAGTCCGTTCCCGCCATACTTCATCTACAACGAAATACAGATCATCGACAACACGCTCTACACGGGTATCGAGAGCTACCTTGCCGGCGACGCGCACGCTTCCCCGTCGGAGCACGACCTGTACCGATGGGACTGGAACGGGCACGGGTTCACGGCCGTCGACGTGACGCCGACCGTGACGTTGGGCGGCGCGCGACTGACGCTTCCGGCCGGATGGGTCGCCGAACGGGTCGCGTCGTCCACGCAGAGTCATCCGATCCTGCCGACCTGGTGCCTCATGCCGCATTCCGGTCCAGCGCCGGCCTCTTCGGACGCCGCGAACTGCACCATCGCCTTCAGTGCCGCGCCGACTGGTCCGTCAGCGCCCGCGCTCACGGTCGACACGCCTGGCGGCCTCGCCGGCAATCCGGAGTACTGCGACCCAGCACATCCCCAGACGATCTCCCTACTGGGCAAGCAAGACAGCACGCTCGGCGCCCGCCCCGCCTCGTATCGAAACTGGCTATATGCCTGCGCCGACGGCACCCGCTGGCCGGTCGAGCAGTATGTCGTCGCTACCGCTCCCGCCTACGTCCTCTACTCCTCGCACGCCACGCCGGCCGTCCATGCCCTCATGACGAATATCGCGAAAACAGCCCAGCTGCCGGCGATCTGAGCGTGGCCGCCGCTACTCCCCCACGACCACCAGCAGGCTCCCGGTCTCGACCTGGGATCCGACACTGACGGCCACGGACTTGACGGTTCCAGCGGCCGGAGAAGCCACGGTGTGCTCCATCTTCATCGCCTCGAGCACGACGATCGGCTGACCGGCCACCACCACGTCACCTTCACCGACGAGTACCCGCACGACGGAGCCTGGCATCGCGGCGGTCAGCGAGCCAGGGATCGCGGCAGCCGTCGGCTCTGGGAAACGCGGAACCTCCTCCAGCGTGACCGCACCTTCGGGTCCCCGCACATACACCCTTCCCACCGGACCGGCGGCCGCGGCGGTTTCCGCGTTCACCACGTGGACCGAATAGGGGCGACGCACCTGCTCCACTTCGAGCACGACGGTGACCCGATCGGCCCCCAGAGCCTCGACTTCTACTGTGGCAGCGGCGATTTCTTCACCATCGACGCGCGCCGAGAGGCCACCGCGAGTGTGGGCGTACTGGACCTCGAGGTCGGCGTCTGCGTCGCGATAGCGGACGGCTTGCGGCTGACTCGGGTTGTTGCGCCACCCCGACGGCAGCCCGCCGAGCACCGCTGCCTGCTGCCGGCGCAGGGCGGCCTGCCCGAGCGCCGCGGCGAGTGCGTACTGCGGACGCACGTCATCCCCGACGAGCGGTTGGGACAGCTCTTCGAGTCCTAAGCGCTCGAAGAAGTCCGTATCGGTGTCACCCGCGAGCCACTCTGGCGATTCCAGCACGCGAACGAGCAGGTCGCGATTGGTGACAACACCGCTGATCTGCGCCCGCCGCAGCGCCGCCGCCAGCAGCGCACTCGCCTCACCGCGATGAGGCGCCCACGCGATGACCTTCGCCAGCATGGGGTCATACGAAACGCCTACGGTGCTTGAGGTTTCGACGCCGCTGTCAAGCCTCACCCCCCGGACGCCGCCCCCCGCAGCGACCAGCCCGACTCCGCCGAAGGCGCTCTCGTGGCGCAGCTCGAACGCATCCAACCGGCCCGCCTGAGGCAGCCAATCGCGTCGCGGATCTTCGGCATACAAGCGCACCTCGATGGCGGCACCGACGAGCGCGGGCTCCAGCGCGGCCGGCGGCAAGGGCTCTCCCTCCGCCACGGCGAATTGCAGGTCCACCAGATCGAGGCCGGTGATCGCTTCCGTCACCGGGTGCTCGACCTGCAGCCGGGTATTCACTTCAAGAAAGTAGAACTCGCCGTCCGGCGCGAGCAGGAATTCCACCGTTCCCGCTCCGGTGTAGCCGATCGCCTGCCCCGCCCTCACGGCCGCGGCCCCCATCCGGACGCGCAGCTCGCCGCCGACTGCGGTGGAAGGCGCCTCTTCGATGACCTTCTGATGCCGGCGCTGGATCGAGCACTCCCGCTCGTGCAGCGCGACGACGGTGCCGTGCGCGTCGCCGAAGATCTGCACCTCCACGTGACGCGCCGGGCGGATGAGCCGCTCGAGGAAAACTGCTCCGTCACCGAAGGCCGAAGCCGCTTCCCGGCGCGCCGATGACACGGCGTCGACGAGTTGCGATCGGGACGTCACCGACCTCATGCCGCGACCACCGCCGCCGAAGGAAGCCTTCACCAGCAAGGGATATCCGACCGGCTCCGCCGCCGCCAGAAGCTCGTCACCTTCGAGCTTCGAGACATCCGCCGACGGCGCCGTCGAGACCCCCGCAGCGCTCATGAGCGCCTTCGCCGCCGGCTTCGATCCCATCGCCTCGATAGCCGACGCGGATGGCCCGATCCAGGTCAGTCCGGCGGCCACGACATCGCGGGCGAAGCCCGCATTCTCCGAGAGAAAGCCATAGCCGGGATGGATGGCGTCGGCGCCCGCTCGCAGCGCCGCCGCGATGAGCAGGTCGCCCCGCAAGTAGGTGTCCGCGGGAGCCGTGCCCGGCAACCGAACGGCCACGTCCGCCTCGCGGACGAACGGGGCGTCGGCATCCGCGGCGCTGTATACGGCGACGGTGCGCAACCCCCGGCGCTCGGCGCTGCGAAAGATCCGCCGGGTGATCTCGCCCCGATTGGCGACCAGCACGCTCTTCACAGCCGGAACACCCCGAAACCCTCATGGACACCGCGTATTTCCTGCGAGTCGATCACCGAGAGCGCCAGGCCCAGGACGGTTCGGGTGTCGCGCGGGTCGATAATTCCGTCGTCATACAGCCGGGCCGAGAGGAACAGCGCGAGCGACTCCGCCTCGATCTGCTCCTCGACCGCGGCGCGCAGCTGTGTCGCGGCGTCCTCGTCGTAGGGCAACCCGCGGGCAGCGGCACTCTGGCGTCCTACGATGTCGAGCACGCCGGCCAGCTGTGCCGGTCCCATGACCGCGCTCTTCGCATTGGGCCAGGTGAACAGGAAGCGCGGCCCGTACGCCCGCCCGCACATGCCGTAATTGCCGGCACCGTAAGAGGCTCCGAGGGTCACGGTCAGATGTGGAACCTTGCTGTTGGACACCGCGTTGATCATCTGCGAGCCGGCCTTGATGATGCCGCCCTGCTCGTATTCGGTACCGACCATGTAGCCGGTCGTGTTCTGCAGGAAGAGCAGCGGGGTGTCGCTCTGGTTGGCGAGCTGGATGAATTGCGCGGCCTTCTCCGACTCCTCCCGGAAGAGCACACCTCGCGCATTCGCCAGGATTCCCAGTGCGAATCCGTGGATGCTCGCCCAACCCGTCACCAGGGATGTCCCGTAGAGCGGCTTGTGCTCGTCGAACCGGCTGCCGTCGACGATGCGGGCGATGATCTCCCGGGGATCAACCGGGATGCGCAGGTCGGCGGGAGCGAGGTCGAGGAGCTCGTCCTCGTCGTAGAGCGGAGGGTCGGCGGGGCGGGTCGGCCCGCGTCCGTGCTTACGCCAGTTGAGGTTGCGGATGATCTGGCGTCCGAGGCGTAACGCGTCGACCTCATCTGTCGCCAGGTAGTCGGCGCTGCCCGAGACCCGGGCGTGCATGCCCGCTCCCCCGAGCGACTCGTCGTCGGCGTCCTCACCTGTGGCCATCTTCACCAGCGGCGGCCCAGCGAGAAACACCTTTGCCTGTCCCTCGACCATCACCGCGTAGTCGCTCATGCCGGGGATGTACGCGCCGCCGGCAGTCGAGTTGCCGAAGACAAGGGCGATCGTCGGAATGCCCGCGGCCGACAGGGTCGTCAGATCGCGGAAGCCGCGCCCGCCGGGGATGAAGATCTCCGACTGGGTCGGCAGATCGGCACCACCGGACTCGACGAAACTCACGTAGGGCAGGCGGTTCTCGCGGGCGATGTCATGAGCACGAGCGAGCTTGCGCAGCGTGTACGGGTTGGTGGTGCCGCCGCGCACAGTCGGGTCATTCGCGTTCACCATGACCTCGACGCCCTCGACCACGCCAATGCCCGTCACGGAACCGGCGCCCACCGGAAACGTGGTCCCCCAGGCCGCGAACGGGCTGAGTTCGAGGAAGGGGCTGTCGCGGTCCAGCAGCAGTTCGATGCGCTCACGCGCGGGCAGCTTGCCGCGATCCCGGTGTCGTTGCAGGTACTTTTCCCCGCCGCCCCCGTTGACGCGGGCGCGCTCCTCGTCCAGCTGTGCCAGCATTTCCAGCAGGGATTCGCGGTTCGACGCGGTCGCCTCGTTCGGCACGAACCGGCTCGTCAGCAGGCTCACCGGCGGCCCTCCACCGGACGGCCGGGACCAATACTCGCCGGATCGTCCAGGAGCGAAGCCGGAGCGTCGACGTGTCGCGAACGCAACCACTCGCCGACCGCCTTGGCCTGCGGATCGAACCGGGTCGCGGCAGCCACCCCTTGCCCGAGCAAGCCCGGGATCTGAAAGAGCACGGCTCGCACGTTGCCCAGTTCCTCGCGAGTGACGTCGAGACCTGCTGCCTCCGGCAACAATTCCTGCAGGCGCTCGCAGGTGAGATAGGCGGCGAGCCAGCCGAAGGCGTCGTCGGTGCGGGTGTAGACGCCCAGAGTGCAGGAACCGCCCTTGTCGCCGCTACGCGCTCCCGCCAGCAGGCCCAGCGGCGCCCGACGCGTTGGAGTGTTCAGGTCGAATGCCGGCTCCGGCCCACGGCGCGGCGGCGCGACCGACCGCACCGGGTCGCGTAGTCGCGCGGGTTCAAGCGGCTGACCGTCGAGCTCGACCAGCTCGCGCACTTCGTCACGGGCCACCCACGCCGGCGCGTAGACGCCGAAGGGCTGGGCATCGGACGGCGGTGAGGTGACGAAAAACCCTGGAATGCTGGACAATGCGCTCGCGACGACCGGACCCGAGAACGCGCGCCCGACGTGCGCCGGGTCGCTGTCCTTGACAGTGAAATGCAGCAGGGCACTGGCTTCCTCGGCGGTCCCGGCATCGATCCGGTCGGTGCGCGCGAGGGTCACCGTCACCTCGCTTGCCGCCTCCAGGGCACTGGCGAGCTGGCGCTGCAGCAGCTGGGCCTTGCGCTCGATGTCCAGGCCGGTCAGCGGCACGGTCATGCTCGTACGAAATCCGCCGATGCGGTTGGTCGAGACCTTCAGCCAGGGGCCGGGCGGCTCCCCGCGAACGCCGCGCACCGCCACTCGATCGGGCGCCTCCTGCCCGAGGTTGACCGTGTCGAACCGGCTGACGACGTCGGGTCCGCCGTACGCGATTCCCGTGCATTCGTAGAGCAATTGCTCGGTCACCGTGGCAACCGTGACGGCGCCTCCAGTGCCCGGGTGTTTGGTGATGACGCAGCTGCCGTCGGCGGCGATCTCCGCGAGCGGGAACGCCACCTGGTCCAGCATTCCCGGGTCGGCTCCGGGCGCGTCCAGCAGGTCGGCGTACAGGCTGAAATTGCCGCCGGTGGTCTGCGCGCCGCACTCCAGCAGGTGCCCGCCGACCGTCGCTCCAGCAAGGGCATCGAGATCGTCAAAGGTCCAGCCGTGATGCCACATCGCCGGCCCGGCAACCAGGCTCGCATCGGTCACCCGACCCGTGATGACAACCTGCGCCCCCGACTGCAATGCGCGGACGATCCCACCGCAGCCGAGATACGCGTTCGCCGTCAGCGGCACAGCTCCGGCCTCCGGGGAATCCACCCCGTCGCGCGGCGGGGCCTCCCCGCCCACGAGCCGTCCCTTGGCGACGAGCGACTCCCACGGCTCGATCAGGTCATCGCCGGCGACGGTCGCGACCCGCACCGAAAGCCCAAGCCGTGCAGCGAGTTCCCCCACAGCGCTTGCCAGGCCTGCAGGATTGAGCCCGCCCGCATTGGAGACGATGCGCACCCCGCGTTCGAGCGCATCAGCGAGGCACTCCTCGAGCTGGCGCAGGAAGGTTCGTGCGTAACCGGCCGACGCGTCTTTGGCCTTCTGCCGCCCCAGGATGAGCATGGTCAGCTCGGCCAGGTAGTCGCCGCAGATGACGTCGACCCGGCCGCCGTCGAGCTGCTCGCGCATGGCCGAGAGACGATCGCCGTAAAAGCCCGAGCAATTGGCGACAATCAGCGGTCGCGCCATCAGCCACCCACAGTTTCATCCCGGCGTCCCCGGCCACTTCCTGCGGCACCGGCGTACGCCTGCGCGATGGCCATCCACTGCGCCGCGTCAGACCCGATGACGGTCAGCTTGACGTCGTCGCGGTGACGGCGCTGGGTCACCAGCAGGCAGAAATCCAGCGCAGATCCTGAGACGGAGTCGGCCGAGCCTGCCGGGCCCCACGTCCACGCCTCGCCGCCGGAACCGTCGAGCGCGACGTGCACTGCAGTGGCAGGCAGCTCGATCCCGTTGATGGCATACGCGAACGGCCGCGCCCGCACCCCGATCTCGGCGACGTGACGCAGCCGCGGTGTCGCGTCCCTGCTCTGCCCGAGGGCATCCACGATGTCCTGACCGTGAGCCCAGGTCTCCATCAGACGCGCGGTGATGAACGACGGGACGCTCATCGCCGGGCCGAACCACGGGACCCGGGTGCCCTCGGTGGCGTCAGCCAGGGCCGCAGCGAGACGCGCCCGGTCGGCACGCCAGTTCTCCAGCAATTGCAAGGGGGCTGCACTCCGTCCGGCGGCGACGCTCCCCTCGACATGCCCCAGCGCCGCCGTATCCGACTCGGCCGCCCGGACGCCCTCGATGAAGCGCCCGAACTCGTCGGGATCCGACAGCGCCAGCAACGCGTCGACGTCGGTCTGGTGCAGATGCGTGATCGTGTCACGGATGTCCCAGCCCGTCGCAGGTGTCGGGGTCAACCAAGCCGAAGCAGGCAGCGGCGCAACACGCGCGTCCAGGTCGGCTGATTCTGCGCTGAGATCGGCCAGCAACGAGGCGACCAGCTCGGCGCGGCTCACGGCGTGAACCCATCGATCGCCGCCAGCACCTGAAGCATGACCTCATCGGCGCCGCCGCCGATCGAGGTCAGCCGGGAATCGCGGAAGAAGCGCGAGGTCCACGTCTCTTCCATGTAGCCGATCCCACCGTGGAACTGCATGCAGGCGTCAGCCACCTCGCGCGACAGCCGGCCCGCCTTGAGCTTGGCGATCGTCGCCTGCCGGGTGGTGTTGTCGCCGCGCATGTACGCCTCGGCCGTCGCGTAGTTGTACTGGCGCAGCAGATCCACCTCGGCCGCCAACTCGGCGAGGCGAAAGGCGATGTACTGATTGGCGATCAGCGGCTGGCCGAACGACATCCGCTGGCGCAGATAGTCGCGGGTACGGTCCAGCGCCCGCTGCTGGGAACCCACCGCGGTGTAGGCGGCGAACATCCGCTCCACCACGAATTGGGCCATCTGCTGCTGGAATCCGCGACCTTCGGTGCCGATCGTATTGGCGACCGGGATGCGTACGTCATCGAGCGCCAATTCGGCAGTGTCCGACGAGCGCTGGCCGAGCTTGTCGAGCTTGCGGGAGACCCGGAAACCGTGTGTGTCGGTGGGCACGATGAGCTGGCTCATCCCGCGATGACGGGGCGCACCGTCAGGAGCGTCAGACGTGCGTGCCAGCAGGCAGACCCAGTCGGCCTGGACACCGTTGGTGATGTAGAGCTTGCGGCCGTTGATGACCCACTCGTCACCATCTCGAACGGCCCGGGTGCGGATCGCCGCGACGTCGGAGCCCGCGTCGGGTTCGGTCACCCCGATGGCCGCGACCATCTCGCCGCGAATGGCCGGGGCGAGGTAGCGCTGCTTGAGTTCCTCACTGCCGAAGCTCGCAAGCGAGGGCGTAGCCATCATGGTCTGCACGCCGACGGCCATCGGGACGCCGCCGCAGCCGGCGCCGGCCAGCTCTTCACAGAGGATGACGCTGAACAGGTGGTCAGCGCCCTGCCCACCGTAGGCCGGGTCGTACTCCAGGCCGAGCAGGCCGAGTTCCCCGAGCCTGGCGAACAGTTCGTGCGCCGGGAACATCCCGGCGCGCTCCCACTCCTCGACGTGGGGGGCTATCTCCCGCTCGACGACATCGCGCACCATCTTGCGGAAAGCGTGGTGTTCTTCGTTGAACTGGACCATGAGGCTCCCGGGTCGTCGCTAGGCAGTAGGCACCCATGCGGGGTCACGCTTCTCGGCAAAAGCCTGCATGCCCTCGCGGCCCTCGGCTGAAGCGAACCGCTCGGCGGAAAGCGTGGTGAGGCGGGTGAACGCTTCCTGCGGCGAGAGTGCTCTGATCTCCGGCACGAGCCGCTTCGTCAGCACCATCGCTTGCGGCCCGCCGCGCAGCAGCATGGCAACGACGCGTGCCACTTCGGCATAGAGCTCGCCCGTCGCCGCCACGACATCGACCAGCCCTATCTCCTGGGCCCGCTCGGCCGAAAACACCTCCGCCGTCAGGAAAAGCCGGTGCAATGCCTGCGGGGCTATGCGTCGCAGCAGCGGCACCGTGATGATCGCGGGCACCAGACCGAGCCGTACCTCAGTGAAGGAGAAGGTCACTTCGGCGGGCGCGACGACAAGGTCGCAGGAGGCCAGCAGCCCTACACCGCCGGCTCGAGCCGGGCCGTTGAGCTGGCAGACGACCGGCTGCGGGCAGGTCCACAGTGTCGTCAGGATGGCCGGCAGCGTGTTGATCGGCTGCGTGTGGCTTCCGGTCTCATTCGCCTCGCGCTGCTCCTTCAGGTCGGCCCCGGAGCAGAACACCGTCCCGGCGCCGGTCAGCACGATGACCCGGGCGTCAGGATGACGGGTCACAGTGTCGAGCGCACCGGCCAGTTCGCTCAGCAACCGCCGCGAAAGTGCATTGCGGTTGTGCGGCGAATCCAGCACCACCGTCGCCACCCCATCGGCGATGTCCCACCGGACCAGCGGCTCGTCCACCGAGTGCCTCCCACGCCGTTTTGCGCCACCTTGGCTGCCCACCGTAGACGACGCCATGACCTTCTGCCCTGGTCGGGGGGCGTTGAATCGGGAATGCTAGGGGCCTAGCAAGAGGAGTGGATACGCAGCTATGGCGACCACGGTGACTACCCCTGCAAGCACCACCCAGGCCTACCTCAACGAAGCCCCTGAGCTCGAACGAGTCGTGACCCGATTGTTGGAGCAATATCCGCGGGTTGGTGAGACCGTCGTTCGGGACGTGGTAGCCACGTCGACACACATGTTCGATGACGCGACAGTCCGCAAATTCGTGCCGCTACTGGTGGAAAGACTCGCCAGAGCGGCCCTCAATGAGCGCCGCGTGATCGACCCGGACGCGTCGGCAGGTTAACCGCCAGGCGCTGACCTGGCTCCGGGACCGAGGTCCTGAGCGTTCGAGCCCATCGGCCTCGGATGCGGGGAGCTTCGGTCACTATGGCATCGGCCGCGATGTGGCGAGGCTCATGACATGGGCCAAAACAAAGGCATCCCGTCCCAGAACGCCACGGCAACCGCTCACGACATCGAGCCCGCCGACGACATCCTGCGGCAGGCCGAGCCGGCTTGGCTGCTCGACGTGGCCTGCTGCTGCCCCTCACGCCCTGCCATTCGCGTCGTCGTCCCGGCGTCCGGAGATCGGCAGCGCTCAGCGGAGCTGCTCCTTTGTGGCCACCACTACCGCCGTTCCGAGGACGGGCTCGCCCGGGCGGGCGCCTCGGTCTATGACCGCACCGGGTCGCTGATCAGCTCAGGCACCCGCCTCAGCTGAGGCCGGGCCGGCGAAGCCGCCGGGCGCTTCGGCGATCGGGGTGACCTCGAGGGTGGCGAGATCGACGGTGTGCTTCGGACCGGTGAACCAGTGCTTCACCGAGGCATGCCAGTAGATCCACAAAGCAATCAGGGCAGCGGGCACCACAAGGATCGTGTAGTTGACGTACTTGGCCGCGAAGCCGTCGTTCCACGGCATGCCCAGACTCGACGTGGGCAGCAGCGCCACGATCGACGTGATGACGATCTCGACCAAGGCCACGATCGACATCCATTTGTACTTGCGTCCGAGCGTCCAGCCGCCGGGGGTGAAACTGTCGCCGGCCTTCCAGCGGTAGTAGATCGGCACCGCGAACGCCATGTAGAGGCCGATGACGCCGATGGTCACGACCGCGAAGAACGCCACCGGCACCGGAGCGCCGCCGATGTCGACCTTCACCAGCGCCGGCGAGGTGAGGATGATGGCGATCACGGCGGTCAGGATGACGCCGTGTACGGGCACGCGGTTCGCGCTCAGCTTCGACCAGTAACGGCTTCCGGGCACGGCGCCGTCACGGCTGAAGGCGAACAGCATGCGCGAGCAGCTGGTCATGCAGGCGACGGTGCAGAAGAACTGACCCGCAGCCGAGATCAGCAGCACGGTGCCGCCCCAGTGCGACGAGAGTGCCTGCGAGAAGATCAGGGCCACCCCACCGCCGCCCTTGGTGACGTCTCCCTCGTTCTGCACGGCGAACAGGAATGCCAGCAGCAGCAGCCACCCGCCGATGGCCGAGTAGAAGATCGAGCGCCACATTCCCTTGGCTGCCGTGTCTGCGGCCGAGTGCGTCTCTTCCGAAAGGTGAGCCGAGGCGTCGTAACCGGTGATCGTGTACTGGGTGAGGATGGCCGCCAGCGGCAGCACGTAAAGGATGAAACCAGCCCCGTGAGTCTTCCCGCCGAACAGGCCGGTGTTGTTGACCGTGTGGGTGAAGACCGCCGAGACGCTGGCGTGGTGGCTGGGAACGATGAACAGGATCAGGATCACTGCCGCCGCGCCGGCGACGTGCCACCAGACCGAGATGTTGTTCAGGATGGCCAGCAGGTGGCTGGAGAAGATGTTCACGACAGCGGCGATCACCAGAATGATCATGAACTCGATGAACACGCGCGACAGCGAATAGTGCGCCGCCCACGAGGAACTGAACGTTGACACCGTCAGGTCGAAGAACGTCGCACAGCCATACGCGACCGACGCGACGATCGCCAGCAGGCCGATGAGGTTCAGCCAGCCGGTGTAGTAACCGGCCTTCACTCCCCCGAGCTTGGAGGCCCACCAGTAGATCCCGCCCGACGTCGGGAAGGCCGAGACCAGCTCCGCCATGCAGAAGCCGATGACGAGGATGAACACGGCGATGATCGGCCAGCCCCAGGCGATGGCGGCCGGACCACCGTTGTTCCAGCCGAGTCCGAAGCTCGTGAAGCATCCCGCCAGGATCGAGATGATCGAGAACGAGATCGCAAAGTTGGAGAACCCGGACCAGGAGCGGTGCAGCTCCTGCTTGTACCCGAGTTCGGCGAGCAGCAGTTCGTCATCGTCGAGCTCTACACCTGATGGCACTGACGTTCTCCCTCGCTCTTACGGTTGTTGGACGTCGGTGATGAGGCGGAACACTTCGGGGCCACGGAAGTCGGCGACGGCGCGTTCGTACTTCTCCAGGCCCCAGCCCCAGAAGTCGAAATCGAGCTCGCTTGTCGCCGCCTGGATGCAGGCCCAGAGCGTCCAGCCGTAGTTGGACATGAGGGCGTGCAGGCGAGCGCGTGCCACCTTCGACGTCGAAGGTGCTCCGTAGTAGGCAGCGACGAGCTCTTCGAGCCGGTCGGTGCCCAGATGCGCTTCGCTGCAGAGGTTTCCGAGCTCGAAGCAGGCGTCGCCGTTGCCGGCGTACTCGAAGTCGATGAACCACAGCTGGTTGTCATCCGCCATGACGTTCGCCGGCAGCAGGTCGTTGTGACACGGGACGGTGGGCTCGGCCTGCACCGCCATGGCCGTCTCGATCGCGGTCAGCTGCGGCAGGAAGCTCAAGTAGTCGGTCGGGATGCGGTAGCCACGTTCGACCGCCACATCGAGATAGCGCCGGGTCAGCTCGAACATGTCGAAGTCAGTGGCAAAACGCGAACCAGCGTGGAGCGCTCGGCAGGTCTCCGCCACCCGACCTAAGACGAGGCTGTCGTCGAGGTCTGCCGCGGCAAAGGTCCGACCTTCGATCCATTCAATGACCAATGCGCTGAATTCGGGCGCATACGCCAGCACGCGCGGTGCGACGCCCGCCGCCGCAGCAGCCCGGGCGTTCAAGTACTCGTCATTGCGAGCAATCGTCAGCACGGATGACTGCGGCGAGGACAGCCGCACCACCATGAGCCTGCCGTCGGCGGTACTCACCCGATAGTTCCGGTTGGTGAGGCCGCCGGGCAACACGCTGGAAACAAAGGGCTGATCGCCCATTCCGGGCACGCGGGCCACGGCCTCGCGCAACCTGTAGGCGTCGTGGTCGACAGCACTGTCGGGACCGGTGCCCGTCGGGGAGAAGTTCTCCATCGCTACATGCAGACCGGGATTCGATGCCAATGCATACGGACCGGCCACGGCACTCCCCCACTTTCGTCTGCTGGCAGGAGCGTCGACTGCGGTGTCGACCGACGCCACACCCAGAGACGAGCCCGGGGCTCAGCGTTGGTGGGATGCTAGGGAGTTTGTGGCCCAAGGTCTAGTCCCCGGACCTTTTAAGTCTGGAGCCGTCCCGGCATGATGGCCCAGTGACCGTCGCCCGGGAGAGCCGAGAGCTGCCCGACGCAGCCCGGATCGTCATCATCGGCGGGGGCGTCGGCGGCGCCAGCGTGGCCTACCACCTCAGCGAACTCGGCGAACGCGACATCGTCTTGCTCGAACGGGACGAGCTCACCAGCGGTTCGACCTTCCACTCGGCCGGCCTGGTCGGGCAGTTGCGCGCCGACCCGACACTCACCCGCATGAACATGTACTCCGTCGACCTGTATCGCCGGCTGCAGGCCGGCGAGCAGCCGGTGGGCTGGACCGAAAGCGGCGGCATCAAGCTGGCGTCGAGCCCCGAACGGCTGAAGGAGATCCGGCGGCAGATCAGCTGGGCGCGCACGTACAACCTGCCACTGCACGAGATCTCTGTAGCAGAAGCGGCCGAACTCTTCCCGCTGCTGGACACCACCGGGGTGGTCGGAGCGGCCTACCTGGAGTCCGACGGATACCTGGACCCGTCACAGCTGTGTTACGCCCTTGCTGCCGGCGCACGACGCGGCGGTGTTCGCATCCACACCGGCACGAGGGTGCTCAGCATCGAGCAGGAGTCAGGCCGGGTCACGGGCGTCACGACCGATCGAGGCCACATTGCCTGCGAGGTGGTCGTCAATTGCGGCGGCATGTTCGCGGCCGAGATCGGGCGGCTGGCTGGGGTGCGCATCCCGCTCGTACCGATGTCGCACCAGTACGTCGTGACCGAACCCTTCCTCGAACGCCGCGACACGCCGCTGCCGACACTGCGCGATCCGGACTTGCTCATCTACTTCCGCCAGGAAGTCGAGGGTCTGCTGATGGGCGGCTACGAAAGGGATCCCGCTGCGTTCAGCGCTGATGCCCGCCGCCTGGATGCCATCCCCGCCGACTTCAACGGGCGGCTCCTCGCCGAGGACTGGCCACGCTTCGAGGAGATCGCCAGCAACGCTGCGCAGCGGGTCCCGCTCATGGGCGAGATCGGCGTCCGGACGCTCATCAACGGCCCCGAGGCGTTCACCCCTGACAACGAGTTCTGCCTGGGCGAGACGGACACCGCCGGTTTCTTCGTAGCCGCAGGGTTCTGCGCGCACGGCATCGCGGGAGCCGGCGGCGTCGGCAAGCTGATGGCCGAATGGATCGTCGCCGGAGAGCCCACGTTCGACGTCTGGCACATGGACATCAACCGGTTCGGACGCCAGTGGCGCTCCCCCGGTTTCACTCTCGCCCGCGTGGTCGAGAGCTACCAGCGCTACTACGACATCCCCTATCCCGGGCTGCAGCGCGAGGCGGGCCGGCCGCTGCGCACGAGTCCGGCGTACGCCTGGCATCGCGAGTACGGGGCCGAATTCGCCGAGAAATCCGGGTGGGAACGCGTCGACTTCTACCGTCCTAACGAGGCGCTCGGCGAGGAGTCGCTTCGCCCCCACGGCTGGGCGGGCCGCTACTGGTCGCCCGCCACGGGCGCCGAGCATCTCGCGACGCGAAGCACCGCAGGACTGTTCGACGAGACCTCCTTCTCCAAGCTCGAGGTCAGCGGGGCTGAGGCGGCGCCCTTCCTGGAATGGGTCTGTGACAACCGGGTGGCTCGCGGTATCGGTGCGGTCACCTACACGCAAGCGCTGAACCGGCGAGGCGGGATCGAAGCCGACTTCACCGTCACGCGCACCGCCGAGGACGTCTTCCTCATCGTGACCGGCACCGCCTACGGCACCCATGACGCCGCGTGGTTACGCAAGCAGGCCCGCCGGCGCGGCGCCGCAGTGCGCATCGCCGACGTCACCGGGCTCTACTCCTGCTACGCGCTCTGGGGTCCGCGCTCCCGCGACATCCTCGCCTCGCTGACCCAGACCGATCTGACAGATGCCGCGTTCCCCTTCATGACCTCCCAAGAGCTGATGGTCGGGGACATCCCGGTGCGGGCGCTTCGGGTCACGTTCGTCGGCGAGCTCGGATGGGAGCTCTACGCGCCGTCGGAATACGGCGCGCGGCTATGGTCCGACCTTTGGACTTCTGGAAGAGAATTCGGTCTGGTCGCCGCCGGCTACCGCGCCATCGAGAGCATGCGTCTGGAAAAGGGCTACCGGGTGTGGGGTTCTGATCTCACGGCCGAGACCAACCCGTACGAGGCGGGGCTGGGATTCTGCGTCAAGCTCGACAAGCCCGGCGGCTTCGAGGGTCGCGATGCCCTCGTGTCTGCTCGAGAGAGTGGCCTCAGCCGGAAGATGTCGGCCATCGTCCTGGACGATCCGCACGATGTGGTGCTCGGTAGCGAGCCGGTCAGGACGAACGGCCGCATCTCCGGAAGGATCACCTCGGGGGGCTACGGGTACAGCGCCGGTCAGTCCATCGCCTACGCCTACCTCACCGCGTCCGACGCGGTCCCCGGAACCCCTGTGGATATCGATCTGTTCGGTACCTGGGTGTGTGGAACAGTCGTGCAGGAGCCCGTTTTCGACTCCAAGGACAGCCACTGATGCCCACGACATCTCCCGCGCGCGCGGTACGCGTTGGACTCACGTCCTACCGCGAGCCGGCGGTGTGGGGCGTCTGGAACGAGCCCGCCGATCTGCTCCCGGCGAGCTACGCCGACGCCGTGGCGGCTGCAGGTGCAGTCCCGATGTTGCTGCCGGCCGTCTCCGGTTTTGCTGACCTCGATCGCGCCGCCGTGACCGCTGTGGAAGGTCTGGACGGCCTCGTTTTGAGCGGCGGCCCCGACGTCGATCCAGCCCGCTATGAAGCTGCGCCCGATCCTCGCACCGGTGCCCCGCGAACGGAGCGGGACGCGTGGGAGATCGCGCTGACCGCTGCCGCCCTGCGCCGTGACATGCCGCTGCTCGGAGTGTGCCGGGGCATGCAGGTCCTCGCAGTGGCGCTCGGCGGCACGCTGGTGCAGCACCTTCCCGATGAGGTCGGCAGTGAGGTGCATTGCCCGACGGTCGGGGTCCACGGCCGCCATCCGGTCAGCTTCGCGCCCGGCAGCAGGCTCGGCGCCGTATTGGGGACGCAGACCGAGGTGGCGACGTATCACCACCAGGGCGTCGACACGTTGCCGGCGGCCACCAAGGCGATCGGCTGGGCTCCGGACGGCACCGTCGAAGCATTCGAAGTATGCGGCGCTGCTTGGGCTTTCGGGGTTCAGTGGCATCCCGAAGTCCATGACGGTCAGGCCCTTTTCGCCGACTTCGTGGCCGCCTGTGCGGGGCAACGATGAGCTCGGGCAACGTCGAGGCGCTGTGGGCTCGCTCGGTGTTCTCGCCCGTTCCGGCGCGCAACGCTTTCGAGGTCACGGTCGAGCGGCTGGCCAGCAGCATCCGGTTGGGGGTGCTCCGCGGCGGGGAGCAGCTTCCACCGGAACGTGAACTGGCCGAGACCTTTGGCGTCGCGCGCGTCACGCTCCGGGAAGCCATCAAAGCGCTGCGCACCGCGGGGTTGCTCGAGTCGCGCCGCGGTCATGGCGGCGGCACCTTCGTCGTCGCCCCCGTCGCCTCAAGGGTCGGCTCCGGTCACCCGGCAGGCGCATCCGACGTCGTCACCGTGTCCCTCAAGGACACCCTCGCGCTGCGCAAGATCGTCGAGCCGGGCGCCGCCGCCTTGGCGGCCACCAGGACCTTGTCGGCGGCGGATCGGGCCACCTTGCATCGCTGCCTTCGTGATTCGACCGACTGCGACCCCGCGGCCCGTCGGCTCGCCGACAGCCGGCTGCACATGGCGATCGCCGCCGCGAGTGAAAGCCCGTCTGTCGTCGCTGTGGTGGCCGACGTGCAGATGCGCCTGACAGAGCTGCTCCGCGCGATCCCGGTTCTGCCGACGAACATTGCCCATTCCGACCGTCAGCACGCCGCGATCGTCGCCGCCATCCTCGCGGGCCAACCCGAAGCAGCCCGGGCCGCCATGGAGGAACATGTCGACGGCACCGCGGCCCTGCTCAGCGGGTTGCTCACGTGAGCCGGGTCGTCCGACCCGGGCGAGGTACGGTCAGCAGACCTTTCACCGCGAGGAGCCGCCATGCCTGACGGTCCGCTGAGTCTCGACGCGCTGCGCGCTGAGGTGGCGAGCGGCGCGATCGACACGGTGGTGCTCGCGATCGTCGACGTTCAAGGCCGGCTCGCCGGCAAGCGTTTCGACGCCGACTACTTCGTCAACGAGGTCGTCGAACACGGCACCGAAGGCTGCAACTACCTGCTCGCCGTCGAC
>DATAZK010000116.1:0-27922 GCA_036272075.1 Frankiaceae bacterium
TCGACGACCTCGAGGATGCGGCGGCCGCCGGGATGCACCGCCCAGCCGGTGACGTCTGCAGGCGTCAGCCCGTGGGGGGCAAGGAGGCGATCGCGTACGACGGCGCCGACGTGGCGCGCCAGCACCGACGGCACCTGGGGCGACAGGCCCATCCGGAAGCCGAGATCAGTGATGTCCCAGGTCATGTGGTCGGACGTGGAGTGGTCAGCCACAGCGACCATGTCGACGAAGCGCAGTCCAGGGGGCCGCGCCGCCGCGTCGGAGGGCTGCAGCACGATCGCGGCGGCCGCGTCGGAGAACAGCGCGTGGGCCACCATCTGCGAGACGTCTTCGGTGGCGGGTTGGATGTGCAACGACGTGAGCTCGACGCACAGCAGCACGGCCGGTCGGCGGCGGGCGACCACGAAGTCGGCGACGGCTCCGAGCGCGGGGAGGGCCGCGTAGCAACCCATGTGGCCGATCATGAGGCGCTGCACGGTCGCGTCCATACCGAGGTCACGGGCCAGCACCAGATCGAGGCCGGGAGTGCTGTAGCCGGTGCACGACGCGACGGTGAACAGCCCGATGTCGGCGGGGTCGAGGTCGGCGGCGGCGAGCGCATTGCCGAGCGCTGCCTTGCCGAGCCGCGGGGCCTCGTCGACGAACCGGGCCATGCGGCGTCCGGTCGACCAGGACGAGACATCCTCCAGCCGCGGATCGGCGACGCCGTGGCGCATGGTGATGGCGGAGGAGGCGAAGATCCGCTCGGCGACCGGATCACCGCCGTAGTGGGCGCGGAAGAAGTCGTTCCAGAGCCCGGCCTGGTCCATGGGTTCAGGGACAGCCGAGCCGACGCCGGTGACTACGGCCGCGGTCATAAGGCGATCCTTCCCGGAAGCAGTAATCCCACCCCAAGACCGAAGACTCAGGGTGGGATCACTGCGATGCGGTACCCGCGGTTCCTTGCTTTTACTTGACGAGGCCAACCGGTGGGGTGTCGGGCAGCGCCGGCGGCTTGGTCTCACCGCGGAACGTGAGCTTGCGCTCCTCGCCCTCGCCTTCACAGTCGACGACCACGATCTCGCCCGGCGAGAGCTCGCCGAACAGGATCTTCTCGCTCATGATGTCTTCCAGCTCGCGCTGGATGGTGCGCCGCAGCGGCCGGGCGCCGAGCATCGGGTCGTAACCCTTGTCGGCGAGCAGTGCCTTGGCGGACGGCGTGAGCTCGAGGCCCATGTCCTTGTTCTTCAACGCGGTGTCCACCCTGGCCAGCATGAGGTCGACGATCTCGACGATCTCGTCCTTGGTCAGCTGGTGGAAGACGATGATGTCGTCGATCCGGTTGAGGAACTCGGGGCGGAAGTGCTGCTTGAGCTCGTCCTGGACCTTGGCCTTCATCCGGTCGTAGTCGATCGCGGCCCCGCCGGTGGTGAAACCGATCCCGGGACCCTTGGAGATGTCACGGGTACCGAGGTTCGAGGTCATGATGATCACGGTGTTCTTGAAGTCCACCTGACGGCCCTGGGAGTCAGTCAGGCGACCGTCCTCCAGGAT
Organism: Frankiaceae bacterium; assembly: GCA_036272075.1. Lineage (GTDB taxonomy): Bacteria > Actinomycetota > Actinomycetes > Frankiales > Frankiaceae > DATAZK01. The sequence goes on from DATAZK010000116.1 coordinate 1,534, forward strand.
CTGCAGCAGCGTGTTGAAGACATCAGGGTGAGCCTTCTCGACCTCGTCGAACAGGACCACCGAGAACGGCTTGCGACGGACCCGCTCGGTGAGCTGGCCGCCCTCCTCGTAGCCCACGTAGCCGGGAGGTGAACCCACCAGCCGGGAGACCGTGTGCTTCTCCATGTACTCGGACATGTCGAGGTGGATCAGCGCGTCTTCGTCGCCGAACAGGAAGTTCGCCAGCGTCTTGGAGAGCTCGGTCTTACCGACACCGGACGGGCCGGCGAAGATGAACGAGCCACCGGGACGCTTCGGGTCCTTCAGGCCGGCCCGGGTACGCCGGATGGCCTGTGAGACCGCCTTGACCGCCTGAGCCTGGCCGATGACGCGCTTGTGCAGCTCGTCCTCCATGCGCAGGAGCCGGCTGGTCTCCTCTTCGGTGAGCTTGAAGACGGGGATGCCGGTCCAGATGGCCAGCACCTCAGCGATCTGCTCGTCATCAACCTCTGCGATGACGTCCATGTCGCCGGCCTTCCACTCCTTCTCCCGCTGGGCCTTCTCGGTCAGCAGGGTCTTCTCGCGATCGCGAAGAGACGCGGCCTTCTCGAAGTCCTGCGCGTCGATCGCCGACTCCTTCTCCTTGCGGACGCCGGCGATCTTCTCGTCGAACTCGCGAAGGTCCGGCGGCGCGGTCATCCGGCGGATGCGCATCCGGGAGCCCGCCTCGTCGATCAGGTCGATCGCCTTGTCGGGCAGGAAGCGGTCGCTGATGTAGCGGTCAGCCAGGCTGGCCGCGGCGACCAGCGCGCCGTCGGTGATGGAGATGCGGTGGTGGGCCTCATAGCGGTCACGCAGACCCTTGAGGATCTCGATGGTGTGCGCGACGGTCGGCTCCGGCACCTGGATGGGCTGGAACCGGCGCTCGAGAGCGGCGTCCTTCTCCAGGTGCTTGCGGTACTCATCGAGCGTGGTGGCGCCGATGGTCTGCAGCTCGCCGCGGGCCAGCATGGGCTTCAGGATCGAGGCCGCGTCGATGGCACCCTCCGCAGCGCCCGCGCCGACCAGGGTGTGCAGCTCGTCGATGAACAGGATGATGTCGCCGCGGGTGCGGATCTCCTTGAGGACCTTCTTCAGACGCTCCTCGAAGTCACCGCGGTAGCGGCTTCCGGCGACCAGCGCACCGAGGTCGAGGGTGTACAGGTGCTTGTCCTTGAGCGTCTCGGGCACCTCGCCCTTGACGATCGCCTGGGCCAGGCCCTCGACGACCGCCGTCTTGCCGACGCCCGGCTCCCCGATCAGCACCGGGTTGTTCTTGGTGCGCCGGGACAGGACCTGCATCACGCGCTCGATTTCCTTCTCGCGCCCGATGACCGGGTCGAGCTTGCCCTCGCGGGCGGCGGTGGTGAGGTTGCGTCCGAACTGGTCGAGCACGAGCGAGCTCGACGGGGCACCTTCGGCGGGACCGCCGGCAGCTGCCGGCTCGCCCTTGCCCTGGTAGCCCGAGAGCAGCTGGATGACCTGCTGGCGGACGCGACCGAGGTCAGCCCCCAGCTTGACCAGGACCTGGGCGGCGACGCCCTCGCCCTCGCGGATCAGGCCCAGCAGGATGTGCTCGGTGCCGATGTAGTTGTGACCGAGCTGCAGCGCCTCGCGCAAGGACAGCTCGAGCACCTTCTTGGCCCGCGGAGTGAACGGTATGTGGCCGCTGGGGGCCTGCTGGCCCTGGCCGATGATCTCCTCGACCTGGCTGCGAACAGCCTCCAGCGAAATCCCGAGCGACTCGAGCGCCTTCGCGGCGACGCCTTCGCCCTCGTGGATTAGCCCGAGCAGGATGTGCTCGGTGCCGATGTAGTTGTGGTTGAGCATCCGGGCTTCTTCTTGCGCCAGGACGACGACCCGCCGGGCCCTGTCGGTGAACCTCTCGAACATGTTGTGCTCCTTCGAGCGAGGCGACCGCCCCGCCAGCTCGTGCTGCCGACGGCCTGCTCGCATGCTAGCCCCGTGCTCGTCCTCGCAAGGTCTCGCGAAGCCCCCATCGGCGGTGACAGGGTCGTACATAGCGGTGGGACGGGCCTGCTGTGTCAGGTCCTTCCCCACTCAACCTCATTTCGCTCCTTCACTGTTCCCTGGATGTGCCCGGGATGGAGCTTTCGCTCACAGCGAAGGCGCAGTTCAGTGCGCGGCTTCGTAGGCGTCGACGATCTCCGCAGCGACGCGCCCGCGGTCGTTGACGGCGTAACCGTTCTCACGCGCCCAGGAGCGAATCGCGGCCGTGTCGACGGCGGCCGACGCGAAAGCGGGCTTGGCGGGCCGGCCGCGGGAGCCGCTGCGGGTCAGCGACGAGCGGCGGCCGCTGGCCACATAGTCGGCCAGCGACTTGCGCAGCAGTCCGGCGTTGGCCATGGACAGATCAATTTCGTAGGCGGTGCCGTCGAGGCCGAAGGTGACGGTCTCATCGGCGGACGAACCGTCGAGGTCGTCGATGAGCAGAACCTGGGTGCGCTGGGCCATCAGTGAAACTCTTTTCTGCACGCTGGGGGCGGAGTCGTTGAAGGGGGGAGTCGTTGAAGAGACCCCGTCAAATGGGCCAAATGGGCGACGGGGCGTTGGACGGCTCGGGGGAGGTTTGTTACCGCCGGTAACTCTACCGAATCATTCGTCCCGAGTGAGCGGGAACGCGAGCACCTCACGAATGCTGTTTGACCCCGTAAGCACCATCAGTAAACGCTCGATACCCACCCCGACGCCTCCCGTCGGCGGCATCGCATGTTCAAGTGCGCGCAGGAAATCGGTGTCGAGTTGCATCGCTTCCGGGTCGCCGCCTGCGGCGAGCAGGGACTGCTCGGTCAGGCGCGCTCGCTGTTCCACGGGGTCGACGAGCTCGGTGTAGCCGGTGCCGAGCTCGCGGCCGAGCACGACGAGGTCCCAACGTTCGGTGAGGCGCGGGTCGCTGCGGTGCTGACGTACCAGGGGAGAAACCTCCACCGGAAAGTCCCGGTAGAAGGTGGGTTCCACGGTCTGGCCCTCGACGAGCTGCTCGTAGAGCTCGAGGAGCACCTGGCCGCCGTTCCACCCCGGTTTGAGGGTGACGTTGGCCGCCTCGGCCAGCCGGCGCAATTGCGCGACCGGCGTATCGATCGTGACCTGCTCACCCAGCGCTGCCGAGACCGCGTCGTGCACGGTGATGTGCCGCCAGGGCTTTCCGAGGTCGAGCTCACCCCCGCGGCCGTCGGCGACGATGCGACTGCCGAGCGCGTCGGCCGATTCCAGCACGAGTTGTTCGGTGACCTTCGCCATGACGTCGTAGTCGGTATAGGTCGCGTAGAACTCGAGCATCGTGAATTCGGGATTGTGTGAGGTGTCGACGCCCTCGTTGCGGAAATTGCGGCCGATCTCGTAAACCTGCTCAATCCCGCCCACCACGAGCCGCTTGAGATACAGCTCCAACGCGATACGGAGGTAAAGATCGATTCCGAGGGCGTTGGAGTGAGTGGCGAAGGGCCGGGCAGCGGCACCACCGTGAAGCGCCTGCAGGACGGGCGTCTCGACCTCGACGTATCCGCGGCCCCGCAGTCCGGAGCGCAGAGCGGCCAGCACGGTGTCACGGGCCAGCACGAATCCACGGGCTTCGGGGTTGACGATGAGGTCGACGTACCGCTGGCGGACGCGAGCCTCGAGGTCGGCCAGTCCCTTGTGCTTGTCGGGCAGCGGGCGCAGCGCCTTGCTCGTCAGCGCCCAGCTGGAGGCGCGCACGCTGAGCTCGCCGCGCCGCGTCGTGACGACCTCTCCGGTGACGCCGACGTGATCGCCGAGGTCGACGTCGGACTTCCAGGCCGCCAGCGCGTCCTCGCCCGTCGCGTCGGCGGTCAGCATGATCTGCAGCCGCTCGCCGCTCTCTTGCAGGGTGGCGAAGGTGAGCTTGCCGCCGACGCGGTTCAGCATGACGCGGCCGGTGATGCCGACGATCTCGCCGGTGGCGCTGTCGGGCTCGAGCTCGGGGAAGCGCGCGCGTAGCTCGGCAAGTGATGTCGTACGCGGGTAGCCGGCGGGGTACGGGTCGATGCCCGACGCGCGGATGCGGTCGAGCTTCTCGCGCCGGATGCGCAACTGTTCCGGCAGGTCCTGCTGCTCGTCCGTCACGAGAGCGAGGCTATCGGGGCCAGTTCACCTCTCGCTTTTCGATGAACGCCCGCATGCCCTCGACCATCTCCCCGGTGCCGATGGAGCGACGCATGAGATCGGTGTCGTGGACGGGGAGCCGCTGGTTGAGGTCGCGCTTGATGGCGGCGCGGGCGAGCGGTCCGGTGTTTGCGATGGCCGCGAGTGCACGGTCGGTCGCGGCGTCGAGTTCGGCGTGCGGGACGACCTTGCCCACGATCCCCATCACCAGAGCCTCGGCGGCGCTGATCTCCTCAGCGGTGAAGAACAGATAGCGCGCCCGGGCGATCCCGACCGCCTCGGCCAGCCGAGCAGCCATGAACGGGTCGGGGATGCCGCGTAGCAACTCCGGGACGCGGAAGCGCGCCTGATCGGAGGCGATCGCGACGTCGCAGTGCAGCACCAGATCCATGCCGCCGGCGATGCAGAGGCCGTTGATCTTGGCGACCCACAGCTTGTTGCAGCGCTCGATGTGGCGAAACGGGAAGTGGTCGGTCGGGTCCCACTCGGTGTTGAGCGCTTCCAGATCTTCGGCGTTACCCGCCATGTCACCGCCGGCGCCGAACCACTTGTCGGTGCCCGTCAGGCAGACCGCGTCCAGCTCGGGCTGCTGATCGGCCCAGATCGCCGCGCGCTTCAGGCCCCGGTACATATCCTGGGTATAAGCGTTGCGCCGCTCGGGGCGGTTGACCCGCAGATGAAGGACACGGCCGCGCACCTCGGTGAGCAGGAAGCGGCTGCCGAGGTCGGGGGCCTCGATCACCGGAACGCTCATGCGATGCGGTAGAGCGAGGCCGCGGTGTCGTGCAGCACCTTGCGGGTGACGTCCTCGGGAAGCTGCGCGAAGACCCGCTCGGCGAACTCGCGCGGGCGCTGCGCCGGGGTGCGGGGCCCGGGGTGCTGGCAGGTGGGGTGTGGGTAGTCGGTCTCGAAGAGGATGTTGTCCGGGAACTTGGCGATGGCGTCGAGCGCGGTCTGCTCCTCGAACCAGAAGCAGCCGTAGATCTGACGCTGGAAGTACTCGCTCGGCAGCAGGTCGTACTCGGGGTGCTCGTCGCGGACGCCGCCGCCCTTCCACTGCCAGTCGAACGTCTCCATCGCCACCGGAAGCCAGCCGACGCCCGACTCGACCGAGACGAACTTCAGGTCGGGGAAGCGGTGGCAGACGCCGCCGAAGATCAGGTCGGCGACGGAACGCATGTTGTCCATGAAGATCAGTGACGAGACCTTGGCGAAGTTCGTCATCCAACCCATGTCGGCTGCGTCGACGAATTGGGTGCCCATCGAGCCGCCGCCGACGTGGAAGTTGACCGGCACTCCGGCTTCCTGCGCGGCGGCCCAGATCGGGTCCCAGTGCGGGTGGGCGAGCGGGGGCTGGCCGTAATCCTGCGGCTGGTTGCAGAAGTTGATCGCGCGATGTCCGTTGGCGACGCACCGATGCAGCTCGTCGATCGCGAGGTCGACGTCCCAGAAGGGCAGCGCGGTGATGGCGATCAGCCGGTCAGGCGCGACGCTGCACCAGTCGGTGAGGAAGTCGTTGTAGGCCTGCACGCACTGGATCACGAGTTCGCGGTCGCCGAGGCGCAGGAAGTAACCGTTGCCGAAGCCGCCGACGTTCGGGTAGAGCACCTGCGCGTCGATGCCTTCAGCGTCGAGAAAGGCGAGCCGGGCCTTCGAGTCGTACATCGCCGGGTCGATGTCGGCGTAGGTCTCCGGGATCGATGCGGGCATCACGCCGTTATGGCCCGCCATCGAGTAATAGCCCGGCGCGCCTAGCCGCTCGCCGCCGGCCATCCAGGTGTCACGGCCGTCGATGCGTTCGATGTGCGGGACCTCGTCATGGCGGCTGGCGGGAAGTCGCGCGGTCCAGACATCCGGCGGCTCGGTGAGGTGAGTGTCCACGTCGATGACGGGCATCCGGTCGAAAAGGTCTGTCGCTATTGGAGTTGTCATGGTGTTGCCTCTCTTCACTGCGTTCAGAGTCTTCGTGCGGTCAGAGCCCGGCGGGCCAGGTTCCGATAACGCCTGCTGCTTCAAGGGATTTCAGTTCGTCGTCGCTACACCCGAGGCGCTCGCCGAGGACTTCGACGTTGTGCTCGCCGAGGATCGGGGCGGGCCGGCGGATCCAGCGGTCGACGCCCGCGGCGCGCCAGGGTGGCCCGACCACCGGGTGGGTGCCGACGATGGCATGCGCGACCGTCTCGTAGAACCCGCGGGCGTTCAGGTGAGGGTGGTCGCTGGCGCGGCGCGGATCGGTGGCGGGAGCGGCGGGAACTCCTGCTGCCACGAGTTCATCGACGGCCTTGCCGAGGTCCAGCGGGGCCGCCCAGGCGGCGATGGCGTCATCGAGCCGGTCGTGGTGGCGGCGCCGCCCGGCGAGGTCTGACAATTCGGGTTCGCGCGCGAGTTCGGGGTGGCCGATGACGTCGGCGAGCCGCTGCCATTGCTCATCCGTGGCCACGGACACCGCGAGCCATTGCTCGGTGCCGGCGCACGCGTACAGACCCTGGGGGGCGGCGGCGGGGCTGCGATTGCCGTCGCGGGCAATGCGGTTGCCGTACGCGGTCCATTCCAGCACCGGCTCCGCGGCGACGTTCAGCGCCGCCTCGAACATGGGTGCCTCGACGAGGCAGCCGGTCCCTGTACGGTCGCGCCGCTCCAGTCCGACAAGTGCTGCGAACGCCGCATGCAGACCGCCGTTGGGGTCGCACGGCCCGCGTTGGATGCGGGGCTGGTCGTCGGCGAATCCGGTCAGCCAGGCGAGCCCGGTGATCTGCTCCATCGTCTGCGCGAAGCCCGGCCGGTCGCGCCACGGACCGGTGAGTCCGAATGCGGGCATCCGCACCATGACCGCCCGCGGGTTCGTCGCGTGGATGACGTCCCAGCCGAGGTCGAAGGCTTCCAGCACCCGCGGCGTGTAGTTCTCGACAACGAGGTCGGCTCGCTCGATCAGCCGCAGCAAGAGCGCGCGTCCTTGCGAAGTGGTGAGGTCGAGCGTCACATCGGACTTGTTCGTATTGGCCGAGAGAAAGAAGCCGCTGTACTCCCACCACTGCTCGCGGCCGACGAACATGCCGCCAGTCATGCGCATCCCGTCCATGCGCTTGACGGATTCGACGTGGATGACATCGGCGCCGAGGGCGGCGAGCAGACCGGTCGCGGAAGGGCCCGCCCACCACGCAGTCAGGTCGACGATCGTCACGCCCTCGAGGGGGCCGCGTCTCGCTGCGCCCGGCGCCGGCCGGGCGACGCGGGCCGGCGGCTTCTCACCGTCGTGTTGCCCCACCGCCGGCGCGGGCAGCGCGGCTGGGGCGGATTCACCATCGATGCTCCACGGCCGCCGGGGCATGGTGAAGGTCCCGGTGGGGTCGGCGAGGAAGACGTCCCGGGCGATCGCTTGCTCGACCTGGAGCACGGCCTCGCCGTCCGAGACGGGCGCGACGGGGATGCGCAGCAGAGCGGCCCGCTCGACGATCTCGGCCGTCGAATGCTGGGTTGTCCACTCGCGGACGAGCGCGTTCCACTCCTGCGCGCGCTCCTGGCGCGTCGCGATCCGCCACCATTCCCCTTCCAGCAGATCGGGGCGTTCGATCAGGAGGCAGAACGAGTCGAACTGCTCGCGGGTGTTGGTGTTGAACCCGACCCAGCCGTCGGCGGACGGCTCGATCGAGGGGATCTCGACGGTGCGGGCGGGCTTGGTCAGCGGCGGCCGCCCGCCAAGGTTGGCGGCGAGGTCGGCGAAGTTGTTGCCGGTGAGGTTGGCGACCTCGCAGAGCGAGACGTCGAGGAAGTCGCCGACGCCGGTGCTGACGAGCCGGCGGGCCGAGGCCAGCGCGCCCACGGCGGCGTAGGCCCCGCCTACCCACTCGACGACGCGCCCGCCCATCTGGAACGGGGGCCGGTCGGCGGTACCGCGGATCGCGATGGCCCCGGCGTCGGCCTGGACGGTGAATTCCGTGCCAGCACGGTCGGCGTAGGGACCGGTCAGTCCGTACGGGGTCACAGACACGACCACGAGATCGGGGTGAGCGGCGGCGATCTCCGGAGCCGTCCCGTACGGCGTGGCCCCTGAGGTGAGGACGACGTCGGCAGCGGCTAGCAACTCGCGTGAGGCGGTGGTGACCGAGCGCTGCCCGTGGCGCAGGAATTGGAACAGCGCGCCGTCCTCGCCGGCGGGCAGCTGGCGGTCCCAGCTCCAGCGCCGCATCGTCGCGCCCTCTGCCGGCTCCAGCAAGGTGACGGTGGCGCCGGCGCCCGTGAAGAGCTTCGCGCAGTAGGCACCGGAGAGCGACGTGGACGCGTCGAGCACCACCAAACCCGTCAGCTCTGACACGAGCCACAACGTATTACCCGACGCACGGGGCGCTGGCATCGATGCCGCCCACCGCCGTATTTGCTACCGGAAGGCGAGAGTGGATCTTTGCGCGCGGCATTTCCTGGCTCGGCCAGCACGGCCAGTATTAGACGCCGTCACAGCGCCTGGCGATCCGGAATCCGGGTCGATGTTTCCTGGGCTGCCCGCCAGACGTTGGTGACCTGATCGCGCGGCAGGTCGAGTGAGCCGCGTGCGATGACGCCGTCCGCCGGCCGCGAGAAGCAGACCGGCCCGTCGGCGAGCTGGTCGTAGAGCGCCGTCGCCACCTCTTCGGGCGGGCTCGGATCCATCAGCCGCGCGCGGATCTGGTCGAGCAGGTCAGCGGAATCGGTGCGCCCACACAGCTCCGGATCCAGCGTCTCCTTGAAGGAGTTGTAGTTGGGCGACGCGGTCGGGCCGACGAAGATCGTGTTCACGTGGACGCCGGCGTCGCCCAGCTCGGCCCAGAGCGTCTCCCCGAGAATCCACTCGAACGCCTTGCCCGCGTTGTACGTGCCGAATCTGACCGAGCCGGACACCCCGCCGTTCGAGCTCACGATGCCGATGCCGCCGCGGCCACGATCGACCATCGGCCCGGCGAACAGGTTGCACAGGATGACGGGCGTCGCGCAGTTCACCGTGACGCTGAGCAATTGCCGCTCGAGCGGCACGTCGAGGAAGCGTCCGGCGGGCGCAACGGCGGCGTTGTAGACGAACAGCCCGACCTCGAGCCCTTCGATCGCATTGGCGACGGTCTCGCCGATGTCGGGGCTCGCAAGATCGGCGCTGAGCGTGCGGACCTTCACCCCGTGCCGGTCGCGTACCTCATCAGCGGTGGCCGCAAGGACCTGCTCACCGCGGGCGATCATCAGCACGTTCAGCCCGCGGGCGGCTGCCTCCAACGAGAACGCCCGCCCGATACCCATCGATGCGCCGGCGATGCATGCCCACGGCCCGTACCGCTCGGCGAAGTCCATTCCCAGCCTTCCGTGTCTGCGCTCGACCCGCCGCCGAGACCGCTCGACCTCGGCAGCAACCGTTGTTTAGCACGCCCCCGCCGCTGGACCTTCGGCGGCAGCGGCAGCGGACCGCCCGCGGGAATTCTCGACAAATGCGTTCTACATGATCACGCAGAGTTAGAAATATGAGCTTCTGTCACAACGGTTAGCGGTTTTTCTGAAGGTCTCCGGACAGCCTCTATCGCCGCTGTTAGCTTCCAGAAAAATTCACTATCCGGGGATGTCAGTGAAAATGCGGCGCTTTTTGTGTGGCCTGGTCGGCGTCGTCGTCGCTGCCGGGGTCAGTTTCGTGGCGGCGCCGGCGGCCCAAGCCGCGACCTGCTCGACGCTTCGTCCACTGGCTGTTCCGACGTGCGGGGCCTTCTGGGGCTTTGCCGTCGACGGCGGGTCGGGGTCGCTGCTCGCGACCGACGAGAGCACGGTGGGGCGTCCACTTGACCTCGTGTACGACTTCCATACGGTCGGCGACACCCTGCCTACGGTGGACGAGCGCAACGAGGTTGCTTCGGGTCACTTGCTCCACGTGAACATCGAATCGCGCCCCTACAGCTACGCCTCCATTGCCGGCGGCGCCGAGGACGCGGGACTGATCAAGCAGGCTCAGGGCGTGGCCTCGCTCAATGCGCCGGTCTACGTCACGTTCGAGCACGAGCCCGACGTCAAGACGAAGGTCTCGCGCGGCACCCCGGCCCAGTTCGTGGCGGCCTGGCAGCACGTGCATGATCTCTTCAGGGCGCACGGTGCAATGAACGCCGTGTGGGTGTGGGTGACGACGGGGTGGTACCTGAACATCCCGCGCTACCCGGATCTCTATCCCGGCAACAGCTACGTGGACTGGATCTCCTGGGAGGCGTACTCCACCACGTCCTGCGGCACCGGACGTAATCCGCTTACGAGCACCTTCGCGGACGCCGCGGGACCGGTCTATCAGTGGCTTCACAACGGGCAGGCCGCAGCCGCGGGGATCGATGTCAGCAAACCCGAGATGATTTCCGAATACGGGGCCAATTACGACAGCGGAAATCCAGGTGCTCAGGGGGCGTGGTACCAGGGGATCCCGCAGGCGTTGAAGACCCAGTTCCCCGACATCAAGGCGGTCACCAAGTGGGACAACGCCGGAGGTAATTGCCGCTACGCCATGACGACGTCACCGCAGACGACCGCGGGTGTGGCGGCCGGAGGGCACGACCCCTACGTCAATCCAGCGACGACCGACAGTCCTCCCACCGGGCCGACCGCCGCTTTCACCACCCGGTGCACGGCGGACACGTGCACTCTGGACGGCTCGACCTCTACGGCGTCGGCCGGAATCGCCTCGTATTCCTGGGATTTCGGGGACCAGAGTGATCCTGGAACCGAAACGGCCCCGGTGCACCAGTTCCCCGCTGCCGGGCCGTATTCCGTGACCCTGACGGTCACGGATGCGAATGGTGCGACGGGCTCGGTGACCCAGACCGTCACCACCCCGCCGCCGCCACCCGTCGCGTCCTTCACCCCTACCTGCACGGGAAACACGTGTTCCTTCGATGCGTCGGCGTCGTCCTCCGCGGAGTCGACCATCAACAGCTATTCGTGGGACTTCGGTGACGGCACCACCGGCACAGGCGCGACGGTCAGCCATCCCTACACCCCGGGCGCGTCCGCCACGTCGTTCCCGGTGGTCCTCACCGTGACCGACGCGGCCGGTGGCCAGATGCAGAACACGCAGTCGGTTCTCATCGCGCCGGTGCCACAGATCGCTTTCGTTGCAGGGGTTTCCACCAACGCAAACGCCACCTCGGAGTCGGTCAAGGTGCCCAGCGGCGTCGCTTCCGGCAACGGCATGCTACTGATCGCCACGGGCGCGAGCGGGACTGCGCTGACCGGCCCTGCCGGATGGACCAAGGTCGACACCGCGACGGCGTCATCGATCACGAGCACGCTGTGGCGCAAGGTAGCTACGGCGGCGGATGCGAATTCGACGGTGACCGTGAAATTCCCGGCGATCGAGCACGGCACGGTCCAACTGCTCGCGTACTCGGGGACGAATGCCACGAACCCCATCGCCGCGTTCGCTAAGTCCCAAGCCGCCGCGACGGCGACCAAGTACACGACGCCGACCACTACCGAGGCGGCCGGTGCGCTGACCGTCTCCTACTGGGGATGCAAGTCCTCGACCGCCACGCGTTGGACGACGCCTGCGGGACAGGCCGTGCGCTCTACGGCGTACGGCTCGGGCGGCGGTCGGATCACGTCAGTGCTGACCGAGACGGGACCGGGATCGGCGGGATCGACCGGCGGTTATGCCGCTTCGCCGGACACCTCGGCATCCGCCTTCGCCGCCTGGACGATTGTGCTCGGTTAGCCGTCAGCTGGTGGCAGCGCCGCCACTGATGCCGAAATGACCGAGCAGGCTGGTGGTTTGCGGGTCGGCAGCGTGGGCGAGATTGGGCAGGCCGAACAAGTCCTCGACTGTCTTGGTCACCGAGTAGAGGTCGAAGAAGGTCGAGTCCGCGGCGCCTGCCGCCGTATACGGGTAAACGACGAACAGCGGTATGTGGCAGGAGTCCTGGTGCGCGCTGACGCCGTTGGTCACCGGTAGGTCGAGCGCCTGATTGGTGCAGTCTTCGCCGGTCTTGCCGTCGCTGCCGGTGCCCTCGTCATACGTCACGAGGACCAACGTGTTACCGGCCTGATAGCTGGCCGATTGCTGCACGGTCGCCAGGAACTTCGCCAGCCAGCCGTCGGCTGTCGCGAGTGACCCGGTGGGAGTGCCGGAGTCGCCGTCATTGACGTTGTTCGGCGTCACCCAGCTCAGGCTCGGCAAGGTCTGCGCCTGAAGGTCGTTCCACAACGTCCCGGACTGGGCGACCAAGCTGGCGACGGGGAGGTCTTTCGCCTGGCATTCCGCGAGCGGGATGTCGCTGTAGAAGAGGGCCGGATTGTGCCCGATCTTGTAGTTGCCGCTGGTGGTCGGCGAGCAGGCGGTGGGCATCGACTCCTGGTAGCTGCGCCAGCTCAGGCCCGCGATGTCGAGCTGGTGATAGAGGTTGTCCGACGCGTCGGCGCAGCCCTTGATGGAGCCGCAACCGGCGGGACTGGCGGCCGGGAATTCGCCCGCTGAGGCGCCCAAGTAGTTCGCTGCTGACGTGTGGGTCGCGGCGAACATGGCCGTGGCGCTTCCGCAGTTCGCTGCGAGGCTGGTCTCGTAAGGCGCCGCCGCTGCTCCGACGACCTGCTGATAGCTGTGATTCTCGAGCATCACGACGATGACGTGCTGGATCGCCGCGGGCGCCGCCGGGGGCACGTTGCCGCACAGGGACAGCGGCGGCGGCGGAGGAGGCGGCGGCGGTGGCGGTGGCGGCGGCGGCGGCGGCGGTGGTGTGCCGTCGCCGGTCGTGACCTGAGCGGGCGAGCTCGGCGCCGTATCGCCGAAGTTGTCAGCGGCGATCACGACGTAGGAGTACGTCGTGCTCACCAACACCGTCGTGTCGGCGAATTGCGTCGTCGTCGAGGTGGCGATCGTGACGCCGTCGCGTTGGATCGTGTAGCCGGTCGCACCGAGGGCCGCGCTCCACGTGAGGTCGACCTCCGTGCCTGAAGCTCCGGAACCCTGAACATCGGTGGGGGCGCCGAGCACGGGCGGCGTGTGCGCGCCGGCCGTACCCGCGGGGCCGGCGTTGCCTGCGGCATCCGTGGCAATCACCGAGTAGCTGTAGGACGTATCGGCGGAAAGGCCCGGATCGCTGTAGGTGGTCGCAGTCGTGCTCCCGATGTTCAAGCCGCCGCGCAGGATGTTGTAGCCGGTGACGCCAACGTTGTCGGCCGCGGCCGTCCAGCTCAGGTTGACCTGTGTCTGGCTGATCGCCGTCGCGGACACGGAGGAAGGCGCGCTGGGCTTGACGGTGTCGCCAATGATCGGTGCTGGGTTCGTGAGGCTCATCAGGTCGGCGTTGAAGCCCTTGCCGGCAGGGACGTTCGACGCGTAGACCATGAAGTTGATGGCGTCGCCGCTGGCGACGGCCGGGTAATTCTCGGTGATGGAGAACCAGTTGGTGGTGGCGGCGGTGACGCTCACGCCGACGTTGTAGGGGGCCTTGTTGACCCCGGCGCCCGCTGAGTTGAGCTCCCGCAGAAACAGTGTGATCTTCTCGCCGACGGCGTCGGCCTTCACCCAGACACTGCCGGTGTAGACCGTGCCGGCCACCGTGCGCGCTGCCGCGCTACCGGGGATCCAATGCGGCTTGTCGTTGAACCCGTTGGTCCCTGGCTTCGTCGCCTTGTTCAACGATCGAAGGCTGAACGCGCCGTCGAAGCCCGGGGTGACCCGGGTGGTCACTGAGGTGGAGTTGTAGACGCCGGACCATCCGGTCGTATTGGCTTCCAGGCTCTGATTGACGACCCATTGCGTGGACCCACTCGCCGCCGACACCCTGGCGGCCTGGGGTGTCGAGATGAGCCGTTCCCCAGGATTCGATGCGAGCACAAGCACCCCCGCCAGGCCCGCGATCAGGAATGCCCGACGGGTCATCGCGTGTCTCCCTGGCGGTGGTCGACCGTGACAGCCGGGTGCTAAACCGTCACGTTTTTGGATTCGCCGGAGACGGCCCGGATAATCCGTTGCGTCGGCAGCCTAAATGCTCCTCTCACGATTGGTCACGGCGCCACGGCCCGGATTGCGTGGCAATTGCGGGTGGCGTCGCAAATTGTGAAGGTGTTGCGACGGGGGCTGTTCTTTACCCTTTGGTGCCGGCGGCGATTGCCTGCACGGCGGCGACGATCGTGGCTTCGGCGGCCGCCTTTTCCAGACCGAGGGAGCGAAGCGTTCCGTCCTCGCCCTCTTGCTCGAGCAACGCCAGGAGGATGTGCTCGGTGCCGATGTAGTTGTGACCCAGACGCAGCGCTTCCCGGAAGGTGAGTTCGAGGGCCTTGCGCGCGCCGGCGTCGAAGGGGATGAGCGCCGGGATGGTCTGGGCGGCCTCGGGCAGTCGGCTGGTGGCGCTCTCGCGTACCGAATCCAGCGAAATACCCTGTGCCACAAAGGTTTTGGCGGCAATCGCGTCGGGCTCGGTGAGCAGACCGAGCAGCAGGTGCTCGGGCCTGATCTCGGCGTGCTCGCCCTCGCGGGCGGCGTTCTGCGATGCCACGACGACATTGCGAGCCCTCACGGTGAAGCGGTTGAAGCCCTGGCTCATGTCGAACTCGCCGCCGTCCTTCGGGACCCCGTCCTTGGGGACGAAGCGCTTCTGCGCCGCCTGCTTGCTGACGCCCATCGCCTTGCCGATGTCGGTCCACGAAGCACCGGAGCGGCGGGCCTGGTCGACGAAATGACCGATGAGGTGATCGGCGACCTCGCCGAGGTGGTCCGCGGCGAGCATGGCGTCCGACAGCTGATCGAGGGTGTCCTCGTGGACCGTCTTGATGGCGCGGATGAGGTCGTCGAGGCGGATGGTGTTGGTGATCTGGGTGGGTTCGACCATTCGTCAACCTTAAGTTGACGGTCGAGCATCGTCAACTCGGAGTTGACGATGGAGATCGCTCCCGATCCGGTGGCGAGTGTCGGCACGCCCTGCTCGGCACCTGAGCGGATGCAGCCCGGGTCACCGCAATGGCGTATCGCTCCGCCATCGCGCCGCAAATGGATTTGCCCCGAACCCGTCCGGCCTGACCTGCATATACGCGACCCGCGGTGCGGTCGAGAGGTCCAACCGGCTCAATCTGCCTTGCTCCTCCTCCGATGCATCAAGGGACGCAAATGACCATCCCGACATTGGAGCTCTCATGCACTTGTCGCTTCGAGGCACTGCCACCAGGCGGGCAACGGCGACTGCCATGACCGTCGCTCTCGCGGCCGGCGGCCTGTTGATGTCCGCCTGCACCCCGCAGAGCGTTGGCTACAAGACGGTTTCCGGCACCATCAAGGGTTCCGACGGCAAGATCGTCGATGTCCTCATGGGTTTTGACGCCATCGACGCCTACGGCCGCAAGGTCGACCTCGGCGGCGCGCGCGTCGGCTACAGCGAAATCCAGCGCTTGAACCACTGCGTCTCCGCCAGTGGCGCCTCGTCCTCGACGAAGTGCAAGGGCACCGGATACGTCACGACGACCAAGTGGTCGGTCATGCTCCCGCCGAACGTCAAGCGCCTGTACATCGAGGTCTACCCGAAGAACCCGACCCCGACCTACTGGCTGAACAACTACCGGGGCTACACCGGACCGGCGGCCGGCACGACGAACGTCAGCACCTACGGCGAGACCTACCGGCGCGATCTGACAGTCAACGGGACGCTGCGCAACATCCCGATCGTGCTGCCCAAGGTCTGCGGCACGCCCGGTGGGACGACCGGCAGCCTCGCCGGCCACATCAGCGGCTGGCCCTTCGGCCGGGTCGGCACGGTCAACGCGTGGTCGATGGCTCCGAACACCCTGCCCACACAGGGCTTTGCGACGGGTGCCCGGGTCGACGCCTTCGGTAACTACCGCATCGACCGGCTTCAGAGTGGCCAGCGCTACGGCCTCATCGCCGGAACCGTCGGCTTCTCCCGCAACGTCGTCAACCTCACCAACAGCCTGACCAACGCGACGCTGATCCCGGGCGCCTGCGCGGTGAAGGGCTACAACTTCTAACCCGCTCCCCGTTCGCCGCCGCGACGGCTCAGCACTGGGCAACCAGCGCTGGGCCGTCGTTGGCGTTGCGGCCCGTCGCTATGCGCGCGGGATCAGGTGCCCGCCGATCCGGGTGGCGATCGTCTGTGCCGGCAGCGGGAAGACGACCGCATGAGCCGTCGCGTCTTCGACTCCGGTGACCGTCACCAGGGCGCGGTCGACGGTGATGTACCAGTGCGCGTCATCGGAGGCGTTGGGCACGTCTGCGGACGCCGTTCGTTCGGCGTTGCTCGGGTAGGTGGTGACGTCGATCTGTTCACCGGACTGCTGCCCGGCAGCATGTTTCTCGCCGTTCCCGCGATCGGTTCCGGCGCCGGAGGGGACCGTCAGCCCGGTCTTGCGCAGGATGTCGACCGGGTTGGGAGCCGCGGAGCTTGTCGTTGCCGTTGCCGTTGCCGCTGGAGATGACGAGGTGGCCTCGGCGCTCGGCCCAGCTTTGGATTTGTGACTGGAACTGCAGGCAGCCAACGCAGCAATGGCGAAACAAGTGAGGAGCTTCTTCACGCGGCGGTCAGGTGTTCCGCTCGAAGACCAGCCGCAGCCCGATGAGCGTGAGGTCAGGCTCATGGTGGTCGAGGGTTTCACTGACCGGGACGACGAGCGGGGCGAGGCCGCCGGTCGCGATGACGGTCGGCGGGGCGCCGAGTTCGGCGGCGATGCGGCGCACGAGACCGTCGACCTGGCCGGCGACCCCGTAGACCATCCCGCTCTGCAGCGCCTCGACGGTCGACTTCCCAATAGGCGAGCGTGGTTCGACGAGCTCGACCTTGCGCAATTGGGCGGCGCGGGCCGCAAGCGCGTCGAGGGAGATCTCGATGCCCGGAGCGAGCGCACCACCGAGGAATTCGCCGCGTTCGCTGACGACGTCGAAGTTGGTCGACGTGCCGAAGTCCACGACGATGCACGGCCCCCCGTAAAGGTGGTGGGCGGCGAGCGTATTCATGATGCGGTCGGCCCCCACCTCCTTGGGGTTGTCCATCAGGATCGGAACACCGGTGCGGATGCCCGGCTCGACCACGACGTGATCCATCCCGGGATACCAGCGCTCGCACATCCGCCGCACCTCGCGAAGCTGTGAGGGCACGGTTGAGCAGACGGCGATGCCGTCGACGGGCACGCTCTCCAGCAGCCCCCGATAAAGGAGCGCCAACTCATCGGAGGTGGCGCGCGCGTCGGTGCGCACCCGCCAGGAGTCGACGAGCTTCTCGCCCGCGAAAACACCCAGCACGGTGTTGGTGTTGCCGATGTCGACGGTAAGCAGCATCAGGTATCCGACGGATCGCTGCGAAGGTCCATACCCAGATCAAGTATCGGCGCCGAATGCGTCAGCGCACCCACCGAAAGGTAGGTGACGCCGGTGGCGGCGACGTCGTGGGCGCTATCGAGGGTGAGCCCGCCGGACGCCTCGAGCAACGTCGAGGAAGGCGCCAGCTCGACGCAGGTGCGCAGGTCGGCAAGTGACATGTTGTCCAGCAGCAGCAGGTCGGCTCCGGACGCGATCGCTTCCCGCACCTGGGCGACGGTGTCGCACTCGACCTCGACCGTCACCCCGGGAAACGCCTCGCGCACGGCACGGAAAGCTGCGGCGACCCCGCCGGCGGCGGCCACATGGTTGTCCTTGACGAGCGCCGCATCCCACAGACCCATCCGGTGATTGACCCCGCCCCCGCAGCGCACCGCGTACTTCTCCAGCACGCGCAGCCCTGGTGTGGTCTTGCGGGTGTCGCGGATACGGGCGCCGGTTGCTTCGACCGCCTCGACCCATCGCGCCGTGAGCGTCGCGACTCCCGACAGGTGGCAGAGCAGGTTCAGCATCGTGCGCTCGACGGTGAGCAACCGGCGCACCGGTCCTTCGGCCGTCAGGACCACGTCGCCGGGCTGCACCCGATCGCCGTCAGAGGCAACGATCGTGACGTTTGCGCCCGCCCGCGCAAACACCAGCGCGGCGACCTCGAGTCCGGCCACCACCCCGGCGGCCCGGGTGCGTACATCGGCAATGCCTTGCAGATCAGCAGGAATCGTCGCCGTGCTCGTCACGTCGACCGCCGATACGCTCGGGTCGCCCGCGCCGAGATCCTCGGCCAGCGCGCGATCGACGACGTCGGCGATGAGCGCCGGATCGAGTCCCACGTCGTTCAGCGTGGTCATGACGCGACCGGCCGGTAGTCGGTCGCGAGCATGCCGTCCTCCGTGAGATGCGTGACGAGATGGCCCCGGAAAGCCTCGTCGGCGTCAGGGAAATCCTCACGCCAGTGACAGCCGCGGGTCTCGCGGCGGACCGTCGCGGCGGCGACGAGCGCGCTGGCGACGAGATGGGCATTAGTGGCTTCCCACGTCTCGGTACTGGCCTTCTCGCCGGGCCGCCGTCCGAGCTCTTCGAGAGATTTGGCCGCCGCTTCCAGACTCGCCGCACTGCGCAGCACTCCGGCGCCGTCGGTCATCGCCGTCGTCACGTCGCGCAAGGTCGCGGCGGGCAGCACGCCCCGCCAAGCCCCGGCTTCAGTACTCGTCTCGGGATCGCGGCGGACGGGGATCGTCGCCGGTAGGGCCTGCCCGATGCGAGCGGCGAAGACCAGCCCTTCCAGCAGGCTGTTGGACGCGAGCCGGTTGGCCCCGTGGACTCCGGTGCACGCAACCTCGCCGCACGCGTACAGCCCGGGGATCGGACCACGTGGACCCGCGACCTGACCGTTGGCATCCGTCTTGACGCCGCCCGAGGCGTAGTGCGCCGCAGGGGTGACCGGAATCGGGTCGGTCACCGGATCGATGCCGTGGCTGCGGCACGTGGCGACGATGGTGGGGAAGCGGGCCAGCAAGACGTCGGCGCCGAGCGCGCGGGCGTCGAGGAAAAGATGGTCGGTGCCGGTGCGCGACATGACGCGTGACATCTGCTTGGTGACGATGTCTCGCGGCGCCAGATCGCGTAACGGATGGCCGTCTTCGGGCATGACCCGGGCACCGCTTTCATCGATCAGCACCGCGCCCTCGCCCCGCACCGCTTCGCTGACCAGCGGCTGCTGGCCGTGAGCCTTCTCACCAGTGCCGCCCAGCCAGAGCGCCGTCGGGTGGAACTGGACGAATTCGAGATCGGCCACCTCCGCGCCGCCGCGCAGGGCAAGAGCGACCCCGTCGCCGGTCGAGACGGGAGGGTTGGTCGTGCTGGCGAAGATCTGCCCGAGCCCGCCGGTCGCAAGAATCACCGCGCGGGCCAGGACCGCGCCGACCCCATCGCGGCTGCCTTCACCGAGGACGTGCAGCGTCAGCCCTGCGACCGGAGCAGGAGCGCCGCCAACGGCGGGCGCCCGCAGCAGATCGAGCACCAGAGCGTGTTCGATCACCTCGACCTCGGGGTCGGCGCGCACCGCCGCGATCAACGCCCGCTCCACTTCCAGGCCCGTCGCGTCGCCGCCGGCATGCACCACGCGGTTACGCGAGTGGCCGCCTTCCCGGGTGAGCGCGAAGTCAGCGCTGCCGTCGGCCCGGTCGAAGGCGGCGCCCAGGGCCGCGAGCTCGCGTACCCGGCCGGGACCTTCGGTCACCAGCAGCCGCACGGCCGCCTCGTCGCAGATGCCGACCCCGGCGGTGAGCGTGTCGCGAAGGTGCTGCTCGGGATCGTCTTCGGGCCCGAGTGCGGCGGCGATCCCGCCCTGCGCCCAGCGGGTCGAGCCGGTGTCGAGCAGCGCCTTGGTGACGACCATGACCGACAGGCCGGCGCTACGTGCATGCAGGACCGCGGCCAGCCCGGCGACTCCCGATCCGACGACTACGACATCGGCCGTGCGCGTCCAACCCGGCGAGGGCGCGACGAGCCTGCCGGCGAGCCGGTTCACCAGCCTGACGCTGCGGGTGAGGTGCTTGCCAGGGTGTCGCCGCGGGTGAGGCCCGCCATCGCCTCGGCCGGGTCGTGGCCGGTACCGCTGATGCGGTTGTCGGCGTCGACGAAGACCACGCGCGGCTGGAAGGTGCGCGCCTCGGCGGTGTCCATGACCCCGTACGCGATCAGGATCACCAGATCGCCGGGATGGACCAGCCTGGCGGCGGCGCCGTTGATCCCGATGACGCCGCTGCCGCGTGGGCCGGTGATGACGTACGTCTCCAGGCGCGCCCCGTTGGTGATGTCGACGACCGCGACCTGCTCGCCCGGCAGCAGGTCAGCTGCCTCCATCAGGTCTTCATCGACCGTGACCGACCCGACGTAATGAAGGTCGGCCTGGGTGACGGTGGCGCGATGGATCTTCGACTTCAGCATCGTGCGCTGCATCTAGGCCATCCCGAGCGTGAGAGCAGTGTTGTCGATGAGGCGGACCGGCCCGGTCTGGCCGGTGAGGATCCCGGCGACCAGCAGCCGCGCGGGGCCGCTGGTGGCGTCATCGAGCGTAGCCGGGTTGACCAGGTCGAGGCGATCGACTTTCACGTCGGGGTGGGCCGCCAGCGCCTCGCGCGCCGCGTCGAGGACGGCGCCGCGTCCCTGCGTAGCGACCTCGGATCCCGCTGCCAGCGCCTCCGACAGGGCGAGCGCGGTGGGCCGCTGCTCGGGGGTGAGGTAGCGATTGCGGCTGGACATGGCGAGGCCGTCGGCGTCGCGCCAGGTGGGCACCCCGACGATGGTCACGGGCATGTCGAGGTCGGCGACCATCCGCTCGATGAGCGTGAGCTGCTGGAAGTCCTTCTCACCGAAGTACGCCCGATCGGGCCGCGTGAGGTTGAGCATCTTGTGCACGACCGTCAGCACTCCGGTGAAGTGGCCGGGGCGGCTGGCACCTTCCAGCATCT
Source organism: Frankiaceae bacterium (assembly GCA_036272075.1). Classification (GTDB taxonomy): domain Bacteria; phylum Actinomycetota; class Actinomycetes; order Frankiales; family Frankiaceae; genus DATAZK01. Next base: position 22,465 of record DATAZK010000116.1, read on the forward strand.
CGCCGCCGGGGCCCGGGTCGATGCGGACCAGCGGCGGTCCACTCGGATAGACGACGTCAGGGGTCGGCGCGAAGACCAGGCTGGCGCCCGCCCGGGCACACAGTTCGAGATCGGCCCCCAGCGTGCGGGGGTAGCGATCGAGATCCTCGCCCGCTCCGAACTGCAAGGGATTGATGAAGATCGTCACCATCACGCTGCCGTGCTTTGCCGCCTCGCGGATGAGCGACCCGTGACCGTCGTGCAGTGCGCCCATCGTCATGACGAGCCCGATGGGCCCGCGCAGCTTCGCGCGCTCGCGGGCGAGTTCCTCGCGGCTCTGGGCGACGGGCACCTGGGCGGCAGGTGAGCGCCGTTTCGCTGCGGTGCCGAGGGCCGTCATGAGCTGCGCCGGACGCGAGCCGGACGGTCGATGACCACCGGCGGCGCCACCGGTGTCTGGCCGCGCAGGACGGGCCAGAGCTCGGGCGCCGGATCGATCAGCCGGCCGGCGGTGGCCAGCGCCAGGTCCCGGTAGAGCGGCGACTGGGTCGGGGTGTGCTCGTCGATCGCGCGCAGGTGTCCGGCGACGGCATCGGCATCACCCCGGGCCACCGGGCCGGTGAGCGCCGCGTCGCCCTGCTCGAGCGTGCGTTCCAGAGCGGCCGACAGCAGCGGGCGGAGCACGGCCGACGGGTCGCTCGCTCCGGTAGCCCGCACGATGTCGAGAGCTGACGCTACGAGCGTCACCAGGTGGTTGGCACCGTGGGCGAGGCCGGCATGCCACAGCGGGCGTAGCTCTTCCGGCACGGCGACGGGGGTGCCGCCCAGCTCGGCGACCAGCCATTCGGCGACGGGCCAGTGGCGGCCGAGCGCCGTGACCCCGTAGGAGACCCCGGGAAGGCGCGGCAGGTCGTCGGCGGTGCCCCCGAACGTCTGGGCCGGGTGGACCGCAAGCGTGATGGCACCGGCGCGCGCGACGGGTCCGAGGACTCCCAGCCCATAGCGTCCGGACGTGTGCGCGACGACCTGGCGCGCATGGATCGCCCCGGACGCGACGAGGTCGAGAACCGGGCCTGCCGGGTCGCCCAGCACGTCGTCCGGAAGCGAAAGGATCACCAGCGAACTGGCTCGTGCCACCTCATGCGGCTCGAGAACCGGCACGTCGGGCAGGAGTTGCGCCACGCGATCGCGACCAGCCGCGGTACGCACGCTCACACCGACCACGTCATGGCCGGCTCGGTAGAGCGCCGTCGCCAGCACCGCGCCGACGCGGCCCGCGCCGATCACACCGACACGAACTTCGCCCGGTCGTGGGCGTGCGCCATCGGCGCGAGGGGAAGTAGTCACAGCCGTTCCAGTCCTCCAGGGGTACCGGACGTACAGGAAGCAGGCTAACCCGCTTTCCGTCGTTTGTGTTACCCCTTGGTGACGAAGGACCTTGCTCTTGTGGCCGCCGTCACAGCGCCGGTGTGGCTGAGCCGACCTGCGCTCAGCCTGCCTGCACCAAGTCGGGGTCGCTCGAGAAGACCTCGCCGATCAGGACCTTGCCCTGCTTGACCGCGGCGCGGGTGAGCGGGCCGTCGGCGTCGAGCGACTTGAAGGCGATCGTGATGCCGTAGACCTTCTTGATCGCCGCGGCGCAGAAGGGGTTGCTCGGGCAGTTGGCAGCGGCGCCGAAGGTGATGCCGGTGGTGCCGCACTTGTCGGCGACGTCGGACATCGTCTTCAGCCCGTACGCGTCGGACGTGGCCTTGGTGACGGCGTAGGCGTTCTCATCAGTCGCCGCTGCCGGGTCAAGTGCGGTGAAGCCGTGCTTGAGTGCCAGCGGCTTGAGGACGGCCATCGTCTTGTCGATCTCGGTGCTGGCCGACTGGCTGGTGTCCTTGTCCTTGTCGAGCAGGAACTGGGTCAGGCTGGCCGCGTATTCGGGTACGACGGTGACCTCGCCGCTCTCGAGCGCGGGCTCGAGCAGGTTGCGCAGCCCGATCTTCTTCACCGTGACCGTGTAGCCGGCCTTGGTGAGGACCTCCTTGTAGACCTCACCGAGGGTCGACGCTTCGGCGAAGGACTGGGTGCCGACCGTGATGTTGCCGGAGCCGCCGGACAGCCCGGAACCCACGTTGTTCTTTGAGATGAACGCGGCTGCGGCCTCGGCATCGGTCTTGCCGCTGACGCTGACGTCACTGTTCAGCGTGTTCAGCGCGTCCTGCGAGAGGGCCTTGCTCACTGCGTTCAACGCGTCGGTCAAAGGCGCCTTCGCCAGAGACGTCTTCACGACCGGAACGATGTTGTCGCTGTTCTGCGAGTGCTTGTCGTCTGCCAGCACGACCAGCGAGGTACCCGCCTTTGGCGTGCAGGACTTGGTGGTGGCGCTGGTGCCGCCCTTGCTGCTGCTGCCGCATCCCACGAGAGCGAGTGGCACGGTCAGGACCGCGGCGGTCAGCGCGCACAGGCGCGAGGAGGGGCGGGCAGCGGTCATGGTGGTTGGTCTCCTCGTGGGGGAAGCAGCGCAGGCGAGATGGTCACCAGCTGAAGCTTTGAATCATGAACGTTAGACGACCGGCTCCGCAATTCGGGGCACATCGGCAAGTTGCCTGCGGAAACGGCGGGGTGCCCGGGTGCCCTTCGGGGTCAGCGCCCGCTGGACGGCGCCGAGCAGCAGGTCGAGCACCACGGCGACCACGCCGATCAGGATTGCGGCGCCGAGCACTTCGCCCTGATCGGAATTGCCCTGTCCTTGCTGGATGAGCGTGCCGAGCGTCTCGTTGCCGAGGAACGACGCGATGGTCGCCGTGGCGAACGTCTGCAGTGTCGAATTGCGGATGCCCGCGGCGACGAGCGGCAGTGCCAGCGGGAGCTCGACGCCCAGCAAGATCTCCCGGCCGGTCATGCCGAGCCCGCGCGCCGCCTCGACCGTGTCGCGATCGACGTTCGAAACTCCCGCCCAGCTGTTGGTGAGGATCGGCGGAATGGCGAACGCCGCCAGCGCGATGACCGCGGTCTTCGTCGTGACGCCGAAGGCGGGAAGGCTGGAGAGGATGATCAGGATCCCGAGGGTCGGGATCGCCCGCGTGAGGTTGGCCAGCAGGGTGACGATCGCGCCGCCGCGCCGGAAGTGTCCGAGCGTGATGCCGACCGAAAGACCAATCACCGCCGCGAAGAAGACGGAGATGGCCGCGATCTGGATGTGCTCCCAGGCGAGTTGCAGGATGCCGGAGTTGTTGGTGTTGCGCGACCAGTGATCGGACGCCGTCAGCCAATGCCACGCCTGCACGAAAACGTTCATGACCGCACCCGCTCCCACGGCGTGACCAGGCGTTGCACGACGAGCAGGAGGGCGTCAGCGACCAGCGCCAGCAGCACGATGAGCACCACGGCTACCAGCACGATGGCATTGCGGGAGTCCTGGAAGCCGTCGTACATCAGCTGTCCCAGGCCGCCCTGCTCGATGACGCCGCCGACCGTCAGCAAGGCGATGGTCGAGACGGTCGTGACGCGCAGCCCCGCCATGATCGCGGGAAGTGCGAGCGGAAGCTGGACGCGTAGCAGGAGCTGCAGGCGCCCGTAACCGAGGCCCCGGCCGGCTTCGACCGATTCCTCCGGGACCTCCTCCAACCCCACCAGCACGTTGCGTACGAGCAGCAACTGGGCATAGCCGACCAGGGCGATGACGACCGGAGTGGCATGCGTGATGCCGAAGAAGGGTTGCAGCAGGACGAAGAGCGCCAGCGACGGAATCGTGTAGATGAGCCCAAGCACGGCCAAGATGGGAGACTTGCTCCACGGAACGAGGGCGGCCAGGCCCGAAAGGAGCGCGGCTACGATCAGCGCGAGTCCGAGGGCCAGCGCCGAAAGCTCGATGTGCTGGTAAAGAGCGTGTTCGATGGTCCCCAATCGGGGACGTATGTAGTCCCAGCAGAGCCAGGAGGACGGCTTCGCGAGGCAGCTCGTTCCCTCTGCAAGAAGGGTCACAAGTGGACAGTAGTGTGAATGTCGGGATAACTCTCGATGAGGTCGCCAAGACCTATCCGGGGCCCGACGGCGGCACTGCGGCCGTGCACTCCCTCTCGATGCAGATCCCTGCGGGCCAGCTCGTGGCGCTCGTCGGGCCCAGTGGCTGCGGCAAAACCACCACGCTGAAGATGATCAACCGGCTGATCGAGCCGACGTCCGGACGCATCCTGCTGGGAGAGGACGACGTCACCCGGGTCAATCCCGTCCAGCTGCGCCGGCGCATCGGCTACGTCATCCAAAACGTCGGGCTCTTCCCCCACCTGAGCGTCGAGGCCAACGTCGCGACCGTCCCGCGGCTGCTCGGCTGGGACAAGAAGCGTCAGCGTGACCGGGCGATGGAGCTGCTCGAGCTCGTCGGCCTCGAGCCCAAGACCTTCGCCAAGCGCTACCCGGCGCAGCTGTCGGGCGGGCAGCGTCAGCGGGTCGGTGTCGCCCGCGCGCTCGGTGCCGATCCGCCGGTGCTTCTGATGGACGAGCCGTTCTCCGCGATCGACCCGATCGCTCGCACCCGGCTGCAGGACGAGTTCCTGCGGGTGCAGCGCGAGGTCCGCAAGACGATCGTCTTCGTGACCCACGATCTCGATGAGGCCGTCCGGCTTTCCGACCGGATCGCGATCTTCCGCCAGGGCGGCTTCCTCGAGCAGTACGGCACCCCGGCTGAGCTGCTCGGCTCACCGGCCACCCCGTTCGTCGCCGACTTCGTCGGTGGCCAGCGTGGGCTGCGCCGGCTGTCGGTCACCCCCATCGAGGTCGCCGATCTCGAGCCGGTGCTGGCGCTCGAGGGCCCCGAGATTCCGCTCTCCGGCACGCTTCAGGACGCGATGGCCGCGCTGCTCACCGACGACAGCGGGCACGTGCGAGTGGTCGACGAGAGTGGTGCCTCGCTCGGCATGCTCACCGTCGCGGGGGTGCACGCTGCACTGCGGCGCAGCATCCATCAGGCGGAGGGCGCGCCGACCCCGTCGCCAGTCGTCGAGTGAGCTGGGGGAGGATCGCAGGCGCCCGCTGCGTTGCGACCGAGAGGCGCTCCCATGCTCACGCCGTTCGACGATTTCCCGATCCACCCCTCCGCTGACCCGATCGCTCATCCGGCCTCCGCCGACCCCAACCATTACGACCGTTACTGGTTCAACGGCGGGGCGAAGGACGGCTCGTTCTTCATCGGCGGCGCGATGGGCCACTACCCGGTGCGCGGCGTCATCGACGCGGCGTTTTCGGTGATCTACGAGGGCATCGAGCACTCGGTGTTCGCGTCCGGCTTCATGCCTTTGGACCGTTCGACGGCCGTCGGGCCGATCCGCATCGAGGTGCCGGAGCCGATGCGCACCGTGCGTCTGGTCGCTGACCGCGGCGCCACGGGCCTGGGCTGTGACCTCACGTTCCGGGCTCGCACCGTGGCGATCGAGGAGCCCCGCCAACGTCTCGTCGGACCCGATGGCGTCCTCGGGATGGACCACACCCGGCT
>DATAZK010000117.1:0-2596 GCA_036272075.1 Frankiaceae bacterium
ACCAACGTGTTCGGCGTCGTCGCAGTCACCAACGCGTTCTTGCCCGCGCTGCGCCGCTCCGCGCATCCGCGCATCGTCAACGTTTCCAGCGGCACCGGATCGCTGACCTGGAGCACCGGCCCCAATCCTCAGTTTGACTACCAGGCGGCCGGCACCGGCTCGGGTGCCGCATACCGGTCCTCCAAGACCGCCCTGGACGCGTTGACCGTCTTTTACGCGCACGCGTTGGCGCACGAGGGTTTCAAGGTCAATGCCCTCGCGCCCGGCCTGCGGGCCACCAATCTCAACGCCCAAGCCGCCCGGGCCGGCGGCGACCCGGCCGAAGCGGCAGCCGGCGCAGTCAGGCTCGCACTGCTACCCGACGACGGTCCCACCGGCCAGCTTTTCTCCTGGGACGGCTCGGTCGTACCGTGGTGAACGCCGCCGCCAAGAACGCAGTTGCTCCTTGGCCACTGTCCATCGCCTTCGCTTGGGGTCACTTGGGCCCTGCACTACCCAGCGCATCTGGTGGGCTCACACATTTCCGACACGTGCCGTCCGATGACCGTCTCGCGCACGCGTTCATGTCCGCCGCGCCACGGCGCCGGGCTCAGCGCAGCGTGATGACGAGCGAGGCCAGGTCGTGGTCGACGTCGATCCCGGCGACGAACGCGTGGGTCTCGCGGCTGAGATTCGTCTCCAAGATGACGCGGACCTCAGGCTCGAGAGCCCGGTGAAGGGCCGCGCGGGCAGACATCACCGCGTTGTCGCGGTCCACGGCGAGCAGCGTCCGCTCGGCGTCGGTCAAGATCCCCGTCAGTAGCAGCACGACGGTGTCGTCGCTCGCGAACAACAGTCGTACGTACTGCGGGCCGCGGCCCCATAGCCGCTTGCAGGCGGCCCCCACCGCGTTGGTCATCACCTGGGTCCCCGTGTCAACGGACATCGAATGCCCTCCCACGGCGGCAAGCGGACCGGACTCCAAATGGAACCCGCAGCCGCAGCGCCCCACTGCTGACGTCCCGAACGAGGTTGCAAGTTGGCGACATGAAGTGCGGTGCTCCGCAGAGGTAGCTAGACAGACAGGTCGTTCTACCGTAGACAGACCGGTATGTCAACAGTTAGGACGACGTCATGGCCCAGACAGTTCACATCCAGCTTCGGTCATGGCGCACCCCGCAGCGGTGGTGCGGCTCGCAGCTAGCTGGCGGGCCAGAGGATGACCTGCAGTTCAAGCAGGTCGATCAACTGGCGGACCTGTGGCGAGAGCGTCGCGTCGATCTCCAGGATCCGGCCGTCGCGGCGGGCATCTGAGAGGGCGCGGACGAGCTCGCCCAACCCAGTGCTGTCGATGAACTGGAGGCGGCGTAGGTCCAGGAGGACCGGCTCGTCACGCTCCGCCAGCGCCTCAAGGCGTCGGTGAAGCTGATCGGTGCCCGCAACGTCAAGCTCGCCGATCAGATCGAGCCGGGTGCGCCCGGCCTGCGCCGGGTGCTCCTCCATCCAGAAGTCCGCATCGGCGGCGGCGCCCGGATAGTCCGGCTCGCCCGCTGAGATCCCGGTCACCGGCACATCATGTCGCGTCTTCGGTTACTGAGCCTCGCGGCGGGCATCGGTCAGCTCGCCCGGGGTGTTAGGTCGCGAACTCACCTGCGAAGGACCACCGCCGCCGCGCAGCCCCGTGGCGGTCGACCGGTCGCTGGGCAATGTGCGCCGGCGGTTGGAGAGGCCGTAGAGCGTGGAGACGATCGCGATCGCGATGATGATCAGCGCGAGCGGGAGAAAGACGATGGTGAAGATGCCCCCGGCGAGGAGGCCGCCGATCACCATCACGATCACCAGCGGGAGAACGAACCAAAAGAGCCACATGAGTTACCGGGTACCCGAGCGATCAGCCAGGAAACACCGGGCCGACGACGCCTGTTTTCCCGCCGACCAGCCGGGTAGACGGTCGGCTCATGCGACCTCAATCTGACGACCAGTCAAGCGATCAGCGCGAGCACGACGCTGAGCGGAGCCGGCGCGATCGCGACCAGGACAAGCGAGCCCCCGAGGACCGTCCAGGTGAGCCGGGCGCCGAGGGCGGCTCGCAGAGCCCCACGCGCGACAAGTTGCCGGGTGCGCCCTCTAAGGACGACCCGTCACCGGTGGGCGACACCGACCAGCATTCCACCGGCTGACCCACGAGGGTCCGCAGGCGAACACGGCATCGCCCAGTTTGTGTGTGGGCCCGCGGGGTCGGGGTATTGAGCCTGCGCCTTGCCTCGGTTCATCCTCCGTCCTACGACGGCCGCTGCGCGCGCGGTTGCAGCTCTAGCGATCGCGGCAGGTATCGGCGGGTGCGGCAAGCAGTCGATCCTGACCACGCGCAGCAAGCCGGCGCATGACATCGCGCTGTTGTGGTGGTGGATGCTGGCGGCCGCCACCGTGGTGTTCGTCGGCGCCATGGCCCTGCTGGTGGTCGCGTGGTGGCGGCGCGACCGGCCCGGACTGCCCTTCTTCGGCGAGCGGGAAGACCTCTCGCAGGGGATGGTGCTGGTGTTCGGGATCGTCGTCCCGCTCGTGGTCCTCGTCGCCCTGTTCGGGGTCTCCGACGTCTATCTGGTCGGCCAGACCG
>DATAZK010000118.1:0-18419 GCA_036272075.1 Frankiaceae bacterium
AAGTACGGCAGGCGCGTGTATGGCGCTGCCTTGCCGCTGGCGTTGGTGCCGGCGGCGGCGCCCTGGTTCAGCGCGTTGGCCCAGTGCTCGATGCGAAGGTGACGCTGGAAGTGCGGGTGGAAGGCATTGGCGATGTCACCGGCGGCGAAGATGCCCGGCGCGCTCGACTGAAGGTTCTCGTCGACCACGACGCCGTTGTCGATCGTCAGCCCGGCGGCTTCCGCAAGCTCGATGCGCGGGGTCACCCCGATGCCGGCGACGACGACATCAGCCGCCTCGACCCGCCCGTCAGCAAGTACGACCCGCTCGACGGCTGAACCGCCCTCCAACTTCTCGACGCCCACTCCGAGACGCATCGCCACCCCGTGATCGGAGTGCAGCTGGCTGAACATCCCGCCGACCTGCGATCCGAGCACCCGATGCAGCGGCACCGCCAGCTCCTCGATCAGCACGACCTCGGCGCCCATCTGGCGCGCCGACGCGGCGACCTCCGAGCCGATCCAGCCCGCACCGATGACCGCTACCCGCGACGCCTTCGTGATGGCGTCGTGCAGGGCGACCGAGTCCTCGACGGTGCGCAGGTAATGGACGCCGGCGAGATCGGCGCCCGGAACCTTCAGCGGCCGAGGAGCCGCTCCCGTAGCCAGCACCGCAGCGTCGAACGCGATGGTCGCGCCGCTCGCCAGCTTGGCGCTCTTGGCGCCGGCATCCAGTGACGTGATCGCGTCGCCGGTCAGGAGTTCGATGGATTGCTCCGCGTAGTAGCCACTCTCGTGCACCTGCGAGGAGTCCGACTCCTTCTCGGCCCGCAGGATGTCCTTCGACAGCGGCGGGCGCTCGTAGGGGTTGCGCGCCTCCTCGCCCGCGAGCACGATCCGGCCTTCGAAGCCTGCCTCGCGGGCGCCTTCTGCGGCCTTGGCGCCGGCCAACCCGCCGCCGATGATCAGGAGGGTGCTCGTGGATTCCATCTGGCTTCTCCTGTGGGTTATCGGTTGGGAGACCGAGGGGCGGTAAGGCTCAGAAACTCTGCACGCGATCGCGGATCCTCACGCAGCAGACCTTGCAGCGAAGAGGTCACCGTGAGGACGCCACTGGCCTGCACGCCCCGCAGGGACATGCAGGAATGTTCCGCTTCGATCACAACCCCTACCCCTTTGGGTTCGAGATGATCCTGCAACCAGTCGGCGATCTGCTTGGTGAGCCTCTCCTGCACCTGCAGCGTCCGTGCAAATAGTTCTACAACGCGGGCGAGTTTGGACAGCCCCAGGATCCGGTCGCCCGGCAGATATCCCACGTGCGCCACTCCGGTGAAGGGCAGCAGGTGGTGTTCGCACAGCGAGTGGAAGGGGATCTCGCGGGCCAGCACGAGTTCGTCGTAGCCCTCGTCGTTGCGGAAGGTATCTCTGCCGGATCTTTTCAGTCAAGTCTGATGTGTTTTAGAGTGCGTCATGGTCGCGGAGACGTTCGACGAGCGGGTGACCGGGATCGCCGCGCTCGAGCACCCGATCAGCCGAAGGGTGTACCGCGAGGTCTTGGAGGCCGGTGAGGTCAGCCGCGACGACGTTGCCGGCGCCGTCGGGCTCGCCAGATCGGTGGCGGCCTTCCACCTCGACAAGCTCGAGTCGGCCGGCTTGCTCGCGAGCCGCTTCGAGCGGGTGTCCGGCCGCACCGGCCCAGGCGCGGGACGGCCGGCCAAGCTCTACCGGCGCGCCGACGCGGAGATCGCCCTCTCGCTTCCGCCCCGCAGCTACGACCTGGCCGGAGCCATGCTTGCTGACGCTGTCAGCCGCGCCGGCGCGGACGGAACGCCGGTCGCCGAGGCACTGTCGGAGGCGGCACGCGGCCGGGGTGAGCAGGTAGCCCAAGAGGCGACCGCGGCAAGCTTGATGACGCTGCTGCGGGAGCACGGGTTCGAGCCTCGCGCTGACGGATCGTCCATCGCTCTCGTTAACTGCCCGTTCCACGCGCTGGCCGCTGAGCACACCGCCCTGGTCTGCGGCATGAACCTGGACTTCCTTACCGGCGTCATCAGCGGTCTCGGCGCCCACGCGAATCTGACCGCCCGGCTCGCCCCGTCGCCCGGACACTGCTGCGTCCGCATCGAGCGGACCTGATCCCATGTCGAGAAGGGGCAACCGGCTCCGCTCTTGCGGTGAGGGCCACGACAAGCGCGGCCACCAGCCCCCCGACACCAGGAGGTCACCATGCCGAAATACCTGCTCCTCAAGCACTACAGCGGCGGACCCGAGCAGCACCACCCCTTCCCGCCGATGGACCAGTGGGCGCCCGAAGACGTGGAGGCGCATTTCGCCTTCCTGCGCCACGTCAACGAGTTGCTCGAGGAGAACGGCGAGCTCGTCGACGTTCAGGCGCTCACTCCTGCGCAGACCTGGGTGCGCTACGGCGGCCCTGACGCGGCTCCCGTCGCGACCGACGGCCCGCTGCCCGAGACGAGTGACCTCGTGGCGGGCTGGTACCTGATCGACGTCGATTCGCGCGAGCGGGCCCTCGAGGTAGCGGCCTACATCTCCTCCGAACCGGGCCCCGGCGGCACGCCGTTGTATGAGTGGATCGACGTCCGGGAAGTCATGTCCGGGGCGCACGACCGCGACTGACGTGATCGAGCAGACGCCCGGGCTGGACGAGGGTGCGTTGCGCGCCCTCGTCCCCCGCGTCCTCGCCGGACTCCTGCGACGGGGCGAGGACTTCGATGCCGCCGAGGACGCGCTGCAGGAGGCACTGCTGGAGTCGCTACGCGTGTGGCCCGAGCACCCGCCGCGCGACGCGCAGGCCTGGCTGACCACAGTGGCGATCCGGCGGCTCATCGACGCCCGCCGCAGCGAGGCCTCCCGCCAGCGACGAGAGGACGTCACCGTCGCCGAGCCGCTTCCGCAGCACTCGGAGGAGGGCGACGACACCCTCTTCCTGCTGTTCTGCTGCTGCCACCCCGACCTGGCGCCGGCCTCTCAGGTGGCGCTGACGCTGCGCGCCGTCGGCGGCCTCACCACCCGCGAGATCGCCGACGCGTTCTACGTGCCGGAGGCGACGATGGCGCAGCGGATCAGCCGGGCCAAGCGCACCGTCTCGGGGTCCCGGCTGGACCAGCCCGGCGACCTCGCCGTCGTGCTGCGCGTGCTCTACCTCATCTACTCAGCCGGCCATGCGGGACGCATCGACCTGGCCGGCGAAGCGATCCGGCTCGCCCGCCAGCTCACCCTCGCCAGCCAGGAACCGGAGGCACGCGGGCTGCTCGCCCTGATGCTCCTGAACCACGCACGGCTCCCGGCACGGCTGGATGCGCAGGGTCGCATCGTCACCCTCGACCGGCAGGACCGCAGCCGCTGGGACACCCGCGAGATCGCCGAGGGCGTGCGCGTCCTGCAGTCAGCCTTGGCCATGGGGCGACCCGGTCGCTATCAGATCGAGGCTGCCATCTCGGCCCTGCACGACGACGCGGCGAGCGCCGCGCAGACTGATTGGCCGCAGATCCTCGCCTGGTACGACGATCTGGTCGCGCTGACCGGCGAGCCGGTGCGCCAGGATCCCGCTGCCGTGCTCGGCCGCGCGGTCGCGGTCGGCCAGGTGCTGGGCGCCGCCGCCGGGCTGCGCGAGACCGAGCGGCTGCGTGACGTGCTCGGCGAGCGTCACCGCTGGCACGCCGTCCGCGGCCACCTGCACGAGTTGGGCGGTGATTTCCCGGCAGCCGCCATGGCCTACGCGGAGGCCGCCCGGCGCGCCACGAACGTCACCGAGCGCGATCATCTGGTCCGCCAGGCCGCTCGCGCGCGGGCTGCCCTGTATCAGCGGCCTGATCAAGGGCATGCTTGAGGCATGGGACGCATCACGGCGCGGCGCCCCGCCGTGCGAATGTCCAGCTCCGACGCTCGGGCGCTCCCCCGAGTGGAAACGCTGGCCGTCGAGGAGCCGCTGGAGCTGCGGATCGACGGACGGCCGCTGACCGTCACGATGCGCACGCCGGGCTCCGACATGGAGCTCGCGGCCGGCTTCCTGCTCGCCGAGGGGGTCGTGCGGGCCGGCGGCGACATCCAGACCATGCGCTACTGCGCGGGCACCGACGCCGACGGCCGGCAGACCTACAACGTGCTGGACATCGTGCTGGCCGAAGGCGTCGCGCCGCCCGACGCGAGCGTGGAGCGGGCTTTCGTCACGACGTCGGCCTGCGGGCTGTGCGGCGCGGCCGGCATCGAGGCGGTACGCCGGCGCAGCGCGTACGACGTCAGCGGCGATCCGCTGCAGGTGACGCCCCAGCTGCTGGCCGGCTTGCCCGACGCGTTGCGACGCGAGCAGGCGACCTTCGACAAGACCGGCGGGCTGCACGCGGCCGCCCTGTTCGACAACACGGGCAACCTGCTGTGCGCCCGCGAGGACGTCGGCCGCCACAACGCGGTCGACAAGGTGCTCGGCTGGGCGCTCACGGCAGGCGAGGTTCCCGCGAGAGGACGGGTGCTGATGGTCAGCGGGCGCGCGTCCTTCGAACTCACGCAGAAGGCGTTCATGGCCGGCGTCCCGCTGCTGGCCGCCGTGTCGGCGCCGTCGTCGCTCGCCGCCGAGCTGGCCGCTGAGGTGGGAATGACCCTCGTAGGCTTCCTGCGCGGCGAGACGATGAACGTCTACGCGGGAGCAGCGCGCGTGGCGACCAGCGCATTGGCGCCGCTTCCGTGACGGACGAATCCCTCACCGACGCGCGACCGTTCTCGGGGCGCACCGCCTGGACCCAGAGCAAGGTGACGCCGCTGCGCGTCTTCCTCAGCACCGAATCCGGCAGTGCGGCCGTGCTGCTGGCCGGCACCCTCGCCGCGCTCATCTGGGCCAACGCCGATGTCCAGTCCTATGACAAGACCTGGGCCACGGTCCTGTCGATCCGCCTGGGCTCCTCGGGCGTCAGCCAGGATCTGCGCGGCTGGATCAACAGCGGACTGATGACGTTCTTCTTCTTCGTGGTGGGCCTGGAGGCGCGCCGCGAATTCGACCTCGGCGAGCTTCGCGAGCGCCGCCGCGTGGTCCTGCCCCTCACCGCCGGCATCGGCGGCATGGTGGTGCCGATCGCCATCTTCCTGGCGATCAATGCGGGCCACGCGTCCCGGCACGGTTGGGGCGTCGCGATGTCGACGGACACCGCGTTCGCCCTGGGACTGCTCGCCATCGTCGGGCGCCGGATACCCGACCGGGTAAGGCTTTTCCTGCTCACCGTCTCGGTGGTCGACGATCTTGTCGCGCTGGTCGTCATCGCCGTCGCCTACAGCGAGCACGTCTCGATGCGCCCGCTGATGTTCGCGCTGGTGTTCTTCGCGGCGATCCTCGCAGCGCGGGCGCTGAACGTGCGTTACGGACTGGTGTTCGGACTGCTCGGGATCGCCACCTGGGTCGCCCTCTTTCACTCGGGAATCGACCCGGTGGTCGTCGGCCTGGCGATGGGCCTGCTGACTTACGCGTACGCGCCCAACCGCGAGGAACTCGAACGCGCCACGGGTCTTTTCCGCCTCTTCCGCGAGCAGCCGACGCCTGAGTTGGCACGGGAGGCGAGGGCCGGGCTGGAGGCGACCCTCTCCTTCAACGACCGGCTGCAGCAGCTCTACCACCCGTGGACCAGCTACCTGATCGTGCCCGTCTTCGCACTCGCGAACGCCGGCATCCAGATCGACGGCAAGTTCCTGTCGAAGGCGTACTCCTCGCCGATCACCCTCGGCATCCTCATCGGCTACGTGCTGGGCAAGCCCGTCGGAGTGGTGAGTGTCGCCTGGGTGGTGACGAAGGTGAGTCGCGGGCGTATCGCGCTGCCGGTGGGCTGGGCCGCCACGGCGGGCGCCGGCGCCATCGCCGGTATCGGGTTCACCGTCTCGTTGCTGATCGCCTCCCTTGCCTTCCAAGGCGATGAGCTGCGCGAGGCCAAGCTGGGGGTGCTGTCAGCGGCGCTGGTGGCGGCCGCCTTCTCGTGGGCGATCTTCCGGGTCACGTCGATGCTGCCGACGGAGCTGCGTGCCCGCGCGCTGCTCGGCACCGCCGAGACCATCGTCGACCTGGCGACCCCCGTCGACACGGACTACGACCACATCCGCGGCCCTCACGAATCGCTCATCACCATGGTCGAGTACGGCGATTTCCAGTGCCCGTACTGCGGGCAAGCGGAGCCGATCGTCCGGGAGCTGCTCGCGGGTCACGCCGAGGTCCGCTACGTCTGGCGCCACCTGCCGTTGCACGACGTCCACCCGCAGGCTCAGCTCGCCGCCGAAGCCTCAGAGGCGGCTGCCAACCAAGGCCAGTTCTGGGAGATGCACGACCTGCTACTGGCCCGCCAGGAGCACCTGAAGCTGCCGGATCTGGTGAACTACGCCACCGAGATCGGTCTCGACGTCGACCGCTTCAAGGACGAGTTGAACCGTCAGGTGAACGCCTCCCGCGTGGCCGACGACCTCGACTCGGCGAGCCTGTCGGCGGTGTCGGGAACGCCGACGTTCTTCATCAACGGCCGCCGCCACTACGGCGCCTACGACATCGACTCCCTGACCGAAGCCGTCAAAACGGCCAAGGCGCGTGCGTTCATCGCCGCTGGACAGCAGGCACCCACAGTCGGTGCGTGACTCACCTGAGCCATGCGCTAGCTTGCGCACATGAGCGCCGAACGCCCTGAGCTGGACCCCTTCACGGTCGAGGGTTTCGTAGCCGAGGGAGCACGGCGTACGGGGGGCCTCGACGACTTCGGGGACGGCCCGTTCCTCGAGCCGCTGGGCCTGTTCCTGAACTCGCTGGAGAACGAGGCCCGGCTGAACGAGACCGGACGGCTCATCGCCCGTGAGCGATCCCTGCTGCACATCGTCAACCGGCTGAACTACGTCAACGACCGCAAGCTCTATCCCGAGATCGCCGAGCAGAAAATCGTGCGGCCGGTCTTCATCATCGGCTTCCCGCGTACCGGGACGACGATCCTGCACGACATCCTCGCCCAGGATCCCGCCAGCCGGGCGCCGCTCACGTGGGAGGTGACCTTCCCGTCTCCCCCGCCCGAAGCCGCCACGTTCCACACCGATCCGCGGATCGCGCTGACGCAGTCGATGATGCCGACGCCGGCAACGGAAACCGAGCGCGACCGCCAGTTCAAGGCGATGCACCCGATGGGCGCGGAGCTCTCGCAGGAATGCGTCGTGATGATGGGCGACGCGATGTGCACTCCCCTGTTCCACAACCAGTTCTGGGTGCCGAGCTATCAGGACTGGGTGGACCTGGAGGCCGACTGGTCGCACGTCTACGACTTCCACCACAAGCAGTTGCAGCACCTGCAATGGCGGGCGCCGCAACGCGACCGGTGGGTGCTGAAGACCGGTGCCCACCTCTGGGGCCTGGAGCATCTGCTGCGCACCTACCCGGATGCCCGGATCGTCTTCACCCATCGCGATCCGGTGAAGTCGGTGACGTCCTACGCGAGCCTCACCTCGCTGGTGCGCTCATCGGGAAGCGACGACGTCGACAAGTTCGAGGTGGCCCGCGACTGGACGCCGCGCCTTGGCCGGGCCATCGATCACGCCCTGGCGGTTCGCGCCGCCCAGGAGTACCCCGACGCGATCTTCTACGACATGCACTTCCAGGATTTCGTGACCGACCAGTTCGCCGTCATCAGCGACATCTACCGGGCGCTGGGACTCCCGATGTCCGATGAGGGCGCGGCCCGGATGAAGGCGTTCATCGCCGACAACCCCAAGGGCAAGCACGGGGTCCACGCGTACACGCCCGAGGAGTACGGCATCGACCCGGATGCGGTCCGCCGCGAACTCAAGGGCTACATCGAGCAGCTCGGCCTTGCTCCCGAATGATCAGCATGACCCGGATGAATCCGAACGAATGAGGTGCACAGAATGAGCGGAACCATGCGGGCCTGGCGGGTTCACGAGTGGGGTCAGCCGCTGGACGTGCTGCAGCTGGACACGATCCCGATCCCCGAGCCGGGTCCGGGTGAAGTCCGGGTCAAGGTGGCGGCAATCCCCTTGAACCTCAACGATCTGGAACGCATCACCGGCGGCAACATGATGGTGATCCCGCCGCTGCCGTGCATTCCCGGCATGGAGGTCATGGGGGTCGTCGACGCTGCGGGCGCGGGTGCGGAAGCCTGGCTCGGCAAGCGGGTGGTCTCGACCACCAACGGAGCCACCGGCGGCTATGCCGAGTACACGATCTGCGGGACCGTATCGATGTTCGAGATGCCCGAGGACATCCCGCTGCCTGACGCCGCCGCGATCTATTTCCCGTTCCACCTCGCGTGGCTCGGCCTCTTCGAGCGCGGCAAGCTCAAGGCCGGCGAGAGCGTGCTCATCCACGCTGCGGCCGGAGGCGCCGGATCGGCCGCCGTGCAACTCGCGGCGAATGCCGGCGCCCGCGTCTTCGCGACCGCCGGCTCGCAGGAGAAGCTCGACCTCTGCCGCGAACTCGGCGCCGACGTCACGATCAACTACAAGGAGCAGGACTTCGCCGAGGTGGTGCTCGCCGAGACCGACAACCGCGGGGTCGACGTCGTCTTCGACAACGTCGTCGCGGGCATCTTCGAGCAGACCCTCAAGTGCGTCGCCTACGACGGCCGCCTGGTGATGATGGGCTTCGCCGGCGACAAGACGAAGGCCGACGAGCCGTTCATCATCCCGCGCAAGGTGATGGCCGCCAACATCCAGCTGGCCGGCGTTCTGATGTCCTACGCGGCGCCGGAGACCGCCACCATCGTCAAGCAGATGATGGGGTTCAACTTCCTCTCTCGCGACCTCGGCCAGCAGATCAACGAGAACATCATCGAGCTCATCCGCGCCAAGAAGGTCCGCACCGTGATCGGCCGCGAGAGCCCGTTCGAAGAGCTCCCTGCGGCCATCGCGGCGATGGGCAACCGGGATACGACCGGCCGCATCATCATCACGCTCTAGGAGTGCTTTCCCGGGGATAGGGCAGCGCGGGCATTTCGAGTTCGGCCCGCTGCTGCCGCCCGCGTGCCTTGGCCTGATACATCGCCGCGTCGGCACGCTTGATGAGCGAGCGGGCGTCCTCTCCCGGGCGGGAAAGCGCCACGCCGACGCTCGCGCTCGGGATGACCGTCATCTCAGCCAGCGACACCGGCTCGCGCACCAGCGCGCCCACGGCGTCCGCGAAGGCGACCGCCTCGGACTCGGTGTTCAACCCGGTGACGACGATCAGGAACTCGTCGCCGCCGAGCCTTCCGGTCATGCCGCGCGCGTCGCCGATTCCCCTTAGCCGCTGGGCAATATCGACCAGGAGCTCATCGCCCGCCTCGTGACCGAACTCGTCGTTGATGGGCTTGAAGTTGTCCAGGTCGACGAAGATCGCGGCGGCGCGCTTGCCTGTCGCCAGGTGATCGCTCAGGAACGCCATCACGGTTGCCCGGTTGTGGCATCCGGTGAGCATGTCGTAGCTGGCCTTGGTGCGAAGTTCGTCGCGCAGCCGGGCGCTTTCGGTGATGTCGGTGAAGCAGCAGAGCGCACCCGGTACGCCCTCTCCCTGGCCTAGGGAGATGACGTTCACGGAGAGGGTGCGAAGGTCGCCGTCGCGGGCCCGCAGCGTTACTTCGAGTTCACCGTCGCGGCCGTGGTGCAGGGCAGCATCGAGCGCCGCGTCAAAAGCCGGCCGGCTGACGTCAGCGACCGCGTCGACGAGTTCGTCGAGGGTCGGCGGAACATCGGATCCGACGATGCGGGCCAGCCGCTCGTTGACGTAGAGCAGGCCGCGATCGGCGTCGATCTGCAGGACCCCGAGGGGCAGCGATTCGGCGAGGCGGCGAAACAGTCGCTCGCGGCGGCCGAGGTCCTCGTGGGCCTTCATCTCATCGGAAATGTCGGTGAGCTCGGCGAGCACGGTCGCCTTCTCGCCCTCGTTCTGCGCGGGAAGGAAGGTGTGCTCGGTTTCGATCCAGAGCCAGGTGCCGTCGGCGCAGCGATGGCGCGAACGCACCCGCTGCGAACCCTTTTTCGACAGCAGATCCAGCCAGGCGGCGATGGCGCGCTCGTGGTCGTCAGGGTGCAGGAATTCGGTGGAGCGCTTGCCCGCCATCTGACCGGTGCTCCAGCCGAGCATGCGGCTCGCCCGGTCGTCGATGTCGAGGATCACGGCGTGCTCGGATTTGCGCATGGTCGCGGTACGCGGCCGCAGCGACGTGGCGAAAGCGCCCGCCAGATCGTCGGCGAATCGTGCCTGTGCCGGCGTGGTTTCCGCGGGGCTGAGCGAGGCGATCCACACGCCGAAGCGGTGCCGCATGTCGATCATCGTCAGGGTGAGCAGCCGCTCCGGCTCGTGGCGGGCATGCACCTCGGCGAACGCGATCCCGGTGACCTCTGCGCTTTCCCACGCCGTCACGACCTTCATCGCTTCGGCGGCTGCCAGCACGTCGATGATCGTGGCCCGGTCCCGGGGAAGGGCGATGACCTGCTGCTCCGAGACGCCGATCTCGGCGGGCAGGGCGATCCTGAAGCCGTCCTCGGAGAGCGCGGCGAACAGGGCCTGGCCGTTGTCCAGCAACGCGCGCAGCGCCTCGTCCCTCTGCCGTGAGGTGCTTCGGTCGGCGGTCACCGGAGTCTTATCGGAGGCGCTGCTGGACTCCTTGACCTCTCCTGGGGGTGTACGCACGTTCACCTGCTCGCTACCAACCGGGGGTTAGGCTGCCCGCTGTGAGTACGGGATCGCCAGGATTCGGGGCTGGATCCAGCCCCACCCGCCGGGGCGTCCTGGCCGGTGGCCTGATCGCGCTGGGTGCTGCGGCGTGCGGCAGCAGTTCAGGAAAACCGGCGCCTGCCGCTACCAGTGCCGCGCGCCCCAGCCCATCGCTGCGCCCGAGCGTCGCGCCTTCGCAGGCACCGCGCCCGGGCTCGCTGCCCAATCCCATGCTGCCGGCCGGCACCGACACGCTGCCCGAGATCGAGCACATCGTCGTGCTGATGATGGAGAACCACTCCTACGACAACTACCTCGGCATGCTGCGCCGCGGCGACGGCTTCACGCTCGACAAGTCGGGCCGCCCCACGGCGGCGAATCGCAATGCCTCCGGGCAATCGGTGGCGGCCTTCCACCTCGCGGAGACGTGCCAGCTCGCCAAGCAGCCGAGCCAGAGCTGGGACGCCAGCCACATCCAGTACGACGGCGGCCGCAACGACGGCTTCGTCCGCAGCGACAGCGGGCCGGTCTCGATGGGCTACTGGCAGCAGCAGGACCTGCCGTTCTACTACGGGCTGGCGAACACGTTCCCGCTGGCCGACCGCTACTTCTCCTCGGTGCTCGCGCAGACCTATCCCAACCGCCGCTTCCTGCTCGCGGGCACCGCGTACGGGCTGACCGACAACCGGATCAGCAGCGTCACCGCTCCAGGCCCACCCAACGGCACCATCTTCGACCGGCTGAACCAGCACTCGATCACGTGGAAGAACTACTTCTCCTCGCTCGCGACCTGCTTGCTGGTCAACGGGATTCACCAGAAGAACCCCGACAAGCTGGTCCCGATAGCGGAGTTCTTCAAGGACGCAGCTGCAGGCACGCTGCCCTCGTACTCCCTCGTCGACCCGGACTTCGAGAAGAGCTCGGAGGAGAACCCGCAGAACATCCTGGTGGGCGAGGCCTTCGCGGCGAGCGTCATCAACGCGGTGATGAACGGGCCACTGTGGCCCAAGACGTTGCTCGTCTGGTGCTACGACGAGCACGGCGGCTACTACGACCATGTCCCGCCGCCGGCGGCGATCGCCCCCGACTCCATCGCTCCGGTCATCGCCCCGCAGAAGCAGCCGGGAAGCTATGACCGCTACGGCTTCCGGGTGCCGGCCGTCATCGTGTCGCCACGTGCGCGCCGCAATTACGTCTCGCACGTGGTGCACGACCACACCTCGATCCTCAAGCTCATCGAGACGAAGTGGAACCTGCCCGCCCTGACCTACCGGGACTCCGCCGCCAGCAACCTGCTGGACTCGATCGACCTGACCGGTACCCCCGCCTTTCTCGATCCACCGAAGCTGCCGGCGCCCAACCAGGACCCGAAGGCCCTGGCGTGCACGTCCCCCGCGTCGTCCGACGCCATCTAGGCGACCCTCCCCCTCGTCCGACGCGCAGGGCCCAGGTGAAGAATCGGGCCAACGCGAACCGACGGCTCCCCGAGAGGACCCGATTTGATGGAGCTCGACCCGCTCGACGAGCACCCGATCCACCAGCTGCCGATGTCGATGGCCTACGTGGCGACCAGCGACCGCAACGCGTACGACCGCTGCATCTATCAGGCGCTCCAGCATTCGGGTGAGACCGAGATGCTGACGGGCCTCGGCGTCTATCCCAATCTCGGGGTGATCGACGCGTTCGCCTCGGTGCGCCGCGGTGACAAGCAGTGGAGCGTGCAGACCTCGGGCATCCGGCCGGCGGACAAGCTCAAGCAGCAGGTGGGTCCCTACCGGCTCGACGTCGTCGAGCCCTTTCGCGAGCTGCATCTACGCTGCGACGGCGACGATCACGGCGTCGGTTTCGACCTCACGTTCCGCTCCGAGTACGACCCGATGCGCGAGCCCCAGCACGTGAAGTTCGGCGGCCCCACCGGCAAGGTGACGCTCGAGGGCTGCCGCTACGCCCAGGTCGGCACCTGGGAGGGCGAGATCCGCGTCGACGGGACGACCCTCGCCGTCACCCCGCAGACGTGGACCGCGACCCGCGACCGCTCCTGGGGCATCCGGCCGGTCGGCGAGGCAGACCCCGCGGGGCGCCCGTCGGATCGCGAGCCCGGGATCTGGTGGGTGTGGATCCCCATCAAATTCGAGGACTTTGCCGTGCACTTCATGGTCGAGGAGGACGGCGACGGCTTCCGCACGCTGAACTATGCGGTACGCGTCTGGCCGAGCGCGACGGGCCGCAAGATCGAACAGCTGGGCTGGCCGGAGCTCGACATCCGCTACCTGCCGGGCACCCGCATTCCTTCGGGAGCCACGCTGCATCTGAAGACGGTTGACCGCCGCCCGCTCGACCTCGAGATCGAATGCCTCACCGGGGTACCGCTGCACTTCGGCTGCGGCTACAGCTCCGGCGACGGGTGGAACCACGGCATGTGGATGGGCGAGTCCTGGACCAATGGTCGGACCTTTGACTTCACCGACCCGGAGGTCGCCGCGCGTATCCCCTGGGGCGGCACGGATCATCTGGCCCGCGCGACCCTCGACGGCCAGACCGGATACGGCGTCTTCGAGCACGGGACGGTCGGACGCCACCTGCCGAGCGGGATGACCGACATGGCGGCGGTCGCACCCTGAGCAGCAACGAGGATCAGGACGCCGCCGAGGTCTTGCTTGACGCGGCGAAACGGGCAGCGGCCTACGTCGCCGGGGATCCGGGGCGCGGCGTCTTCCCGTCCGCCGCAAGCGTCGCCGGACTGGAGCACTTCAGCAGCGAGCTCCCGCCGGGACCCACGTCGCCGCGAGAAGTGCTGCAATTGCTGGACGAATTCGGCTCGCCCGCGGCCGTCGACACCACCCACGGCCGCTACTTCGGCTTCGTGGTCGGCGGGACCGATCCAGCGGCGACGGGCGCCGCAGCGCTCGCCGCGGCCTGGGATCAGAACGTCGGCACGCCCGTCATGTCGCCGGTCGGAACGCGGCTGGATGCGATCGCCGCGAGGTGGGTCGGTGAACTCCTGGGGCTTGCCCCTGACGTGACCGCGACGTTCTGCGCGGGGGCGACCGTCGCCAACCTCACGTGCGTGCTGGCGGCCCGCGACGCGCTGCTGCACCGGGCCGGCTGGGACACCTTGCGCCAAGGGCTCACGGGAGCGCCGGCGCTTCGCGTCGTGACGACGGCAGAGGTTCACGTCTCGGCGTTGAAGGCGCTGCACATGGCGGGAATCGGGACCGACGCGGTCACGTTCGTCCCGACCGATGCGTCGGGGCGGCTGCGGGCCGAGGAGTTCCCCGACGTCGACGACCACACCATCGTGCTGCTGCAGGCCGGCAACGTGAACACCGGGCACAGCGACCCATTCGCCGAACTCATCCCCCGCGCCCGCGCCGCCGGAGCCTGGATTCATGTCGACGGTGCTTTCGGTTTGTGGGCGGCCGCTTCGACCCGGCGGCGCCATCTCGTCGCGGGCGTCGAACTCGCGGACTCCTGGGCGACCGATGCCCACAAGTGGCTGAACGCGCCGTATGACTCGGGGATCGCGATCTGCGCCCGCGAGGAAGATCTGCGGCGCTCCTTCGCCGCCGACGCCGCCTACCTGCTGGGCGATGCCGGACGGGTGCTGATGCACCTCGGCGTGCAGATGTCGCAGCGGGCGCGGGGCGTCGAGACGTGGGCCATCCTCGCGGCCCGCGGGCGTTCGGGCATCAGTGACATCGTCGATGGCACCTGCGATCTCGCGGAGCAGTTCGCCGCTCTGCTCGAGGCCGAAGGAGCGCAGGTGCTGGCCCCCGTCGTGCTCAACCAAGCCCTCGTGCACTTCGATGACGACGCCACGACCGATGCCATCATCGCCGCCGTGCAGCAGGACGGCACTTGCTGGGCCGGAGGCACGACGTGGCAGGGCCGGCGAGCGATGCGCCTGTCGGTTTCGGACGTCGCGACGACACCCGAGGACATCGCCGTGAGCGCGCGTGCAATCCTTCGCTGCTGGAACCAATGCAAGAACGACAGACGAAAGTGAGCGCGAACGTGGCTGCTGAGGAACCCGTCATCATCGAGCGTGACGGCCCGCTCCTGATCCTGACCCTGAACCGGCCACAGCGGATGAACGCGTTCACCGGGTCGATGCTGCTGCTCATCTCCGACGCGTGCGCCGCAGCCAGCGAGGACGACGAGGTCCGCTGCATCATCCTCACGGGCGCCGGCGGCAACTTCTCCTCCGGTGCCGATCTGCGGGCCATGGCAGGCGACCCGGACGACCCGCACGCCGCCGCGCTCGCCCAGCGATTCAAGGACGACCCGGAAATCGCCGCGAAGGGATTCCTGAAGATCAAGCGTCCGAAGAAGCCGATCATTGCCGCCGTCGAAGGGGTCGCGATCGCCGGCGGTACTGAAATCCTGCTCGGCACCGACATCCGCGTAGCCAGTGAGACGGCCAGGTTCGGCGTCTCGGAAGCCCGCTGGTCGCTGTATCCGATGATGGGTTCGGCGGTGCGGCTGCCGCGCCAGATCGGCTACACGGCCGCTGCCGAAATCCTCCTGACCGGCAAGCACATTTCGGCTGCCGAGGCGCTCTCGCTGGGCCTGGTCGGACACGTCGTCCCCGCGGGTCAGGCGCTCACGAAGGCCAAGGAGATCGCCGCCCAGATCTGCGCCAACGGACCACTCGCCGTCGAGGCGATCCTCGCGACGATCCGCGAGACCGGCGGGATGACCGAAGACGAAGGTTTCGCGAACGAGCACGACCGGGCCGTGGCCGTCTTCGCCACCGAGGACGCCAAGGAAGGCCCCAAGGCTTTCGCCGAGAAGCGCACCCCGCAGTTCAAGCGCCGCTGAGTGGAGGACACGCATGGCCACTGATTCCTCGCAAGCCCCGGTCATCATCGAGGCCGCGATCAACGGGGCGACCCCCCGGGAGCGCAACCCTCACGTCCCCATCTCTGCGGATGAGATCGCGTCGGACGCGCTCGCCTGCCTGGAGGCGGGCGCGTCGATCATCCATGCCCATTGCAATCCGGTGGGCGGTCCCGACGTCGAGGTCGCCGAGCGTTACCTGGAAGCCTTCCAGCCGGTGTGGGACAAGCGTCCCGACGCGCTGCTCTACCCGACCGTGAACTTCGGCGCGGGCTCGCTCAGCTTCGGTCACCTCGCGCCCATGGCCGCCAAGGGGTTACGCGTCGGGCTGCTCGACCCGGGATCGCTGAACTTCGGACGCCGGGCCGACGACGGCCGGCTCACCGGCGCGTTCGTGTACTCGAACTCCTTCGACCGGATCGGCGAGATCTTCGAGCTGCACGAGAAACTTCACCTCGGCCCGAGCCTCGCTATCTACGAGCCCGGTTTCTTGCGCGCGACACTCGCCTGGCACGAGGCCGGACGGCTGCCGGCGGGCACGATGGTGAAGCTGTACCTCTCGACCGATCAAGGTCTGACCGGCGCACCATTCGGTCTGCCGCCGACCGCGGCTGGCCTCGAGGCGTACCTGGAAATGCTTGATGGCACCGGGCTGGAGTGGGCGGTGTCGTGCGTCGGCGGTGACCTCGGCCGCAGCGAGGTCGCCAAGCTCGCACTGCGCCGCGGCGGCCACCTGCATCTCGGCCTGGAGTTCTACGGCGGCGACCGCCAGCCCGCCAACGTCGACCTCGTCAACGAAGCGGTCGGTCTCTGCAAGGCCGAGGGACGCCCCGTCGCGACCTGCGAGCAAGCGGCGCAGATCCTCGGCCTCCCCGGCTAGCGCTACAGGTACCCACCAGGTCGGGCCGATAGGTGGAAGGTGACCACCTGGACCTCCGACGCCCCGCAGCCCTTCGCGGGCAACGCCGACTTCTGGCGTTCGGTGGCGGCGAGCGTCGACGCTTTGCTGACGTTCGTCGTGGCAGCGGTCGTGACGGTGCTCGTCGGACCGATCGGAGCGGTCACGTTCGCCGTCCCGCTCGCGCTACTCGTCCGTGCGGCGGTCACCGGCCGGCGCTCCGAAGGTCAGACCCGCCCTACGTTCGCCGACCGCAACGCATGGCGCCTCGCGGAACGCCAGGCGGTGGGATCGGTGCTGGCAAAGGCGCTGGTGCGCAAGCGCTGGCCACTCGCCCGCTAAGCGGGACCGAGCGGCGTACAGACAATCCGCTGTATGGCCCCGGTGTACCGCCAATATTTGATGCGCCCTACTGCAGATCAATCATCCGAACCGGCACCGCGTCATCGCCATCGTTGGAGAGCGAGTCCAACAGTTCACTCAACAGCGTGGCGAGCCCTGGGGGCTTGACGGTTCTCGATGTCGTCGCCAGTTCGTCCAACGACCACCACCGCATCTCCGCGACGGCATGGCGTTCTTCGGCGGTCCAAAAGGAATCCGTCAGGGTTTGGCCGGCGGACCGGGCGACGACGAAGGTCTCCTTCAAAGACCGAGGCCTGCCGCCGATCATCAGGATCTGTTCGCCGTACCACACCACAGGGCCAAGACGAGCGTCCGTAATCCCGGTCTCTTCACGCAGCTCCCGTTGGGCCGCGATCAGGACGCTTTCGCCCGGTTCGATGCGCCCACCCAAGGTGACCCAGAGTTCGTGCTCAGTGTTGGCCGGCTCAGGCTCAGCTTCGAGGGTCAGGCGCATCAGCAGGATCCGAAGGTCTGGATCGAGCAGCAGGATCCGTGCAGTTCGACGTTCCTCGGCGACCCTCCCCCCATGAGAGTCCGGACCACCAGCCTCGTTACCAGCGTCGGCCACGAGACAGAGCATCCTCTACCGCCGGGTGGCCAGTCACAACGGATTGTCTGTAGGCCGGAAAAACTTGTCGCCAGCTCTAGTGACAACGCATCGTCTGTTTCGTCGCTGACTCTAGAGCCCGGCCACCTCGCGTAACGCCTCGCGGGCCTGCAGATCGTCCAGAGCAGCGAGTGAGCGGGCCAGGAACGCGTCGGCGAACACGCGCCGCCGCTCGGACGCATCGGCCGGGAACGTGACGACCTGACAGCACGCCGGCACCGTGTACGCCGCGTGGATCCGATGGGCGAGCCACGCGTCGTTCCAGCCGATGTCGGCTCCCCCGAACGCCCGGCGCGCGTCGAGGTAGTGACGCAGCAGATCCACTTCGTGGTTGCGCCGATCGTCGGGCGACATCGCCATGGTGAGGAAGTAGCTGACGTCGCGCATCGGCGTATTGACATTGACGATCCCCCAGTCGAGGAACCCGACCACCCCACCGTCGACGAACAGGTTGCCGATGTGCGGGTCACCATGGATGACGGTGTGCGGACCCTCGTGCCAGAGCGCCTGCACCTGCTCGTGATGGTCGAGGTAGAGCTCGGCGATGTCGACGAACGCGTCAGACAACCGATCCCGGTGATGCTCGATCCCGTAGCGCAGCATCGGACCGCCATACGTGGTCGACGGGGTGAGCGCGGTGACCCACGGCGCCTCGGCGGCCCGCCGCGCCGGATCCTCGAAGCGCACGTGCATCTCCGCAAGGTCGCGAAGTGCCCCTGCCGCGCCATCCGGCGAGATCCCCCACGTCCCGTCGGAAACCGCGCAACCCGTGGCGCTCAGATCCTCGAGAAGGATCGCGAACGCACCCTCCTCGTCGGTGACGGCCGCATGCGTGACCGGTACCCGAAGCGATAGGGCCGGCGCGAGGTGGGCGTAGAACAGGGCCTCGCGGCGACCCATCCCGGTCCCGATGATGGTGTCGCGGCGCGCCGGATCGGTCGGCGGGAGCTTGCCGAACATCGTTTCCGGCATCGAGGGTGCGGCGTCGCTCGCGTAAGTCAGTCGCAGGCGAGCGTGGGC
>DATAZK010000119.1:0-5177 GCA_036272075.1 Frankiaceae bacterium
TGTCCAGCTTGTCGGCGTGATGCCGGTGGCGGCGGTGGCCGTCCCGATCGGTACGTGGTCTTCCGTCCGAGCACGTTGTAACGGCACCACCGACGGATTTGCCCGCGCAGTGAACAAGTCTTGGTGATGATCCTTCGTCCAGAGCTGCAGCGGCGATGATGGACCGGTGATGGATGACGCGGACACCTTTTCAATCATGTGCGAGATCGAGCCGGCCACGACACCGGACCTGCGGCGGGTCCGGCGGCAGATCGTCGCGTTCGACGGCGTCACCGACCTCTTCCTGATCCCGGACAACCACATCGGCCGCGCGACCGTCTCCAGCATCGCGGTCGCCCGCGAGGTCGCGGATCTCGGTGGTCGCGCCATCGCGTGCGTCAACAGCCGGGACAGGAACCTGCTCGGCTTCCGGCGAGACCTGCTCACCGCGGCGGCCTACGGGGTCCGCGACTTCCTCCTCGTCAGAGGTGACGACCCGGCGGTCGGCTCGCGTTCGGATCTCACAGTGCGCCAGATGCTCACCGAGGCTCGCGCCTACCCCGATGCCGACTTCTCGCTGGGTGTCACGGCCCGCTGCGGCAGTGTCGTCCCCGCGTGGAAGCACGAGGCCGATTTCTGGTTGATACAAGCGTGTTTTGATCTGGACAAGCTCGTCGCGTGGCGCCGAAATCAGGACTACCAGGGCAAGGTTTACGCCGGCGTGCTGGTGATGGCCAGCGCGAAGATGGCGGCGCGCATCGCCGCAGACTTGCCGGAGATCGACGTGCCAGCCGATCTCATCGACGCGCTCGATCACGACGCCGACGCCGGCGTACGCCGTGCGCTCGACCTTGTCAGGGAAGCCAGGCGCTCAGGCGCGTTCGATGGTGTACATCTCGTCCCCGTCGGCCGCTATCAGCAAGTCGCGAACCTGATGAGTAGCAGGGGATTCCCGCTACCCGAATGAGCCGGTCCGGGCCTCCTGAGCGCCGTTGTAGGCTCCGCGCATGGACGGGCTGACGGACCGCGAGGAACTCGTCGAGCTGCTGGCCCGCTACGCGTCGATCGCTGACACGCGGGACTTCGACGAGCTGCCCAAGACCGTCTTCACCGATCGCGTGCTGGTCGACTTCGAGAGCGTCGGCTCGGGTCCTGCGAGCGAGGTCGAGCGAGAGGCGTTCATGCAGCAGCTGCGGGCATTTTTCGCTGACTGGCAGGCGACGCATCACTCGATCACCAACCATCGGGTTCGCGTGGACGGCGACACCGCCTCGATCCGGGCGCACATCCATGCCCAGCACTGGCTGCCCCCCGAGAAGGCGCCGCAGCTTCACAACCGCTGGCTGGTCGTCGGCTTCTACGACAACGAAGCGGTGCGCACTCCCGATGGATGGCGGCTGTCCAAGGTTCGCCTCACCATGACCTACGAAGAGCGACCCGACGCCCCGGTGGCGGTCGAAGCGCGCAACCAATAGGCCTGCCGCCGCGTCCAATGGACGTGCCAAGCAGAATGCGTCTGACCCGCTGGTCGCGCTACCTTGCTGACGTGCGGTGGCGAGTTTCCGGTCTGGTGGCGGTGCTGGCGCTCACAGCCTGCAGTGCTGGCGGACCCGGCCCTTCCACCCCGCCCGCCTCCCACAGCGTGCCTGCGCCGATCGCGATAGCACCGGTGAATCCGGACGCGTTGGTGGGCCTGTGGCGCGTGGCTGCCGCAGCCGGGGAGCCGGGCGGCACGGTGTTACGCCTATCTGCCGACGAACCGTTCCGGCTCATCCTCTTTCGTGGCTGCGGCGAGCTCAGCGGTAGCTGGGCGGCGACCGCCGGCGCAGGCTTCGTCGCCATGACGAGTGCGTGGTCCAACGCCTGCTCGGCCACGCCAGGAAAGGGCAGGGCGCCGGCTTGGCTGCTGCGGGCGCGAAGCTACCGGATGCACGGCGCCGAGCGGGATCTGCTCGCCGCTGACGGCACTGTCCTGGCGAAGTTGCTGCCGGCAGCCAAGCCCCACACGGGGGCCGACATCCTTCCGGCGCTGCGCGAGAAGCCGACGCTCAGCCAGGCCGCGTTGAAGCGGCTGCGAGAGGTGCCCAAGGCGCTGCCTGCCGGGACGAGTGCGGCCACGGACCGGACCATCGCCGGTCGCTGGGTTCCGATCCCAGCGCTAGGTGCGGTCACGTCGCAGGATCGGTTTCTGTCCTTCTCGGCCAACGGGGATTGGGCCAGCAAGGACGGGTGCAACGGAGCCGGTGGCCGTTTCACGGTCGGGGAAGGCGGCTGGCTGCTCCTGCTCGCCGGCCCCTTTGCAGCAACGGGCGCCTGCGCTGGCAGTGAGGTCAGCGGCCTTCTGACAGATGCGAGACGGGCGGCCGTGACAGGAGGTCAGCTCACCTTCTACGCCGGCGACGGGAGCGTGGTCGGTCGGTTCACGCGCTGATCGCAACCCCCCCCGAAGTCCGAACGTGACCGTAACGAGCCGTCGCTATCGTCGCGCGGATGGCCTTCGAACCAGCCGCGTCCGGCGAGCCGACCTATACCGATCACTACCCGGTTTCCATCGGCTCCCAGCACGTCGAACTTCCCTTGATCCCGCTGCGTCCCGACTTCGCGATCGCGCTGCTGATGACGATCGACATGGGTGTGCGCTTCCTGCGTACGGCGGCCGGGGACCTGGCCCGATTGCTCGCGCCGCATGAGCCTGAATGCATCGTCTCGATGGCGACCCTCGGCATCCCGATCGCCCACGAGGTGACGGCGGCGATGGGCCTGGATGACTACCTGATTCTGCAGAAGACGCCGAAGATCCATCTGGCCGACAGCTTGCGTACGAGCGTTGCCTCGATCACGACGGAAGCCACCCAGGAGCTGATGCTGGACCGGCGCCGGATCGGGCTGGTTCGCGGTCGCCGGGTGGCGCTGGTCGACGACGTGATCTCCACCGGCGGCTCCATCAGCGCCGCGCTCCGGTTGCTCGACGAGGCGGGTGCGGAGGTGGTCGCCATCGGCGCCTTGCTCACCGAAGGGGATGGGTGGAGGCAGTCGTTGGGCGAGTCGGCCGCCCTCGTAAGCGGGCTTGGCGCCATCCCCGTCTTCCTGCCGGCGGAGGGCGGCTGGCGAGCGGCCTGACTCATGGTCGGCATGATCAGTGCATGCACCGTCCAGTGTTCCCGCATCGATGAGCGTCTCGGAGCTGGAACTGGCCGACTGGCGGCGCCGGGTCAGCGAGCTCTACGCCGATGTGCGCGCTGCGCCGTCGCCCCCGGAAGGCCATGCGCTCTGGCAGGCCGGACGGGACGCGCTCTTCCGGGAGCACCCGCAAAGCCCGCTCCCTCAAGGCGATCCGCTGCGCGAAACCGGGCTCCCGATCTGGCCCTACGATCCTGCGCTGCGCTTCGAATTGCCGCTCGATCCGGCGACCGAAAGCGTCGAGCTCAGCGTTCCCACCGGCGGCGACGGGACGACGCTCATGCGTCTGGTCGGACGGGTCGCGATTCCCGCGCCCGTGTCAGCCACGATCGACGTCTGGTGGCTCCAGCAGTACGCCGGCGGCCTCTTCCTGCCCTTGCGAGACGGGACGGCGGGCGGCTCGTCGTACGGCGGTGGCCGCTACCTGCTCGACACCGCGAAAGGGTCGGATCTCGGCGGCACGGAGAGCAGTCTCGTCATCGATCTGAACTTCCTGTACCACCCGTCGTGCCGCTACTCGCCGGAGTGGCAGTGCCCGCTCGCCCCGCAGGGCAACACCATTGCCGCGCCTGTCGAGGCGGGCGAGCGGCTTGCCCTGAACGCCTAGCTTTCGAGGTGGCGCTGTAGCGCTGCAAGGACCGGGAGCCAAGTGTCCTCGGCTTCCTCATCGGTGTCGGCGACCGCGGGATCGGTCTCGTCGACCTGCAGCCGGATCGTGGAGCCTGCGGGAGAGGAGCGGACCTGCCAGGTGACGTACGTCGGCAGGTCGTCGGGCCCTGCAGTCAGGTAGTAGGAGAGCCGGCATGGCTCGTCGGCGTGCATCACCTGGCCCTGCAGCGCGTGGTGCTCGTGGCGGAACTCGATGTCGGAGTCGACCTCCCACCGCGAGTGGGCGGCCAGCCCGTAGAGGTAGGCGCGGGTCTGGTCGGGCTGGGTGAGGGCTTGCCACACGCGGTCGGGAGAGGCGGTCGTGGAGCAGGTGAACTGCTGATGACCCCTCAACGCATGGGGGATGGGCCCGGCTTGCATGTGCGCTCCCTCGGTGTGAGGGGGAACGATAACGCCGCCGTACGCGCTCTGATGGGCAAATATGAAAGCTAGATGTTTTCTGCCTGGAAGCTGTCAGCAGCCGTCGGATCCGGCTGCTGGCAACGTGTCACCCGCTGCGCCAGAGGCGGCCCGGTTCAGCAGGGCGATCGTCGCCGCGTTGAACGGCGAGGAGTACTCCGTCGTAGGCAGGCAGCCGCCGCCCTGCAGTCCACCGATCACGCCGAGCACGTTCGAGCCCTGGATGAATGGAGCGCCGCTGGTTCCCAGGACGTAGCCGCCGCTGCAGGTAACAGTCGGGTACCGACCGGTGCGATGCGCCGTCGCCAGGCACGAGAAGGGCCAGCCGCCGACTCCAGCGGCGTAGGCCGGGAGCTGGACCTGGCCGATCGTGGCGGGGGCGGCGATGAGCTTGTTGCCTCCGGTGACCTGCTGCACCTGAAGGGAGGCTCCGAAAATCTGGTCTGGTGCGACCTTCAGGATCGCGATATCCACCAGCGGATCGTGATGGTGGATCCACGCAGGATCCGCGTACGCCGCGACAACGGTCCAGCGGCCGTAGGGCTCACTGCCGTTCACCGAACCCGGTACGAACGTCATCCCCCGGCCACTGCCGCCGAAAACGCAGTGCGCGGCCGTGATCACCAGGTTTTGCGTGGGGCTGGAGACCACGCTGGCGGTACATATATGGATGGTGGAGGTGCCGATGTACAGCGGCCCGGTGGTCGGCACGCTTCCCACTGGATACGTGGTTCCGGGAGTGCATGCGGCGACGACAACTGCCAGGGCGCTGGAAGCGCCGAGGGCGGCGATCCTGCGAAACCACCTACGCACCGCCCATTGCTACCACACAAATCTGCTGAATCCGGGTCACATCAGACGACCTGGGCCCAGTAGACGGTGACCGCCGTCGCCAGCCCGGCGAGACTGAACGCCCAGGCGCTCAAGGCCGCCCGCCCCGGTCGGCGGGC
>DATAZK010000120.1:0-18759 GCA_036272075.1 Frankiaceae bacterium
CGGCTGATGGGGTGATCGTGGGCAGCGGCATGAGGACGCGTGAGTTCGCCGCCGACCCCGCGTTTCTCGCGGCGCTGCGGCTCGACCCCAGCCGGCAGCTCATCGGGTCCCAGTGCTCCGGCGCGCTGCTGCTGGCCAAGCTCGGCCTAATCGAGGGGGTGCCCGTCTGCACCGACCTGTTGACCAAGCCGTGGGTCGTCGAGGCCGGAGCGGATGTGGTCGACCGGCCGTTCTTCGCCTCCGGAAACGTCGCGACTGCCGGCGGCTGCCTGTCGAGCCAGTACCTCGCGGCGTGGGTGATTGCGCGGCTCGTCGACCTCGGGGCCGCGCGGTCGGCGCTCTTCTACGTCGCGCCGGTGGGGGAGAAGGACGAGTACGTCGACCGCGCCCTCGGCCATGTCCGAGCCTTCATGCCAGCACCCGCCGCATCCGCCGCATCCGGCTGACGCTCACGTCCCCGGCACGCATCCGCACCCGCAAAAAATGTCGTACCCCCAGCGGATAGTGACCATTGAAGGAAGTGGTCACATGGGTCAGGAAATGAAGTGGCTGCGGGCTCACGTTCGGGAATGCCTGCAGGAAGTGTGGGAAGTCTGCCGGGTTGAGGTCGATGCCGACGGCGATGTGCCGTTCCGTACCGGCAGCACCGCCGGCTGGGTTACGGCGGTCGAGGGCAATCCACCGCTGGTCAGGGTTTGGGCGCACGTGGCCTTCGGGGTGAAGGCGACAGCAGCGGTGCTGCGCGAGCTCAACGACATCAACCGGCGCAGCAGGTCGGCACACGTGTACTGGTCCGATCAGTGCGTGATCGCCGAGCAGACCCTGCATGCCGACGGCGTCGACACCGAGACGCTCCGGCAAGCCTGGGTTGCCGTATCCGCGGTCGCCAATGACCTCGGGCCGATGCTCGTGGCGGTTCACGGCGGCTCGACCCCCTTTGCCGCCGAGGGCTCGTCGGTCGACGATAGGGAGACGGGATGATTTCGCGATGAGCACGATCGAGCGTCCGGTACCGCGTCAGCGCCCTTAGAGGTCAGCGAGTCCTTCCACGACATTTCTGCAGACCAGGCACTCGTCCTCGTCAGGGGCGGCTGAGTAGCGCTTGCTGGGCCACGTAAGAGTCCGCTGGCCGCAGACCGCGACGCTCTCGTAGGCATCGCTGAGTTTGACCGCGTGCTGGGTCCCGGCGGGGCTCATTCCTCCTGGCCCACCTCGTCCTTCACTGCCAATGCAGTACCTCACGACGACCATCACCCCCACGCCGGAGCCCCCGTGCTGGGGGCTAACGTCCCGGCACGCATCGGTCGCTTCTGTGACTCGCTTAACACCGCACTTGACTCAACAGCCAGAAAATTCTGAACGCTGAGTCAGTTATTTCTCACGCGTCAACGAAACCGCCTTCAGGCATCCGCTCCAGGACATACGGTGCGTCTAAGGACGAACACTGCGTGTGCTAGCGTCCGCGCCGCCCGATTTCGTACGTGCTCGAGGGAGAATCGTGCTCAGCCGAGTCCACCGTCAGATCCGCCGACGGCTCGCCCGGCGCTTGGCGCTCCCGCTGGTTGTCTGTCTGGCGACGACACTCGGCTTCTCGGCGTGCACCCCCCAGCACAGGGTGACGTACCGGGTCGAGACCTGGGGAGATTCCATCGGCTTTCAGGCCGCCCCCTACATCAACTACTTCTTCACCGCCTCAGGCCGGGTCAACAGCCGCACCCACGTCTTCGCGGCCACCGCCATCTGCGACTGGATCCCGGATATCCGCCGCGAACTGGATCCCCACAACCCCGCGGGCTTCCACCCCAACCGCATCGTCCTGGCGTTCTCCGGGGTCGCGCTTTTCCCGTGCACGAAGGACGCGAACGGGGTCCCTCTTGCCGGCCAGGCGTTGATCGACAGGTACGCGGCGGACGCCCGGACGGTCATCGCCATCGCGTCGGCGGTGCACGTCCCGGTCTACTTCGCCAGCACCCCGATCTTCCGGGAGGACGCGACCCGCTACGTCAA
The DNA here is from genome assembly GCA_036272075.1 of Frankiaceae bacterium. Lineage (GTDB taxonomy): Bacteria > Actinomycetota > Actinomycetes > Frankiales > Frankiaceae > DATAZK01. The sequence goes on from DATAZK010000120.1 coordinate 2,008, forward strand.
TGACACGCCCCTCGGGATGATGTATTCGACGCTGCCCGCCGCCTTCCCCGGAGGGATCGTGCGGTTCATCGACTCTGCGCTCTCCGTCGAGTGGCAGGGGCACTACACCGACACCCTGCCTTGCCAGCGATTCGAGCACTGCACCGGTCGATGGCCCGACGGCACCCCGACCGTGGTCGTACGCGAGTCGGACGGCAAGCACTTCTGCCCGGTTCCGGAGCTCTTCTTCAACTGCCCGGTACCGATGCCCGGAGCCATGCGCTACGGAGCGTCCATCACCAGCCGCGTGCTGGGAGACCTTCCGCGCACGTAACTGTTGTGAGCGCCGCGGGCGCGCTCGGGCTCACGCGGCGCGGGGTGCGGGCAGCGGGTGCTTGCGGGGCCGTCCGCGCGGGCGCTTGAAGGCCACGACATTGCCCTGTTCGAAGATCTCGCCGCCCCAGACGCCCGCATATTCGCGGCGACGCAGCGCCCCGGCGAGGCAGGACTTTTGCGCCGGGCAGGCGCTGCACAAAGTCTTGGCCTGCTCTAGTTCGGCGGGCTGTTCGGAGAACCACAGCCGGTGGTCCTCGATCTGGCACGGCAGCCCGACGGTGTGAACCTGGGTGCTGGAGGTCGTACTCATACGAGCACACTCCCGACAGCGGCCCGGTGAAACATCCGCCAGGTAGCGGGGATCAGAGCACTTCTTAGGCGGCGGCGTTCTTACGCGCGCCGGGCGTGAACGTGACCGGCATGTGCTTGATGCCGCTGATGAAGTTGGACCGCAGCATCTGCGGGTCGCTCGCCAGGCGCATGTCGGGGATGCGCTCGAGGATCTCTCCGAAGATGAGCCTGAGCTCCATACGTGCCAGATTGGCACCCAGGCAGAAGTGAGCGCCGCCGCCGCCGAAAGCCACGTGGTCGTTGGGCGTCCGGTAGATGTCGAAGGTGTACGGGTCGTCAAAGACGTCCTCGTCGCGGTTGGCCGAGATGTGCCACATCACGATCTTGTCGTCCTTCTTGATCTGCTGGCCGCGGATCTCGGTGTCCCTCGTGGCCGTACGCCGAAAGTGCAGCACCGGGCTCGCGTACCGGAGCATTTCTTCAATGCCGGTCGGGAGCAGTGCCGGGTCGGCGAGCAGCGCCTGATAGGCGTCGGGGTGGCGCATCAGGGCGAGCATGCCGTGGGCAGTCGTGTTGCGCGTCGTCTCGTTGCCGGCGACCGTGAGCAGCAGCATGAACATGTCGAATTCGGCTTCGCTCAGATGGTCGCCGTCGACCTCGGCGTTGATGAGCTTGGTGACGATGTCGTCGCGCGGGTCGGCCTTGCGCTTGCTGGCGAGCTCGTTCACGTAGGTGTAGAGCTCGAGGAACGCGGACCCCTGGTCATCACTGGCGTACTCGGGATCGTCGCTGCCGATCATCTTGTTCGACCACTCGAACAGCAGATGGCGATCCTCCTGCGGGACGCCCATGATGTCGGCGATCGCCTGTAGGGGCAGCTCGGCGGCGAGCTGTTCGACGAAGTCACAGCTCCCCGATTCGATGACCCCGTCAACGATCATGCTGGCGCGGTGGCGCAGATGCTGCTCGATCAGGCCGATCATGCGCGGGGTGAAGCCCTTGTTCACCAGCTTGCGGTAGCGGGTGTGCTTGGGCGGATCGGTGTCGAGCATCAGGATGCCTCGGCTGTCGAACTGCCCTTCGTTGACCGGCCGGTCGCCGATGTCGAACATGTTGGTGCCGCCAACCTCGGACGAGTAGGTCTCCGGGTCGCGGTTGACCTCGACGAGATCGGCGTGCTTCACCACGTTCCAGAAGCCGCGCCCTTGCGGAAACTCGTGCCAGGAAACCGGATTTTCCGCCCGCAGCCGGCGGAACATCTCGTGATGCTCACCGCGCTGGAAGCGGTCCATGTCCAGCAGGTCGATCTCGGCCATTGTCGTCATCGGTGCAGCCCCTTCGTCGCGGCGCCAGGCTAGCGCGGACGTGTCCCGGGAAGACGGTCTCACACGGCCTCGCGCCCGCGTAAGAGGATTAGCGCGGGACGCTCAGAGCCGACAGCAGCGACCGGGCCACGAAGCGCCGGTAGTTCGCGTCGCCGTGGTCGAACGCGACCGCGCTGCGCTGGGAGTCCATGGTCGAGACGAGCGTCCACAACAGGCGCTTGGCCTGCGTGCCGCCGACGACCGCGATGCCTTCGTTCGCCGCGGCGACCCGGAAACGGTCATACAACCGATCTGAGAGCCCACGGAAGGAATCCTTGAGCGCGTCCCAAGTGGCGGTGTGCAGATGGGGCCGCGCCTTCCCGTTGCCCTCGAAGTGCAGGACGAACTCGCGGCGCAGCATCGACAGGTCGGGCGAGGTCGCCTCCAGCAGGGCGCTGACGTCGGCGAGTGCCTTCACGGGCAGGCCCGCCAGCATTGCCTGGGCTTGCGAGATGCGCTGGAGGTAGAGCAGCGCGAGCAGTTCCTGCTTGTTGCCGAACCGGGCGTGGATCGTGCCGGGCACCAGGCCGAGCGCCTTGGCCAGTTCGCGGACGCTGAACTCCGAGACCCCGACCTCCGACACCCGGCGACGAGCCTCGGCCAGCATCTCTTCGGTCGACACCGACTGGGGGCGCCCCGCTCGTGGTGCCTCGACAGCCATTCGGCGGAGCCTACGACCAGTCACGCCCCCGCGTGGGTGGTTTGGATCAACCATGCGCGGCGACGCCCAGATACGCAGCCGCGACGGCACCATCGGCCTTCACCTCGGCGGAGCTGCCTGCTGTGACGACCGATCCCCGGCCGAGCACCGCGACCCAGTCGGCGACCGCGAGCGCCTTGGTGACCATCTGTTCCACCAGCAGCACAGCGCTGCCCTGCTTGGCCAGCCCGGCGGCAAGCTCCATGACCTCGGAGACCAGCCGCGGGGCAAGCCCGAGAGACGGTTCGTCGAGCAGCAGCACTTGCGGCCGCGCCATCAGCGCCATGGCGATCGCGAGCATCTGTGCCTCGCCGCCGGACAGCGAAGCGGCCGGCTCCTTGCGTCGCTCCCCGAGGATCGGAAACTGCTCGTACATCTGCTCGCGGTCAGCCAGCAGTTCGGCCTTCGAGCGCCCGCGGACCCAGCCGCCGACGAGCAGATTGTCGGCGATCGGCTCAGGACCGAAAAGGCGCCGCGCTTCCGGCACCAACGCGATCCCGGCCCGGGCGACCTTGGCGGAAGACTGCCCGTCCAGGCGCCGGCCGTCGAGGTCGATCCTCCCGCCCGACAGTTTGAGCATCCCCATGATGCAGCGCAGCAGCGTCGACTTGCCGGCGCCGTTCGGGCCCAGCAGGACGGTGAGTTTTCCGGGCTCGATGGTCAGGTCGACACCGTTCAGGACGTCCGCGGCTCCATACCCGGCCCGCACGCCCGAGAGCACCAGCCGCCCGCTCACGGTTGGTTCTCCGTCGCCATTTCCGTCTCCTCCAAGGACATGAGCTCGTCACCGAGATAGGCCGCGATGACCTTAGGGTCGCGGCTCACCACGGCCGGCTCACCGGACGCGATGACCTCACCCGCGTCGAGCACGGTCACCCGGTCGCACAGGCTCATGACGAGTTCGGCGTGGTGCTCGACCAGGATCGTGCTGATGCCCGCCGTACGCACCAGTTTGATGATCTCCACCAGCTCATCGATCTCGTTGCCGGTGAGGCCGGCGACCGGCTCGTCGAGCAGCAGGATCCGCGGCCGGGTGGCCAGCGCCCGTCCGACCTCCAGCAGGCGGCGGGCCCGCGGCGTCAGCGCCGATGCCTCCTCGTTCAGGTGCTCGCCGAGTCCGAGTGCCTGCGCCCAGCGGGTGGCCTCGACGCGATGCTCGCGTGCTTCCCGGATCGCGTTGGGCAGGCGCAGCGCGTAGCCGATGTGGGCCACCTTGCGGTGCGCGTCGAGACCGAGCATGAGGTTGTCCAGCACGCTCGATTCCTCGGCCAGCAAAGCGGTTTGGAACGTGCGCCCCACGCCCGCCTTGGCGCGCAGGCGGGCCGGCCCGTCGATCGCGTCACCGGCTAACCGGATGTGCCCGCGCTCCACTGGAGTGAGGCCGTTGATCGAGTTCAGCAACGTCGTCTTGCCCGAACCATTGGGGCCGATCAGACCGGCAATGTGCCCGCTTTCCACGGTCATCGTGATGCCGCGCAGGATGCGCAGGCCGCCGATGGTCCGGTGGATGTCGTCCACTTCGAGGCGGCCAGCCTGCGACCCGCGTCCTTCGGCGAGCAACCCGCTCAATGCTTCGGTGTCGACGGGTCGGGCGCCGGTACTCGTCTCGTCGGCGGCAACCTTGACGCCGGTTTCGCGCGATGGCGTAAAGCGCGAGACGAGCCGGCGCAAACGCGGGTCGCCCGGGATACCGGCCAGGCCCTTCGGCACGATCAGCACCACCACGAGCAGGATGACGCCATACAACAGGTCGCGGATGCCGCCGCCGCTGCTCGCCGCCTGGTTCAGGACCATCGGGATCACGGTCAGCACCAGCGCGCCGAGGAAGGCGCCGCTCACCGATCCCACCCCGCCGAGCACCACCATCAGCAGCAGGGTGATCGACGTGTCGATGCCGAAAGTATCCGTGGCGATAGGACCGTTCAGCTGCTGGTACAGGCCGCCGGCGAGGCCCGCGAATGCCGCGTAGATCGTGAAGGAGACGACCTTGTAACGGCCTGACGCGACCGTCAGCGAACTGGCGACCGCCTCGCCCCGGCGCATGATCATCAACGCCCGGCCGAACGGTCCACGCAGCAGGTTGCGATGCAGGATGTACGCGACAAGTGCGACCAGCGCGGAGTAGAGCCACATCCGGCTGAGGGCGACGTTTGCGGCGTTGGCGTTGATGCCGTCACCGCCGCCGGTCAGCGACTTGAAATGCAGCGCGACGGCCGAGAAGACGTCGGCGTACATCAGTGTGACGACGGCGATGGCGAAGGCTCCGAGCCGCAGCGCCGGGATCGACGTCACCGCCCCCACGGCGGCACAGACGACGCAGGCGATGACGAGTCCGATGACGGCGTTCAATCCGCCGTGCACCTGAGCGATCGCCACCGAGTACGCGCCCAGCAGCATGAAGGCCGCGGTACCCATGGAGACCGCGCCCGCGTAGACCGTGAAGTCGAGCCCGATGACGGCGGTCAGGTAGATCACGCCGAGGGTGAGCGAGAACAGGTAGAACGTGTCCGACACCGCGCCCGGCAGGATCGCGATGACGGCCACGGCGACGATGAGTTGCAGCAGCGGGAGCCAGCGCCTGGTCTTCGGATTGGCCCAAAGAGCGGTCAAGGTCGTCACAGTGCACGCACCTGTCGTCCGAGCACGCCCTGCGGGCGTACCGCGAGAACCACCAGCAGGATGCCGAGCGAGATCGGTGTCTGCAGTTCCGATCCCAGGTACTGCGCGGTGAGCTCCTGGCCGATGCCGAGGACGGCACCGCCGAGCAGCGGTCCCCAGAGGTTGGGGATGCCGCCGATGGTCGCAGCGATGAAAGCGTTCAAGGTCAGGCCGAATCCGATCGTGGTGGACGCCTGCGTCACCGGGCCACCGAGAAACCCGCCGAGCCCGGCGATGAAACCGCCGATCGCAAACGCGAGCACCGCCAGCGCGCCGACCGGCAGCCCGCGCATCGCTGCGGCCTCCCGGTCGGCGGCCAGCGCCAGCAATCCCCGTCCCCAGCGCGCCTTGCGAAACCACACCGCCGTCACGAAAGTCAGCACGACCGCGAAGACGATGAGGATGGCGCGCTGGGGAATGACCAACAGCTGCCCCCAGTGCCAGGGCTGCGCCTTGATGTAGTCGGGGAAGTTGCGCTGGGCGAATTCACCGCCGGTGCGGGTCGCCAGCAGCGTCGCTGTCGAGCGCACCACGATGGCCACGCCCAACGTGGACAGCATCCACAACGTGGCGTCACGTTGGCCGGCGAGCCGCCGGATCGCCAGGATCTCGGTGAGCGCCCCGATGCCGGCCGTCACGATGACGACCAGCAGCAGGGCAACCCCCAGCGGAAAGCCGTCAGCCACCCAGAGGCTGACCCCAAGCATCCCGCCGACCATGACCGACTCGCCCTGGGCAAAGTTGAACACCCCGGTGGCCGCGAAGATCACGTTCAGGCCGAGGCCCACGATCGCGTACACGCTGCCGACCTGAAGGCCGCGCAGCAAGGAATTCAGGAAGTCCCACATGCCAGTGGCGCCTTGTCTTTCTGCTGTCCGGTGCCGAAATCAGCCCGACTCGCCGGCCCGCAACGGGATGCCGTTCTGCAGGGTGCCGGGCTGCACCACGCTCTGCTGGTCGGCGGCCATGCCGTTGTGGACGGTCGCGGTGAACTTGTAGTCCGCCTTCAACCCATCGGCATAACCGTTGTCCTGCAGCCACTTTGCGAGCGTCTTGCCGTCGGTCGAGTGGGTGCCCTCGATCGCATTCTTGATCATGTTGAAGCTGTCCAGGACGCCTGCCGACAGGTCGATCGGGGCGACCGCGCCGATCTGCGGACTGATCGCGTTGACCTGATTGGCGAACGTCACGTCCTGCGATGCGGCGTCCGGCCGGGTCGTGCGGGTGCCGTATCCGCTCGCTGCCCACTTCTTGATCCAGGCGTCACCGGCGGCCTGGACGACCACGGTGACCGCTGCTGCGGCGTTGCCGAAGACGTAGGGCTCGTACTGGATTTCCTTCATGGCCTTGGCCGCATTGGCGACATCGGTCGGCACGGCGCTGGCGAGGTAAACGGCGTCGGCGCCCGAGCTCTTGAGCTGAGCCGCTTGCGAGCCGAGGTCGAGAGCACCGGCCGAGAAGGTCACGGTCGTGGCGATCGTCAGCCCCGCCTTGTCGGCGGCCGCCTTGAAGGCGTCGTTGTACGCAGTACCGGTCGGGTCATCCGACTCGAGCACGGCAACCTTCGTCACGCCGGCCTTCTGCATCCGAGCGATCGTCGACGGCATCTGGGTCGGCCGATCGGACTCGACGGAGAACGTGGTCGGGTACTTGGTGCCGTCTCCGCAGTCCGGGCATCCGGTCAGCGCGAATTCGAGCACGCCCGCCTTCTTCACCAGCGGCAGGGCCGACAGTGCCTCGGTGGTGTAGAGCGGGCCGATGATCGCATTGACCTTGTCCTGGTCGAGCAGCTGGCGGGTGGCCGCAGCGGAGCCGGGGCCGGTGCCCTGGTTGTCACGGATGATGATCTGCACCTTGCGACCGTCGATCGTGTCGGTGCCCGGCAGCTTCGACGTCCCGAGCGCCTTCGCCACCAGCCCGTAGACGGTGCTGGCGCTGGCCAGCGGGCCCGAGGTCGGGATCTCCACACCGATCTTGATCGGGTCCTTGCTACTTCCACCGCTGGAGGACGTCTTGCTGTTGTCCCCGCTCGAGGAGCATGCCGCCAGCACGCTCGTCGCCGTCAGTCCAGCTGCCACCAAGGCTGCGCTCCAACGGCGCTGCAGAGGCCCGGTCATGGTCGTTCCCTTCGTTTTCGAGTTCGCACCGGCTTGGTGCGTTCCCAGTGGCCGCCGCGGAAAGCCCCGCGGCAGGGTGTTCGGTCACGGCAGCACCGTGTCCGGCAAGGGGTGGCGGAAGAGCTTCGCGGCGTTCGCGTAACACATGAGGCGAAGCTCATCGGCCGGGATGTGGCCCCACACGTCGGCGATGAGGTCCTGGGTATGCGGCCAGGTGCCGTCGCCGTGCGGGTAGTCGGTCTCGACCATGATGTTTTCGACCCCGATGCGATAGCGGGTGTCGATGGTCGAGGGGTCGTCAATGGTGCAGAAGGAGAAGTTGCGTTTGAGGACGTCGGCCGGCCGGATGTCCCAGCCCATGCCGTACCCGCTGCGGTCGATGATGTTGTCGAGGCGGTCGAGAAGCATCGCCACCCAGCCGATTCCGCCTTCGCTCATGGCGATTTTGAGCTCGGGATGCTTCACGGCGTAGCCCGACCAGAGCCACTCCGCGCAGGCGGAAAGGCTGAGCTGACCGAACATCGTGGCGCCCAGTTGCAGCCGCGGTGAGCCCTCCGCATGCACGTATCCACCGGAGGATCCGACGTGCAGGCAGATGACGGTGCCGGTTTCCGCGCAAGCCGCCACGATCGGATCCCAGTAGCCGGTGAACAGCGAGGGCAAGCCAATGCGGTGCGGACGCTCGGGCAGCGTGATGGCCCGAAAGCCGCGTTCCGCGTTGCGGTGGATCTCCTTGACCGCCTCTGCGGGATCGGTCAGAAACGTGATGCCCAGCGGGATGATGCGTTCGGGGTAGGGCTGCCACCAGGCCTCGTAAAGCCAGTCGTTCCAGGCCTTTGTGACGGCCAGACCCAGTGCCGGATCCTTCGCCTGGGAGAACACCCGGCCGCAGAAACCGGTGATCATCGACGGGAAGTTGAGCGAGGCCCAGACCCCGTTGAGATCCATGTCCTTGATGCGGGCATCGATGTCATAGCAGCCCGGACGCATATCAGCGAAGCGGCTCGGCTCGAAGTGGACGGTCTCCGGCCGGCGCCCGGCCATCGCGTTCATGCCGACCTGGGAGTACTCCTCGTCCTCGAAAGTCCATATCTCACGGCCATCCGAGGTGTCGACGATGTGCGGGGCACGTTCGGCGTATCGCTTCGGTAGGCGCCCTGAAAACATGTCCGGTGGCTCGACGAGATGGTCGTCGACCGAGATGACGGTGTAGCGCACGTCGGCGGCCGCGGGCTCGGGCAGGAAGAGCTCGTCGTACGTGAGCAGACGGGTTGATTCCGAAGCAGGTGCGCTCATCAGCAATCCCCCTGGATGACGGCACCGCTGGTCGGCACGCCGGTGCCGGCGGTGACGAGAACGTTGCGGACGCCGGCCACCTGATTGACCGCCGTGCCGCGGACCTGGCGGACGGCCTCGGCGATGCCGTTCACCCCGTGGATGTAGGCCTCTCCGAGCTGACCGCCGTGCGGGTTCACCGGCAGCCGGCCGTCGATCTCGATCCCGCCGTCGGCGATGAAGTGGCGCGCTTCGCCGCGCTGGCAGAAGCCGAGCTCTTCCAGCTGGGTGAGGACGAAGGGAGTGAAATGGTCATACAGCACAGCCGTTTGGACGTCGGCCGGACCGATCCCGGCCTGCGCGTAGAGCTGGCGCCCGACCAGCCCCATCTCCGGCAGGCCCGTCATGCTCGGCCGGTAGTAGCTCGTCATCATGTGCTGGTCGGCGCCGGCACCCTGGGCAGCAGCGGCTATCACCGCTGGCGGGTGCGGAAGGTCGCGGGCGCGTTCGAGTGAGGTGACGACCAGGGCCTGCGCGCCGTCAGACTCCTGGCAGCAGTCGAGCAGGTGCAGCGGGCTGGTGATCCAGCGGCTCGCCTGGTGGTCGGCCAGCGTGATCGGGCGCTGGTAGAACCACGCCTGCGGGTTGGACGCGGCGTGGCGGCGCATCGCCACGCTGACCCGGCCGAAATCCTCGCTGGTGGCGCCGAACTCGTGCATGTACCGGGTCGCGAACATCGCGACTTGCTGTGCCGGAGTCAGCAATCCCAGCGGATTGGTGAAGGCGATCCGGGTGCTGTCCGTTGTCGTGTTGACCGGCCGGTCGGCGGTGCCGAGACCGAACCGGTGTCCGGAGCGCTCGTTGAAGGCGCGGTAGACGACCACCACCTCGGCGATTCCCGCCGCGACCGCTAGCGCCGCCTGCTGCAGCACGCCGCAGGCCGCACCTCCGCCGTAGTGAATACGGCTGAAGAAGGTCAGTTCACCGATTCCGGCTGCGCGCGCCACCTCGATCTCGCCGTTGGTGTCCATGGTGAAGGTGGACATCCCGTCGACGTCGGATGGCGACAGCCCGGCGTCGGCGAGCGCGGCGCGTACGGCCTCGGCCGCCAGCTGCAATTCGCTGCGTCCGGAATCCTTGGAGAACTCGGTGGCTCCGATACCCACCACGGCGGTCTCGCCGGCGAATGTCGTCATGTCAGGCCGCCGGGAAGCTCGCCTGACGGCCACTCGACCTCGACCGTTCCGGTGACGTGGTCACCGAGCTCGTTGCGTCCCCGCACCGACACCGTTGCGCGAGCGTCCACGGGGTCAAAAGTGGTGACGCTGCCGGTGAATTCGAGCGTGGCGCCAGGCCGGTTAGGGGCACCGAGCCGGATGTCGATGGCTGTGAGCCGCGCTGCCGGACCCGCCCAGTCGGTGACGTAGCGGCCGACGAGACCGTTCGTGGTCAGGATGTTCATGAAGATGTCGGGAGAGCCGGCGGCTTGGGCGCCGGCGAAATCGTGATGGACGTCCTGGAAGTCGCGTGAGGCGATCGCGCCGGCGACGACGAGGCGCGCGGTGACGGGAATCGTCAACGGTGGCAGGGGAACACCCACCTCGAGCGGGCTCATGCGCGCGCCTCCGCGGCGAGTTCGGCACCCAGCCGGCTGGCGTGCGAGGCAGCGCCGCCGAGGGTGTCGAGCAGCTGCTTTCCCCGCAGGAAGTAGCGGTGCGCGGGGAACTCGACGTCGGCGCCGATCCCGCCGTGCACGTGTTGCGCGGTGTGCAGCGTTCGGTGACCACCGTTGGCCATCCACCACATGGCGACCGAGACCGCGATGCTGGCGTCCTGCCCGGCGTCGAGCTGCCAGGCCGCCTGCTGCATCGTCACCTGCATCGCCTCGAGGTCGATGTGGGCGTCGGCCAGACGCAGCACCGGCGATTGGAACGACGCGATCGGGCGTCCGAACTGGTGACGCTCGGAGACGTATTTCGCGGCGCTCACCGTCGCGCGCCTGCCGAGCCCGAGCACTGATGCGCAAGCGAGCACCGACGCGATCTGCTCGGCTCGAATCAGTGCGGACACGTCCCCGAGCGCAGTCACTGCAGCCCCTTGTAGCTCCAGGTGCGCGACGCTCGACCGGTCGGTCGTGCGCACGGGCACGACCTGGACACCGGGATCGTCGAGGTCGACGAGAAACAGGCCGGGGGCGTCGGCGCCCTGCGCGGCGATGATCGCCGCACTCGCTTCAGCGGCGGCCGGAACGACGGATTTGTGACCGGTGATGCGGCCATCTACGACGTGCGTCCGCGCCGCCGGCACCCGGCTGATGCCCTCCTCGAAAAGAGCCAGGGTCACCAGCTCTTCACCGGCAACCACGCGCTCGAACCGTCGTGGATCCAGGCCCCGTCCGGAGCCCAGCAGCATCAACGCCGTCAGCAGCGCGTAGGCGGGCAGGCTCACCACCTCACGGCCGAGCGCGGACGCCATTTCCGCCGCTCCGACGACTCCGCCATCGCCGGCCGAGACGGCGGCCAGCAGGCCGGCCGCCCCCAGTGCCGACCAGGCGGTGCGGTCGATGCCGCCGGCGGTCTCCACCTGCCGGGCGCGCTCGTGCCCCCCGTGGTCGGCGGCGATGTCGCGGACCGCTTCCGCCATCGCGGCCTGGGGCTCGTCGAGCTGGAAGTTCACGGCTGAACCTCCCGCTCCTGCAGGCGGCACAGGGGGAGCGTCAGCTCATCGTCGACCGCCACCAGATCCACCACGACCGGCAATCCGATGCGGACTTCGACGGGGTCGATGTCGATGAGATTGGTGACGATCCGGTGCCCGTCAGAGAGCTCGACCAGCGCCACGATGAGCGGCAACGTGAAACCTGCCAGCTGGGGATGGTGCGTGATCGTAAACGTGTAGACCTCGCCGGTGGTGGCCATCGGCTCGGGCACCCAGCTGGCCCCGCCGCAGACCGGGCAGATCGGCAGCGGTGGGTGCTGCGTGCGGCCGCAGCTCGTGCAGCGCCGCACCAGCAGTTCGCCGCGGGCGGCCCCCTCGAAGAAGTACGCGTTGTCCTGATTGATCGCCGGCCGTGGCCGCCGCTGGGCCGGCCCGGATCCTGTCTTGGGCTCGTAGCGCAGCGTCCGGAAGCGCATCGTCGCCACCGACTCCCCGTCGACCTCATACGTCGAGGTGACCGTGAGGAAGAACCCGGGGCCGAGCGCGGTCTGCTTCTCCTGCGACACCGCTTCGAGCAACCTCGTCTCCACCGGCACGTCGCCGGGCCGCAGATCGCGGAAGTAGCGCTGGTCGGAATTCGTCGCAACCACGGCGGTATATCCGCTCGCCGCGAGCATCTCCTCGATGTGCGCGGCCGGCCCGCCCGCAGGCTGGGGATCGAACTCGCGCATGCACCAGGCCTGCAACATGGCCGGCGGCGCCACCTGGGCCGGGCCCGGTGCGTAACGCTCGCTCGCGTCGCCCATCGCCAGGCACCAGTGCCGGATCATCGCCGGATTGACCCCGTCGGCCGACGTGCGCGGCGGCGCCATCGCCTCACCGACGTGAGCACCGATGCGGGTGCGAAGGTCGGTCATCGGCTGCCCCGCGGCAAACCGAGTGCGGAGACGGCGATGAGTTCGCGCTGGACCTCGTTGACCCCGCCGCCGAACGTGTTGATCTGCGCATGGCGCGCGAGCCGCTCCAGCCGGCCATCGATGAGCGAGCCGGCCGAGTCGCCGACGAGATGCCCGGTCGAGCCGAGGACCCCGAGCAGCGTCTGGTAGATGGCGATCGCCGATTCGCTGGTGAGCACCTTGACCATCGAGGAATCGGCCGGCCCCGGCTCGCCGGTCTCCATGGCCGCGGCCATGCGGTGGTTGAGCAGGTGCATGGCGGAGAGCCGGGCATAGACGGTCGCGAGCTCGGACTGCACCCACGGCTGGTCGAGCACGGGACGGCCGTCGTCTCCTGAAGTCGCCGCCGCCCACTCGACGGTCGCGTCGTACATCGCATGGGCTGCAGCGCTTCCGGCGCCGAGCGCGACGCGCTCATGGTTCAGCTGAGACGTGATCAGCTGCCATCCCCGGTTCTCCTCGCCGACCAGATTCGCCGCCGGCACCTCGACCCCGTCGTAGTAGGTCGCGGTCGTCAGCTGACTGCCGACGGTGTTGATGGGCGTCCAGGAGAAACCGCTCGAAGTCGTATCAACGATGAGGATCGAGATTCCGCGGTGACGCACAGCGTCCGGGTCGGTTCGGCAGGCCAGCCAGATGAAGTCGGCGAGGTCGCCGCCGGAGGTGAAGACCTTGTTGCCGGTGACGACGTAGTGGTCGCCGTCGCGTACGGCTCGGGTGCGTAGCGAGGCGAGGTCGGTGCCGGCCGCCGGCTCGGTGTAGCCAATCGCGAAGTGGATCTCGCCGGCGAGGATTCCCGGTAGGTAGGCCGCTTGCTGTTCCGGGGTGCCGTGGGCCATGAGAGTAGGCCCGACAGTGTTGAGCGTTACCAGGGGATAAGGGGCTCCCGCGCGTTGCACTTCCTCGTAGAAGACGAGCTGTTCGATCGGTCCGCGCCCCTGGCCGCCGAACTCGCGCGGCCAGCCGATGCCCAGCCAACCGTCCTTACCCATCCGGCGCACCACGGCCCGGATGGTGGCGGCGGAGCTCGAGGAATCATCGAGTGCTCGCGTCGTCGCCGGGCTCATCACGTCGGCGAAGTACGCGCGCAGTTCAGTGCGTAGCGCGGCGATCGCCGGTGATTCATCCAGCTGCACGGATCGGTCCTTTCGTTCGGGGTGGGGCGCCTCAGCGCAGGGCGGCTTCGCGGCCGCGCGCGACGAACTGGGCGTCGTGGTCGGCCTTGTCGGCGTCGGTCATGCGGGTCCAGGCGTGTGAGCGGGCGTCCGAGCGCCACCAGACCGGGTCGGTGGTGGCCCAGCGCTGCTGGCGTAGCGGGGTCTTGCGCACCTTGTTGCTTCCCGTCAGCGGGATCTGCTCGACGATGCGCACGAGGCGCGGCACCCATTTGGGACCGAGGTCGGGCTGCGCGCCGAGGAACGCCTCGAAGTCCGCCGGGTCGAACGTGTGCCCTTCCACCAGTTCCAGCGCCGCCATGACGGCGTCGCCGCCCTCCGGATCCGGTGCCGCGTACACCGCAGCGCCGCGCACCATCGGGTAGCGGAAGAGGATGCGCTCGACCGGGGCCGCGGTGAAGTTCTCGCTGTCGACGCGTAACCGGTCGCTGGCCCGGCCGGCGAAGAAGTACCAGCCGTCGGCATCGCGGTAGGCGAGGTCGCCCGACCAGAACCAGCCACGGCGCGTGCGTTCGGCCTCGGCTTCGGGATTGCGGTAGTAGCCCTCGAAGAGCGCGAGCCCTTCGGTGTTGACGAGTTCCCCGATGGCCTGCTCGGCATTGGTGAGGTGCCCGTCCGCGTCGAAAATGGCCGGCGGGCATTCGGCGCCGGTCTCCGGATCGACGATGTGGATGGTCGGGAAGGCCGGCTTGCCGATCGAATCGCGCGGCCCTTCAGAACTCCAGCGGATCTGCAGGCCGCCGCCCTCGCTCATGCCGAAGCCTTCGACGAGCGGACATCCGAAGCGGCGGGTGAAGGACTCGATGTCCTTCCAGGACGCCTCGGTGCCGTAGCCGAGGCGCAGCCGGTTGTCGCTCTCGTCCGGACGCTCCGGGGTCGCCAGGATGTAGCTCAGGGACTTGCCGACGTAGTTGAAGAACGTGGCCTCGTAGCGCTGAATGTCCGGTAGGAATGCTCGCGCCGAGAACCGTGGTGCCAACGCCATCGCGGCGCCCACCGTCACCGCAGGCGCCCAGACCCCCATGGTGGCGTTGCCGTGGAAGAGCGGCATCGCGCAGTAGCAGATGTCCTCGGCGCTGAACTCGTAGCGCTCGGCGGCCCGGCTCCCGAGATACGCGAGCCGCCCGGTCGAGCATTTCACCAGCTTCGGGGCGCTCGTCGATCCGGACGTGAAGAGCAGCATCAGCAGCGTCGCCGGATCCGGGGGAGCGGGGAGCGCAGCGCACTCGTGCGCCGCCAAAAGCTGCGCGTAGCGTGGACTTTCGACATTGTGGACGCGATCGGCAGCCAGCTCGGTCGCCACCTCCGCCAGCGTCGCGGCGCCGGCTGGGTCGGTGACGTAGAGCTGACAGTCGGCGTGGGCGATATCCCCCGCGAGTTCGGCTCCCCGGCGCGTCGGGTTGATGCCGACCACGGTGGCACCCGACAGCGCAGCACCAGCGAGCCAGCAGAGGTACTCGGGCCGGTTGTCCATGAGCAGCCCGATGTGAAACGGCCCGGGGGAGCGCTGGTCGAGAGCGATCTCCGCGCGTACTGCGGCCGCCTGCACGAACTCCCGCCAGCTCCATCGCTGGCTGCCGAAGAGCAGCGCGGTGCCCTCGTCCTGGGCGCGCGCCAGCAAGAGCTCGGCCATGCCGGTGGCGAAGCCGCCGGTCACCGCCGCGTTCTCCGGAGCGCGCTCTGCCACGGCCCTCCCTTGTGTGGTCGCCGTCACTCGCCGGAAACCTAGAGACTTCTTGCTCGCCGGTCAAGAACTTCTTGACAGGCGGGCAGGATTAGGAGGTTGAATGACGTCCGTGGCCCCCGGCGGACCGTCCGTGCCCGGGCAGTAGCCTGGCTCCTCGGCGCGCTGACGTCAGTGCGGGAGGGCGGTTGGCATGCGCCTGCGCCGCACTGCGCCCGCTTCTGCACAGCGGCGCGGCTGGTTGGCAGAGCCGCCGGTCGCCCATCGCGGATTGCACGACGCCTCGCGTCCCGAGAACAGCCTCGCCGCGTTTGAGCAGGCCTGTGCGCTCGGCTACGCGATCGAACTCGACGTCCTGCTGACCGCCGATGGGATCCCGGTCGTGATCCACGACGCGGATACCGCCCGGCTCACCGGCGTCGGCCTGGATGTTGCCTCGTCCACGCTCGCGCAGCTCAAAGAACTCCGGCTTACCGGCAGCGACGAAAGCATCCCCATGATGGAAGAGGTGGCACGTCTCGTCGGACGTCGCACCCCGATCCTCGTCGAGTTGAAGTCCGGTCCCAAGCCCGCGGCCGTCTGCCCGGGTGTGTTGCAGTCGCTACGCGAGTACGACGTGACGTTCGCACTGATGTCGTTCGACCCCCGGATGCTGAGCTGGGTCAGGCGCCATTCGCCGTCGAGCACTCGTGTCCAGCTCTCCGGTGCGCTGCGCGGCGAGCCGCTGCCCCTCATCGCGAAGGTACTGGTGCGTTCGATGGTGACGAACCTCGCCACCTGGCCGCACGCCATCGCGTACGACATCGGCTCGGCGCCCAGCGCCTCCCTGACGTTCTGGCGACGGCTGCTGCGCTGCCCGGTGCTCTTCTGGACCGTCGACTCGCCCGCAGGACTCGACCGCGCGCGGCACCTGAACGGCAACCCGATCTTCGAGACGATCCGCCCCTAGAGGTAATACCGGCTCAGGCATAGTGCTCGAGTGGGGGCGGGGATGCGCGCGCGCGCGCCGCTGGACATCATCTGGCGAACGTCTACCCCAGATGCGGAGCTGTCGTTCTCGGTGCTCCGCCGCGAGTCGGACGGCTTTTATTGCGACGTCTCGCAGGTCATTCGCCATGCGGAACACCACGTCACGACAAGGTTCGGCGCAGGTGAGGTCGAGCATCGGCTTCTGCCCGACGGCGAGGGTGGCCAATTGATGACTATCCACCGCTGGGATCGAAGCCTCTCGATCAGCCCAGAGGCACTGGCGGAGAAGGCCAACGGGTGGCTATCCAGCGTGAAGGCCGCAGCGGAGGCCCTGGCTCGCCGGCGCTGATCCGTTAGTCGGGCTCCTTCGACGTCCGGGCTATCGAGTTCCGCCATTCCGCCACGTGACCCCGACCTGATTCGCGACAATTCCACCGGGAGGGGCGACCAAGTCTTGTC
The DNA here is from genome assembly GCA_036272075.1 of Frankiaceae bacterium. Taxonomy (GTDB): domain Bacteria; phylum Actinomycetota; class Actinomycetes; order Frankiales; family Frankiaceae; genus DATAZK01. The sequence goes on from DATAZK010000120.1 coordinate 18,629, forward strand.
GCCCGACGGGGGAAACACGGAAATGACGACGCCTTATCCATCACCGCTTGAAGGCCAACCGGCGGCTATTCCTGTGGTTCCGGCTCAAGCGACGTACCCGGAGTTGCCACCCCCCATCTTCATACCAGCGC
>DATAZK010000121.1:0-3080 GCA_036272075.1 Frankiaceae bacterium
GAAGAAGTCCTCGAGGATCTCGCGGGTACCCGCGGCGTAACGGGCCTGGGCCGACAGCGTGGTGCCGGAGACGTGCGGCGTCATGGCGTTGTTGGGCATTGTGCGCCACGGGTGGTCGGCCGGCGGCGGTTGCGGGTACCACACGTCGCCGGCGTAGCCGGCCAGCTGACCGCTCTTCAGCGCTGCCACCACCGCGTCGCGCACGCAGATCTCGGCGCGGGCCGTGTTGACGATGTAGGAGCCGCGCCGCATCGAGGCGATCAGCTTCTCGTCGAACAGGTGGTAGGTCTGCGGGTGCAGCGGAGCATGGATCGATAGCACGTCGACCGAGCGCGCCAGTGACGCGGCGTCGGGGTGGTAGGTGACGTTGAGCTCCTGCTCGAGCTTCTCTGGCAGTCGGCGAGTGTCGGTGTAATGCAGGTTGACATCGAACGGCGCCATCCGCCGCAACACGGCAGCGCCGATGCGGCCCGCGGCGATCACGCCGACGTCCATGCCCTCGACGTCGTAGCCGCGTTCGACGCAGTCGGCGATATTCCAGCCGCCGTCGGTCACCCACTGATGGGAGGGAACGAAATTGCGCACCAGCGTCAGGATCTGCATCACCGCGTGCTCGGCGACGCTGATGCTGTTGCAGAAGGTCACCTCGGCGACCGTGATCCCGCGGGCGATCGCGGCATCGAGGTCAACATGGTCCGAACCGATCCCGGCGGTCAGGGCAAGCTTGAGATTCTTGGCTTTGGCGATCCGCTCGGCGGTCAGATACGCCGGCCAAAATGGTTGGGAAATCACGACATCGGCGTCGGGCAGCTCCCGCTCAAACTCTGAATCCGGGCCTTCTTTGTCCGATGTCACCACCAACTGATGCCCGCCGCTTTCCAGAAATGTGCGGAGGCCGAGCTCACCGGACACGCAGCCCAGCAGCTGACCGGGGGTGAAATCGATCGCCGACGGTGTCGGCAAGGTCTGACCGCCGGGGTAGCAGTGCAGCACCGGGATGCTGTCGCGCGCGTAAACCGGGGGATAGCCGGTAACCGGGTCCGGATAGAGCACAAGCAGTACCTTGGCCATGACATTTCTCCTTTATGTTGAGGCCATCGTTGGACTCAATTTGATGGGGTAGAGGCCCAAAACCGTTGCAGCCGAGTAGATCATCACAACGGTTGCTTTGGCTAGGGGTCAGCCGGCCACCGCGTCGCGGCGCTGGGTGAACTTGATGTCGAGACTGCGCAGGTAGGTCTGCAGCCCGGCGTCCTGCACGGGAATCAGGTGCGCGGGCGTGTCGGTCTCGTTGTAGTGGGCGTGCCACATGCCCGGCGGGGTTATGAAGGCGCCGCCGGCCTGCCAGTCCACCCGGATCGGGTCGGCGATGTCCCCGCGCGCGTCGAGCCGGGTACCCAGCAGGGTGTAGCAGCCACTCGGTGGGGCATCGAGGATCAGGTCCAGGGCGACGGACTGGTGCCGGTGCGGGCGCTGCTCCTGGCCAGCCGGCAGCACGCCGAACATGGCCCACAGCACGTGGGTGATGGTCAGGGTCTGTTCCTGGTTGGCATTGGCCAGCAGAACGCTGACCCGGCTCTTCTCATTGGCGCCGGGACGGGAGGCGATGTCTTGGAGCTTGGCGGCGGCATCGGCGCCGCGGAACTTGGTGGGCCGGAATCTGGGTCGGGTTGCGTCAGCACCCAGGTAGCGCAGCAGCGGTTCGTCGTGCACCCAGTACATCGTCGCGTCGGCGTCGGCGTAAAACACCGCGTGCGATCCGGCGGGCAGGGTCAAAAAGTCGCCTTTCTCCCACCCGACCAGGTGGCCGTTGATAGCCGCAAAGCCCCGCCCGTGCAGCACGTAATACAGCTGGCTGGTGGCGTTCGGGCTGGTGTCGATCTGCTCGTCGGCACGGATGCGCAAGAAGTTGGCCAATAGCGCGGGGCTGGTCGCTTCACCGTCGACGATCCCCAGCTCTTTGGACAGATCCAACGACACCACGCCGGTCGGCTCGTCGAGGTAGAGCTCGGGGCCGAACCGAACGATCGGCATCTGCGGCACGTGCCCCGAGCCAATCGGATTAGCGGCCTTGGAGTACTCGAAATAGCGTGCATCGTCGGCCCACTCTTCGAAACGGCCCTCGAACCCGTACTCGGCGACGTTGGTCATCGGCGCCGGCACAGTGGGATCCAAGTTCATCGATTCGGCAACTGACTGCTGCGGGTTCGTGACGGTCACGGTCTGCCCCCTCTGCTGGGTATCTTGTACACTAATAGTATCTATCTTGTATCTCAGTTGCAACCGCCTCGGAATACCAGATCCTCGTCACATCGGCTGAGCAGCGGTAACATGCGAATACGCCAGGGATACAAGTGGGATACGGCTTAGCTTCAAGGGGTGTGGTGTGGTACCGAAGGCGAATGGGAGTGGCCGGCCCGCGGCCAAGGACCGCGCGCTGGATTACGTCAAAACCCAGGTGCTCACCGGAGCGTTTCCCGGTGGGGAATTGATCAGCGAGGGTGAGGTCGCCACCGCTCTCGGGATGTCGCGCACCCCGGTGCGTGAGGCCTTCCTGCGACTGGAGGCCGAGGGGCTGCTGCGCTTGTACCCGCAGCGCGGTGCGCTTGTTGTGCAGGTGTCCTCGGATGAAGCGCGCGCAGTCATCGAGGCGAGGCTGCTTCTGGAACAGTTCGCGGCCACCAAAGTGGTCGCGCGTGGGCCGGAAGCACGCGCGGCGGTGTTCGAGCGGCTGTCTGCGGCGCTGCAACGACAGCATGACGCCGCTGCCGCATCAAACTGGCGAGACTTCGTGGAGGCCGACCGCGCCTATCACGACGTCACTTTGGCCGACTCGGGCAACGTCATACTGTGCGGCTTCTATTCATCACTGCGTGATCGTCAGATGCGGATGACCGGGGAATCATTGATCCATGACCGGCAGCGGATGGCGACGATCCTCAATGAGCATCGTTGCATTGCCGAAGCACTGCGCGACGGCGATCTCCAGCGGACTCTAGAGGCCGTGCAGACCCATCTCGCGGGCACGCTGCGGTCGCTTGGACTCGCGGCTGAGCCGCCCTACGGCGGTGGCGCTTCCC
>DATAZK010000122.1:0-1795 GCA_036272075.1 Frankiaceae bacterium
GATGCTCCGTCAGCACGGGGTGTTCATGGCGAACCAGTTCCTGATGGCTAGCAACAATGATGGTATGGACATGATCACCGAGGCTGGCTCACCCACTCCGTACTATCAGGCATTCAAGCAGGCATCTCTGACGGATCCTGCTGCCGTGCGAACGCGCTCGGCGCTCGGTGCGCCCGCACCGTGACCCGATTGGGGAAGACATCATTCGCCAAGATTTGCGACATGGCAAGCGTACTATGTCTGTCCGCTCGACCGGCCCGGTCGCTCGCCAGTCGCTGATGCATCGGCTCCTTTTCCAACGGCGCAACCGACCGAAACCCGTCTGATGCAGAAACCAAAACGCCACCTCTAGCAGGGTGCTGAAATAGCGGTCTCGACAGGTGGCTGGCACCTGCTTGGCGACGCAACGCAGGTGCCGAATGGCGACCGGTAGCGCTTTTTGTGCGTCCGCGTGGTCGCAGCGACGCTGGTTGGCTCGTCCGTGCGCGCCGTGCGCGCCGTGCGGGCGACGCTGGTCGGAGCGGCGTCTCTCAAGCAGCGTCGAGTTTGGCCATCCGCACCAGATTGTAGGCCGCTGCGGTGAAGGTAAAGGTATACGCAACCTTCTCCAGCCCGCGGTAGCGCAGCTTGCGCAGCCCGCCTACCGTCTTCTCCCAGCCGAAGATCTCCTCGACCCGCTTCCGCAGCCGCTGACTGACGGCGTACCCGGCATGGCGCGTCGTGCGGCCATCGGTCGCCGAGCGCTGCTTCTGCGCCACGTGCGGCGTGACCGCCATGCCCCGGCAGCCGTCCACGAAGCGACGCTGGTCGTAGCCTTTGTCCGCGCCGATGGTGATCTGCTGCGTGCCGCCAAGCCGGTCGAGCATCGTCAACGCGGCATCAACTTCGCCCGTCCCGCTCGCGACCAAGGTCTCGACATCGACGACGAGGCCCGTGCGGTTCTCCATCAAGACGTTGCCGAGGTAGCACAGCTTCGCTTCTTTGCCCGCGCCCTTCTTCGCCAGCCGGGCATCGGGGTCGGTCGTGGAGGCGTGCGTCGCGTTGCTGCGGGTCTCCCCGTGGAAATCCACCGCGACGTCCTTGCCTCCGCCTGCCAACGGTGGCGCGTCGTCGTCCTTCCCGGCGTCTTTGGGGACAAAGCTCTTGAGCGAGGCCCATGCCTCCAACAGCGTGCCGTCCACCGTGAAATGGTCCGCCGACAAGAGCCGGCGCTTCTTCGCCTCCGCCAGCACGGCCGCGAAGAAGCGCCGCGCCACCTCCTGATCAAGCAACCGCTGGCGATTCTTGCTAAACGTGCTGGCGTCCCAGGCAGGGTCCGCGATGTTCAAATCGAGGAACCATTTGAAGAGGAGGTCGTACTGCAGCCGCTCGCAGAACTGCCGCTCGGAGCGAATCGAGTAGAGCGCGATCAGCAGCGATCCCTTGAGCAGGTGTTCGGGCGGGATCGAGGGTCGGCCGCCGTCCTTATACATCTGGGCGAAGGTCGGGGAGAGTTCAGCTAACGCGTGATCGACCAGACGGCGAATACGCCGGATCGGATGGTCGGCAGGCACGAGTTCGTCGGCCGTGACGCCGAGAAGCATCCCCATCTGCCGCTCGGTGCTGCCGCGCATCGTCTGCCCTCCGCTCGCTCTCCTTCCGATCGTACCGGCCCACGATCCGCCCGTCGATCCCGGCCAGCCTTTTTCAGCACCCTGCTAAAGCCTCCGCCGCGTCACGAGGCAAAGCGAGGCGGTTCGGCGTGTGCCGGGCCGCCCTTTGTCTGTCCGCAAACAGGCGGCCCTCACCCCCGGCC
>DATAZK010000123.1:0-8179 GCA_036272075.1 Frankiaceae bacterium
TGTTGACGCCGCCCGTGGCCCACAGCGCGAGTGCGACGATCGGCATCATCCCCGCGGTCACCGCCGCACGACGGGTGATCGACATGGTCTTCGAGCGGACGCCCAGCCAGAACGAGATGCCGCCCCAACCGGCGGCAAACGCCGCCAGCGCCAGGGCCCAACCCAGATGCGTTCGCACTGTCCCGGGCATGACCAGCACCGCGATGCCGATCACTGCGGTGGCCAGCCACATGACGCCAGACGTGAGGTCAGCCAAGGGCCCGTCGTGGCGCGGATCATCCTGCCAGCGCGGGCCATCGCCTCTTTTCTTGGGTGGACGCGGAGTCACGCCCTATTAATCGGATATTTGGCAGCCAGGCTTGACGCCCAACGGACGGTCCCGCGTGCGCCTCCGCCCAGGTCTACTCGCTCGAACCCTGAGCGCCCCGCAGCCACTCGAGAAGCAAGCCCGACAACCCCATCACCGTGACCGCGCCGGCGGAGCCGAACACCACCCCAGGTCCGTCGCGTAGTCAACGGCGGCGGCCCCAGCGAGCAGGCCAACCGCCATGCCGCCGGCGCTGGCGGCAACCCAGGGAGCCGGGGCGGCAATCTCGCGACGAGAGCCCAGCCACTGACCGGTGCCGATGACAGCGCCCGCGACGGCGCCGCCGACCACCGCCGCCACCGGATCGTCCACTCGGCCGACCACCCCCCGGCCCACCACCCCGGCGATCGGAAACGCCACGAACCCAGCGGTCCACGTCAACCACCGGTCCCAACCGGCGCGCGCCCCCCGAGTGCCCCGCAGGCTCGCCTGCGAGCCAGCGTCACTGGCGGCGGCCTTGTTCATCACGGTCCCCCTAGATCGCGCGTCCGTCACACGAACGCTGCCTCACCAGACAACCTCCCGGACGTCAATCCACGCGGCCATGGGGCGAACACCCCATCTTCGCCGCCACCACGGCCTTCGACTCCCCCAGGCGCAGTCGCCGCCCTGGTGGACCCGTTACGCACCTGTGAATCGGTATTCGGTCTGCCAGGCGTCGGTCGGGTCGGTGTGAGCGGTCCAAAAGAGTTCCGCGATGTTGTCCGGATCAAACGCCGTCCCACGGGCGACCGAGCCCGCGATCGTGATCGTTGCCGCATGGATGCCGTACTCCTGAACGCCGGCGGCGATGAGGGTCGCCGCAGAGCGCATGGCGGCCTTCCCGATGGACAGGCTGGCCAGTGCGGGCACCGGATGGTCAGCGAAGCCGCCGCTGGTGAAGAGCAACGTGCCGGTGCCGGCGGTCCGTAGGGCGGGTGTGGCGACCTGTGCCGCGACGACGGCGCCCACGACATCGACGTCATGTGCGGTCCGGAGCCGTGCGACCGTCGTGTCGAGGATCTCGCCGGGATCAAGCAGCGCGGCGTTGTACACCACGACGCCAGGGGCGCCTGGAGCGGCGAAGATGTGCTCGAGCGTCGCGCGGTAGCCGTCCAGATCTGCGATGTCCGCCGCCACCGCCTCGATCTGCAGCCCGTCGCTACGCAGCTCGGGAGCGAGCTGCTCGAGCGATTTGCCGCGGGAGATGAGTGTGCCGCGGAAGCCCTCGCGGCCGAAGCGCCGAACGACGCTGGCGCCGACGCCGGGGCCGGCCCCGATCAGCAGGAGGTGACGAGGGTCAACAGATTCGGGCATATCACGTCTCCGCGTAGAGCTTCGCCCGGCGGTCAGCTCGGGCCATGTGTCCTTCGGGTCGCATCACCAGGAACGTTGAGCGAGGCTCAGGTGAGACGTCATCGCCTGACAATGGTGATTTCGGGCCTGCGGCGGCAGGCGAGTCAGGCCAGCGGCGAGAATACGTCCGGTCAGCAGCGTCCGCCAAAGCCCCGTGGCTCTGTGATCGGTGGCGATTTGGGGGTCTCGCGGATCCGACGAACTTCGATCAGCTCGAGACCGAGCGCCTCGATCTGCCCGATCACGCCGTACAGGGCGGACCGATCCGCGAGCAGACCCGTGAGGACCGTCTCGCCACCCTGCGCCGCAGACACCAACGAGGGAAACGCGGAGAGTGCGGTGGGGCCGAGACGGCCCTCTATCCGGATGGTGTACAAGCCGGGCACAGCGACCACCCGCTGATCCTGGAGCGCCACGTGGTGAGCCCGCGACACCGGAACCTGGTGATTTTGCGTGCCTCGCTTGCCTGGTCCTGCCCGCGTGTCTGTGGTGTCGGCAGGCTCGTCATGGCGCCTCACTTCCCGCGTCGAGCTACAGGAGTTTGCCGCCGGGACCGCGTGAGGCGATCCAGCTCGATCACCAGGATCTGACGATGACGACTCACCAAGGCGGGACCGACACTGGCTGGCGACTCGACCCGCCCACCGAAGGAGCCGCCCCCATGACCCACAAGGACTTCGTCCGTCACGCGTACGACGTCGCTGAGGCCAAGGACATCCCCGCATGGATCTCCTGCTTCAACCTCGACGCGGTGTTCATCGACAATTCGGTGGGCGTCACCTACCACGCGCCCGATGAGGTCGCGATTCCCGTCGAGAATTACGGGCACGCGTTCTCCGACATGCACCGTGAGCTGTATGACATGTACGTCGACGGCGACATCGTCGTCGTGCAGCTTGCGCTGCAGGGAACCCATGACGGGCCGCTTTCATTGCCACAGGGGGTTCTCCCGCCGACCGGCAATCGGATGGACGCGCCGTGCTGCGATGTCTTCAAGCTCAAGGAAGGCCGCCTGCAGGTGTTCGATTGCTATCCGTCGGGAACCGTGATCCTGAGCCAGCTCGGCGTGCTGGGCAACCTCGGTGCGGTGCTGGAGCCGGCAGCGGCACCAACTGCCTGACTTGGTGCGCGGTCGCCGGCTCGGGTCTGAACTCCACTGTCGCCACGCACTCGGGCCGAGGGTTACTTTGAACGCCTTGGTGCGAGTCGCTCGCTCGGCTTCCGCCTGACGCGCGCGGACCCTCGGACTCTCCCAGGTGTAACCTGGGCGGCGGGACGCTGGGGGCGATGGAGGAGGCGCTACGCTCGCGCGTGTGACGGAGAAGGTGCAGGTGGTGAGGGGCGGGCAGGCACGCGCGTACTCCGTCGTCGAGGAGCGCGAGGACGGATCGCTGCTGCTGGCGCCGGAGTCGACTCCCCGCGTCCAACGCCCGGTACCGACCGAAGGCGACCGAGCCGTCGCTGGTCCTGAGGTCGTTGGGATCCTCCAAGTGCGCGACCTGACGGTCGCCTACGGCCGCAAGACGGCTGTCGACGGGGTCAGCTTCGAGATCCGCCGGGGTGAGATCTTCGGTCTGCTGGGACCGAACGGAGCGGGCAAGACAAGCACGCTGAGCGCGATCGAAGGGCTGGTCAGGCCCCAGTCCGGAACGATCGTGCTCGACGGCATCGACAGCAGGCGCCATCCCAAACAGGCCACGGCCCGCATGGGCGTGCAGCTTCAGGCGACCAGCTTTCAGGCCGAGCTGAGCATCAGAGAGATCGTGCGGCTCTATGCCGGGCTCTACGGGGTCGAGCTCTCCGGCCAGCAGATCGCCGACGGCCTGCGCGTGATCGGGCTCGAGGGCGAAGCGCGAAAGCCGTTCAAGCAGCTCTCGGGTGGACAGCAGCAGCGTCTGTCCCTGTACATCGCGGTCGTCCACGATCCCGCGCTTCTGCTGCTCGACGAGCCGACCGCCGGCCTTGATCCGCAATCGCGCCGCCAGTTGTGGACTCGGATCGAGCACATCCGCCAGGAGGGCGGAAGCATCCTGTTGACGACGCACTCGATGGAGGAGGCGCAGGCGGTCTGCGATCGGGTCGCGATTATCGATAACGGCACGCTCCTGACGACGGAGACGCCGCATGACCTGATCGAGAAGCACAAGGACGATCCTCGAGTCCGGGAGGTCGCTCGCGGTGAGGTGACGCTCGAGGACGTGTTCATCGGACTCACCGGAAGCGAGATTCGTGACTAGCGCGAGGTCAACCTCCGCACCATCGCTGCGCCTCGCGTTCACTTCCCTGCTGCGCGCGGACTTTCTCGTGTTCCGCAAGCACCGCCGGGTGCTGATCATCAGCCTGCTGCTGCCCGTCTTCGTTCTGGTGAGCACGACCGGGAACAAGGCCACGCACAACTTCGGCGGGGCGGAGTTCGTCATCGGGTTGGCGATCGCCTACGGGTTGCTCTCGACGTCGCTGATCGGCTACGCGCTGACCGTCGCGCGGGACCGCGAGAAGGGCGTATTTCAGCGACTGCGCGTCACCCCGGCCCCCACCTGGACGATCATGACCAGTCGCCTGGCGGTGCAATCGGTCGCGAACCTGATCATTGCAATCGCCGTCGTGATCATCGGCAGCCAGATCCACCACATCTCCCCCACCCCCGGGCAGTACGTACTCGTGGTGCTTGTCTCGGTCCTCGCCGGGGCGGTGTTCCTCAGCATCGCCCAGGCGCTCGTTGGTCTGGTGCAGTCAGCCGACAGCGTCCAGGCCATCACGCGGGTGCTGTTCGCCGTCCTGATCCTGCTCGGGATCCTCGGCCAGAGCGGAGCGCTCGGCGCCTTTTGGAGCTCGGTCGCGCGCTGGACTCCGGTCGGAGCGGTGATGACACTCTTCGCCGGCGTGCTCGACCTGCACACGTGGAACAGCCGCGACACGCTCTCGCTGCTGGTATGCCTGGGCTACATCGTCGTGTTCGGCGGGATCGGCATCCGCTGGTTCCGGTGGGATGCCCGATGAAGAGCGGTGTGGTTACTCGTCGAGCAGGGCCAGTGCTCGCCCCAGGTGTCTGATCGAAGACTCGTTGATCGGGCTCGCGACGAGGATCGCTTCGTCTGCTCCGGCGGCGGCGAGATCGCGCAGGAAGGTGGACACGGCCTCGGGGGAGCCCTCGAGCGGAGGCGCCTTCTCCACAAGTGGGCGTTCTCCGGCGTCTCGGTCAAGAACGACCAGAACGCAGGCGCTGCGCAGAATCGCGTGCGGCTCTCGGCCCGCCCGCCCGGCGATCTCATCGACGCGTCGGCTCGCTGCGGCGAACCCATCGGGCGTGTTTCCGTACCACTCATACCAGGTGTTCCACCGGTCCACGTACGGGATGGCGACTTCCAGAGTCCGCGTGCGGATGGCCCCGATCATCAGCGGCGGCCGCCGAGACGGCGGTGGGAGAAGCACCGCGTCGTTGACCGCCTCATAGGTTCCGCTGAAGGTCACCCGCTCCCCCGCCAACAGACGCCTGACGATCTCGAACGCCTCGGTGAAACGGACAAGGCGATCGTCGAATGGGATATCGAACGCGGTGAACTCCGGCTCATTCCATCCGGCACCGAGGCCCACGACGAGCCGCCCACCGGACAGCTCGTCGACCGCCGCCGCGGTGCGAGCGAGCACCCCCGGACGGTGAAACGCCGTGCATGCGACGAGCGGGCCGATGCTGACCCGCTCGGTCACCATCGCAAGCCCAGCCAGCAGTGTCCACGCGTCCCACGGCCCACGCTCCGGGCGCCCGTCATCACGGTACAGGAGGTGATCTCCGACCCATACGGAGTCGAACCCCACCTCCTCCGCGGCGCAGGCCATCGCCGCGTACTCCGGCCAGCGAACGACGCGCTCGACTTCTGGCAGCTGGATCCCGACACGGAGCGGGCGCATACGTAATCTGCCCTCGGGTGGTAACGGCTCGACCTTGGAATTAGTACCAGTCGTGGCCGGTGGCGGTAGCTACCGAGTGAGATCCTCGGCTGCTCTTGACGCGTCGGCGCGGAGCCGCAACGCTGCCTCGATGCACGTGCACTCGCGCGAAGATGCACCGCCGACCGGGGTCCGTGCGGAGCCCGTCCGCGTGGCGCCCGTCAGGGTGGCGCCGGCCCCCGGCAACGCCGGCCTCCGGCCCGGAGTGCTCGGCAATCGTGCGGTCGGCCGGCTCCTGCGTTCGCTGCAGCGCTCACCCGATTGGACCAAGCCACAGTCGGACGTCGCGGGCAGCGGCATCACGCGGCTCGAAGTGCACGGCCTCGCTTACGGCACTGGCGAGTTCCAGGAGAGCTACGGCTCCGACAAGAATCCCGTGAAGAGTGACGAGGCGAACAAGACGGCTGAGTCTCCCAAGCACATGGCCGTCGTGCTCGTGCCGGACACGCTTGACCCCGCCAAGCCCGTCCAGATCGTTGTGCACTTCCACGGCTGGGGATTCCGGTTCGACGAGAACGCCCACGACCCCTATGCCGGATACCTCGTCGCAAAGGGCGGCGCCGGGCGACCGGCCGCCGGCACGGTACGCGACGTTGACCAGGAGCACTGGGAGCAGCAGATCGCGAGCGTCAAGGCCCAAGGCCCGCAGGTCGTCACGATCCTCGCCCAGGGTCGCGGGATGTCGAGCTTCGGCGACTTCCCCACGTTCGAGTACGTCCGCGACGTGCTCCTGAAGTCGGGCCGCACAGATCTCGCGACGCTGGCCAAGAACGAGACCTACTCGATCGTCCTCTCCGCCCACAGCGGCGGGGGCTCGAAGGCGATCAACACCATCCTCGGCGCGAACGAGGCGGAGACCTCGGACCGGACGGCGCTGCATCCGCAGGACATCGACCCCAAAGAGCATCGTGTCCTGAACAAGTTTCAGCCGGTCGACCTCGTGGTCCTCTACGAGGCGATGAACGTCGCCGATCACGTGGACCTCGTCATGACGTGGGTCAACCGCCACCTTGACGCCCTCAGTGCGGGCCTCGCGAAGACGCCGGATAAGGCGAGCGCGCTATTTGCCGCCACACCCGTGCTCCGGGGCTACTACGGCAAGCGCAACTCTGGATACGCCAAGCTCTATTGCGATCTCGCCTGCCGGATCGAGAAGGCGATCGAAGCGAAGATTCCCGACGCGTCGCGCCAAGACGCCGCGGACCACTTCCGCGTCATCGAGGTCGCCGGCCCCAGCGGCGGCGAGGTCGAGCACGAGCAGGTCCTCAGCGGAGTCGGGTCGATCGCGAGTACCGGGTCGATCGCCGACGCCCTGCGCGCGCAGCGCGACCCCAAGAGCGATCGGATGCAGGCGGTGACATGCGACAGCTGCCGCGCCCAGCTCAAGGCGTGGGCCGACGCGGCCAAGCCGAAGCCGAAGCCGAAGGCCAAGCCGTAGGCGAGCCCTGCCGGCCACGAGCGCCGGCGCCCGCCCCGCAGCGCGCGAGGATCAGTCGTCGCGCGGCAGCGGCTGAAATACGATTCGCTTGAGTTCGGTGAGCGCCTGGCCGCCGAGGCGCAGCGCAGTCTGGAAGCCCTCGAGGCCGAGTTCGCCGGCGTCCAGCGACCGTCGGAGCTCGTCGAGCGCCGGTCGCTCGTCGTCGCGTACCGCATCGCGCGGAGCCTCCAGAAGGATCAGGTGCCGTGGGCGCCGCAGGCCGTGCGCGAGGCGCACGTACCGTTCGCGCTCCTCAGCGTCGAAGCCCTCGAGCGGGAGAACGACGGTCTGGCCAGCCTGAAGCCGCTTGAGAACGGCGCCCGCCAGCAGTTCGCTGACACGTTCCTCGATCTCGGATTCCGCGACCCGACCGGCGAGCAGCGCTCGTACCCGAGCCGGTGCGAGCGACGCGCCCCGCTCCTCGACGACTCGTTCGGCGAACCGGGCAGGCTCCGCGGCGTCGGCGCCGACGATGACCAGCAGGCTCCCCGGCGAGTAGCGCAGCCGGTGCGCCGGAGCGAGGACGCGGCAGCGGACCGACACGTCGACCGGGCGCGGCGGGGCGCCATGTGCGCGTGGCCGCTCCGATGACCAGCCGGTCCGCTCGTCGGCGGAGATCTTGACGCTGCGTGCGGTGGGTTTCTCAGACATGTCCACCCATCATCGTCGACTCGGGCGATCCGTGCTCTGCCGGTCGCGTCTGCGACTGGCGCAGCCGGGCGCTGAAAGCGCGCCGCCGGGGTTGAGCCGGGGGGTCACGGGAGCTACCGTCAGGGTATGCGGAGGCCCGACGTCAAGGTGCTTGACAGGATTGTTCGGACCCGCGGCGGCTTCGGGCATCGGGAGCACCTCGAGCTCGCGTGGAACTACCTCCGCGTGTATCGGATCGAGGAGGCGGAGCCCGTCATGATCGCGGCGATTCGGCACATCGCTCGAGGGCACGGGGCCGAGGGGAAATACCACGAGACGATCACTCGCGCGTGGCTGCGGTTCACGGCGGTGCACATGCAGCGCTGGGGGGCGGAGAGCTTTGAGGAGTTCATCGAGCGCAA
>DATAZK010000124.1:0-27167 GCA_036272075.1 Frankiaceae bacterium
GTCATGACGGCGCTGTCGTTCGACGTCCTGGATGTCGTGCCGGAGGAGTACGCGGCCGCACCGCATCTGCTCTTCCGGATGCGCGTGAGCGAGACGAGCGGCGCGATCGTGCACGCGATTGCGCTGCGCTGCCAGTTGCGCGTCGAGCCGCAGCGCAGGCCGTACGACCTCGCAGAGCAAGAGGGTTTGGCTGACCTCTTCGGGACGCCCGACCGCTATGCCAGCACGCTCAAGCCCTTCCTCTGGACCCACGCCACGGCGATGGTCCAAGGGTTCGAAGGATCGCGCGAGTTCGACCTTCCGGTCGCCTGCACCTACGACTTCGATGTGAGCGCGACGAAGTACATCCACGCGCTGCGCGGCGGAGACATCCCTGCGGTCCTGCTGTTCAGCGGAACCGTCTTCACTCGTGGCAGCAGCGGTTTCGCGGTCGAGCAGCTGTCATGGTCGCTGGAGGCGGAGTACCGGCTGCCGGTGAGCGTCTGGCGTCAGCTGATGGACCTGTACTTCCCGGGAAGCGGATGGATCCGGCTCGATCGGGAGAGTATCGACGCGCTCGCGGCCTTCCGGACGGCACACGGCCTGACGTCGTGGGAAGAGACGATCGCCCAGCTGGTTCCCACCCCCGCCGAGGCGCGCTCATGACCGGACTGACGAGGGCGCATCAGGTCGCCGATGCCGTCCTTTACGAGGGCTACCTGCTCTACCCGTATCGCGCGTCATCGCCGAAGAATCAGGTCCGCTGGCAGTTCGGCGTGCTCGGCCCGCCCGGTGCGGCGGAGGCAGGCGTCGGGGAGCCCGCGACGATGTCGACAGAGCTGTCCCTGGAGTCGGCAGACATCGCGTTCATCAACGTCTACGTGCGTTTCCTTCAGGTGCAGTCGCGGGTTGTCGAGCGCTGTACCGACAAGGGTTGGCAGGAGGTCGACGAACTCACCGTCGGTGGCACCCGCTGGATCCCGTTCCATGAGGCGGTCTCGCGCGAGGTCCCGCTCTGCAACATTCCGCTCGACGCCCTCGACAGCTCGCTCGAACTCTCAGTCAGCGCGCCCGCCGGGGACGAGTTCGAGGAACTGTGCGAAGGCTCGCGGGTCGTGGGGAGGCTGATCCGGCGTCATGCGGCGCTGCACGGCACAGTGACCCTCACGTCGCGGCCAGGCACCGACCCGCGGCTGACCGTGCTCACCGTCGCGGTGCAGAACAACACCTGGTGGTCTCAGGGCGACGTCCCGGGTGCGACGGCGCGCGATGTCGCGGCGCGCTACTCCTTCGTCGGGACGCACCTGCTGCTGACCGCGCAGGGCACGCGCTTCCTCTCGCTGCTCGAAGGGCCCGACTGGACGGACGCCGACGTCAAGACGTTCAGCCAGTCCCGGTGCTGGCCGGTGCTCATCGAGACCGACGAGGGATCCGATGCCGTCCTGGTCGCGCCGATCATCCTGGGGGACCATCCCTCGATCGCTCCCGAGAGCGCGGGCGACCTCTTCGACGCCACCGAGATCGACGAGATCCTCACCCTGCGGGTCATGACGATGACCGAGCAGGAGAAGGCCGAGGCGCGTGGCACCGACCCGCGCGCAGCGGCCATCCTCGCACGCTGCGATGCGATGACTCCCGACGAGCTGGCCGGTTTGCACGGCGCCCAGCGACCCACCGATCACACCATCGACCTCAGCGATGTTCCGGTCTTCGGCGAGCTCACCGAAGATGAGATCCCCTGGTGGGACGAGGGCCAGGACGCCCGGGCTGCACCCACCACGGATTGCGTTGTGGTCAAAGGGATTCCGGTCGCCAAGGGCAGCCGCGTGCTGCTGCGCCCATCGCGTCAGGCCGATGCTCAGGATCTCTTTCTCGCGGGCATGACCGCACTCGTGCAACGCGTCTACTTCGACGTGGACGGCGACACCCACGTGGCCGTTGTCCTCGAGGACGACCCCGGCCGCGATCTCTACGACACCACCGGCCGGTTCTACTATTTCGCGCCCGAAGAAGTAGAGCCGCTGACATGAGCGATCAGGTACTCGTGGCCGGCATCGGCAACGTCTTCCTCACCGACGACGGCTTCGGAAGCGAGGTCGCCCGCCGGCTGGCCGCCTACCCACTCCCCGACGGCGTGCGGGTCACCGACTACGGCATCCGCGGCATGCACCTGGCCTACGACTTGCTCGACGGTTACGCGGGTTTGGTGGTCATCGACGCCCTTCCCGGCGAAGGAAAGCCGGGGGACCTCTCGGTGCTCGAGGTGGGGCCGGACGATCTGGGCGAGGGCGAGCTGGACGCCCACGGCATGGCTCCGGTCGCCGTGCTGGCAAGCCTCGGCCAGCTCGGCGGATCCCTGCCGCCCACGTACGTCGTCGGATGCCAGCCGGCCGACGTCGGGGAAGGCATGGGCCTGACGCCGGAGGTCGCCGCGGCCGTCGAGCCCGCCATCGCGCTCGTCTTCGAGGTGCTCTCCGAACACCTCGCTATTGCAGCCATCCCGCCGCACGGAAAGGAGAGGCCATGAGGGCAATTGGAATCCTCACGTCCATCGTGGGTCTGGTGGTGATCGCCATCGGGGTGGTGATCGGCAAGCAGGCGGTACCGGACGTCCAGCGCTACCGCAGAATCCGGGCGATGTAGGGAACGGCAGGAGTACCGCATGCACGAGATGAGCTACTGCGAGGGCGTCCTGGAGGCGGTGACGCGACGGGCGAAGGGCCGTCCGGTCGCGAGGGTCGGCGTGCGTATCGGGGCGGTCCACCGGGTCGTCGCCGACGCGTTCCAGCAGTCGTTCGAACTCGCTGCCGCAGGCGGTCCGGCCGCGGGCGCCATGACCGAGGTCGTCGTCGTTCCGGTGCACGGCCATTGCATGGACTGCCGTCACGACTTCGACGCGGCCGACCCCTCGCCCGCCTGCCCGGCGTGCGGAAGCCTTGAAGTCGCCGTCGACGGAGGCGACGAGGTCATCCTCGAATGGCTCGAATACGCCGGTGTTGCCGCCGAATCCGACGACGCCGCCGAACTCGTTCCCCCACACACTCACACCCACTAGGGAGATCGCCAGCCGTGTGCCTTGCCATCCCCGGACGCATCGTCGAATTCCTGCCCGGAAACGGCGACCAGCTGGCGCTCGTCGACGTCGTCGGCGTCAAGCGCAAGATCAACATCGGGCTGATGGAGGACGAGGAGCTCAACGTCGGCGACTACATCCTGATCCACGTCGGCTTTGCAATGTCGAAGATCAACGAGAGCGAAGCCGCAGAAGCCCTGTCAATGCTGGAGATGATGGGTCAATCGTTCGACGATGAGCTGCAGGCCGTCGCTGAGTCGAGCATCGAATGAGTGAGATCACCTGCTCTGCCGAACCGGGCTGCATCACGTGCGGCGACGTCGCGGTCGCCCTCACCGTCCTGACCGTCGACGGCGCCGACGCGCAATGCCGCGACGAGCACGGACGTGAGGAGACGGTCGCGATCGAACTCGTCAGCCCCGTGACCCCAGGCGAACGTCTCCTCGTACATGCCGGCGTCGCCATCGAACGGCTGGGAGGGTGAGCATGCGATTCGTCGACGAGTACCGCGATCCCGACCTCGCCGAGATGCTCGGGCGCCAGATCACCGCACTCTGCGAGCCGGGCCGCCACTACAAGCTGATGGAGGTGTGCGGCGGGCACACCCACACCATCTACCGCTACGGCGTGCAGGACCACTTACCGGAGAGCATCGAACTCGTGCACGGGCCAGGATGCCCGGTGTGCGTCATCCCGATGGGACGGGTGGACGACGGCATCGCCATCGCCGAGCAGGACGGGGTGATCCTGACCTGCTTCGGCGACATGATGCGCGTGCCGGGTGGACGTGGATCGTTCCTGGAAGCCAACGCCCGCGGCGCGGACATCCGGATGGTCTATTCACCACTCGACGCCTTGCGCATCGCTCGCCAAAACCCCGACAGACAAGTGGTTTTCTACGCGATCGGCTTCGAGACGACCGCTCCGTCGACCGCCCTGACGATCCAGCGTGCAGCCGCCGAAGGCATCGGGAACTTCTCGGTCTTCTGCAACCACGTGACGATCATCCCGGCCATCAAGGCGATCCTCGACTCACCGGATCTGCGCCTGGACGCCTTCATCGGACCCGGCCACGTCTCGACCGTCATCGGGTGCCGGCCCTACGAATGGATCACCCGAGACTTCGGAATGCCCCTGGTCTGTTCAGGATTTGAGCCGCTCGACCTGCTGCAGTCGGTTTACATGATCATGAAGCAGCTCTCCGAAGGTCAGGCCTCGGTCGAGAACCAGTACAGCCGCGTCGTGCAGTACGACGGCAACCCGGCCGCTCTGAAGGTGCTCGCCGACGTCTTCGCGCTGCGGCCGTTCTTCGAGTGGCGCGGCCTCGGTTCCATCGCCCACTCCGCGCTCGCCCTCGCACCCAAGTACGCGCGCTTCGACGCCGAGCGCCGCTACGAGTTGCCGGGCGTGAGCGTCGCCGACCCCAAGGCCTGCCAGTGCGGGGAGGTCCTCAAAGGCGTCCTGAAGCCCTGGGAGTGCAAGGTTTTCGGTACCGCCTGCACACCGGAGACGCCGATCGGCACTTGCATGGTCTCTTCCGAAGGAGCCTGCGCGGCGTATTACAACTACGGCCAGTACGCCAAGCAGCGGCTGACCCTCGAGGTCCTGCGGTGAGCATCACCGAGACTCAGGTCGGCGACCGCATCGAAGCGATGCGCCGCCGGCCCCAACGCTTCCGCGACGAGCGGATCACCATGGCACACGGGGCGGGCGGCAAGGCGAGCCGCGCGCTCGTCGAAGGGCTTATCGTCCCGCAGCTTGCCAACACCGCGCTGGAGCAACTCACCGACGCCGGCCTGCTGACGGTCGGAACCGCGCGGCTGGCCATGACCACCGACTCTTTCGTCGTGCGACCCATCCGCTTCCCCGGAGGTTCGATCGGCGAACTCGCCGTCAACGGGACAGTGAACGACCTCGCCGTGAGTGGTGCCCGACCGCTCGCTCTGTCCGCGGCGCTCGTCCTCGAGGAGGGGCTTGCGGCGGACGTGCTGCGCGGCGAGATCGCGGCCATGGCGCAAGCGGCGCAGCGGGCGGGCGTGAACGTCATCACCGGCGACACGAAGGTTGTCGAGCGTGGCAAGTGCGACTCGATGTACATCACCACCACAGGCGTCGGGCTCCTTGCCGAAGGCACGGCGCTTGCTCCCGAACGGGTGCGGCCCGGCGACAAGGTTCTGGTGTCCGGGACGATCGGCGACCACGGGGTCGCCATCCTGCTGGCGCGCGGCGACCTCGATATCGAGGCCGACGTCAGCAGCGACACCCAGTCCTTGTGGCCCCTCGCGTCCACACTCCTCGAAAGCTGTGGGGAGGCCCTGCGTTGCATGCGTGACGCGACCCGCGGCGGCCTCGCGACGGTGCTGAACGAGATCGCCATGGCTGCGGAGGTAGGCATCGTTCTCGAGGAGTCGCGGGTACCGCTGCGCGATGAGGTCAAGGGCGCCGGCGAGATCCTCGGCATCGACCCGCTCTACATGGCCAACGAGGGCAAGCTCGTCGCTTTCGTCGCCCCTGAGCATGCCGACGCAGCGCTGGCGGCCATGCAAGCCGTAGCCGGCGGCGAGAATGCCGCCATCGTGGCCGAGGTACGCGACGAACCTCCGGGGCGGGTGCTGGGGCGAACCGCCTTCGGTGGCCACCGGCTCATCGACATGCTCGTCGGAGACCCGCTGCCACGGATCTGCTGAGGCGGGCGATTCAGCCCCGCTGCGTGAAGGGCCGCGGCGCCTGCGGAGGATGCCCGGAAGCTGCTTCGATGAGCTCGGCGGCCACCACGCTCAGCTTGACGTTGCGATGCTGCGACGCCTGCCTGAGCACGCCGAAGGCTTCGGTGGCGCTGCAGCGCCTTTGACCCATGATGACGCCGATGGCCTGATCGATGACGGCCCGCGATTCGAGCGCCTCACGCAGCTGGCCCGCCAAGGTCAGCTGCGACGCATGACGCATCATGATCGTCAACGCCGTCGCCGACTGCCGGCTGAACGCCTCGGCGCGTCGGGTGGCTTCGGCGTCGAACTGTCCCGGCTTCAAGCCGTACAAGTTGAGCGCCCCGACCGTCTGGCCCGACACGGTGAGCGGCAGCGACAGCGAACTCGCGATGCCGCGTTCGACGGCGTGAGTGCGGTACTCGGGCCAGCGCTCGTCCTGGGCCAGATCGGTGATCAGGACCCGTTCACCGGTGTTCATGGCTGACAAGCACGGGCCCTGCCCGCGCCCGTACTGGATCTCATCGACGTCACGGGCGAGCTGATCGCTGCTCGCCACCGTGAAGGCGTCGCGCTCGCCGCGAAGGGTGATTCCGCAGGTGGAGGCCGGTACGACGGCGGCAGACAGCACGGCCAGCTGCTCCAGGAACCCAGCCACGTCGTCCGTCTCGAGCAGCAGCGACTGCAGCTGACCGTAGGCAGCAACGAGGCTGAGCTCGTCGGTGGGTGTCGCGTCGGGCGTCGGGTCGATTGGACCCTCTGATCCCACTGGATGCTCCGAGTCGAACGGGAACCGTTACGGCGCCCGGACCAAGCCGAGTGAATCGGCGGTGAGCAGAGCAGCGTGGGCACCTATCCGAACCCGACTCCACGCTATCCACCCTGAGCAGCTGGCGCCAACATTTGGGCCCGCAGGCTTGCGCGAAGGACAGAAGGTGCTACCGTTCATAGCGGTTGCAGTTGCATTTCCTCGTACGTATCAAGCGCTCGCGGGATTTACAGCGGGCGCTTGTTGTTTTTTCCGGATCCTTCCGGAGGGGATGACGACCTCCGCGGGCAACCCGGGATCCGCACCGAGCGGATGCCGAAAAACCGTCCCCCCGAAGGAGACAAGCATGACGCAGGGCACCGTGAAGTGGTTCAACGCTGAGAAGGGTTTTGGGTTCATTGCCCAGGACGGTGGAGGCGCTGACGTCTTCGTTCACTACTCGGCGATTGCCACTGACGGCTACCGCAGCCTCGACGAGAACCAGCGCGTCGAGTTTGAGGTGACCCAGGGCCAGAAGGGCCCCCAGGCGGAGCAGGTCCGCCCCATCTGAGCGTCTGACGTTCAAGCTCAACTGCCCCGCCGTCACTGACGGCGGGGCAGTTTTGCGTTGCTGCGGAGGTCCGCGTGCCCAGGGGAGCGCCCATGTTGCAGGACATCGTCACAAGTGACGAGCAGGCGGAGCGCTACTACGCGGATCGGCTGTGGACATTCGAGACGCTGAGCGCGCGGGTGGTCGCGACCGCTGAAGCGGCGTGGCCACCTGGAACCGTCGCCGTGATCGACCGTATGGGCGAGCGCCGCCGGACGTATCACGACCTCATGCGCGATGCGGCCGGCCTGGCGGCGCACCTCGCGGCCCAGGGGCTGGTTGCCGGCGACGTCGTCTCGATCCAACTGCCGAACTGTTACGAGGCGGTCGTGGCGGCCGTCGCGGCGATCTCGCGTGGAGCCGTAGTCAATCCGATCCTGCCGAACTACCGCGAAAGCGAGCTGCGCCACATCTTCTTCACCGCCCGGCCAAAGGTCGTGGTCATCCCGGCGACCTACCGCGGCTTCGACCACGAGGCGTTGCTGGATGAGGTGACCGCCGGGCGCGGCGAGGCGCCCATTCGTGTCGTCGTCGACCTCGATGATCCGCAGCCGATGGCGCCGGAAAGCGGCATGGCCTTATGGCGAGGCTTGAGTGCGGCCAGCGTGTCGGAGCTGATTTTCACGTCGGGCACTGAAGCACGTCCCAAGGCCGTCATGCATACCGAGAACACGGCAGGATTCGCGGTCCGTGCGACCTTCGAAGCCCTTGGCCTCGGCCGCGAGACGGTGGTCTGGATGCCGTCGCCGGTCGGGCATTCCACCGGGTTCAACTACGGGATGCGCGCGGCGCTCTGGCACGGAGCCACCCTCGTGCTGCAGGACCGGTGGGACGCGAAAGACGCGGCGACGCTCATCGCTGATCATCAGTGCAACTACACGCTCGCGGCGACGACGTTCCTCGGTGATCTCGTTGCTCATTGCGAGGAAACGGGGATCAGCCTGCCGACCATGACGCATTTCGGCTGCGGCGGGGCGCCGGTGCCGGCCGCTCTCGTCGCGCGAGCCGAGCAGGTAGGCATCGGGGTGCTGAGGCTGTACGGGTCGACCGAGGTGCTGTGTGCCACCTGGAATCGGCCCGATTCGCCGCCCGAGAAGCGTGCGAACACCGACGGCTACGCCCTTCCTCACACTGACATCGAAGTGCGTGACGACGAGGGAAAAGCCCTGACGCCCCCGGCAGAAGGCGAGCTGTACGTGCGGGGTCCCAACACGAGCGTCGGGTTCGCGGACGACCCGCGGTCGGCAGATACGTACCTGGAGGGCGGGTGGGTACGCACGGGTGACGCCGTGCGGCTGGACGCGGAGGGCTACCTGACCGTCGTCGGGCGCAAGAAAGAAATCATCATCCGCGGGGGACTGAACATCGCCCCGCGCGAGATAGAAGACAAGCTCCAAGAATTCCCGGAGGTGCGGCAGGCCGCCGTGGTCGCGCTGCCCGACGAGCGGTTGGGCGAACGTGGCTGCGCCTGCGTCGTGCTGAACCCGGGCTGCTCGCTCGATTTCGAGGCGATGGTGGCCCGGCTGCGCGAGGTGGGCCTCGCTACGTACAAGCTGCCCGAGCGCCTGGTGCTGCTGGAGGAACTTCCCGTCACGGCCTCGGGCAAGGTGCAGAAACATGAGATTCTGCGGCAAATCCTGGGGGAGGCCGCCAGATGATCGTCGAGTACGCGACCGAGCCGATCCCTGACACTGAGGGATTGGCCGCGACCATCACGCTGAACCGGCCCGCCGAGCTGAACGCGATGAGCTGGGAGCTGGTCGGGGCGTTCGACGATGCGGTGTCGCAAGCGGCCGCGGATCCTGCCGTCCGGGTTCTTTTCGTGACGGGTAACGGCCGGGCGTTCAGCGCCGGTGGCGATCTGAAGAGTTACGTGGAGCTGCAACGCGATCCGGTACGTTTCCCCCAGTTCGTGAAGGATCTGCACGACGCGTTCGGCCGGCTGCGCGGGCTGCGGGTACCGGTCATCGCCTTGGTCAACGGCGTGACGGTGGCAGGTGGGCTGGAACTCCTGCTCAACTGCGACTTCGCGCTCGCCGCCCGTTCGGCGCGGATCGGTGACGGTCACCTGAATTTCGGCCAGATGGGCGGCGGCGGGGTGCTGACCTTGCTCGCCCGCATGATCGGTATCGCGAAGGCGTCCGAACTGGTCATGACCGGCGTGCTGCTGGACGCCGAGACGGCATCACAATGGGGACTGGTGAGCCGGGTGGTTCCGGACGACGAGCTTCGCGCGGAAGGGATGAAGCTGGCCGCCCAGATCGCGAGCAAGAGCCCGCTCGCCGTCACGAACGCCAAGGATGTGATGAACACCATCTGGTCGCAAAACCTCAGCGTTGACAGTGGTTTACGCGTCGAGCTCGACCGCAACGCGTTGTACTGCCTCACCTCGGAAGACGCGACCGAGGGCCTGCAGGCCTTCGCCGAGAAGCGCCCGCCGCGGTTCACCGGACGATGAGCGGCCCGCTCGCTGATGAGGACAGCGCGCCGTTCTGGAACGCCCTGCGCGAGCATCAGGTGCTGTTGCAGAAGTGCGGAAACTGCAGCGAGATCCGCTTCCCGCCGATGCCGGGCTGCCCGAATTGCGGGTCAGGCGAGTCCGAGCACGTCACGGCGAGTGGCCTCGGGCGTATCTACTCCTGGATCGTTGTGCACCGCCCCCTCGGTTCGATCACCGAGGCCGATCTCCCCTGCACGCTGGCGACGGTGGAACTCGACGAGGGCTGCCGGGTGCTCGGCCGCCTCACTGGTGACGCGAGCGTCGACCTTCGGGTGAGTGCCCGCTACGTCGACCATGACGACTGGACCGAGCTGGCCTTCCTGCCGGCGGAGCAGGCATGAGCGGGTATCGGGCTGCCGTCGCGGGCGTGGGCTACACGGAGTTCAGCGCCGCGGCGCCGCAGTCGATTCTGGAGCTCGCCCGTGATGCCTGCCGGGCGGCGATCGACGACGCCGGCATCGACAAGGACGTCGTCGACGGCATCGCCAGCTTCATGGTGATGCACGACTCGGTGCCCACCCAGGCAGTCGCGACCGTGCTCGGGCTGCCGCAGATGCGCTTCTCGCTGGACATCGACCTCGGCGGCCAGGCGCCCTGCCACCTGGTGGCGCAGGCCGCGGCTGCGGTCACCACCGGGCAGGCCGAGGCGGTGCTGGTCTTTCGGGCGTTGAAGGGACGTTCCGGACCGAGGGTCGGCGCGATGGAATTCTCCGGTGGCGGCGGGCAGTACCGCTACCCGCTCGGCTACGGCGCCTACATGATGTACGTCGCCATGTGGGCGCAGCGCTTTCTGGCCCAAACCGGCCAGGGCGCTGAGGATTTGGCGGCCGTGGCGCTCACCCAGCGTGAGTACGCGATGGACAACCCGCGGGCTTTCCGGCGCCGGCCGCTGACCCGCGAGCAGTACTTCGACAGCCCCTACGTCGTCGATCCGTTCCGCGGTCCCGATTGCACGATCGAGGTGGACGGCGCCTGCGCGGTGCTGGTGACGACGCTCGAGCGGGCTCGCGATCTACGTCATCCACCCGCGGTCGTGGCGGCGGGTGGGTACCGCGCCGGCCCGCGGCCCGGCCTCGACATCGGCGACCACCTCACCTGGCGCGACTACACGCGTAACTACACGAGCTGGCTGGCTGACGACCTCTACCGCCAAGCCGGCCTGGGACCGAAGGACGTGCAGTTCGCCGAGATCTACGACTGCTTCACCAGCACCGCTCTGATGGGACTGGAAGGCTTGCAACTGTGCGAGCGCGGAGGCTCCGGCGCGTTTGTGCGCGCGGGCGAGACGCGACTCGGCGGCCGGCTCCCGATGAACACGCACGGCGGCTTGCTCGCCGAGGGGTACCTGCACGGGATGAACACCGTCGCCGAGGCGGTGCTGCAGATCCAGGGCCGCGGGGGCGCACGGCAGGTCGCCAAGCACGAGGTCGGCGCCGTCACTTCCGGCGCGTTGATGGACGGCTCGGGAATGATCCTCACCGTTGATCGGTGAGCGCACACAATCCGATGCGCAGAGGGAGCGACCAGGTTTTTGGTCGCGCATACGATCCGGTTCATTCCGTGGTGATGCAACGGATTGTGTGCTCGTTCAAAAAACCCCTCGCTCCAGGTGCGCATCGGATTGTGTGCGGCCGGGGGGCGGGCGGCCGGTAATGCGAGGGGAACGTTGACCGCGAGAGCCCCATCCTTTATAACATTGACATGACAGCACAAGCGGCGCCAACCCAGTACAAGCTGATCTCCGCCGATGGCCATCTGAACGGCCCGGGCGACATCTGGACCACCCGTGTGTCGCAGAAGTACCTGGATCAGGTGCCGCGAGTCGAGCGTCGTCCGGAAGGCGACGCGTGGGTGTGCGAGGGATTCGAGGCTCGCGGATTCGGCTGGGAAGCGTGTGCCGGACGTGCCCCCGAAGCGCAGGGCGAGTGGTGCCGTTACGAGGACATCCACCCAGGTGGCTATGACCCGAAGGCGCGGGTCGAGGAGCAGATCGCCGACGGCGTCGACGCGGAGCTGCTCTTTCCGATGGGCTTCGCCAGCGGCTACGTGAAGGGCACCAAGGATCCCGACTTCCACTACGAGATGGTGCGGGCCTACAACGATTTCCTGTCCGAGTTCTGCTCGCACGCGCCGGACCGGTTGGTGGGCGCGGCGATGATTCCGAGCCGCGGGGTGGATCAGGCGCTGGCGGAAATCAAGCGTTGCCAGGATCTTCCGGGCCTCGGAGCCTGGCTTCTGCAGTCCTACCCCAACGGCACCACGAAGATCAGCGAGGCCGATGAGCCGGTGTGGAGCTTGGTCGAGGAGACCGGCAAGCCGCTGTCGATCCACATCGGGCTGACCGACCGGCCCCCGAGCGCGAAGCGGATGAGCGTGCGCGGCCTGCCCGGCACCGGCCACTTCTATGACGCGCCCAGCCGCATGCTGGAATGGGCGTTCAGCGGAGTGCTCGACCGCCACCAGAGCCTGCGCATCATCCTTGCCGAGGTCGACTGCGGATGGATGCCGTACTTCGCCGAGCAGGCCGACGACAACTATCTGCGGCACGCCTTCGCTGACCTGAAGGACAGCCGGCTGCGGCTGCTGCCGAGCGAGTACATGTCAGAGTTCTTCTTCCCGACCTTCATCACCGATCATTACGCGATCGACAACCGGCACCGCGCCAATCTCGTCAACCGCATGATGTGGTCCAACGACTACCCGCACATCACCTCCGACTGGCCTTACTCGTGGAAGACCATCAACGCCTCGTTCGCGGGAGTGCCCGCCGATGAGCGCCACGCGATCCTGGCCGGCAACGCGCAGCGACTCCTCGGCCTCGGCGCTTGACCGCCCTCAGCCAGTACCGCCAGCCGCGCCTGGCCGAAATCATCGCGGCCGAGCTGCGCGACGGGATCCTTTTGGGGACCTACCAGGACGGTGACAGCCTGCCCAAGCAGGAGGACCTGATCGAGCGCTTCGGGGTCAGCCCGCCGTCGATCCGGGAGGCCTTACGCGTCCTGGAGACCGAAGGCCTCGTGACGGTGCAGCGCGGCAATGTGGGCGGCGCGATCGTGCATTCCCCCCGGGCAGACAAGGTCGCGTACATGCTCGGCCTCGTCCTGCAACACCAGGGGGTCGCCGTGCGCGACATCGTGGCGACGCTGGTGCGCCTCGATCCTGCCTGTGCCGCGCTCTGCGCCGAGCGAACCAACCGCAAGCGCAGCGTCGTCCCGCTGCTTCGGGCCAACCTCCGCGAGAGCAAGCGGGTGCTGGCCGATCCCGAGAAATACGCTCCGATTGCTCATGATTTCCACGACATCATGGTCGACAATTGCGGCAGTCCCACGATGAGCCTCGTCGTCGGCGCGCTCGAATCGCTGTGGACCGGCCATGTCGCCCGCCTGACGGGTGCATCACGACCGTCGGCCCACACGACGACCCTGGAGGCCCGCACGGCGAGTTGGAACGAGCACGCCGAACTGCTCGAGTTCATTGCCGCCGGTGATGGCGACGGTGCGCAGCAGTTGGCCCATCGCCACCTGACGACGCATGACGATCTGGCGTATCCGTTCTCCCTCGACGCCGCCGTCTCGGCCGAGGCCGTACGCGAGATCCGGCGCTGAACAGGTGACGCCGTCGGGAGCGCTACAGGCCTCGCGCGCCAGCACCTTCGTCATCAGCATCACGCCCTTCACGGCGACCGGCGGCTTCGACGAACCGGGGATCCGGCGACACCTGCGGCGGATGGCCGCCGCGGGTATCGGGGTGTATCTGGGCGGCGGTGGGAGCGGCGAGGGCTACGTCCTCACCAGCGACGAAGCCCGGCGGTTGCTGGAGATCGGGGTCGAGGAGCTCAAGGGCAAGGTCCCGGTGCGCGCCATGGGCTGCGAGCCGCGTACGTCCGCCGAGATGATCGAGTACGTCGCGGTCGCCAAGCAGGCCGGCATCGAAGCGACGCAGATCTATTCGCTCGACCCTGGACACGGGCACCGCCCGAATCGTCAGGAGATGCAGGCGTATTTCGAGGACATTCTCTCCTCCATCGAACTGCCCGCGATCCTGTCGACCCATCAATCTGTCGGCTACCGGGTGCCGGTCGAGATGCTCGTCAGCTTTGCCGAGCGGTACGAGCACCTGATCGGGATCAACTGCACGCATCAGGACACCAGCTACCTCGCCGAGATCGTCGACGCTCTCGGCGAGCGGCTGGACATCCACGTGGGGGGTCCGCAGCAGGCGCTGGTCGCCTGGTCGCTCGGCGCCACCGGCTATCTCAGCTCGGAGGCCAACTTCTCGCCGGAGCTGTGCATGGAGGTCGTGCGGGCCTACCGCGAGGGTGATGCGGCGGCGCTGACGACGAGTTTCGGCAAGCTCCTGCGGCTCTTTGCCGCCATGTACGGCGCCGGTGGCATCCGTGCCACCAAGGGGGTGCTCGACCGCCTCGGCTTCGCCGGAGGTGTTCCCCGCAAA
Organism: Frankiaceae bacterium; assembly: GCA_036272075.1. GTDB lineage: Bacteria > Actinomycetota > Actinomycetes > Frankiales > Frankiaceae > DATAZK01. The sequence goes on from DATAZK010000124.1 coordinate 14,068, forward strand.
CCGCAACTGCCGATCTCGTCCGACGCGATCGACCGGCTGGTCGAATTCACCCGCGCGCTAGGGGTGATCCCGGCCTAATCCCCGTTTGGCCGGGTCCTTGGGTCCTTGGGTGCTAGCGTTCGCGGGTGCGCTTTGAAGCTCGTCATGGCCGCGGCTCCGTGCTGTCCTTGACGCTGGGGGCAGTCGTGCTTACCGGCGTGCTGGGCGCGTGCGGCAGCTCATCGAGCGGTGCGAATCCGACGCCTTCGGGTTCCACCTCGTCCTCCTCCAGCCAGGCACCGCCGCTCAGCTCGTCAGCCGCAGCAGCCGTCATCACCGTCCTGGTCACCAATGACGACGGGGTGAAGGCGCCCGGGATCGACGCGATGGTGCAGGCCCTGCGCAAGGTCAAGGGCGTGACGGTAAAGGTCGTCGCGCCGGCGACGAACCAGAGCGGAACCGGCGGAAAGACCACCGCTGGGAGCGTCACTTTCACGAATGCGACCACGGCCTCGGGCTACCCCGCCGTATCCGTCAATGGAACCCCCGCCGACTCCGCGAACGTCGCCTTCACGCAGTTGCATCTGGCTCCCAACGTCGTGATCTCGGGCATCAATGCGCTGCAGAACCTCGGTCCGATCGTCGACCTGTCAGGAACGGTGGGCGCCGCCCGCGTCGGTGCCCGCAATGGGCTGCCGGCACTCGCCGTCAGTTCGGGAGCGGGTAAGGCGTATGACTTCGCGACCGCGGCGCGCTACGCGGTCGACTGGCTGGCTTCGGTGCGCTCGTCGCTGCCGAAGGGGCCGTCCAGCACGGCCGCCAGCGTCGTCAGCCTGAACGTGCCGAGCTGCAACAAAGGCAAGGTTCGCGGGGAATTGAAACTCCCCCAGCAGACCAAGCTGCTCGCCGGCCAATCGGACCTCGGCACGTCAAACTGCCTGTCGAAGTTGCATCCGACCACCGAGGTCGCGGCCTTCTCCGCCGGGTACGCCACGCTCGTCCCGCTGCCGCTCAATCCCGTTTCCTGACAGGCCTGAGCGGGCAGGGCTTCCTGTGATGCAGCGCGGACGTGGAGCTATCGCAACGATGCTCTTGCCATTGGCGACGGTGGTCGTGGCGGGTTGCGGGTCGAGCGCGGCAGGCCCTGCGCAGCAGGCTCCGAGCAGCAGCGTCCCGGCCTCCTCGTCGGCAGCGCCGCTGCCCAGTACGAGTTCCGGCAGCGCAGTGACTTCAGCCTGGCCCGGCTACCACTTCGACCAGGCCCGTACAGCGGCCGTACCGGCAGGCGCGAGCCTGGCCAAGGCGACGCGTGCCTGGGCAGCCGATCTCGGGGGTGCGGTCTATGGCCAGCCTCTGATCGCTGACGGAAAGATCATTGCTGCGACCGAGACAAACCGCGTCGTCGCACTGAATCCGTCCGACGGGAAGGTGCTCTGGTCGGCCTCGCTCGGCAGCCCGCTCACCGACGTCCAGTCGGCGGCGGGCTGCGGCAACATCGACCCGCTCGGAATCACCAGCACGCCCGTCATCGATACGGCTTCCGGCACTGTGTACGTCGTCGGTGAGGTCGCCAGCGCCGGCACGGTCCATCACCAACTGGAGGGCCTGCGCATCGCGACGGGTGCCGTCACCCTGTCCGAGAACGTCGACCCTCCGCTGCCCTCCGGTGAAAGCCCGGTGAACCTGCTGCAGCGCGCTTCCCTCGCCCTCGCCAACGGACGCGTGTACGTGAGCTACGGCGGGAACTACGGCGACTGCGGCAGCTATCACGGCTGGGTCGTCGGGGTCGAGCAGTCCGGCGCCGCAAACAAGATCTCGTTCGAAGTCGCCTCCGACGGCGAGGGCGGTGCGATCTGGCAATCCGGCGGGGCTCCCGCGGTCGATGCCAGCGGCAACCTGTATGTGACGACCGGCAACGCCAACCCCGATCCTCCGGAGGGCGGCCCGGACCCGAAGAAGTACACCGAGAGCGTCGTCAAATTGAGTCCCGATCTCAAGCCGCTGGCCTCGTTCAAGGACCAGGTTGCCGGAGGAGACGAGGACCTCTCGACCAGCAATCCGGTGCTGCTTCCGAACGGCACCCTCTTCGCGACCGGCAAGACCCAGATCGGGTTCGTCCTTACCCAGTCGGACCTCTCACAAAAGGCGGCGATCAAAGGGGTTTGCACCAGCGACCCGGATGGTGGCCCCGCCTACGATGCGGCGACCAACCGGCTATTCGTGCCCTGCCGCCAGGGCGGAATCCAGGTCATCGACCTCACCACCAACAAGGCCGGTGCAGTGCTGTCCGGCGCGAACAGCTCACCGATCCTGATCGGCACCAGCGTCTGGGCCGCGCAGTATCGCGACGGCAAGCTCACCGAGTACGACGCCCCCAGTGGCAAGACGCTGCAGAGCCTCGACGTCGGCTCGCAGGTGCCGAACTTCACCAGCCCGAGCTATGGGCTCGGTTTGCTCCTGGTCGGCACCACCAGCGGTGTGACGGCGCTGCACGGGACCTAGGACGACCTCGCGGCCAGGAACGCCACCGCCCGATACGGTGGGATCGTGCCAGGCTCCTTCCGCTACGACGGGTTCGACATCGTCGACGCGTCGGTCGTTTGCCGGTACTCCGTCGGTGAGCTGCAGTTCGTGGAGCAGGTGACCTTCAACTCCGCGTTGGACGCGTCGGATCCAGCGGTCCGCGCTGCGGCCCGGCTGATCTTCCTGCTGGCCGGTGTCTCGTACTACAAGACGTCGGCGCCGCCGGTCATCGACCTCGGCGAGCACGCGCTCACGGCGACCGAGCGCGCGTTCCTGCACGAGTTCTACCTGCAGGGGCTCGGCGAGTTCGCGTACCGCAACGACCTCGACCTCGCCATCGAGATCCGGGCGCGCGAGGTGGCTCCCGAGCCTGCCGAGTACCGGCCGCAGCCCGGACGTCCGCTGGTTCCCTTCGGCGGGGGCATCGACTCGATCGTCTCGCTGGAGCACGTGCGCTCGCGGTTCGACGACGTCGCACTCTTCGTCTCGAGCCCGGGCGGAGCGCTCTTCGACGCGATCGAGGCCCCGGCCGCCCTCAGCGCGCTCCCGATCGTGCGCGCGACGCGCACGATCGATGAGAAGGTGCTGCGCTCTCGCGAGCTCGGCTTCCTGAACGGTCACGTGCCGGTCACCGGCGTGCTTTCGGCGGTCGCTGTGCTGGCGGCGGTGAGCGTCGGCCGCGACGCCGTCGTGATGTCGAATGAGCGCTCGGCGTCGGTGCCCACCCTGGTGCTGGCCGACCGCAGCATCAACCACCAGTACTCCAAGAGCTGGTCGTTCGAGAAGGCGTTCAGCGCGGTGCTTGCCGAGTCGATCGGCCCGCGGCTCGCGTACTTCTCTTTGCTACGCCCGTACTCCGAGCTGTGGGTCGCGGAGCGCTTCGCCAAACTTCGCGAGTACCACCACGTCTTTCGCAGCTGCAATCGAGCCTTCCACATCGATCCGGCTGCGCGTCTGGACCACTGGTGCGGCCACTGCGACAAGTGCTGCTTCATCGACCTGGTACTCGCCCCCTACCTCACGCCCGAGGAGCTGGGCGACATCTTCGGCGGTCTCGAGCCGCTGCGCAACGACGAGCTGGCTGACCAGTTCCGGGCATTGCTCGGGGTGCTGGCGGACCGCAAACCCTTCGAGTGCGTCGGCGATATCGACGAATGCCGGGCGGCCATCGCGCTGGCCGCCCAGCGTCCCGACCGCGCGCACGACTCGCTCGTCCAAAGTCTTGCCGCCCAGACCCCGCCAGGCAGCGACTTGCCGGCCCAACTCATGAAGGCGACCGCTCCGCACGCCATCCCCGATGAATACTCGCCCGAATCTGTCGTGGTCTGACCTTCGCGGCGCCCGGGTCGGAGTCTGGGGGCTGGGGGTCGAGGGACACGCGAATCTGCGCCGATTGAAGGTGCTCGGGGCGTCGCCGGTGCTCGTGGACGACAGCCCGGGTGACTCCGGCGCCATGCGTACGGACGAGGGCGGATTCGACGCGCTGCGCACCTGCGAGGTCGTCGTCAAGACACCGGGAATCAGCCGCTACCGTCCGCAAGTGCAGGCGTTGGAGGCGGAGGGCATCCCCGTGGCCGGCGGCCTCGGCCTCTGGATGCAGGAGGCCGACCGCGATCGGGTCGCCTGCATCACCGGGACGAAAGGCAAGAGCACCACCACCTCGATCGCAGGACATCTGCTGCAAACACTGGGCTTTCGCTGCTTCATCGGCGGCAACATCGGCAACCCCCCGTGGGATCCGGAGGCGGAGCAGGACGCCGATTTCTGGCTCATCGAGACCTCCAGCTTCCAGGCCACCGATCTGTGCGTCGCGCCGCGCGTCGTCGCGGTCACGTCGCTGCATCCGGACCATCTGAACTGGCACGGCGATCTGGAGACGTACTACCGCGACAAGCTCTCGATCTGCACGCTGCCCGGCGCCGAAGTCACGGTCAGCAATGCCGAGGATGCTGTGGTGCAGGAGCACCGCGCACAGCTGGGAGCTCACGTGCGTTGGGTGCCCGATGCAGACCTACCCGGCGGATGGGTGACGCGACTTCCCTTGCTGGGACGGCACAACGTCGTCAACGCGCTCATGGCCCAGGCGTTGCTCGACGAACTCGGGGTCGCCCAGGCCAGTGATGACTCCGCACTCACTGCAGCCGCTGAAGGTTTCGTGCCGTTGGCCAGCCGGCTGCAGGTGATCGGCGTCGTCGAGGGCGTGACGTTCGTGGACGACAGCCTGTCGACGAACGTGCTCCCGACCCTGGCGGCCCTCGACGCCTTTCCCGACCGAAGAGTGGCGCTCATCGCCGGGGGTTTCGATCGCGGGGTCGACTACCAGGAGCTCGCGCTGGGCGTACAGCAACGCCGCGTCCCGTTGCTGGTTCTCGGTGTCCCCGACAGTGGCCCGCGCATCATCGACACGTTCCGCGCTGCCGGGCCGATGCCGCTGGTGGAACTCGGCGTCACCGCCGGAGTCGAGGAAGCCACCAAGCTCGGCTTCGAATGGGCCGCCCCGGACGGGGTTGTCCTGCTCTCGCCGGCGGCTCCGAGTTTCGGGCTGTTTCGTGATTACCGCGAGCGCGCCGCTGCTTTTGCTACTGCCATGGGTGCCGTGAGGAAGATGACGTCGTGACCAGATCCCAGACCCTTCGGGTGAGCGCCAAAGCTGACACCTTCACCGAATCCGTCATCCGCGAGATGACCCGGCTGGCGAATGCGCACGGTGCGGTCAATCTCGCGCAGGGGTTCCCGGACTTCGGCTGCCCACCCGAGCTCAAGGCAGCCGCCAAAGCTGCCATCGACGCTGACGTGAATCAGTACGCGATCACCTGGGGCGCGCAGGATTTCCGGCAGGCGATCGCCGCCAAGATGGCGCGTACCTACCCGGGATGGGAGGTGGATCCCGAGACCTCCATCTGCGTGACGTGCGGCTCCACCGAAGCGATGATGGCCGCGATGCTGGCCCTGGTGGATCCGGGCGAGGAAGTCATCGTGTTCACCCCGTTCTACGAGAACTACGGGCCTGACGCGATCCTGTCCGGAGCGACGCCGCGCTTCGTCGAACTGCACCGGCCGGATTGGAGCATCGACGAGGCAGAACTGCGGGCCGCGTTCAACGACCGCACCCGCGCGGTCATCGTCAACACCCCGCACAACCCGACCGGGAAGGTCTTCACCCGCGCCGAACTCGACCTCATCGCCGGGCTCTGCGAGCAGTACGACGTGCTCTGCTTCACCGACGAGATCTACGAGCACATCCACTACCTCGGCCGGGGCGGCCACGTGCCACCCGCGACCGTGCCGGGTCTGGAAGAGCGCACCGTCACGATCAACGCGCTTTCCAAGACCTACGCGGTAACCGGCTGGCGGGTCGGGTGGACCGTCGCGCCGCCGCACATGACCGGCGCGATCCGCAAGGTGCACGACTTCCTGACGGTCGGGGCTGCAGCCCCGCTACAAGCCGCGGGCGTCGCCGCGATGGCGCTCCCGCCGAGCTACTACGAGAGCATGGCCGCCGATTATCTCGAGCGGCGCGATCTGCTGTGCGACGTGCTGCGCAAGACCGGCTTCGAATTCGTGACACCCGACGGCGCGTACTACGTCCTGTGCGACACGCATGCCGTCGACCCGGCGGGTGACGATGTGCTCTTTGCGCGCCGGCTCGTCGAGCAGATCGGCGTCGCCGCGGTGCCGGGTTCGTCGTTCTATCCCGATCCGGCGGACGGCCGTCGCACGATCCGGTTTGCGTTTCCGAAACGGCTGGAAACACTTCACGCGGCCGCGGACCGGCTGGCGCGTCTCACCGAAGCCTGAACACAAGCGACCCGATGCAGGGTCGGGGGTCCCGCATCGGGCCGCTTGTTGCTTGAAGGGTCAGCTCGGGATCGCGCTGGGGTTGATGCCACACTTGGTCACGAGATAGGTGTCGATCTGCTGGATGGCCTGCGTGACCTGAGGCGAGTCGAACGAACTGGTCGCGGTGGTGCTGACCTTCGTGACGTCGAAGTCGGCGGCCTTCAGCGCGTTGAAGAACTGATCTTCGGCGTTGACGAGCGTCGTCACTGGACCCTTGATCTGGGATGGCGCCTCAACGACCAGCTTGGAGAGCTCGGCTTGCGCGTTCTCCTCGAGTTGCTTGAACGCATCCGGGCCGTCCGTCAGTTTGGTCGCCGCGGATGCCGTGTCGGTCTCGGCCTTGCGTGCCTTGTCACAGAACGAGCCGCCCCCGAGGTCGGTGCTCACCTTTCCGGACGATCCCGAGTCCTTCGATGCGGCGGCGGCTGACGGCGCGGTGGAGGCTGCGGTCGAGGGGGTGGTGCCGGTTGTCCCGGTCGAAGCCGCTTTCGAGGAACTCCCACACGCGGCCAGCAGGGCGCCCGTGGCGGCCAGGGCGAGGCCGATTCGGACGCGGTAGAGGGTGCCCGAGGGGCCGTTGTACGTCGCCATTTCACTCCCTGTTTCGGATATCGGAGATCATCAAAGCATGATCGCCGGTCCGTACCCAGCGAACTGTCAGGTAGCCGACTGACGCGTCCGGATGGCGGGTTCGACCGAGAGCTAGGCGCTGCTCTCGACTTGCGCCTTGACGTCAGGCTCGGCCCGCAGGGGGCCCTTCTGCAGCGCCCTCACGCTGGTATTGAGGAACGCGACGAGCGGCACGGCGATCAGCGCTCCAGGGATTCCGCCCAGGGTCGTGCCCGCGATCACCGAGAGCACCACGGCCAGCGGATGGATGTCGACGCTGCGGCTCATGATGAACGGCTGCAGGACATGACCTTCCACCTGGACCAGGATGATGATCGCGATCGCGACGATGATGGCGGCCGTGGCGCCGTGCTCGAGCAGGGCGACGGCGACCGCTAGCGCCCCGGTGATGGTCAGACCGACCAGCGGGATGAATGAGCCGATGAAGATCAGCACCCCGAGGGCAGCCGCCAGCGGCACCCGCAGGATCAGCAGCAGGATCGTCGTCGTCGTTCCGTGGAAGAGCGCGATGAGCAGCTGCCCTCGCATGTAGCCGCCGAAGGTCCCCCAGCCGGCCCGGCCGGCGAAGTCCAGCCGCTCGCGTGACGCGTGCGGAAAGAGCCGGACGAACCAGCCCCACACGATGTCGCCGTCGCGCAGCAGATAGAACGTCGTGAGCAGGACGAGCAGGAAGCCGGCGAGGAACTCGATCACTGCTTTCACGGTGGTGATCGCGCTGCTGATCAGCTGGCCACCGTGCTGCTGGATGGTGTTGGAGAGGTTCTTGGTGATCTTGTCGAGGTCGGCCGATTTCACGTGCAGCGGCCCGGTCTCCAGCCAGTGTTTCGCCTTGTCGACGACCTGGGTGACCTGATCGGCCAGTTGCTTGTCGTGGGAGCTGATCTGCCAGACCACGAAGTAGCCCAGGCCCGCCAGGAAGATGATCCCGACCAGCAGGGCGATCAACGCAGAGAACGACCGCCGGCGGTGGAAGCGGCGCCGCAGCCGCACCTCCACGGGATGCAGGATCGCGGTGAAGAACAGCGCGATGATGAACGGGAAGATCACCAGCCCGATCCGGTCCAGCTCCTTGACGACCACATAGACCGTCGCGCCGATGAGCACCAGCCTCCAGGCCCAGGCGGCTGCGACCCGTACCGGCCACGTCACCGCCTCCACGGCGTTGTGGCGGGTGTCGGACAACGGCGGGGTCGTCGGCGGCGGGGCAGGCGGCTGCTCCGCCGGCTCGGGCGACTCGGTCACGGAGCAGCGTCCCTCTCGTCTTTCACAGCTGGTTCAAACCTTCGTCCAGCGTGCCTCCACCCGGCCGAGATCGGCTCAAAGCGCGGGCTTGTGCAGCACCAACGGCGCGTCGCGCGATGATGAACGTGGGATCAGAGTCGAGGAAAGGCGGTCGGGCGTGCTGCTGGGTGCCGTGTCGGACGTGCACTGCCATGCGCTCGCCCTCAGCCAGGCGCTCGCGGAGATGGACCAACTCGGCGTCACCACCGTGCTCGCCGGCGGCGATCTGGTCTTCGAGTACCGGTTCTCCTCCGAGGTCGTACGTCTGGTGCGCGAGCGCGAAATGCCTGCCGTGCAGGGCAATCACGAGGTGGTGTTGCTCGGCCCGCAAGGGGTGCGCGCCCGCGAGGCCGAGCACGTCGATCCGGTGGAGCTGGCTTTCCTTTCGCAGCTGCCGTTCGTGGTGCGACGCGACTTCGGCGGCCGCCGGCTCCACCTGACTCACGCGAGCCCATGGGAGCCGTACTTCGACTACCTCTATCCCGATTCGCGACGCTGGGATGACGCCCCGACCCTCGACGCCGATCTGGTCGTCGTGGGACACACGCATGTCCCGTTCGTGCGGCACGTCGGCGGCACACTGGTGGTCAATCCCGGCTCCATCGGACAGCTGCGCGGCAGGGACGCACGCTTCACCTACGCGGTCATCGACACCGACAGCCTGGATGCGGAGATCCGCGCGGTGCCCGGCTGAGCGAGCCCGATTTCGGCTCGCGATAGGTTCCTGGCGGGCCAGGCGAAAGGACTGTGGGATGAGCGACGACTGGAAAGCTGTGCCGGTCAAAGAGGTGCGGGTGGGTGATGTCGTGCGCACTCAGACGGGCGTCGAGGTCGTGGTGAGCCGCATCGAGGAAGCCTTCTTCGGCATGCCGGCGATGCTGGCCTTCATCCAGGACACACCCGGCCGGTGGTTCAAGTGCCCGCAGCCTGTGGACGGGCAGATCGACGTGAAAACGGCTGCGGCGTAAGGGCTTCAGCCTTTGGAGGAGTAGGCCGCCAACGCGCACTGAACCAGCGTCGCGCGGGCGTCTTCATCAAGCTCGACGGGCGGCACCGTCAACGGCCGCAGAATCGCCCCGAGCGCGGCTGAGGCACGCAGCTTGGCCGACGCGTCCGGATCCGGGCCTTCCAGCAGTGCCTGCAGCCGGCCGGTGATGCCCGGACCGGTGGCGGGAACGTTCAGCTGGGTGATCGAGCTCAGGTCGCGCACCAGGAGCCGGGTGGCATACGGATGGGCGGCAAGGGTGTCGCAGTAGCGGCTGAGGAAGGCGCGGCGCTGGCGCGCACCGAGGGGAATCGGCTGGTCCTCGAACTCGGCGACGACCGTTTCGATCTCCTCCGAAAGCGGGCCGACCACGGCGAAGAGCAATGCCAGCTTGGTGTCGAAGTGGAAGAGCACCGTGCCGCGCGAGACGCCGAGCTGCGCGCCGATCTCCTCGAGGCTGGTGGCGGCGTATCCCTTCGTGGAGAACAGACTGCCTGCCGCGGTGATGAGGGCTGCGCGAGTACGCGGGCCTTTCATCGGCGTCTCCTCGGGTCGCGTGGGCTCGGAACGATCTTCCACCACCCGATCGGACCATATACGCAGGTCTTGACAAGTCATCCGATAGCTGACCGTCAGGTCCGCTATCCCTGACCGACCGATACAGTCGCCCGCCATGCTGCGCTTCGACGACAAGGTCGTCATCGTCACGGGTGCCGGACGCAACCTCGGCCGGGAGTACGCCCTGCTCTTCGCCTCGCTCGGGGCCAAGGTCGTCGTCAATGATCTGGGCGTCGCCATCAGCGACACCCAGGACGTCGGCACCGAGACCATCAGCGATCCGGGGGCCGACGTGGTCGCCGAGATCGCGGCGGCCGGCGGTGAGGCCGTGGTCAACCGTGACACCGTTTCCACGCCCGAAGGCGGCGAGGCGATCGTGCAGACCGCGCTCGACGCCTGGGGACGGGTCGACGTCGTGGTGAACAACGCCGGCCAGGTACGGCTCGGGCCGTTCGCCGACTTCCCCGAATCGCACCTCGACACGTTGCTTTCCACGCAGCTGCGCGGGCACTTCAACGTCAGCCGTCCGGCCTGGCGGGCGATGGCCGCCCAAGGCGGTGGCCGGTTCGTCAACGTCTCCTCCGGCTCGGCCTGGGGCCTGCCCGGCGGCGCCGGCTACAGCATGGTGAAGATGGGCGTCATCGGGCTCACGCGTTCGATGGCCGCCGAGGGCATCGACGCCGGGATCCGCGCGAATGTGATCACGCCCTACGCCAAGACTCGTCCCGGCACCGGCATGGGGCCGTTCCCTTGGAGCGAGGCGCTGGGGGAGTGGCTCGCGCCGCGCAAGGTCGCCCCTGTCGTCGGCTGGCTGGCCCACGAGTCGTGCCCCGCGAACGGCGAGTGCTTCACGGTAGGGGCCGGACACGTGGCCCGGGTCAGCCTCGTCGCCACCGAGGGCTTCATCGATAGGGAGCTCACCATCGACTCCGTGGCCAGCCATGCGGACGTCATCATGGACGGCGTGACCAGCGAGGTCACCCCGTTCCGGTCCAACGCGTTCGCCCGCATGTTCGAGGGCTACAACGGCTAGTCCGGCCGGTGACCAACGGGCGTCCGACAACTGGCGCGTGGCCGGATAACTTCGTCAGTACTGACGTTGCAAGGGTCCGGCGTTCGCGCGGGATCCGGCTTGACGTGTTCACCGTTGCGGGAAGGCCTCATGAAGATCATCTATACGTACACCGACGAAGCGCCGGCGCTCGCGACCCGCTCGTTGTTGCCGATCCTCGACGCGTTTGCCAGCAAGGCCGGTGTCCCCGTCGAGACCCGCGACATCTCACTCGCCGCCCGCATCCTGGCGCAGTTCCCGGAGCGCCTCGGTGCCAAGGCGGTGCCTGACTCGCTCGCCGAGCTCGGCGAGCTCGCCAAGACGCCTGAGGCGAACATCATCAAGCTGCCTAACGTCAGTGCCTCGCTGCCGCAGTTGAAGGCGGCTATCAAGGAGCTGCAGCAGGCCGGATACGACATCCCGGACTACCCCGAGACGCCCGACTCCGATCAGGAGAAGGCCGACCGTGCGGCCTACGACGCGGTCAAGGGAAGCGCCGTCAACCCGGTGCTGCGCGAGGGCAACTCCGACCGGCGCGCGCCTGCTTCGGTGAAGAACTACGCCAAATCCCACCCGCATTCGATGGGCGAGTGGTCCTCATCCTCGAAGTCCCACGTCTCGACCATGACCGCCGGCGACTTCCGCCACTCGGAGCGCTCGGTCACGCTGGCGGCTGCTGACGATCTGCGTATCGAACATGTCGCCGCAGACGGGACTATCACCGTCCTGAAGCCGTCGATAAAGGTGCTCGCGGGCGAGATCGTCGATGCCGCCGTCATGCGCAAGGCCGCGCTCGTGGAGTTCCTCGACCAGCAGGTGGCCGAAGCCAAGGTGCAGGGCGTCCTGTTCTCGGTGCACTTGAAGGCCACCATGATGAAGGTCTCCGACCCGATCATCTTCGGCCATGTCGTCCGCGCGTATTTCCCCGACGTTTTCTCCTTCTACGCCGACGATCTCGCCTCAGTCGGAGCTGATGCCGACGACGGCCTCGCCGCCGTTCTTTCGGCGATCGAAAAGTTGCCGGTCGAGCGCCGGGCGGCGATCGAGGGTGCAATCGCGACCGACTACGAGGCCGGCCCGAGCCTGGCGATGGTCGACTCCGACCGCGGCATCACCAACCTTCACGTGCCGAGCGACATCATCGTCGACGCGTCGATGCCCGCGGCGATTCGTACGTCAGGCCAGATGTGGAACCGCGCCGGCGACTTGCAGGACACCAAGTACGTCATCCCGGATTCCAGTTACGCCCCGCTGTATGCCGAGACGGTCGATTTCTGCCGTGAGAACGGTGCTTTTGACCCGACGACGATGGGCACCACACCCAACGTCGGGCTCATGGCGTTGAAGGCCGAGGAGTACGGCTCGCACGACAAGACTTTCGAGATCGCCGCGCCGGGCAAGGTTCGTGTAGTCAATGCGGCGGGAGTGACCCTGCTCGAGCACGACGTCGAGGCGGGCGACATCTGGCGGGCCTGCCAGACCAAGGACGAGGCCGTCGTCGACTGGGTGCGCCTGGCCGTGGAGCGCGCCCGGGCGACCGGCTCACCGGCCGTCTTCTGGCTGGATGAGAGCCGCGGGCACGACGCCGAAATCCTGAAAAAGGTGCGTGCCGCGCTGCCCGGCTACGACACCACCGGGCTGACGCTCGAATTCCTTCCCGTCGCGGAGGCCACCCGCTACACGCTGGAGCGCGCCAAGAAGGGCGAGGACACCATTGCCGTCACCGGCAACGTGTTGCGTGACTACCTCACCGACCTCTTCCCGATCCTCGAACTCGGAACGTCGGCCAAGATGCTGTCGATCGTGCCGCTGCTCAAGGGCGGCGGGCTTTTCGAGACCGGCGCGGGCGGCTCGGCTCCCAAGCACGTCCAGCAGTTCGTGAAGGAGGACCACCTGCGCTGGGATTCGCTGGGCGAGTTCCTGGCGCTGGCCGTCTCCTTCGAGTTCCTGGCTGACAAGTTCGGCAACAAGCGGGCCGGGATCCTCGGCCGCACGCTGGATGACGCGACGGGACGGGTATTGGAAAACCGCAAGTCGCCCTCGCGCAAGGTCAAGGAGCTCGACAATCGGGGCAGCCACTTCTACCTCGCGCTCTACTGGGCGCAGGCGCTCGCCGAGCAGACCGACGACGCGGAACTCGCCGCGCTCTTCGCTCCGCTGGCCCAGCGGCTCGCCGCCGAGGAGGAGACCATCGTCGGAGAACTGGCTGCGGTGCAAGGCAATCCGGTCGACCTGGGCGGCTACTACTACGTC
>DATAZK010000125.1:0-23141 GCA_036272075.1 Frankiaceae bacterium
TCGCCCGGTAGCGGCTTGGGTCAGAGGCGTTCGAAGATTCGGTCGGTGCTCTCTCCGTGCTCGTACACGTGGGTAGCAGGTCCCACGATCAGCGGGTCGGGCACCCCGACGACGGCATGATCCTTGTCCGCATAGTCGAACTGATGCAGGACGTGGCGAAAAGCCTCGACGCGGGCGCGCTTCTTGTCGTTGCTCTTGATGACCGTCCACGGGGCGTGCTCGGTGTCGGTGTAGAAGAACATCGCTTCCTTGGCATTGGTGTAGTCCTCCCACTTGTCCATCGAGGCCAGGTCCATCGGGCTGAGCTTCCACTGGCTCACCGGGTCGGTCTCGCGGGCGCTGAACCGCGTGCGCTGTTCGGACTGTGACACCGAGAACCAGAACTTGATCAGGTGAACGCCCGAACGCACGAGCATCCGCTCGAATTCGGGGGCCTGACGCATGAATTCCTGGTATTCGTCGCTGCTGCAGAAGCCCATGACATGCTCGACGCCGGCCCGGTTGTACCAGGACCGATCGAACATGACGATCTCGCCCGCGGTCGGCAAATGGTGGGCGTAGCGCTGGAAATACCACTGGCGTTGTTCACGTTCGGACGGCTTTTCCAGCGCCACCACCCGCGAGCCGCGGGGGTTCAAGTGTTCGGTGAACCGTTTGATCGTCCCGCCCTTGCCGGCAGCGTCGCGGCCCTCGAAGAGCATCACGACTTTCTCGCCCGTCTCCTTGACCCAGTTCTGCAGCTTGAGCAGCTCGATCTGCAGTTCCAGCTTGGCGATCTCGTAATCCTTACGCGGCAGTTTGGTGTCGTAGGGATAGCCCTCGCGCCAGGTCGGAACCGTCTTGGTGGCCGTTTTGGTGGATTCATGTTTCACCTGTTGATCGTGGCAGCGCGGGCGGCGAGGGAGGTGGCCGCGAGGTAAACCCCTGGGGTCGGCCTGGAAACGAAACTGCGCAAAAGGGGCATGAAACCGAGTGTTCTGGTGACCGTTGCACGGCTGTCACGCCCATTCGCGACCATGGGAGTCATGGCGAAACGTCCACGTGGCCGGTGCCCGGTGTGCAGCGACCTGCGCAGCGCCCGATGGGAAGGCGACGCGTTGCTCGTCGCGCGTCACAGCACCTCCGGCGTCGTGTGCCCGGGGTCGGGCCGGCGGGCGCCGGAGGATGCCGTAGCAAAGCGCTGACTCCTGCCGCGCCGCCGCGACGCGAAGCGGGCTAACGTCCTCGGGTGGGTATCCCCGAGACGAGCAGGAGCGCGCGTTGAGCGAAATGGCAGGCCGGGCTGGTGTGGTGACGGGCGGCGCCCAGGGCATCGGCCTGGCGATAGCGACCGCGCTCGTACGTGAGGGCGCTGCCGTCGTCCTTGCCGATCTCGATCTCGACGCGGCAACGAGGGCTGCGGAAGCGCTGACCGCCGCCGGGCCCGGGCGCGCGAGCGCCTGCGCCTGCAATGTGACCAGTGAGGAGCAGGTCACGGCGACCGTCACGGCGTGCACCGACGCTTACGGCAGCCTCGACTTCTGGGTCAACAACGCCGGCATCACCCGCGACAAGACGCTGCGCAACATGACGCTGGAGGACTTCCGGCAGGTGATCGACGTCCATCTCATCGGGGGATGGCTCGGTACCCGGGCAGCGGCGGCCGTGATGCGCGAGCAGGGCCGGGGAGCGATGGTCAACATCTCCTCGATCAGTGGCAAGGTCGGTAACCCGGGCCAGACCAACTACTCGGCGGCGAAGGCCGGCCTGGTCGGCCTCACCAAGGCGGCCGCCAAGGAACTTGCGCGCTACGGGATCCGGGTGAACGCCGTGCAACCAGGCCTCATTCGCACGACGATGACCGAGGCGATGAAGCCGGAGGTTTACCAGTCGCGCATCGCCGAGATCCCGCTGGCACGCGCTGGTGAGCCGGAAGAGGTCGCCGAGGTCGTGCTCTTCCTGCTCTCGGATCGCTCGTCCTACATGACCGGCACCGTGCTCGAAATCGGCGGGGGCCGTCATATCTAGCGTCGGCGCCGTGGATGATCCCGAAGACGTCACCGCCGAGTGGCTGACCGCGGTGCTTCAGCAGACCGGCCACGACTGCACTGTTCGGAGCGTGCGAAGGGATCGGATCGGCACCGGACAGATCGGGCGGAGCTATCGCCTGTTCCTGGAATTCGCTGCAAATGCTGAGGATGCAGTGCCGCCGACCCTCGTGCTGAAGATTGCCGCCGGCAATCCGGAGGAGCGCGCCCGGGTCAACCGGGGTTTTGAGAAGGAGGTCCGCTTCTATCTGGACCTCGCGCCGCACACCTCGGTCAGCACGCCGGACTGCTGGTTCGCCGACATCAGCGACGACCTGAATACGTTCGTCCTGCTGCTGGACGATCTGGCCCCGCGGCTGCCGGGACGGCAGGTGGATGGCTGTAGCTACGCGCAAGCGACGTCCGCCGTCGAGAATCTGGCGGGGCTGCACGCGCCGCTCTGGAATGCCCCGCTGCTGCACGACCACGCGAGCTGGCTGACCCCGACAGATGCGGCGAGCGCGGAGTTCCTCGGAGCGCTGATGGGCACGTCCACGGAGCAGTTCATCGAGCTCTACGACGATCGCCTCACCTCCGAGGACCAGTCGACGCTGCGCGAGGCCGCCGCCGCGATCGCGCCGTGGGCAGCGTTGAACCGTGAGCAGTTCGCGCTCATTCACGGGGACTACCGGCTCGACAACCTCATGTTCGATCCGGCCGATTCCTGCGTCTCCACCGTCGATTGGCAGACGACGTCGTCGGGCTCACCGACCCTCGACGTGTCCTACTTTCTCGCGACGAGCGTGCTTCCCGAAGAGCGCCGCCGCCACGAGCGTTCGCTGATCGAGACCTACCTTGCGGCGCTGGCGAAGCAAGGGGTCACCTACCGGTTCGACAATGCGTGGGAGGACTACCGGCGCGATGTGCTGCACGGCCCGCTGATCACCGTGCTGGGTCGCATCTACGCCACCGCTGCACCGACGTCCGAGGCGGACGCGATGTTCCTGGCGATGGCCACCCGCAGCTGCGCGGCCATTCGCGATCTCGACACGCTCGAAGCCATCGGCTCCTGACGTCTCGCCCTGGGGCGGTCTGATCCCGGTATTAGCCCGTCTGCGCGTCGCGTCATCCTGACGCACCATCGGCGCCACTCTTTCGGCGCAAGGCAGCCCGCCCCTTTTGGGAGACATTGAAGGGGATGGACGCCATCTCCGACCCCCCGACGATTCACGACCACTGGGTCGCGGATCCGGTTCGGCTGTGCCCACGGGACGAATGCCGTCGCGCCCGCGCCGCGTGGGAGCTCGTCGCACCTGCTGACGGTCTGCTTCCCGACGATGCAACGCCCCTGCAGCGCATGCTCTACGCCCGCATGACGACCTCGATCTTCGTCTACGAAGCGACCTTGCACCGGTCCGGAGTCAGGGCCTGAGAGTCGGCTACGGGGCCGGGGGAGCCACCGCGCTCACAAGGTCACCTGCAGGGTTCTCCCAATGGTCGAGGAAGGTCACGTCGGCCACCGGGCGGCGCCGGACCGGTCCGTGATTTCCACGCGGCCAGCCGACGACGACATGACCCGCGAGCATCCATTCAGCGGGAACGCCCACGGCCGCGCGGATCAACGGCTCACCGCCGTAGGACGCCCACGCCGTGACGCACGCGCCAAGCCCCTGAGCCCGGGCAGCGAGCAGAAAGTTCTGCATCGCCGGGAAGATCGAGCCACCGAGCAGCAGATCCGACGCGCTGTCAAAGCTGCGCTGAACGAACAGGACCGACGTGAACTCGCCCGCGCGATCGTGTAGCTCATACGTCGCGCGATTGCTCCGGGCCCGGCGGCTGTCGTCATCGGGCGCCGGCCGGGTCATGCCGTAGACGGGCTCGATCACGTGTAGCGCCTGGGCGGCCGCCTGCGCGACGACGGCGCGTAGCTCCGGCGATCGCAGCACGATGAAGCGCCATTCCTGAGCATTGGCGCCAGAAGGTGCCCACGTGGCTGCCTGCAGGCAGCGGGCCAGCGTGGCGTCGTCGACCGGGGTATCGGTGAAACGGCGGATCGCGCGTGCCGTCGACATCGCGCTCCACACGTCTTCGGTCGGTCCCGACATGCTCGCTCTCCTGGTGGTCAGTTGGCGGTGCGGCGGCGAAAGGGTCCCCTGAGGGCGGCCCACTGCAAGAGCATGATGGTCTTCGCGTCAGCGATCTCGCCGCGATCGATCATCCCCATGGCTTCTTCGAACGGCAGCTCCAGAACCTGGATGTCTTCACCCTCGTCGGCAATGCCTCCGCCATCCGTGACCCGCATGGCGGAGGTGTACGGGGCGGCGAAGAAGTGGATCCGCTCGGTCACCGATCCCGGGCTCATGAAGACGTCGAAGACGCTCTCGATGTCGCCGAGTTCGACGCCTAGCTCCTCGCGGGCTTCCCGCCGGATCGCGGTCAACGGATCGTCGTCGTCCAGCAGTCCTGCCGCGGCCTCGATCAGCATCCCGTCGGGGTGGCCGTTCACGTAGACGGGATAGCGGAATTGCCGTGACAGCAGGACAGTTGCGCGCTCGATGTCGTAGGGCAGGATCGTCGCGCCGTTGCCGCGGTCGTAGGTCTCGCGCTGCTCGGTCGACCACTGACCGTCGGAGCGGCGCACCTGCAGAGTCGTGCGACGAAGGACGTGCCACGCGTCGGCAAGCACCTCGACGTTCGTCACGCGCACGTTCGGATTGGCTGTGAGGTCGCGGCCGGTCTGGTCCAGACCGGTACGGCGGGGTCCGGCGTTGGGTGACGGCATCGGCTCAGCCTAGGGACGGGGGCTGTGGACACGTCCGAACGTGTACGCATCAGGCCAGCCGCGTGAGGCGAGATTCGCTTCCTGGCGTTCGATGACTGCCGGCAGATCCTGCGGTTGCCAACCATCGACAAGCTGCTCGCCGTGCAGGTCGAGGACCGGGCGGCGCAGCTCCAGCAGGAGTTGCAGGCTGAAGGCGATACGGCCGGTGAGTACGTCCGGATCGCCGCAACACAGCGCCAGGGCCGCCTCCGCCATCGTCTCCAGCGGCTCGAACATCGCCTCGTCGATCCCACCCATCGCGACCAGGCGCGGCGTAGAGATCGCCGCCTGCGGGGTGAGGGCGTTGACGCAGATGCCCTGACCTTCGCACTCGCTGGCGGCAGCGACGGTCAGCCGGTTGAGGGCGGCCTTCGTGGCGCCGTACTGGAAGCCCGCTTTGGCGGGACGATTCGTCGGGAAGGGCGGGCCGGGCGGCAGTTCGGCGGAGAACGTCGTCAGGTTCAGGATCGCGCCGCGGCCACGCTCCCGCATGCCGCCGACCACGGCCGTCATGAGCTCCCAGGGCGCCCAGAGATTGACCTGCAGGCAGCGCTCGAGGGACTTCGGCGTGGTCTCGTCGAAGGGGACGTAGCCGCCCATCGCCGCGTTGTTCACCAGGATGTCGATCGGGCCCAGCGTCTCCTCGGTGCGGACGACGAGCTCGCTGCGGCCACCCTCCGGATCCGACAGATCCGCTTGCAGCACAAGGCATTCGCCGCCGACCGCCTCGATGCGGCGACGGGTCTGCTCGAGGCCCTCCAGGGTGCGGGCCGTGATCGCCACGGACGCGCCTTCCGCAGCTAGACGGATGGCGATCGCGGTGCCGGTGCCGCCCTGGCTCGCCCCGGTGACGAGTGCAACCCGGCCCTCGCAGGTGCGCTGTGATGGCATGCCGTTAAGGTAGCGGCGCCGCTTCGCCGACCCGCTATCGCCTGGGCCCGGCGGCAGAAGGAGACCAGATGGATCGGGAAAAGCTCAGCCGGCTTCACGACCTGACCGGCCGCGTCGCCATTGTCACCGGCGGCACCCGCGGGATCGGACTGGCGATCGCGGAGGGCCTGCTTGCCGCAGGCGCGAAGGTGGCCGTGGCCAGCCGGAAACCCGACGCGTGCGCGTCGACCGAGGCGCACCTGCGGGCACAGGGCGGCGAGGCCATAGGCGTCCCCACGCACATGGGTGACCTCGACGGCGTCAACGCTCTGGTCGATCGCACGGTCGCCGAATTCGGCCGGCTGGACATCGTCGTCAACAATGCGGCGAACGCGCTGACGCTCCCCTTCGGGGAGCTCACTCCCGACGCTTGGGAGAAGTCCCTGGGCACCAACCTGCGTGGCCCGGTCTTCCTGGTCGAGCGGGCCCTTCCGCATCTGGAAGCCTCGGGCAACGCGGCCGTGCTGAACGTCGTCTCGGCCGGCGCGTTCCTCTTCTCGCCCTACACCGCGATGTATGCGGCAGCCAAGGCGGGGCTGATGGCCATGACGCGCTCGATGGCCGCCGTCTTCGCGGAGAAGGGCATCCGGGTCAACGCCCTGGCACCGGGCACGGTGGATACCGACATGGTCCGCAACAACTCGCCGGAGAAGATCGAGTCGATGTCGAAGGCGGCGTTCATGCGGCGCGCGGCGCATGCCGACGAGATGGTCGGCCCGGCGCTGCTGCTGTGTTCGGACGCGGGGAGTTTCGTCACCGGGCAAGTGCTTATCGTCGATGGTGGCTTGACCCCGCACTGAGGAGGTGACGATCACGAAAGCCCGGTCCCAGGTCGTGATCGTCGGAGCGGGACCGTCGGCGGCCGTCGCCGCTCTGCGGCTGGCGCAGGCCGGCATTGACGTCACCTGCTTCGAGCAGGGCGACTGGCCGGATCGGTCAACCTTCGGCGGCGATACCGCCGCGGGCGAGCTGATCGGGCTCAAGCAATGGTCGGGCTCGCCGGGTGTGCGAGGCGGGCCGGCGGACTACCCGATCGACGACACCGCATCGGACATGAAGGCGCTCAACTACAACGGCGTCGGCGGCGGTTCGGTGCTCTACAACGCCCAATGGCCGCGGATGCTCCCGAGCGACTTCCGGGTGCGCAGCGTCGATGGGGTGGCGGCCGACTGGCCGCTGACTTATGAGCAATTGCAGCCCTTTTACGAGGAGACCGACCGCCAGTTCGGCGTCTCCGGGCTCGGCGGCAATCCGGTCTACCCCGCTGGCGAGGAGCCGCCGCTTCCGGCGCTGCCGATCGGTCCACTGGGCCTCGCGGTCGCCCGCGCTCAGGCACGGCTCGGATGGCACTGGTGGCCGGATTCGAACGCAATCTTGTCGGCGCCTCGCGACGGGCGACATGCGTGCGTGCAGCGTGGTACGTGCGGGCGTGGCTGCGATGAGGGAGCGAAGGCATCAGCGGACCTGACGCACTGGCCGCAGTTCGCCCGCCTCGGCGGCGCCCTCGTCATCCGGGCCACCGTGCGCCGCATCCTGGTCCAGAGCGATCGCGCGACCGGCGTGGAGTGGGTGGACGCGGATGGCCGGGTGCACGAGCACGAGGCCGACGTGGTGCTCTGCGCCGCCAACGGGATCGGCACCCCGCGGCTGCTCCTGGCTTCCGCCGGCGCCGAGCACCCGGACGGATTGGCCAATGACAGCGGGCTTGTCGGCCGCGGGCTGATGCTGCATCCGATGTCGCTCGTGCAGGGGACGCTCCCGCACGCCCCGCCGTGGCACGGGCACAACGGCGGCCTCATCAACTCACTGCAGTTCTACGCGTCCGACCAGACTCGGGGTTTCGTGCGCGGTGCCCGCTGGGCGCTGACCGGCGGGGGGCAGCCGCTCGCCGTCGCGCTCGGCCACACCGGTGAGTGGGGACCGGCACATCACCAGCGGATACGCGAGCAGGTCGGCCGCCGGCTGCAGTGGGTGCTGCTGGCCGAGGACCTCCCCGAGGACGACAACCGGGTGACCCTGGCCGAGGAGGCTGACGGCGCCGGGCTGGCCGGCGCGGTGGTGAGTTATCGCGTCGGTGAGAACACCAAGCGCTTGCTCGCCTGGAACGCGGAGCGGGCCATCGAGTCTTTGGCCGAGGCCGGCGCGTCCGACCTCGCAGTTGTGCAGGCACGAGCCAACGGCCACTTCATGGGCACCACGCGCATGGGCCCCGATCCCGCCAGTTCGGTCTGCGATCGCTGGGGATTCACCCACCGCATCAGGAATCTCGGCGTCATCGACGGGAGCGTGTTTCCCACCGCGAGCGGGATGAATCCGACGAGCACCATCTCGGCGCTGGCGCTGCGGACCGCTCAGCGTCTCATCGACGAAAGAGGGTTGCCCGCGCCTGCGACAACGACGGCATCAGCTGCTGCCGCGACCCCGCTGAGACTCGCCACTTCGGTGGCCCCGGCGGCTCCAGACTTCACGATCGAGGAGCGGGAGCGGCTCAACCGGGTCGGCGACGTTCTGATCCCGGCCGCGGACCGCATGCCTGCCGCCAGCGAGGTGGGTATGGGAACCGATCTGCTGGACGGGCTGCTGCGGGCCCGCCCGGATCTCGCCGACGCGCTGCGTTCGGCCCTGGCGCTGGTGCCCACGAAAGACCTGTCGTTGCAGGCTCTTCGCGATCTCGGACGCAGCGCTTTCTCGACCCTCACGCTGGTCGTCGCGGGTGCGTACTACCTCTCGCCTCGCGTCCGCGATCTGCTGGACTGGCACAGCGAGCGCGGCCGCCCGCTCGAGACGGGCGCCTTCCCGGCGTACATCTCCGAGGGCCTGCTGGACCATCTCCTCGAGAGCTGACGCACCCGCCGGACGGTCGCTGCCCGGGGCTACGCTGCCACCGTGCGCCGTCTGCAGCTGACCGATCACGTCTACGCCTGCGAGCAGGACCGGGCCGGCACCGGCTGGTCGAATTCCGGATTGATCGATGCCGGACGCGGCCTCGTCGTCGACACCCTCTACGACGTGAAGCTGACCCGCGAGATGGCGGCGCTCTACGCCGAGGTCCGCCCTCAAGCGCCGGGCGTGCTCGTCAACACTCATCACAATGGCGACCACTGCTGGGGAAATCAGGTTTTCGCCGGCGCCGAGATCATCGCCCACCGCGGTTGCGCCGAGCGTTTCTCCGGCTTCACCCCCGAGGCGGCCGAGGTCATCCGGACGATGGCCGAGCCACCCGAGCATCTCCTCGATCTGCAGCAGGAGATGGCAGAGTTCGACTTCTCCGAGGTTGTCCTGACCCCTCCGACGCGGGTGGTCGACGGGGACACCACGCTGCAACTCGGCGAGGTGCGGGTCGACCTGCTGCACGTCGGGCCGGCGCACACCGAAGGCGATCTGATCGTGCACGTGCCGGACGAGGGCGTGGTGCTCATGGGTGACGTGCTCTTCAACCGCTGCACTCCGATCGGCTGGGAAGGTTCGACCGGTCGCTGGATCGAGGCGCTGCAGCAGGTCGAGGCGCTCGGCCCGGAGCACGTCGTGCCCGGGCACGGTCCGGTCGGCGGCGTCGATGACGTCCGGGTCGCCCGGGTGTATCTGCAGGACGTCCAAGCCCACGCGTCGGCTTGCTGGGCCGCGGGCACGAGCGTGCTCGATTGCTGCACCGGCATGGAGCTGGGTCCCTACGCCGAGTGGGGCGAGCCGTGGCGGCTGGCCGCGACGGTGCATCGCGTCTACCGAGAATGCGAGGGAGCCGCCTGGGACGCCTCCTTCGACACCACGGCGGTCATGCGTGACGTCGGCGAGCTACGCCACAGGTGGGAAGCTTGAGCGAGGAATTCCGGACGCATCGGGTTTGAGCCCGGGAACGGTGAGGCAGAGTTCGGGTAATTGATTACCGAACTCGGGGAGTCTCATCATGCGGTTTCAGCGACGCGCGGTATTGGTCGCCGTAAGTGGAATTACGGTGGCTGCAGCCGTGGCCGGCTGCGGCGATCCCATCACCGCGAACCACAGCTGGAAAAGCCTGGACGCGCTGGTCACGGTCACCGAAAAGGTGGGCCAGACGAACGTGAACGGCACCGTGGTGATCGGCAAGCTCACCGACGCGCAAGGCAATCCGGTGCTCTCCACAATCTTTCAGGAAACGTGCGTCCGCGAGACAATCAAACCCAGCACGCCGGCCGCGTCCTACAAGTGCCTGGCAATCATCAATACCGGCCCGAAGATCTACGTTGCCGAAGGTGTCACGGATGGCCCATTCGGCAAATTGACCAGCCTGTCAGGCGGGTCGGCGCCAGGGTCCATCACCATCACCAAGCTCTCCGGAGCCCAGCCGGCCAGCAAGCCGCTGCTCATCCAGATTGCGGCGACCAAGGGCTGAGTCCGGCATCAGGGGGCGTTCAATGCCTCCGCGATCACCGGCGGGCGCAGCGTCTCCTTGCTGAACGCCATGGCGAGCGCGAGGAAGGCCACCATGACGGCCGCCGTGCCGGTGAACAGGGCTGCCCGGCCAAGATGCTCGTAGACATAGCCTGACGCGAGCCCGCTGATACCCGCCGCGGCGAGGCCCGTCGCGCCAAGAAGTCCCTGGCCCGACGACGCGTCCCCGAGCGGGGCGGCCATCGCCGCGGCCACCTGATTGGCCGGCATGGTGAACGAGTCGGCGAACGCGTGTACCAGCGAGACCCCGAGCAGCATCCACAGGCTCGGCAGGACCCCGTAGCTGAAGGTGCACGCGGTGGCAACGGTGATGCTGACGGCGGCGACCCGCATCGGGCCGCGCTTCTGAGAGGCGCGGCCGCCTATTGGCGCAAGGAAAATCATCGGAACGGTGAAAAGCGAAAGGGTCAGCCCGATGAGCCACGTCGACGCGCCGTGGTCGCGCAGCAGGATCGCCCACACGGCCTCGAACGTTCCGATGGTCACGTAGAACGCGACGGCTGAGGCCAGGGCCGCCCGCATCGCGGGAACCTTGAGCAGGCGCCGGAGCACGCGTGGCTCGTCGCTGCGCGGTCCCGCCGACAGGCTGAGCCACGAGCAGCTCACCAGCGCCAGGAAGAAGAGCGCCGCCAGGAAGATGAACGGGGCGTGCAAGCCGAACAGTTGTGCGGTGACGGCGGCGACGAGTGGGCCGAGCACGAAGCCGGAAATCTCAAAGGCAGCAAGCCTTCCCAGGTTGGCACCGAGATCGTCCGCTGACGCATTGACGACGAGGCGGCGGATCGCCGGGCTCACCGTGCCGCTGCCCAACCCGAGCAGAATTCTGGCGACCAGGAAAACCCAGAACTGGGTCGCGACGGAACTGGCGAGCATCGCGATGGTCGCCGCGATCAGGCCGCCGCGCACCATGGCCGCCGCGCGCCCGCGATCCGCCAGCCGGGCCAGGAACAACTGTGCGAGCAGTCCCGCCATGAAGCCGGCGCCGGCAATCAGCCCCAGCTGTGCCTCGGAGAAGTGGTATTTGTCGCGAAGGTCAGCCAGCAGTGTGTAGATCGAGCCATAGCCGAGGGAGACGGTGCCGGACAGCGTGCAGTACATCCATAGCGGCTTTGCTTTGGACCGTTCGATACTCACGTGCCGGACCACCAGACCCTGCTCGAAGGCGGAGCCCATGATGCCCGAGGCGTGTCGCGCCCGAGCGACTAGTCCTCGGCAGGCGCGTTGACGGCTGCCGCGATCGTCGTCAGCACGGCCTCGGCGTCCTCGTGGGGCAGCTGGCAAGTGCCCGCGTTGGGGTGCCCGCCGCCCCCATAGGTCAGCATCAGGGCGCCGATGTCGAGCTTGTTGCCGCGGCGCAGAATCGACTTGCCGACCGCGATGACCGTGTTCAGGTTCTGCTTGCCCGGGATGAGATGCGCCGAGGCCTCGCACTCCGGATAAAGCGCGTAGATCATGAAGCGGTTGCCCGGCTGGATAGTGTCCTCGCCCCGCAGGTCGACGACGACCAGCCGTCCTTCGGCGCGGCTGACCCGCTGCAATTGTTCGACGAACAGTTCGTTCTGCGTGCGGTAAAGCGCGACGCGTTCGGCCACGTCCGGGAGGGCCAGCACGGCATCGACCGGCAGCTCGCCACAAATGTCGATTAAATCCATCATCAATTGGTAATTGCTGACGCGAAAGTTGCGGAAGCGCCCGAGCCCGGTGCGGCTGTCCATGACGAAGTTGAGCAGCGTCCAGCCCTGCGGATCGAGAACGTCTTCCCGGTTGTATCGCGCACTGTCGGCCTGGTCCACGGCACGCATCAGTTCCGCCGGCACCGAGTGGAATCGGTCGGCGCCGCCGTAATACTCGAAGACCACGCGGGCTGCCGAGGGTGCGTCAGGAATGATCACATGGTTGGCGGCGGGGATGCCGTTGCGCGTGATCTCGCTGGCGTGATGATCGAAAACCAGGTGTGCCCGCGAGTCATACGGCAGGTTCGTGAGGATGTCGCCGGGCCCGATGTCGACCACGCCGTCCTGCACGTCCTTGGGGTGGACGAACACGATCTCGCCGACCATGCCGAGTTCCTTCAGCAGCATGGCGCACACGAGGCCATCGAAGTCGCTTCGCGTCACGAGGCGGAACGTGCGGCGGAATGGCTGGTCTGGCGTCATCGGCGTCTTGGCTCCCGGCTAGTAGTCGAACCTCTTCTTCTTCGGCAGTCGGCGGCCGAACTTCAGGGCCAGGTGGACGCCTCTCGACGGCGGTCCCAGGCCCGCCGGGACGGATTGACTGTTGAGTCAAATCGGAGCATTCCGGTTGGAATGGACAGCACTCGCTCTTCTGAAAGGGTGGACTTTCGAGAAAAGGCATGCGCCTTCGCGCTCCGTCGCTAGCGTGTCAGCGTGAATAACGGCCTGATCTTTGACCTCGGCATGAACGACGGTTCGGACACCGCCTTCTACCTTGCCAAGGGTTTCTCAGTTGTTGGCGTCGATGCCGCCGAAGACCTCTGCGGATTGGTGCGCAACAAATACCAGGCCGAGATTGATACAGGTCGGTTGATGGTAGAAAACGTCGCCGTCACTGACAGTGAAGGGCCGATCACTTTCTACTCGAATGAAAAGAGCGTCTGGGGAACAACGCGCAAGGACTGGGCCGAGCGAAACGGCAAGCTGTCCCATGAGTCGGCCGCGGTCGCGACCGTTGACGGAGTGCCGCTCTCTTATCTCGTGTCCAAATACGGCACGCCGTACTACCTCAAGATTGACATTGAAGGCGCCGACCTGGCAGCGCTCAGCGGGCTCTACGGCCAGAGTGAGCTCCCGACGTTCGTCTCCATCGAGTCCGAGAAAGTCTGCTGGGACAACCTTCAGCAGGAGTTCGACGCGCTGTCGGGGTTGGGCTACAAACGGTTCAAGATCGTGCCGCAGCATCTCGTCAACGCGCATCGGCCTCCGACACCGGCCCGCGAGGGCCGATATGTTCCCTGGCGCTTCCGGCTGGGTGACAGCGGTTTGTTCGGCGAGGAGGCGCCGGGAAGATGGCTGACCCGCAAGGAGGCCCTCGGCCGCTATCGCGCCATCTTCAATCGCTACAAGTGGTTCGGTGACAACGGCCGGTTCGTCCCGCCGTCAGTCCCGGGCGCTTTGGTGCGCAGGTACCTCGCCGGCTGGTACGACACCCACGCCGGACGCTAATCCGCCGGTTCCAGCAGCTGGCGAAGCAAGGTTTCGGCGACCCATTCCTCAAAGGCTGCCGGGGTCCACGTCGATTCGACGACGAGTTCGCCGTACACGTCTGGAGCCGCAAGGGCTCGGTAGATCGCCTGCGCCTGCTTTGTAGGAATGCGTAGGGCGCCGTCCAGCGACGCGATCATCGCGTCCATCACCTGGTTACGACCGGCGAGCTTCCCGCGCAGCAATGCGCGGGTCTCGGCGTCGTCGTCAGAGGCTGCCGCAAAAAGGTTCACGACGTCGAAGCCGGCCTCGTACAAAGCGCGTAGCCAATGGGCCGCCGCCCGGAGGCGCTCGCGCGGGTCGGGTTCCGCCAGCGCCGCCCCGGCCAATTCCCGCGCCTGGGCCTGCTCCAGCCACTTCTCGCAGATCGCCGACAGGATCTCGCGCTTGGCGCCGAACGCCGAATACACCGTGCGCGGTGCCACGCCCGCTTCGGCGGCAATCGCCTCCATGCTCGTCGACCGGTACCCACCTTTGGCGAACAGCAGCCGGGCCGCGTCGGCAATGCGATCGCGGGTCTGCTGCGCCTGCACCTGCCGGTAGGTGGCGGGCGGTTTGACAGCTCGGGCCATGTGGATACAGTAGCGCTGTACTCGTTGCAGTAATACTGCACTCAATACACCAGGACTGCGACACAAGGGCTCGCAGCAGACAAGGAAGGAAGCAGAGATGGACACCACAGCCAACAAGCGCACCGTGCGCCGCGTCTTCGAGGAGGGATTCACGGCGGGCAACGCTGACGTCGTGGACGAATGCCTCTCGCCCGACGCGGTCGACCGGCACCCGTTCGGCGACGACGAGCCCGATTTCCGCGCTCACCTGAAGGGCGTCATCCGGATGCTGCGCGGCGCCATGCCGGATCTGCACGCCGAGGTCGATGACCTCGTCGGTGAAGGGGACCGGGTCGCGGCGCGGGTCAGCATGACCGGCACCCATGCGGGGGAACCCCTCTTCGGGATTCCGGCGACGGGGGGCCGCATCCGGATCGAGCAGTTCCACATCATCCAGTTCAACGACGAGGCCCTCGGCATCCGCCACTGGGCTTACGCGGGAATCGATCAGATGCTGAGCCAGCTCGCCGGCCCAGCGGCAGCGTGAGGAGCCAGCGATGACTACCCAAGCAACGTCGGTATCCAGCACCGGTCGGGCCACGGCAGAAGGTTTGGTCCGCGAGCAGTTCAGCATCATCGAGACCGGAGAGCTGTCGCTCGCCGAGGCGAATTGCACGAGCGATTTCGTCAACCACCGGGCGGATCACGAGCCGCTCGCCGCACGCCAGCAGGGCCCCGATGCCCTGAAGGCGACGGCGATCTGGCTGCGACGGGCCTTCTCCGAGATGCACTTCGAGATCCATCGCATCGTCGTCACGGGCGACTTGGTGACGGCCTGGGTGACCCTGCACGGGGTGCACGCCGGACCGTTCGTCGTCCATGACTCGCCGGATGGCTCGGTCACCGAGGTCTTCCCCCCGAAGGGCCGCGCCTTCGCCGTGCGGCAGGTGCATTGGTTCCGGGTCGCTGATGGCGCCATCGCCGAGCATGATGCCGTGCGGGACGACCTCGAGATGGCCAAGCAGGCGGGGTGGATCCCACCGACACCCGCGTACATCATCAGGATGCGCACCGCCCGCCGCCGCGAACGCAAAGCGACGGCGGCCGCGTTCGAGGCCGTTCGGGTGGCGTGACACAGCGAGGAGACGAAAGGTGAAAATCGCGGTCCTCGACGACTGGTCCGACACCGTCCGCACCCTGGAGTGTTTCGACCGGCTGAGCGGGCACGAGGTGGTGGTCTTCAACGACCACATTCAGGACGTCGATGCGTTGGCCCAGCGGCTGGCCGACATCGAGGTGCTCGTCCTCATCCGCGAGCGGACCGAGATCCGGGCGGAGCTGCTGCAGCGCCTTCCCCGGCTGCGCCTCATCAGTCAGCGCAGTGCCGTTCCGCACCTCGATGTCGACGCCTGCACGCGGCTGGGCGTCGTCGTCTCCTCCAACATGCACAGCGGTACACCGTCCTACGCGGCGGCCGAGCTGACGTGGGGTCTGGTGCTTGCGGCCATGCGCCAGATCCCACAGCAGGCGGCCGCGCTCCGAGCCGGAAGGTGGCAGCAGCGGGTCGGAAACACGCTGCGGGGCAGTGTTTTCGGGGTCTACGGATATGGCCGGATCGGCAAGGTCGTCGCCGGCTACGCCCTCGCGTTCGGCATGCGCGTACGGGTGTGGGGGAGCGCCGAATCGCTGGCCCGCGCCGCATCCGACGGCCTTGACGTCGCGGCCGGCAAGGAGGCCTTCTTCGAAGAGTGCGACGTCGTCAGCCTCCATCTAAGGCTCGTCGACGCGACGCGCGCCATCGTGACGGGCGCTGACCTCGCACGCATGAAGCCGACGGCCTTGCTCGTCAACACCAGCCGGGCGGGTCTCATCGCTCCGGGTGCCCTGGCGGCCGGGCTGGGCGCCGGTCGGCCCGGCTCGGCCGCGATCGACGTGTACGAGCAGGAACCGGTGCAGGGCCTGGAAAATCCCTTGCTGTCCATGGACAACGTCGTCGCTACGCCCCACGTCGGCTACCTGACGCGCGAGGAATGGGAGCTGCAGTTCGCCGACGTCTTCGATCAGATCAACGCCTACGCCCAGGCAGATCCGATCCACGTCGTCAACCCTGAGGTCCTGGTGCGCAGCGAGTTGCGCACAAGTCGCGATCGGGTCAGCGACGCCGAGCTGCAAGAGCTCACGATCGGCGAAGTCACCCCGCACAATGCGCCGATCGTGCTCGCCGCGTACGACCCCGAATGGCCGGCGCTCTACGGTCTCGAGTTCGAGCGCATCCAGCGGGCGCTCGGCGCGTCGGCCGTGCGCGTCGAACACGTCGGTTCGACCTCGGTGCCCGGCCTGCTTGCCAAGCCCATCATCGACGTGTTGCTCGTCGTACCCGATTCGGCCGACGAGCCCTCCTACGTCCCGGCGCTGCAGGCCGCCGGATACCGGCTACGGATCCGCGAGCCCGAGTGGTTTCAGCATCGGATGTTCAAAGGCCCCGAGGCCGAGGTCAACCTCCACGTCTTCAGCGCCGGCGCGTCCGAGATCGACAGGATGCTCGCCTTTCGCGACCGGCTGCGCGGCAACGACGCCGACCGTGACCGCTACGCGCAAGCCAAGCGTGAGCTGGCCCAGCAGGAGTGGCGTCACGTGCAGCACTACGCCGACGCGAAGACCGCCGTGGTCGAGGAGATCATCGCCCGGGCGATGGCCCGGTGATCTCGTGAGTGCGCTGCTCGCGTAACGCCCGCAGGTGAACGGCGGCCCAGGTGCGGAAGGGACGCCAGGCTTGCGACACCTCGGCGAGGGTGCGATCGGCGCCGTACCGCTCGGTGATCTCGGCCTCGAGGCGACTCTCCTTGGTCGGGAGCGCGTCCGGCACGGTCGCCCCGCGAAGCACGATCAGTTCGGCGGCGAAGGGGCCGATTCCCTTGATCTGCAACAGTTTCTGGACCGAGTCCGACGGGTCGGCCTGGCGGATGGTGGCCCCATCGAGGAGTCCGTCCAGAGCGGCCTCCGCGACCGCGTGAAGGTACTCGGCTTTGCGTCCCGGGAGATCGAGGTCGAGATCGTGCAGGAGCGCCGGCGGCGGGAAAGCGCCGTCGTCGCCATGCTCGCGCACGAGACCCTCCCGCAGGCGGGCGGCTTGAACGATTCGGATCCGCTGCGACAGGACCGACCAGGCTGCCGCCTCGTACGGCGAATGGAAACCGCAGGGCCGCAGCCCGGGCAGGCGCTGCTGAGCGTCGGCAATCACAGCATCTCGCTCAGCTACCGCAGGCCAATCTCGCGCGTCGACGTCCAAAGAGAGGAACCGGCAGACCTGGGCGGCGGCAGCGTCGAGGTCACCGTCACCGGTGACGGTCACCGCCGCGGTCTGCCCATCCTGTGCCACCTCCGCTTCGGCCCGCGACCAGTCGGCGTCAACCCGAAAGACCGTGCGCAGCACGCCGTCCTGCTCGCCGCGGCCGGGCAACGCTGAAGGTGTGAAGCCCTCCCAGAAAGTGCGGCTTATCGCCAGCGACCAGGGACCCTGAACCTCTGTGCGCACGGCGTGTTTTGCCACGACGCTTCAGTTTCCTTGAAGGCCGCGCCGCACCGGGCCGCACCACAATTGCAAGTGTCGCTCGGTGAGATCGTCGGGCATGTCACCCAGGCTCAGCCAGGCGTAGGCGTGCAGTGCGGGAAGGCCCTCGACGCGGGCGCGCAGCTCCGCAATCGCGCCTTCGACATCGAGGATCTGCAACGTGCCGAGCCGTCCGGTCTCCGCCAGGCTCTCGCGGGCGCGTTCGATCTTGAGCGGCGAGAGTGCCGTGCCGTCGGGCTTGCGGCGCAGGGCCCGATACGTGTTCTGCTGATGGACCCAATGCGGCAGCAACCGTTCGGCTGCCCGCGGCGGGTCATCGGCCACGATGATCTCGAGCAGCCCGCCCATCCGCGCGTGCGACCAATCCTGGCCGCGCTCTTCAAGACCTGTTCGGTACGGCTCCACGAGCGTGCGGTCCAGGCTGAGCAGACCCATTCCGGCGCGTCCGGCGCGGGCAGCGCCCTTGGGGCCCTGGTAGCCCAACCACAGGGGCAGCGGCTGCTGCACCGGACCCGGGGTGACTTCGCCGCTGGTGAGCAGGCGTTGGACCTCCAACGCCGTCGCATCGGTGCGGTCGAAACGAGCTGCCATGTCGACGCCGAACGCGTCGTACTCGGCTTGCGCGTAACCGGCGCCGAGCCCGAGCTCCAACCGCCCGTAGGAGATCAGATCGACGAGAGCAGCTTCCTCGGCGATGTGCCGGGGATGGCGAAGGCCGGCGAGCAGCACGGCCGTGCCGAGGCGCATGGTCTTGGTGCGCGCTGCCAGGGCCGCCGCCAGGACCAGCGGCTGGGACAGGTACCCGTCCTCGAAGCTGTGATGCTCGGTGAACCAGACCGCCTCGCAGCCGAGACTCTCGGCGCCGGCGAGCAGATCCAGCGTGTGGCTCACATGCGCCGCCGGCGACCGAGGCGAGCTGCTGAGCCTTCGCAAATCGACGAACACGCCCAGCGCTGTCACGGGTCACCGTCCTTTCGCCCTGACCCTAACGGAGCCCTGCGGGCACGCCGCAGCCACAGCGGAGTCACGAACCACAGACCTCCGAGAATCAATAGCGTGACGCCGCCGACGACGAAGCCGACGGTGCGCCCTTCGGTGACACCGAAGATCAGTGTGGCCACCCCCGCCAGCGCGAGGTTGAGCGTCACCAATCCGGCCTGGGCGAGCCAGTTGGCGACTTCGACAAGCTCAGGGCGTTCGTGACGGCGAAAGACCCGGCGATGAATGCTGACGGGCGCGAGCAGCAGCCCTGTCGACAGCAGGGAAAGGCAGACGACGACGAGGTAGATCACCTTCTCGACATGCGCGACCTGCTGAAAGCGCTGCTGGAACGGCAGGCTCAGCAGGAATGCCGTCAGCAGCTGAACGCCGGTCTGGGAGACGCGCAGCTCCTGAAGGAGCTCGTTCCAGTTGCGGTCGAGCTGCTCCAACGGGGTCTCGTCGCGCCCGCCCTGCTGCGATGCCGGCGCGACGTCCATTTCCGCAGGGTCCCCGGCATCAAAGCGTGTCAATCGCTTCGGCCGATGATTCCGGCGCGGCCAAAGCGTCTACTAGGCCATGGGCGTACTGATGGACGGCATCGTGTTCGGGGAGTCACCGCGCTGGCGGGACGGGAGGGTGTGGTTTTCCGACTGGGCCCAGGGACGCGTTTACTCGGTCGCCGGGGATGGCAGTTCGACCATCGAAGCCGAGGTGGCCTCGTTTCCGCTGTGCATCGACTTCCTACCTGACGGGCGCCTGCTGCTGGTCTCCTCGGCCGACCGCAAGCTGCTGCGCCGCGAAGCCGACGGCTCTCTCGTGCAGCACGCGGATCTGGCTCCGATCTCGTTGAAGCCCTGGAACGACATCGTGGTGGACGGCCGGGGCAATGCCTACGTCAACAGCATCGGCTTCGACTTCCCGGGAGGTGATTTCGCGCCCGGGATCGTCGTGCTCGCCGCCCCCGACGGGGCGGTGATCCCCGTCGCCGAAGGGCTGGCCTTTCCCAACGGGATGGCGGTCACCCCCGACAATTCCACGCTCATCGTCGCCGAGTCCTACGCCGAGCAGCTCACTGCGTATGACATCGCGAACGACGGAACACTCGGTAATAGGCGGGCCTGGGCACCAACCCCGGGAGACCATCCGGACGGGATCTGTCTCGATACCGACGGCGCGGTCTGGTACGCCGACGTGGGGAACCGGCGCTGTGTACGGGTGCGGGAAGGCGGCGCGATTCTCGCGACGGTGGCCTTCAACCGGGGCGCCTTCGCCTGCGCGCTCAGCCGCGGCAGCGAGCCGCAGTTGTATGTCGTGGGCCAGGACTGGGCCGGTCCCGATGCCGTCGGCGGCGCGACGGGACAGCTCGTCGGGTATCCCGCCCCCGCGGCAGGAGCCGGGTTCCCCTAGCCGGCGGCAAAGTCCCCTGCGCTAGCGTTGCGCCATGTCTCAGCACGACGTGGTGATCACGACGGACGACGGCGAGTGCGACGCGAGCCTTCACATCCCGGAGGGCGCCGGTCCCTGGCCCGGCGTGATCATGTACCCGGATGCGGCGAGCCTGCGCGACATCTTTCGCGGGATGGGGGAGCACCTGGCCGGAATGGGTTACGTGACTCTCGTGCCCAACATCTACTACCGCGCCGGGGAGTTCCCGCCGTTCAACATCAGCACCCTGTTCAGCGAGCCGGGTGAGCGGGAGCGGTTGGGCAAGATGATGGCCTCGCTCAGCCGTGACGCCGTCGGCCGTGATGCCAAGGCGTTCATCGCCTTCTTGACGGCGCGCGAGGAGGTGACCGGGTCGGCGGTGGGCACGACGGGTTACTGCATGGGCGGCGGTCTCTCGCTACTGGCTGCCGGTCTGCACCCGGACGGCGTCGCTGCGGCCGCGTCCTTCCACGGGGGCAACCTCGCCTCGGATGAGAACCCCGACAGTCCGTGGCGGCTCGCGTCAGCCATGAAGGCGGAAATCTACGTAGCTGCAGCGGAAAACGACCCCTCGTTCCCGGCGGATCAATACCAGCGGCTGGAGCAGGCGTTCAGCGAAGCGGGCCTTCGCCACACGATGGAGACCTACCCCGCCGGGCATGGCTTCGCCGTTCCCGACAATCCGACCTACGACCCTGCCGCAGAGCAGCGGCATTGGGACGCGCTTGCTGACCTCTATTCGAGGCTGCCCCGCTGACTTTGCGCGCAGCCGCGCTAAGCGGGAGCGGCTCCGCCGGTGGAGGCGGTGATGATGTGCTCGAGCCACCACGCGGGGGCGTTGTCGGTGATGTTGGGGATGTTGGAGTAGTCGTGCCAGCGGAAGATCTTGCCGTCGCGTAGCTGGGTCACCGACACGAAGGAATGGTCGATCACCTCGCCGGTGTGGAAGTGCCAGCGTTCGGTGTGCTCGGTCATGACGAGGTCGCCCTCGGCGATCATGTTGGTCCCGTCGAGGTGCTCGTAGCCCGAGAGCGGCTCGAGGCCGATCTTCACCCGGTTCACGACGCCGTCAGGGCCTGTCCCGCCAGGTCCCGGTGTTCCGACGTCGGTGTAGTGGGCGTCGTCGGTCAGCAGGAGCTTCATGCCCTCCCAATCGCGGGCGGCAAGAGCGTCCCAGTACTGGTTGACGATCTGCTTGTTGGCCTCAGTGCTCACAGTCCTGCCGCCTTCGCGAAGGCGCGCAGCTCGCGTTCGATATCCGGTCCGCTGGGCGCGTAGATGATCTCAGTAGTGCCAGAGGCTTCGGCAGCGGCGATCTTCTCTCGGATGCCCGCGTCCTCGGCAACCCAACCCATCCCGACCACGCCTTCGCCGGCCGCCTCGACGAGAATCCGGTCGAGGTCGGTGACGGTCGTGGCGTGGCCCTCGTGGACGGCGATGTGGCGCTCGTCCTCGGGACGCATCGACTCGAGCTTCGCGCGCCATTCGGCGCCGGCCGGGAAGCCGTCCGCGGCCGCCGGGTTGGACTCCCAGGCGCCGTGGGCCATGATCGCGTACCACGGGCCGGCGGCCTCCTGGACCCGCGCCGAGGTGAGCGCCTCGCCCGGATCGAGAACCGTGCCGACAACGAGCTGCGCACACCAGTCGAAGCCCGGCATGCCGAAGCCGACCGTCATGATGCCTTCGGCCACCTCGCGCGTCAGTGCCTGACCCTTCGGGCCCAGGGCGCTCAACAGGAAGGGAACGTCGATCGGGCGCTGCGGCGCGTGCGACGCAGGGTGCGCCATCTGGACCTTCTCGCCGTCGATCTCGACGACCTCGCCGCGCAGCAGACCGCGTAGCTGGCGCAGGTATTCGCCGGTCTCGGCGAGGGTCAGCGCGTCCTTGCCGAGGGTCCACCGCGCAGTCGCGCCCGTACCGAATCCGCAGGCGAAACGGCCCGGGGCCGCTGCCTCTACGGTCGCGATCGCGGACGCCGTCGCGATGACGCTGCGCAGGCTCGGAACCAGGACGGCGGTACCCAGACCGATGCGGCTGGTGCGCTCGACAAGCCGTCCGAGACACGTCCAGATATCCAGGTAGATAGCGGGCGAATCGTAGAGCCAGGCCCGCTGGTAGCCGAGTTCCTCGGCCAGGCGGACCTGGTCCACGAGCTCCAGTGACGGCGCGAAGCCGCAGGAGATCTCCATGTTTCGATTCCCGTCCTCAGGCCGGTAGGTCAGCCGCTATCGATATCACGGCGCCGGACTGTGACGGATTCAGGCCCGGATCTGCCTCCTGAGCCATTCGCGGGCGTCGCGCGAGCTCTGGACCGTGATCTCGCTGTCGACCGCCATCTGGTAGCCGTGACACGCCCCGGGATACACGTGCAGCTCGGTCGGTACGCCCGCGTGGTTGAGCCGGGTCGCGTAGTCGACGTCCTCGTCCAGGAAGCCGTCCACCGTGCCGACGGAGACGTAGGCCGGCGGCAGGTTCGACAGGTCTTCCGCCCGCCCTGGCGCCGCCGTGTACGGGATGTTGTCGGTGCCGTAGAGGTCACCGAGATACGCGCGCCAGCCGTAGGTGTTCGACTCGCGGCTCCAGACCGGCAGCCCTTCTTGCTGGCTCGAGTGTGTGCGCTGGCGGTCATCGAGCATCGGGCAATCGAGCAGTTGAAACGCGAGTGACACCTCCGCCCGGTCACGCGTCAGCAGGGCGAGGGCGGCGGCCAGGCCACCCCCCGCGCTGATGCCGCGAATACCGATACGCGACGGATCGATCCCGAGCTCGCCGGAATGTTCAAAGGTCCACAGCAGCCCGCGGTAACAGTCTTCGAGCGGACCGGGATAGGGGGCTTCGGGCGCGAGCCGGTACTCGACGGAGACGCCGACGATTTCCAGCGCCGGGCACAGCTGGTCGAACATGGCGTCGTCCATGGCATTGCTGCCGATCACGTATCCGCCGCCGTGGATCGAGTAGACGCAGGGCAACGCCCCGGAGACACCCTTGGCGCGGTGGACGCGCACCGATACCGACGGTTCACCGGGGAGCACGTGGTCGGTCCGCTCGACCGCGTCGGACACCACCGAGGGAAGTTGGACGGAGCGGATCATCGCGACCTGCTCGTCAGTCAAGGCTTCGAACGGCAGCGCTTGGACGGCTTTGGCGATGGCCGGGTCGAGCAGTTCGTTCGGGTTCACAGGCTTCTCCTCTTACGACGTCTGCACG
>DATAZK010000126.1:0-23707 GCA_036272075.1 Frankiaceae bacterium
CAGCCACGATCCGGCCGTCTCTGATGCCGATGTCGCCGACGACCGACGGGCTGCCGCTGCCGTCGACGATTCGGGCTCCCCGAATACAGAGATCAAGCATGGCGCCGCCCTCCGTTGCACTCACTATGTCCGGCAGTACAGCACAGCGCCCGGACAGCGGATCCATGGCGGTTCGGCGGCGCTATGCAATCGCACTGCCCAAAGCATCTTCGGGAGCAACGCGGCTGAGGCCAACGACATCATCGAACGCGCGATCGGGAGACAGGATTTCAGG
The DNA here is from genome assembly GCA_036272075.1 of Frankiaceae bacterium. Classification (GTDB taxonomy): domain Bacteria; phylum Actinomycetota; class Actinomycetes; order Frankiales; family Frankiaceae; genus DATAZK01. Next base: position 275 of record DATAZK010000126.1, read on the forward strand.
AAGCCCGTGGTACAGAGCAGTGGCCGCATGCACCGCGTCCCGTCCGCCGAGATCCTTACTCGTCGCGATCAACTCGAGGGCACGGTCGAGGACAGCAACATCGAAGTCGTGAAGCACGCACAGCGTTGCCGCGTCGCGAGCCTGCCGGACGGCGGTGCGCCGATCGGTCTTGCGCATGCGGTGAAAGCTCAATTCCTGGATCATCTCGACGCTGGCGTGCAACTCGATGGTGCCGGCGCCTGCCGCCGCTACAACCGCGACGCAGGCTTGCTTCATGGGGTGCGAACCTCCGAGTGCGTACGCGAAAACTGCGGTGTCCACGAGAAACGCTGATCGACTCACGGGAGCCTCGACGCCAGCTCACCTTCCATTGCCGACTTGGAATCGCTCCAGTCCTCACCGGCTTCGGTGGCAGGGTCAGCCGAGGCGATCAGGCGCTTCGCGGCAGCAGCCCTTGTCGCGCTCGTCGATGCCAGACGCGCAGCGATGGCCTCACGAATGACCGCAGCGGCGCTCTGGCCGGTACGAGCGGCCTCGCGCTCAACAGCCTCATACTGGGCCGGATCGAGCAGGATCTGAACTCGCCGCTCCAGCGTCGACATACACATACTGTAGCATGCTGTTTTACCTTGAGATAATGACTCGCGTTACGTCGTCCTATCCCAGGGCGCCTCGAGCATCGCGGTGCACATCTCGGTGACGTTGGCGACGAAGGCCGGCTCCGCCAGCAGCAGCTTCTCGCCCTCCTCGATGGCCACGGCTCTGGCCGCCAGCAGCGTGGTGGCCACCTGAATCAGGGCGCGCAGCCGCTCCTTGCGCACCGGCTCCTCGAGGCGGGCGAGGTGCGCCTCGGCCAGGCCCATCGCCTCCAGCAACGCCGGCGGGCTGACGTCCGACTTCAGGATCTGCGGGACGATTCGCAAGTAGTCACGACCGCTCGAAGTCGCCAACTCTCCCGCGAGCGGAGTGACAATGACCGCGACCAGCTGACGCAGTGTCGCCTGCGGACCGACCACCACCAGCAGTTGAGCTCGGACGCCGTCGACGGCGCTCAGGTGACGCTCGACGATGGCAGCGAGCAGGCCTTCCCGCGACCGGAAGTGGTAGTGCAGGGCGGATTGGTTGCGCTGACCGGCCCGGTCTGTCAGCTCGTTGATGCGCGCTCCGTTGATGCCGTCGCGGGCGAACAACTCCTCGCCGGCTCGCAGCAACGCCTGCTTCGCGTCCGCCATGTTGACAGACTCTAATGGATGGCATTAGCTCCTTGCATGAGCCTGCTCGATTCGTCGCCCGATCTACAGGTCCGCACCATCGCCGGTGCGCTCGGCGCCGAGCTTCGCGGCGTCGACCTCGAGCTCCTTGATGATGCCGGCTACCAATCGCTGCGGACGGCGCTGCGCGAGCATCACGTCGTTTTCCTGCCCGAGCAGCACCTGTCCCCGGACGCTCATCGCGACCTCGGCCGGCGCTTCGGCGAACTGGAAGTCCACCCCTACATCAGCAAGCTCGATGACGAGCACCCTGAGATCTGCGTGCTGAACAGCGATCAGGGCTTCATTGCTGACGTGTGGCACACCGACGTGACGTTCGCGGATTCGCCGCCGCAGTTCTCCATCCTCAACATGCGCGAGGTGCCGGCCACGGGCGGCGACACGATGTGGACCAACCAGGGGCTGGTCTACGCCTCGCTCTCCGAGCCGATCAAGGCGCTGCTGCTGGGGCTGACGGCGGTGCATACGGCAGCGGTCTTCGGACACCCCGAGCAGCGCGCCGAGCACCCCGTCGTGCGCCGTCACCCCGAGACCGGCGCACCGTCCCTGTTCGTCAACCGCCAGTTCACGTCGCACATCACTCAGCTGAGCCGAGCGGAAAGCGCTGCGCTGCTTGCGTTTCTTTACGCGTTCAGCGAGCAGCCGTTCTTCACCTGCCGCTACTCCTGGACCCCCGGCACCATCGCGATCTGGGACAACCGCATCACCCAGCACTACGTCGTCAACGACTTCACCGGCACCCGCGTGCTGAACCGGGTGACCGTGCTCGGTGACAAGGTCGAGCCCTACGCCGACGTCATGCAGTGGCCGGCCTACGAGGCTCGCAACGTCTCAGCCGCCAACTCGGGCGGGACCGTATAGCGAACGAATCTGTGACCAGGCTGGAGGGACGAGGCTGGAGTGACGAGCTCCCGAATTCGGCCGTAACATTCCGTAGTTGATTCCTCGCTACTCTCTGGCAACGCTGCAGCTCGTGGCACTGACTAGTAACCGGACCGTAAGCGGATAGTTAATTCCGACCACTCATCCTGGTCCAGATGAGCCATTTGGGTGAACATCCAGAAATTCCTCTGCGAGCCTCTGTGCCCCCCTTTACGGTCAGCAAATGGGGATGGGGGGCATCTTGTGGACGGGTCCAACGGCAGGTTGACCCACGAAGGCGACAGCGCACGCGTGACCGGGCTCGGGACACAGCGACGCGGCGATGCCGAGGTGCTCGCCCTGCGCGACCACCGTGCCGTCAGGCCGGTGGCCTACCTCGTGCTGCCCAACACCGAAACGCCTTTCCTGCTGGCCCGGGTCCGCTGGCCCGACGTCTATCAGGCCATCAGCGCGGTGCGCACCGACTGGCAGGACGACCCGGGGCTGTTCGACCTGCCGTACGCGCCCGCCAGCGTCCACATCTCCTACGAAGAGGCGAGCGTGATCGCCGAGGAATGGGGAGCTCACATCCCCCCGGAAGATGCCGCCCAAGAATGGGGACCGTCGCTCATCCGGCGCATGCCGTCGAACTGGTCCGACCTCTCGACCGCCGAGCGGCGCGCCTGGTCCGTCGAGATCGAGAAGCCTGCCAGGCACGCCGTTGCGATAGCCGCCTCTCGCACATTCACCGGCAATACGATTTTTGCGCCCGTTTCCCCGACGCAAAAGAAGCGGCGGTGGCGCCGGCGCCGGGAACCGCTGGTCATTGATCTCACCGCAGCCGAAGCGCTACACGCAAAGACTGAGTCGAAATGACCGTCAAAGAGCCGCAGGAGGACCAGCTCCTGCCCAGCGATTCCGCCCACGACGTCAGGGAAAGCGAGCCCAGCGCGCTGGGGACACCACGCCGCCAGCCTGGTGAGGTACGCCCCCGCGTCAGCAAGTCGGACTACCGGCTGCGCGGCCTGGACCTCGATGCGCCTGCACTCCTGGAAGCCAAGCCGCGCCTGTTTCAGAAGTCGCATCCGAGTCGCCGCCGTCGCCGCCGACGCCTGGTACTGCAGTGGACCGTCGTGCTCGCGATCTTGGTCACGACCGCGGCAGTTCTTCGGGTGTCGGTCGTGCGGCCGTACTCGGTGCGTTCGACATCGATGGTGCCGACGCTCAATCCCGGCACCAGCGTTCTGGTCCTGCGGCCAAAACTGCTGACCGGCTCGATGAAAGCGGGAGACCTCGTCGTCTTCCACCGCCCGGCAGGTTTTGAGTGCAGCGGCACCAGCGACCCCTCGGCGGAGTACCTGAAGCGAGTGATCGCCACACCGGGTCAGACCATCTGGTCTGCGAGCGGCCGCGTCTACGTCGACGGTCAGCTGCTCAACGAGTCCGGTTGGTACAACCCTCCCTTCGGCGAACTGGGGCCGTCCGAGATTGCCCAGACGGTCGTTCCCGCCGGCAGCTATTTCGTCCTCGGAGACAACCGCACCGACCCTTGTGATTCCCGCGCATTCGGACCGATCGCCGGTTCGACGCTTGTCGGAAAGGTCCTCGCCACCACGACCCGGGGCGGCCGTCCGTCCGTGCACTTCTTCTAAGCGGAAAGTCCCCGATGTTCAGCAGCCTCAGGCTTTATGACATTTTCACGCTCAGCTTCGTGCAGATGCTCGTGTCCACGGTGCTCGTCCTGACCCCGATACGAAACCTCGACACGCGCCTTCGCTGGACGGGATCGCGCTTCACCGAAGTCGCCCTCGGAACGGTCGGGGCGGCGGCGATCGCGGCGATCTCCTGCTACCTGACGGTCGTGCTCTGGGGCCTGCCGGCAAAGAGCGTGGAATCTGGCGCGTACCTGCTGCTGATCTTCTCCGTGGTCGTGATCATCGCTCGCCCGGACAACAGCGTCGTCGGCAAGATTTTCTACGCCTCATACCTTTGTGCCGGCTTCACGTTCCTGGCATTCGCTGCCTACGTGGCGATGCACTCGGCGCGGTCGATCGGCGAAACGCTCACGGCATCCGTGCTGATCATTCTCGACCTCGGCGCATTCATGGTCTGGAACTCCAACATCAGCTACGTCAGCGACGTCATGTGCCGCACGCGCCGCACGCGTGCCTTCCCGGTGCCGGACCCGACCTACCAGCCCATGGTTTCGGTCCACATCATGGCCTACAACGAGCCCCCGGAAATCCTGCTCGCCACCATCAAATCCGTCGAGCAGCAGGACTATCCGAACTTCGAGGTCATCATCCTCGACAACAACACCCCGGACAAAGCCACCTGGGAGCCGATCGAGGAGTACTGCCGCGACCGGCCCCGGCTGAAGTTCTTTCATGTCGCCCCCTTGCAGGGCTACAAGGCAGGCGCTTGCAACCGCGCGCTGCGGATGTACACCGACCCCGACGCCGAGATCATCGCGCTCGTCGACGCGGACGACATCGTCAAGCCGTATTACCTGCGCGAGACCGTCTCCTACTTCTGTGACGAGCAGATCGGCTTCGTCCAGACGTGTGAAGGCAACCGTGACTACGAAGGCAGCCGTTACTACACCGCCTGCGTCGATTCCTACTCGGGCTTCTACCTCGCGATGATGTCGTCTCGGCAGGAACGCGACACGGTTCCGTTCGTCGGCACGATGGGCCTGTTCCGGCGCAGCGCTCTGGAGGAAGTCGGCGGCTGGAATGAGTGGTGCATCAGTGAAGACACCGAAGCGTCGCTGCGGGTACTGAAAGCAGGCTGGTCGGGCCTGTACATCCCGCGCATCTTCGGCCGCGGCGTCGTACCACCGACCTTCGCCGGGCTGAACACCCAGCGCCATCGCTGGTGTTTTGGAGGTATGCAGATCCTGCGGCTGCATTGGCGCAGCCTGATGCCCTGGGACCGCTCGGCCGACAATCACCTCACCATCGCCCAGCGGCGCGACTACCTCATGGCCTGCCTCAGCTGGCTGCGCGACTTGCTGATGGTCGGGTTCGCCGTCCTGCTCCTCGTGGTCACGGCCCTCACCGTGACAAGCTCCAGCTTCGTGCTGATGCCCCTGGGCGGCAACTCGCCCTTGCTACCGATGACGCTGATCGTGGTCGCCACCCTCTGCATGACCTGGACCCAGCGTCACTGGACAACGATCTCCTGGCGCAGAGCGGGCATGGCGCTCGTCATCAGCCTCTCGGCTGCCTGGATCACCGCCCTGGCTTGCGTCCAAGGGCTGACCCGCCGCGAAGGCGTGTTCCTGCGAACCTCCAAGAAGGGCGCCGACCGGCGTCCGATCCGCACTGCACTGCGGCTGAGCCGGGTGGAAACCCTGCTCGCACTCTCGCTTTATGCGTGCGCCGGGCTGCTGATTGCCCGTAAGGACACTCCGTACATCCTCACCGGCATCATCCTGGTTCAGGGATCGGTGTTCCTCTGCTCGCCCATCACCGCCTTCTGGAACACCCGCGCCCAACGGGTGCCGGCCCAGGAGTATCGCGCCCGCTACACCGCTCGGCAGCTTCGCCGTTCCCGCCGGTGGGCCCCGAACTTCCTCACGGTCGGCTTCATCGGCGCACTCGTGCTCGCTGTGCTCGGCGGGTTGAGCATTGCCGTCTTCTCAGCGCCCAACAAGCTCGCGCCCGTCAAGGCCGTCACGGTCGGCGGGGTCGGCAGTGTGACTCCCGTGTCACCGGTCGGGACCGGGCCGCAGCACTGACCCAGCAGCGGCTGTCAGCAGCTCGCCGCCGGCAGCGTCGTCCCCACTTGCAGGCAATACTTGCTGAGATTCAAGGAGAATTTGGCGGGACCGCTTCCATACGTGGTCGCGTCCTTCGGCCCGTATTCCATGCCGAAGGAGATGGTGTCGAGCCAGTAGGTGCTCGCGAAGGGAGCCCAGCCGTAGTTCTGCTGGAGCAGCCCGCCCACATCCGCCAGCGCGGCACTGATGTCGACGTTCACCTCGCCCTGCTTGGCGGGATCATTCAAGATCACCCAGATCGTGCCGCCCCAGGGTTGGGTGCGGCCGCCGCCGTAGATGTTGTCGGCATACACCGACCACGCCTGATCGCCTGAGTTCAATTGGCCGTTCACCGAGTAAGGGACGGTCGTCGTGCCGACTCTGAGGCTGCTGGGAAGTAGCGCCTTCGCGTTGTAGTCGGTCCACACCATGACCTCGACGGTGCCATTGCCCTGGCACGGCGTCGTCGTGTCGGACGGGCTCAACCACATGTCGTAAGCCACGTCATAGGTGACCTGATCGCCCTGCGCCTGGTAGCCGGCGTGGCCCACCAGGTCGGCCGGAATCGCATCGACCCTCATCGGCAGCTGAAACTGTGGCGACGGGTTCGGAGACGTATCAGCGTGGCATTGGTCGGTGCCGTACAGGACGCTCGGATACCCCCGAACCCACGTATTGCCCTGACGGGTGAGGCACGTCGACGCCGTGCAGGGCGGCGCACTCGACAGGTCTCCGTTGACGGTCAAGGTGCCGGCGGAATTTACCGCCATGCTTACGGATCCGCCATTCTCACCCCCGCCGAGGTTCCATTGATCGCCGGCGAGTTGGCCTGCCCCTAGTAGAGGCCCGGCCGGTGCGCAGCCGCCCGCGGTCCGGGGTGCGAATTGACACGCGGCAGTCCAATCCCAGCTCTGTCCCTTCACCGAGGCGGCGGGGAGCAGCGCAATCGGCCGGTGTACGGGTGCGCTCTTGCCGCAGGCGGCGACGCCGGCGGCCAAGCACGCGAGGCTGAGAATCGTCGCGCCGACGCGAGTGCGCGCCGGCCGGTGAGAACGCCTGTCTGCACGGCGGGACGGCGCCATGCACCCTCCCCAGCGAGCCAGCAATGCGGACCACTGCAGCCCTTGAGAAATTCTATGTTGGTAAGGCTTTTCGCACAGGCACTCCGCAAGACTGGCCCACCGATTGCGCCGAGATTGTCGATGTCTTCGGCTCATTTGACTCATCACGGTTCAATCCTGGACATCAGCTGAACATCAGCCTGACGAACCCCGTGAGTTCATGGCCTGTAGGCGATCTGCTCTCAGGGAAGGCTGGGACGATCGTGCTGCGGGCAGGAGCGAGGAAGCCTTGCGCGCCGGAACGGAGGCCACACCCGCCATGTCGACGCGCACCAGCGGTACCGCAAACAGCCGGCGTGAGCGGGCCGCCGCTTTGCGGGCGACCCAAAAGCGGACGGAGCGCCGTCGCCGCATCATGATCTGGGCGGCGGTCCTCGTCGTGTTGCTGGGTGCAGCCGGGATCACCACGGGCATTGCCGTCTCGTCATCGGGAGGCAAGAAGCAGGCGGCTGCCCAGACGGCGCAGCTAGGTCCGGAAGGGATCGCACTGGAGCAGGGGACGCCGCTCGCGCCGAACACCACCGCGGCCAAGGGTGCCGCCGTGCAGGGCGTCCAATGCAATACGCAGGAGCAGGTCGCCTACCACATCCACACCCATCTCGCGGTCTACGTGAACGGCGCGCTGCGCCCGATCAGCCCGGGCATCGGCACCGTCGCACCGGCCCCCCAGCAGACCGCCAATGGCGTTTTCGACGAAGCCAGCAGCTGCTACTACTGGCTTCACGTCCACGCGCAGGACGGCGTGATCCACGTCGAGTCGCCCACCAACACCAAGTACACGCTCGGCCAGTTCTTCGCCATCTGGGGGCAGCCGCTGAGCAAGACGCAGGTCGGCCCGGCGACCGGGAAGCTCACCGTGTATGTCAACGGCAAGCAGTACACCGGCGACCCGGCGGCGATCACTTTGACCTCGCGCGAGGACATCCAGATCGACGTCGGCACGCCCGTCCCGCCCAAGAGCGTCGACTGGTCGCAGTCCCAGCTCTGACGAGCGGAGGTGAGACCGGCTGTTCCACTGACCGCTCGAGGGTGGGAAGCTCACGGGCATGAAGACGAGAGCCGCCTTGCTTTTCGCGCAGCCGGGCAAGTGGGAGATCACCGAGATCGATCTCGAGCCGCCGCGTCAGGACGAGCTGGTCGTGCGGATGGTCGCCGCGGGGCTCTGCCACTCCGACGACCACGTCACCACGGGTGATCTGCCTTTCGCCGGCTCGTTCCCGGCAGCAGGTGGACATGAGGGTGCCGGGATCATCGAGGAGGTCGGCCCCCACACGCCCGGATGGCAGGTGGGTGACAAGGTCGTCCTGTCGTTCCTGCCGGCCTGCGGGGTGTGCAAGTGGTGCGCCTCGGGGCTGCAGAACCTCTGCGACAGCGGCGCACGCGTGCTGTCCGGCGTTCGGGAGGACGGCAGCCACCGGCTCTCCCTCGCAGGCAAGTCGGTAGGTCAGATGGCCGGGCTCGCTACCTTCAGCGAGCGGTCGACCGTCTCGGTCATGTCGTGCATCAAGGTGGCGCCTGACACCGATCTCGTCGCGGCCTGCCTGACCAGCTGCGGAGTGCCGACCGGATGGGGAGCGGCGGTCAACTCGGCTAACGTCCGCCCGGGCGATGTCGTCATCGTCTGCGGGGTCGGGGGCATCGGTATGAACGCGATCCAGGGCGCGGCCGACGCGGGGGCTGCTGTGCTCATCGCCGTTGATCCGGTGGAGTGGAAACGCCTGCGCGCATTGGACTTCGGGGCCACGCACGCGGTCGCGAGCATGGACGAGGCAGCGGCAATCGCTCGCGACCATTCGAACGGCCAAGGGGCTGACGCCGCGATCGTGTGCGTCGGCATCACCGCCGGCGATCACGTGAGGGCAGCGGTGGAAAGTATCCGCAAGGCCGGCACTTGCGTGCTCGTGGGGATGGGCCGCTTCGAGGAAGACACGAGCATCCCCGTCCCGGTGCGCCATGTCGTCCTGTACCAGAAGCGCATTCAGGGGGCGCTCTTCGGTTCGTGCAGCCCGACCAAGGACATTCCGGCGCTCCTGGAGCTGAACCGGCTCGGACGGCTCAAGCTGGACGAGCTCATCACCACCCGCTACTCGCTGGATCAGATCAACGACGGCTTCGAGGATCTGCGCTCCGGACGCAACATCCGCGGTGTGGTCGTGTACGACGAGGCGGGCTCCGCCGCATGATCCCGCAGGCCATGCACGTAGGGACGGCCGATGTCCCCTGGGTGGAGAACATCGCCTATCCCGGAACGTGGTTTCGCCTACTGCAGGCAGATCTGGAAGTCGGTCTCTACGCGATGCATGGGCGGATGAACGCCGGGCTCTCGGTGGGGACTCACCGCCACCAGGGGGCGGTGCACATGATCACGGCCTCCGGGTCCTGGCGCTACCTCGAACACGGTTTCCTCAACACCGCGGGCTCCTACCTGTACGAGCCGCCGGGTTCGGTGCACACGCTCGAGGTTCCGGCCACCAACACTGAGCTCACCGAGACGTACTCCGTCATCTACGGCAAGACCGAATACCTCGACGGCGCAGGTGATGTCGTCGGCGTCTCCGATGCTGCCGCGGCTCTGAACGGCTACCTCGAAAGTTGTGAATCAGCGGGCCTTCCACGTCCGGACGGCATCATCCGTTAGTTACGAAAGGACCGGCGCCATGTCCATCGGTTTCGATCACATGACCCTCGCTGTCACCGACGTCGAGGAGGCGCAGCGATTTCTCGCCGTCCTGGGCTTCCGGCACGAGAAGACCGTCGTGGTTTCCGGCGAGACGATCGCCGACTACATGGGGATCCCCGGATGGGTGGCCGACCACGTGACGCTCGTCCTGCAAGACATGTCCCCGCGCCAGGAGATCCAGCTGATCCGCTTCCACCAGCCCGTTCTGGACATCGACACGCAGTCGGGCTATCTCGCCCGGTCAGGCTTCAACCACGTGTGCTGGCGCACCGACAACCTCGACGCGACGCTCGACCGCTTTGGCGCGATCGGCTACAAGCCGCGCAACACCATCATGGAATTCCACGATCGGCGGCTGGTCTTCCTCGACGGCCCGGCCGGAGTCGTCTTCGAACTGGCGGAGTGGATCTAGCTGGACCAAGAGTCTTACTGCCGTCAGCATCGCAGTATGACTCCTCGCAAGCAGCGGCTGCCACTTCCGATGTCAAGGACATGACCATTTTGCTCGCCGTGACCGGTCGACATGTCGAGGTGATTTCCGTCTAGCCAGCGACTCGCCAAATTCGCTGGCGATTGCGGGCTCGTTCAGTCATGCTCGTGCGCTTGCACATTTTCAGCCACGACGACGAGAAAGCCATGACCATCACCGAACCGGCTGCCACCCTCACCGGCGCACCCGACGAGCTGAGCGCAGAACCGCAGCAGGTGCGGGACACGCTCGCCGCGCTGGGTCGCCTGCTCGGCGCTGCCCTGATCGCGCCGCCGCGCAACCTGGCGTCCTTCGTGGAAGAGCACCTGGGCGTGCCGACCCGAGCGACGGCGGTCATCAGCTCGGTGCTGCAGGGAGTGGACCAGTGGCTCGTGATGGTCGCCGTCGCGCACCTGGTCAGAGCAGCTGGCGACGCCGTGTTGACGGACGCGCTCGCGCAGAACGCACCGGGATATGAGCTCGTCACCGTCGATGTCGAGGAGCAGGTCTCCGCGCCGGACGACCTGGCGGCCTACCTGCCTGCGGGGCAGGCGTTCGATATCGACGTCGTGCTCGTGTTGCAGTGGAATCGGCTGGGGGAAGAGATCGCGCTGCACGTTCGGCGCGACGATGCGAGCCTCGCCCGCGAGGCCTTGAGCGCGCTGCTCGCCAGAGCCCGCACCACTGACAATTTCTTTCGCGGCAAGACGCTGCGGGTGCTCGCCGATGACCGCAACCTGGAGTTCATTCCGGTCGAGCCGAGCCGGGCAGTGCGCTCCGATGTGGTGCACACGGCCAACGTCTGGAGGGAGATCGACGCCACCGTCGGCGGGTTGGCACGTCATGGCCATCTGCTGGCGTCGGCCGGTCTCGGCGCGTCCCGGGGAGTACTCATCGTCGGTCCGCCAGGTGTCGGCAAGACCGCGATCTGCCGCGTCATCGCGAACGAGCTGCCGCGCGGCACGACGATCCTGCTGATCGACGCGGGGGCGAGTGCCCACGGTCTCGGACGGCTCTACGACTCGCTCCCGACCCTGTGCCCCGCGGCCGTCTTCCTCGACGACATCGACCTGCTCGCCGGTGATCGGCGCAGCGGCACCTCAGGGCCCGCTTTGGGCGAGTTCCTCACGCATCTGGACGGATTCACGCCCGCATCGGCAGTGGTGACCGTCGCCACGACCAACGATGCCAACGCCATCGATCCTGCCCTGCTTCGCCCCGGACGCTTCGATTCGATCATCGAGATCGGGCCGCCGGGCCGCGAGGAACGCGCGGCGATCCTGCGGCGCTACTTGCGTTCTTTGGGAGACTTCGACGTCTCCCGAGTAGCAGGCATGACAAGCGGCTCGACGGGCGCGGAGCTGCGCGAGATCGTCCGGCGCGGCGTGCTCGAGCACGGCGCAGACGTGACCGAGGACCACCTGGCCGAGCTGGTACGTACGGCACGGTGGAAGCCCGCCGTGCCCGCCGGCCAGTACCTGTAGGCCCCCTGATCTAGTCAACCTTCTTGACAGTCTGGACACTGGACTACACCGTGGGATCGTGCCTGATTTCCCTCACCGACTGCGCGGCGGGCTGCCGATCGCCGTGACGACGGCCGCCGCGTTGCTGGCCACGTTCGGCACCGTGCTGGAACTGAAATTCACGTGCGACCTCGGCGACAACCTGCTGGTCCTCGCCGTCGTGCTGGCGCTCTCCCTGAGCCGGCGGCAGCCCGGAAAGTCCGCCCGTGCCAGGGTGTTCGCGCTGATCGCCCTGCCTCTGGTGTCGGTGGGCGCGACAGAAATCGGGACGCAGGTCTTCGAACGTCCGAACCTCGGCGACGCGCTCTTCGTCGCAGCGGTGAGCGCGAGCATCTGGGCACGCCGGTTTCCCGGCACGATCGCCCGCCTGGGCTCCATCGCCTCCTTCCCGCTCATCGCGATCCTGGTGGCACCTGCGGCGATAGCTGGTTCGTCCGGAGGTGCCTCGTCGCGCTGGTGGGCCGCGGTCGTCGCCGCTGTAGCGCTGCTCTGGGTGACGATCTGCTTCTCGGTCGCCGAGCGAGCGGGCTGGCTGGCGGCGGGCCCGACCCCGGACGCGCCCGCCCGGTCACGCAACGGCAAGGCCGCGGTCGACCGGATGGCCCTTCGAATGCTCCTGTCGCTGACGCTCGCGTTCGTCCTGGGACGCTGGCTCTTCGGGCTGCACTGGACCTGGTTGGTGATCACCACGTTCGTCGTCAGCGGCGGTGGGGTCGAGCACTCCGATGTGCTGTGGCGGGGTATTCAGCGCATCATCGGCGCTGGGCTGGGGACGCTGATCGCGACGTTGCTGACCAGCGTCGCGCCCGCCCACAACCCATGGTCGATCGTCCTGATCCTCCTCGTACTCATGCTTGCCGCCTGGCTGCGGCCGATCAACTACGCCTTCTGGGCCGCGGGCGTCACCTCCGTGCTCGCGCTGCTTTACGGGTACTACGGCGAACGCGGGACCGGGGTGCTGACGGATCGGATCGAAGCGATCGCGCTGGGCGCCGCCATGGCGATCGCCATCTCCTGGTTGGTGACCCTCGTGCCGCTGCCCGGCGGCGGAAGTGACCCGTTGCGCGACGCGACGATGCGCGTGCTCGGCTACGTGAACCGGCGCCACGGGCTCGGCTTCCGCTTGGTGCGCCGGCTGCCATCTGGTGGCTACCTCGTCCGAGATGCCGATCGCGAGGCAATCCTGCGCTGGTCGCGTGATCCGGGTACACCGCTTTCGGCAGCGGACGCCTTCGCCAGCGGTGCGACACCCAAGGGTCATGCGTACGCACTGGTTGATCTGATCCCTGCCTAAGGTCGACGACATGACCGATGCTGCGCCCATCGAGCCTGTGGCGATTCCTGCTCTGCTGCGCGCGGCCCGCGGCACCTACGCCATCGCCATCCGCGAGCGACTGATCGAGGCGGGCTTTGACGATATGCCGCGCAACGCTCCGTTCGTGCTGGGCGGGATGGCCAACCGCCGCGGGTCGATTGCCGGGCTGATCCGGGAATTGGACGTCAGCAAGCAAGCCGCCAGCCAGCTCATCGACACGCTCGTGGTGCGCGGCTACCTCTCCCGTGACGTCGACCCTGATGACCGCCGGCGGATGTCGATCGCGCTCACCGAGCGTGGCCTCGCTGCCGCTACGGCGGTACGGGAGGGCGTCGCCGACATCGACGCCCGGCTCGCCGAAGTCTGCGGCCCTCGTCAAATCGCCGGGCTTCGCGCCGGACTCATCGCGTTGCGTCAGATTCGCCAACAACTGGGAGCCCCGGACTAGCCTCGGTCCGGTGAGCTTCGAAGTACCCGCCACCGCGTACGACCAATTCATGGGCCGATTCGCGACGCCACTGGCCGCCTTGTTCGCCGAACTCATCGGGGTCCGTACCGGGCAATCCGCACTCGATGTCGGCTGCGGACCGGGGGCGCTCACCGAGCAGTTGGCGGCGCGCCTCGGTGCGTCAGCCGTCGCGGCGATCGATCCGTCGCGGAGCTTCGTGGAGGCGATACGCGAGCGGCTGCCGGAGGTCGACGTTCGCTGCGGCGCTGCCGAGCAGTTGCCGTTCGCCGACGACAGTTTCGATCTCGCAGTAGCGCAACTCGTCGTGCACTTCATGGCCGATCCGGTTGCCGGGATCTCAGAAATGGCGCGAGTGACTCGTCCTGGCGGTGTCGTAGCGGCGTGCGTCTGGGATCAGGTGCCTGGCGGTGGGCCGCTGGGTCCCTTCTGGCAAGCCGCTCATGACGTGGATCCTGACGTCGCGGACGAGTCGGGCCGGGCGGGAACCCGCGAGGGCCAGCTGATCGTCATTTTCCAGGAGGCTGGTCTGCAGCAGGTCCAGCCCGCGCAACTGACCGTCAACGTGGAGATGGCGTCCTTCGCCGGCTGGTGGGAGCCCTTCACCATGGGCGTCGGACCAGCAGGCAAGTACGTCGAATCCCTCGGCGCACAAAGGCGGAATGCCCTCCGGGATCGCTGCGCCGAGCTGCTCCCCGACGAGCCGTTTGCCATCGAGGCTTCCGCCTGGGCTGCGGTGGGGCGAGCCTGAAGCAGCCTGTGTCTGAGCGATGAGTCTGCGCCGCGGCGGCCGTCATATCCGGTATGGCTGTTACTAGCATCCTTGCCCAGTCCACGGTCTCCGACCTGGACACCGCGCAGCGTTGGTACACCACCCTGTGGGAGCGCGGTCCTGACGCCCAACCCATGCCCGGACTGCTCGAGTGGCATCTCGGTGAGACCGCCGGCCTGCAGGTGTGGTCCGAACCCGAAAGGGCCGGCCGATCGACGGTCGTCATCGGGAGTGACGACATTGACGCCCTCGCCGCTCGCCTTGCCGCGGCGGGTTTCGAGCACGAGGGACCGCAGCCGGGCGGCGGATCCCGGATCCTTCAGCTGGTCGATCCCGATGGCAATCGCGTCGTGATGATCGGAGCCTGACGGGAAATCAGTCGATGGTGATGGTCGCGGCCAGCGCCATCCGATGGTCCTTGCCCCACGGCGCCCCCAGCCTTTCCCGGGGGCCGAGCAGAATCTCCGCTGCCCGCGCACCGAGCTTGGCTGCCGCCTGCGCCTCGACGTCCTTCGCCTCGAAGAAATGGACGTCCCACCCGCGGGCGCGGGCAAGTTCGGCCAGCACCTGGCGATACATCACCGAGTCGGCGCGGGCCTCGTAGGGCACGCGGCGTTGGGTGGCGATGTCGTCGGGAAAGTCGGCCGGCCACGACCGAAGCGACATCGACACGATCGGTTCGGGCAAGGCTGCGGCCAGCTCGTCCAAGCTTTCCGCCGTGGCTCGCCTTGCCGACGCGCGCACCTGCCCGACCAGCACCGCGGCGGCGTCGTCATCGAGAGCCTTGCCCTCGTGATGAATCGGCGCTGCTGCCACGCCGGCTTCGATCAATTCGATGCGCCGCCGATCACAGACCCGGTAGTCCGGCGCCGAGGTCACCGCGACAGCCCAGCCGAAGTGATGGGCAATGCCCAGCCGCATAGCGCCTGAGTTTGCCATGGCGCAGCGACCCACCGTTGTGCGCACCGAGTCGGGCGTGCCAGGGTCGCGGGGTGGACGACGCGACTGCTCTGGCCGGAGACATCCGACGCGGTGAACTCAAGGCGCGCGAAGTCATCGAGGAGGCCATCCGCCGCATCGAGCAGCGGAACCCTGCGCTGAACGCGGTCGTCAACTCGCGATTCGACGAGGCCCTCGCTGAGGTCGACCGGGGTCTACCCGAAGGCCCTTTCACCGGCGTGCCGTTTCTGGTCAAGGACCTCGGCGTCGAGGTCGCGGGATTGCCTGCCACGCGCGGCAGCCGGCTGTTCGCTGACGTGATCGCCGCCCAGGACAGCCCGCTGGTGGCGCGCTACCGCAAGGCCGGACTCGTGCTGCTCGGCACCACAAACACCCCTGAGTTCGGAAAGAACGCGAGCACCGAGCCGCTCCTGCACGGACCCACGCGCAACCCTTGGCGAACCACGCATTCTGCGGGCGGCTCGAGCGGCGGCTCAGCGGCTGCCGTGGCCTCCGGCATGGTTCCCGTCGCGCACGGAAATGACGGCGGTGGGTCGATCCGGATCCCGTCGTCGATGTGCGGGCTCTTCGGTTTCAAACCCTCGCGGGGACGGGTGCCGGGAGCCTCGATCGGGGACGGATTCGCGTATCCCCTGTCGGTGCAGCACGTGCTCACGACGACGGTTCGGGACAGCGCCGCGCTGCTTGATGCGGTCTGCGCACCGATGCCCGGCGAGCCCTACAACGCTCCCCCGGCGAGCATTTCCTACGCCGCTGACGTGAATACCTCCCCCGGTTCCTTGCGCGTCGCGCTGTGCACGAGCAACCCGTCCGGCCATCCGACCGCATCGGCGTGTGCCGCCGCGGCGGAAGCGGCCGCGAAACTCTGCGAGTCCCTCGGCCACCACGTCAGCGAAGCCGCACCCGCCTATGACGCGGCCGCCGCCGGGCAAGCCTCAGCCGCGGTGATGTCCGCGGTGAGCCTGGCCGCCATCCGCCGCCGGCTTGCCGAACTAGGTCGTGAACTCGCCGACGATGACCTCGAGCCGTTCACCCGGTTCCTGTACGACCGCTCCACGTCGATGACGGCAGATCAGTACGTCGAGGCGCTTCGCACCGTGGATCTGACCGGACGGGCCATGACCCCGTTCTTCGAGCAGTACGACGTGCTCATCACTCCGACGATTGCCGGCACCGTCCCACCGCTCGGCCTCCTGGACACCAGCCGGCCACAGAGCATGTTCGAGAACGCCGCGCAGTACGCCAGCTACGCCAGCCCGTTCAACATCACCGGACAGCCGGCCATGTCCATGCCGCTGGCCCGTGACGAGACGGGCCTACCGGTGGGGGTGCAGTTCGTCGCGGCGGTCGGCCGCGAGGACGTGTTGTTCAGGCTGGCCGGGCAGATCGAGCGAGCCACGCCCTGGCCGCGAACGGTCCCGTAGCACCCATCGCTGTGATCGCGTCGCCCACGGCAATCCGGCCGGGCTGCGCCACCAGGGCTCCCACGGCTAGGCAACCGTCGCGCTCGCGGTTGATGGTGCGCAACACGTCGAGGTCGCGTTCGATGCCTCCCGGTTGCGGGCGGGTGGTCATCACGCAACGTCCGAGCCGGCGGCGCACCGAGAGGCCGACCTCGCCGATCATGACCTCATGGCCCACCAGCGAGACCTCGGTGTCGGCGCCCATGTCGAGCAAGACGTTGGCGCGAAAACGGCGTGGATCCCAAGCGCCAATGGTTGACGTGGCGAGCAGCGAGACGCTTGCCACCGCAAGGTCGTGGAACGCGCCGGGCGAGCCGTCGAAGGCATTCCAGTCCGAATCCGACTCGTTCTCGAAATCGGCCGGGCTCTCGTAACGCCGCGGGCCGGGCTCGTCCGCTCTGCGTAGAGTCACGGGGCGCTGAAGCCAGTCCGACAGATCCTCGTCTCCCTCGCTGATGCGCCCGTCCGGCAAGGTGATGCGGGCGCTGCCATCAGGCAGGAGTCGGGCCGAACCGAAGAGCAGGCTCGGACTGCGCCGGCCGGTCACGCCCATGCCGGACTCGCGATCGAAAATCGCAAATCGCCGGTCACCCACGAGGCCTTCGGAACCCACGTCGATCTGCGTAAGGGGCTCCCCTTGCAGCGATTTGACGGGGTAGCGCCACAGCGCGACGACGCTCGCCATCGCTCCGCCCGCGATGCCCACGGGTTGAAGGCTACGGGGTTCGACGGGTTTCGCCGAGGCAAAATAGAGCGATGCGTTCACTCGCGATCACGATGTGGATGACCCTCGACGGCGTCGTGCAGGGCCTTGGCCGTCCCGACGAAGACACTCGCGGCGCCTTCACGCACGGGGGCTGGGGACCGGCCTACAACGACGACGTGATGGCCAGCGAAATGGGAAAGGGGATGTCAGAGCCCGGCGAGATGCTTTTCGGCCGGCGTACCTGGCAGGACTTCATCACCAGTTGGGCCCACTCGACAGATGAAAACCCCTTCACCACACACATGAATGCGGCCACCAAGTACGTCACCTCGACCACGCTGGAGGACGCCGATGCCTGGCAGAACACCGTCCTGCTGCGCGGCGACGCCGCCGACACTGTCGCCGCACTGAAGGCGCAGCCGGGCAAGAACCTGTCGGTCATCGGCAGCGCGTCGCTGGTGCAAAGCCTGCACGCGGCGGGCCTGATCGACCGCTACACCCTGCTGATCCACCCCTTCACCATGGGTAGCGGCACGCGCCTTTTCGAAGGCCCCGCTCCGCTGACCGAGCTCGAGCTCACCAGCAGCGTCACCACCACCAAAGGCGTGATCATCGCGCAGTACGCGCGCCGCTGACTCAACGTCGCTGGATCTGAACCCAGTTGCCGCAGGGCTGCAGCGAGCGACGAACCCCCTCGCACGTCGGCAGGACATCGAAGGCGGCGTCGACATCGGCTCCCCGCAGCTGATAGCCATTCATGAACAGCTCGCAGTCGCAGTACCCGCCGATCCGGCCCAGGCGCCTGGCCAGACCGGTGGCGCGCGGCGCGACGACGTCCCGGTAGTGGAGGGCGTGGCGAAGCTTGTTGTCGCAGGGAAACTCGACCAGCAGACGTGCGACGTAGCAACACAGGCATTCGCCCTCGCGTGGCTGGGTGAGCTCTGCTGCCCGGCGACGCAGGAAATCCTCGGACTCATCGATGATCGGAATGGAAGTCATGGCGGGAAGCTAGTGGGACGTACCGACAATTTCGGCTGGGTCCGGCGACCGCGCTAGCTTGTTGCCCATGCCCGGGCAGGCGGTCGAGACTGTGGCCGCGCGCCGGAGGGTCTGCGCCGAACTCCCCGAGTTCGCCTGGCGGCCGGTGCTGGCCATTGGCGCGGCTCTCGCAGTGCTCCTGCTCGCCACGTCCGGTCGCTACGGATATCACCGCGACGAGCTCTACTTTCTGGCGGCAGGCCATCATCTCGCCTGGGGGTATCCGGATCAGCCTGCCCTGATTCCTGCTCTGGCCCGCCTCATGTCCGCGATGTCGCCAGGGTCAGTTGTGGTGCTGCGTCTTCCGTCGGACGTTGCCTCGGGCGTCACGGTCGTCGCCACCGCGTTGATGGCTCGCGAGCTGGGTAGCTCGCGAGGCGCTCAGCTGCTAGCCGCCGGTAGCGCAGCGGCGGCGACAGTGGTCCAAGCCGCCGGTCATCTGCTCAGCACGGCGACGTTGAATCTCACGTTCTGGTCGGTCATCGCATGGCTGGTGATTCGCATCCTCCGGACCGGAAATGCCCGCCTGTGGATCCTCGTTGGTTTCATCGCCGGCGTCGGATTGAACGACAGCGACCAGGTCGCCTTCCTCATCGCCGGCGTCGCGGTAGGCATCGCGGTCGCCGGGCCCCGTTCGACCTTTCGGTCCTGCTGGCCATGGCTCGGCGGCTTGGTCGCCGCTCTGTTGTGGACCCCCTACCTCGTGTGGCAGGCGCGGCATGGCTGGCCGGAGCTCTCGATCGCCCGCGCGATCGCCAATGGGCGCTCCGGCACCTCGGCGCCGCGTTGGCAACTGCTTCCGCAACAGCTCGTCCTGGTAAGCCCGTATCTCGCCCCGGTCTGGATCGCCGGGCTCGTGCGGCTGCTCCGCAATCCCACATACCGCTGGTGTCGAGCACTTGCAGTGGCGTGGGTCTTCCTGGCTGTGGTCTTCCTCGTGTCCGGCGGCAAGCCCTACTACCTCGGCGCCATGCTTCCGCTGCTACTTGCCGCCGGCGCCGAGCCCACGATCGCCTGGGCACGTCAACAACACCGGCGGCGCGTCGCGCTCGGCGCCGGGCTTGTCCTATCACTCACCGCGCTGCCGGTGACGCAGCCGCTCGTGCCGCTTGCGGTCCTGCACGACACCCCGATCGTCTCGCTGAACTACGACGCGGGCGAAACCGTCGGCTGGCCACGCATCGTCAGCGAGGTGGCCGCCGCCTACCAAGCGATCCCTGAGGCCAACCGTTCGGCGACAGTCCTACTGGGAAGCAACTACGGCGAAGCGGGAGCGCTCGATCGCTACGGTCCGGCACTCGGATTGCCACGCGCCTACGGTGTGCAGAACGCCTACTGGCTATGGGGTCCGCCACCTGACACGGCAACCGCAGCCATCGCGATCGGATTCGACCGCGCACGCTTGGAAGGCATCTGTCGCCAGCTGACCTTGCTGACCCGCCTGGACAACCGTCTATCGGTGAACGACGACGAACAGGGCGCACCGGTCTGGCTCTGCAACGGCCTCTTCCGGCCATGGTCCGCGATTTGGCGGCAACTTCGCGACTACGGCTGACCCGCGTGGTCGGTAGTCCCCATCATGTTCACCCTCCTCATTGACTTCGTTCCTGCGCCTGCCGTGACTGTCTTTGCGCCGGCCGGTACCGGTGCCGCGGGGATGGCGTTGTCGACGAGGACGGCGGCGATCGCGGCAGCGGTGGCGAGGCTCTCGGTGTTGAGGACTCGGCTGCGAGCCGAGGCGCCGTCCAGGAGTAACGCCAGTTGCTCGCCGAGCTGTTCGGGGTGGGTGGCGCCGGCCTCGCGGGCGGTATCGGTCAGCCGGCCGGCGAAGGCTTCCTTGTAGTCACGGGCGTAGACGCGTGCCGGGTGGCGCGGGTCGGGGATTTCGACTGCCGCAGCGATGAACGGGCACAGCGGCGAGTGGATGTCGAATGCGGCAAGGAGTCGTTCGCGAGGTGAGAGGTCGGTGCGGTCGAACAATTCGGGCAGGATATCGGGATCGAATCGGCGTAGGCATTCGGCGATCAGCTCGTCCTTGCTCGTGAAGTGCTGGTAAAGAGTGCGCTTGGACACCTCGGCCACCGCGCAGAGCTGGTCCATGCCGGTGCTGTTGATGCCCTGATCGCGGAACAGTTGTTGGGAAGCGCTGACGATGCGCTCTCGAGCTCCCCTGCCGCGGCGCAGGCCTCGCGGACCCTTCTCCAACTTCGTCACCCGCCAAGCGTAGCCCAACCGGTACCGATCGGTGTGCATAGCTTGCGCTGGGCACTATCCGCCGCTACGTTAAGCACGCAGATCGGTGTACATAACATCGACACGGCGAGTGGACGGAGTAGCTGTGGGAAAGCTCGATGGCAAGGTCGCGGTGATCACCGGCGGGACAAGCGGTATGGCGCTGGCCGGTGCCAAGCTGTTCGTCGACGAAGGGGCTCACGTCTTCATCACGGGTCGACACCAGGACGCGCTGGACCAAGCCGTCCAGGAGATCGGCCGGAACGTGACCGGCGTGCAAGCCGATTCCTCCGACCTCGAAGATCTGGACCGGCTGTTCGAGACGGTCAAGCAGGAAAAGGGCACGGTCGACGTGTTGTGGGCGAGTGCTGGGATGGGCGAGCAGGGCAGGCTCGGCGAGATCACCGAGAAGCAGTTCGATGCCGCCTTCTCGCTGAACGCGCGCGGCACCCTGTTCACGGTCCAGAAGGCGCTGCCGCTGTTCAACGATGGAGGCTCGATCTTCATGACCGGGTCGAACGCGTCGCTCCGGGGCTACCCCGACTGGAGCGTCTACGCAGCCAGCAAAGCCGTGCTGCCCGCCTACGCACGAGTGTGGGTGTCCGAGCTGAGAGACAGGAAGATCCGCGTAAACGTGCTGACCCCCGGTCAGGTCGCCACGCCGATGATGCTGTCGGTGCTGCCCCCGGAGGTGAAGGCGCAGTTCGAGTCCGTGATCCCGCGGCGAGAGATGGGCCGCCCCGAGGAGATCGCGTCGGTCGCGTTGTTCCTCGCCGCAGACGACTCGAGCTACGTCAATGGCATGGAGCTGGTTGTCGACGGCGGCACCACCGTGATCTGAGCGCGGCGACGCGACGGCCTATCACGCAAGCAAGTCCCCCGCGACCAACTGATCCATACAAACATCTATACAAACCAAGGGAACACACGTCATGACCACCATCAGCATCATCGGCTCGGGCAACATGGCCACCGCCATCGGCACCCGGGCGGCGAAGCACGGCCACACCGTCGAGCTCATGAGCCGCAACACCGCCAAGGCCCAGGCGCTCGCCGACCAGATCGGCAACGCAGCCACCGTCGGCAGATTCGGCGCCAGGCCGGCGGGTGACATCGTCATCGTGGCCGTGCTGTACGCCGGCGCGGTTGATGCGGTGGCGCACTACGGCGACGCGCTGGCCGGCAAGATCCTCGTCGACATCACCAACCCGTTCAACGCCGACGCAAGTGGACTCGTGACTACCGAGGGCAACTCGGTGTCCCAGCAGATCGCCGCCGCCGCCCCCGAGGGCAGACACGTCGTGAAGGCATTCAATTTGATTTTCCAACCCATCATCGCTGCAGACAAGCCTCTGGACGTGTTCTTCGCCGGCGACGACGCCGAGGCGAAAACCCGTGTCGCGGCCCTCCTGGAGAGCTTGGACATGCGGCCCCTCGACGCAGGAGGGCTCGACATGACCTACGTCCTTGAATGGGCCGGCATCCTGATAATGGGGCTGGCCCGCAACGGCGCCGGCTTCGACATCGCCTTGGGTGCCGAAGTCCTCTGAGGATTCGCTCCATGAGGCAACTGGCGCAACGGTCGTAGGCGTCCGAGTCGGGTTCCGCAGACGCGCTGAGACTGTTGTCCGTTACACGACGCTGCGGAGGGCGTGGGATTCGAACCCACGATGAGGCGCAAACCCCGTAGCGGTTTTCAAGTTCCCTCGTGGCCGTGTCGGCCTGTTCGGAGCCGTTCCCACTGGTCCGTCTGACCTGCCGTCAGCGCACAATGTGCGTCCATCGGATCGCGTCCGATGCCCTTCACTGCTATGCCTTCCGTGAAGGTTTCGTGAACCCGAACTACCGTGACCCCATGCTGCTGGCACATGGCGAAGTGCGTTCACTCGGTGTCGAGCCGCCCTCGCTACTCGCGTTCGGCGAGGAGCCGAAGGCCAAGGGCGTCTGGGCTGGACGGCGATTGCTGTCACTCAACGGCAAGCCCGCCTTTGAACTGAGCTTTTGGTGTGGCACATGCCAGTACCTGTTCCGCCGTCTCGATGGTGCCAACGAGACCATGTCGATCGACGCGCTGGAAGACAACCTCGCGCTCGGGCTCAACGGGCTCGACGACGACGTGATCGACACGTTCGCATCCATGCTCCCCAGAGGTGACTATCTGCCGCTATTGCTGACAATGACGCCCAGGATGGCAAGCCCGGCAGGGCCGGGCGACTACTTCGCTGAGGAGCAGATCGCCACTTGGGGGCTCGATGCATTCTGGGGGCTCCCCATCTACCCGAGCACGCCCTACTACCGGACCTTTGAGACTCGGGTCAGCGACGATGCCCACCTCTTCGAGTTTGTTGTCCCCATGGTGCCGCCCTCCTGGAACGAGGCCACGAAGGTGGCGCTGCACTCCCAGCGATTGCAGCAGTCGTCGCTGCCGACCGCCGTCGCTGTATCCACTCTGGATATATGCCAGCCAGCCATGGATAACCAGAGCAACGACTACTACGCGCACTGGGGACTCACGCATTTCTTGCTGGACGGCCACCACAAGATGCAAGCCGCCGCCGACCTCGGCCAGCCCCTGCGACTCCTGTCCTTGCTCTCGACCGACGCCAGCTTGGCCGGCGCCGAGCAGATCGCACGCCTGCCGATTCTGCGCGCCCGTGAAGCTGCACGACGAGGCCATCTCCGCCCCTGACGCACCCCCCTAGAAACTGGGTCACTTGCTCGGGTCGTGCGCTCTCAGCGCCCGTTCAGTCAGCACAGGCGATTTTCTGGCCCTCATCGTGAGAGGCCACTCAG
>DATAZK010000127.1:0-3175 GCA_036272075.1 Frankiaceae bacterium
GACCCGGTGGCCATCATCGGCGGCGGCAACTCGGCCGGGCAGGCGGCGGTCTTCCTGTCCGCGCACGCCGCCCAGGTCACGCTCATCGCCCGCGAAGGCGACCTGGGCGAGCGCATGTCCCGCTACCTCGTCGACCGGATCGCGCGGATCCCGAACGTGCACGTCATGAACAACGCCGAGGTCCGGGAACTGCGCGGCGAGGCGACCCTGGAGGCCGTCACCGTCGTCAGCAACCGGACCGGCACACGGCACACCGTCGCCGCCCGCGCGCTGTTCGTCTTCATCGGCATGGCCCCGTGCACCGGCTGGCTCGGCGGCCTGGTCGACCTCGACGAGCACGGATTCATCCGCACCGGGAGCCCTGGTGCCGAGTGCTCGCTGCTCGAGACCAGGCAGCCCGGGATCTTCGCGGTCGGCGACGTCCGCGCCGGCTCGGCCAAACGGGTCGCCACGGCCGTCGGCGAGGGCGCGATGGCGATCCGGCTTGCCTTCGAACGAACCCGTCCCGCATAGGAGATACACACCGAGAATGGAGGTTCGCGGCCCGACGCCGCCGACGTGCTCGCGTGCGCCGGTCATCACTGGGGCCGGATGATGGCGTCCGGCGTCATCACGCTGCTGGCCGGAATCGTGGTCCCGGCCCGACGCGGGCCGTCGTCGCGGTGCTGTTCGGCATTCAACTGATCGTGACCGGCATCTTCCGGTTCGTGGCCGTCTTCGCGCGGTCGACGAACTGGCCGGCGGCATCCGCGTCCTGCTCGCCGTGCCCGGGATGCTCGCCCTGAGCTGTTCACCGCGCTGTCCCGCCGGGCGACGACATCATGCGGTATCTCGATTTCGTCAACGACGCGCTGTATGACCTGCTGCTCATCGGCCAGGCCACGGCGAAGGCGAACGTCTCATCTGAGCCGGACACGTCATGACTACCAGGATGGTGGATGTGCCCGCCGCCCCTCGCGGGAAGCGTAAGGGTATTCCGGCAGTCACGCTTCCAGCCACAGGAGGAATCCAATGGCAGCGCTCCCGGTCCGCCGCGGCGGACGGAACACGATGGTCGTCAACCCTTCCCGCGAGTTCGAGGACATCTACGACCGGATGGGCCAGCTGATGAACTTCGCGTTCGGCCTGACCCCGGCTGTTCCGGCCGACATGCCCTGGGTCCCGCTCGCGGATCTGTCCGAGACCGACGACGCCTACGTGGTCAAGGCCGAACTGCCCGGAGTGAACAAGGACCAGGTGGACATCCAGCTTCAGGACCGGGAGCTGGTCATCGCCGGCGAGATCGCCGAGTCCGAGAACGGCAACGGCCGCCGCCACCACAGCTCGCGCCGCACCGGCCGGTTCGAGTTCCGGACCTACCTGCCTGGCGACGTCAAGGCCGACGCGGTCACCGCACAGCTCTCCGACGGGATGCTGACGGTAACCGTGCCGAAGTCCGAGGCCGCCAGGCCGCGCAAGATCGAGATCACCGGCTGACCGCCGGCTTCGCGCGCTCCCGGTCATGCCCAGGACACCGGGAGCGCGCGAGGCCAGGCCGGAGCAGTGCGGGGTCAAACCAGCAGGAGGCAGTGATGGCAGTTGCAGTCGGCATCGATCTCGGCACCACCAACTCCGTGATCGCCGCCACGCAGGGCGGCCAGACCACGGTGATACCGAACGCGGAGGGGGCACGGACCACGCCCTCGGTGGTGGCGTTCACTCCGCAGGGCGAGCGCCTGGTCGGCCAGCTCGCCCGGCGGCAGGCGATCCTGAACCCGAAGGGGACGATCTACTCCGCCAAGCGGTTCATCGGGCGCCGTTACGACGAGGTGACCAGCGAGCTGAACGCCGTGTCGTTCGACGTGGTCCCCGGCCCGGACGGCGCGGTGCGGTTCAAGATCCAGGACCGGCTGTACGCGCCGGGGGAGATATCCGCGCTCGTGCTCCGCAAGCTCGTCGAGGACGCGTCGAAGTTCCTCGGCGAGAAGATCACCGAGGCCGTCATCACCGTGCCGGCCTACTTCAACGACGCCCAGCGCCAGGCGACCAAGGACGCGGGCCGGATCGCCGGCCTGGAGGTCCTGCGGATCATCAACGAGCCCACGGCCGCGGCCCTGGCCTACGGCCTGGACAAGAAGAAGAGCGAGACGGTCCTGGTTTATGACCTGGGCGGCGGGACCTTCGACGTGAGCATCCTGGACATCGGCGACGGCGTGGTCGAGGTGCGCGCCACCGCGGGCGACACCCACCTGGGCGGGGACGACTTCGACCGGCGCATCGTCGACTACCTGGCCGATGAGTTCAAGAAGGACAACGGGATCGACCTGCGGTCCGACCCGCAGGCGCTGCAGCGCCTGTTCGAGGCGGCCGAGAAGGCCAAGGTGGAACTGTCCGCGGTGACCCAGACCACGATCAGCCTGCCGTTCATCACCGCGGACGCCTCCGGGCCCAAGCATCTCAACACCACGCTGATGCGCTCCACCTTCGAGCAGATCACCGCCGATCTCATCGAGCGCACGGTCGGGCCCGTCCGCCAGGCCATGTCCGACGCCAAGCTGACCGACGCCGACCTCGACGAGGTGATCCTGGTCGGCGGGTCCACCCGGATCCCGGCCGTGCAGAGCCTGGTGCGCCGGCTGACCGGCGGCAAGGACCCGAACATGACCGTCAACCCGGACGAGGTGGTGGCGACCGGCGCGGGTATCCAGGCCGCCGTGATCAAGGGCGAGCTCAAGGACGTGGTGCTGCTCGACGTGACGCCGCTGTCGCTCGGCATCGAGACCATGGGCGGGGTCATGACCAAGGTCATCGAGCGCAACACCACGATCCCGGCCCGCCGCACCGAGGTGTTCAGCACGGCCGAGGACAACCAGTCAGCGGTCGACGTGGTGGTCCTGCAGGGGGAACGGGAACGCGCCGCGGACAACCGGGTGCTGGGCCGGTTCCGGCTGGAGAACATCCGTCCCGCCCCGCGGGGCGTGCCGCAGATCGAGGTCACGTTCGACATCGACGCGAACGGGATCCTGAACGTCTCGGCCCGGGACAAGGACACCGGGACCGAGCAGCGGATCACCATCAGCGAGAGCTCCAACCTGGACCAGTCCGAGGTGGAGCGCATGATCGCCGACGCCGAGCAGCACCGCGACGAGGACCGGCGGCTGCGTGAGCTGACCGACGCCCGGAACGCGCTGGACAC
>DATAZK010000128.1:0-2118 GCA_036272075.1 Frankiaceae bacterium
GCTCGCCCGGACTTTTCCGGCCGCGTCACCGTCCCGGTGTTGTGGGACAAGCAGCGCCGGACCATCGTCAGCAACGAAAGCTCCGAGATCATCCGCATGCTGAACTCGGCCTTCGATGGACTCACGGGCAACGAGGATGACTACTATCCCGTCTCGCTTCGCGGCCAGATCGACACCGTCAACGCCCGCATCTACGATACCGTCAACAACGGCGTGTACAAGGCCGGCTTCGCCACCCGGCAGGAGGCCTACGAGTCAGCAGTCCGCACCCTGTTCGAGTCGCTCGACTGGATCGAAGACACGCTCAGCAGCTCGGCCTATCTCGTCGGCGATCGGCCGACCGAAGCCGACTGGCGGCTCTTCACCACCCTCGTGCGCTTCGATGCCGTGTATTTCGGCCACTTCAAGTGCAACATCCGCCGCATCGCCGACTACCCGAACATCTCGCACTATTTGCGCGGCCTCGTCGCCACCCCGGGCATTCGCGAGACGGTCCATATCGACCAGATCAAGACCCACTATTACTGGAGCCACACGCGCATCAACCCGACGCGGATCGTGCCCGTCGGGCCGGAGCTCGAATTCCTCGACTGATCACCACTCGTCGGCCGCTGCAGCGCCCGCGAAGATCTCATCGATCCGGCGGGCTGTCCCGGGCTCGATGTCCGCCGGCAGCGCGTCGATCGGAAACCATCGACACTCGGCGATCTCGATGTTGGGCGAGAACGCCCGCTGGGCCCGGAACGTCCGCCAGAGATAGACCGCGACGTGGTCGCGCCTGCCGCCCGCGACGCGGTTGAGGAACAGCCCGTGCAACACCGGGCGACCCGCCACCTCGTACCCCGTCTCCTCGACCGCCTCGCGCGCCGCCGCCGCTTCCGCCGTCTCCCCGGGCTCGACTCCGCCGCCGGGAAAGTGCCATCCCGGCACGTAGGTGTGCCGGATCAGCAGCACACTGCGGTCCATAATCAGCACGGCGCGAACCCCCACCGTCAGCCGCTTGCGGACCGCCACGGCGAACAGGTGCAGCCGCGTGCGAAAGACCTGCCACTGGCTGAGTTTTGGGATGCCGTTCATCTCCGGAAGGCTTAGCAGCGCCGCCGTCGGTGCAAAATGACCGTCCAGTGACATCAGCCATTTTCTTGCCATCCGCCTCGTGGCATTACCCGCGACGATGATCACCCTTGCCCACCTGTCCGACGTCCATCTGGCGCCGCTGCCACCGG
Organism: Frankiaceae bacterium; assembly: GCA_036272075.1. Classification (GTDB taxonomy): domain Bacteria; phylum Actinomycetota; class Actinomycetes; order Frankiales; family Frankiaceae; genus DATAZK01. The sequence continues at coordinate 1,227 of DATAZK010000128.1, forward strand.
TCAGGTGGGCCGAACTCGTCAACAAGCGCATCACCGGCTATCTCAACTGGCGCTTCCGTCGCCAGCAAACACTGTCGGGCGAGGGACTGACCAACCTCATCCACCATCTGCACGAACAGGCGCCCGACTTCGTCGCTGTCACCGGCGACCTCGTCAATCTCGGTCTCGAGGCCGAGGCCAACACCGCCTGGAACTGGCTGCAGACCGTCGGACCGCCGGAAACCGTCTGTATCGCTCCTGGCAACCACGACGCCTACCTCGAGCCGTCGTTCGGCTGGAACAACGCGCGCTGGGGCAACTACATGCGCGGCGAGACGCTCGACGACGCCCAGTTCCCCTTCGTTCGCCGCGTCGGCGAAATCGCCATCATCTCCTGTTCGAGCGCCGTCCCGTCGGCGCCGGGGCTCGCCATCGGTCGCTTCGAGCCGGATCAGGCAGATCGCCTCGGCCGGATACTGAAACTCATGGGCGACGCCGGCTTCTTCCGTGTCGTCCTCATCCACCATCCGCCCAACCTCGAGGCCCGCCACCCGCGTCTAGGACTCTATGGTGCCAAGCTCTTCCGCGACGTCATCGCTGCGCACGGGGCCGAGCTGGTTCTCCACGGCCATACCCACAAATCGTCGATCTTCGCCATTCCCGGCAAGACCAATGACGTGCCCGTGGTCGGCGTAGCCGCGGCAGGCGCCGCCCAGAGCGAAGACGGCCGGGAGGACCCTGCCCGCTACAACCTGTTCAAGATCGAGCGCCTGGGTACGGCCTGGAGCTGCACGATGCGCGAATTTGGTTTTCAGCGCCTCAGCCCCGATATTGTGCTGCGGCTGAGTCTCAGAATCTACTAGCGGCCACTGGGCAGACCCGCGTGAGCAGCGACTTTCAAATACTGAAGCCA
>DATAZK010000129.1:0-24033 GCA_036272075.1 Frankiaceae bacterium
CTCGCAGATCTTCGATACGGCCGGCTTCCGGCTGGCGGCTCAGCGGCTCGTCGGACTGCTGGGGAGCATCCGCGACACGCACCGCATCGAGCTGCCCGAGCTCGACCTCGGCGGCGGTTTCGGCATCGCCTACACGAGCGAGGACGCGCCGCTCGACATCGCCGAGATGGCCGACCGCATGAAGGCTCTCGTGGAGAAGGCGTGCGCCGACGCGGGCTTGCGCGTGCCGCATTTGGCGGTCGAGCCCGGCCGGGCCATCGCGGGCCCCGGCACCGTCACGATCTATGAGGTGGGCACCGTCAAGGACTTGCCGGGCCTGCGCACCTACGTCAGCGTCGACGGCGGCATGAGCGACAACATCCGGCCCGCCCTCTACGGCGCCCATTACACCGCGGCGCTGGTGTCGCGCCGGAGTGAGGCACCCTTGCATGTCGTGACCGTCGTCGGAAAGCACTGCGAGAGCGGCGATCTGGTGGCCCCTAACGTGGCGCTGCCCGCAGACGTCCGCCCCGGCGATCTACTCGCGCTGGCTTCCAGCGGCGCCTACCACCGCTCGATGGCCAGCAATTACAACCACGTCCCGCGCCCACCGGTGGTGGCCGTCCGCGACGGCGAATCCCGGGTCCTGATCCGCCGCGAGACGGAAGCCGATCTGCTCGCTCTGGACCTCGGGTGAGCGCCGCTTCGGCCAAGCCGCTTCGGGTCGCGCTGCTCGGCTGCGGGGTCGTCGGCAGCGAGGTCGTTCGCCAGCTCGATCAGCGCAAGGTCGAGCTGGCCGCGCGGGTGGGCGCACCACTGGAGATCGCCGGGATTGCCGTGCGCCGGCCGCAGCGTGCTCGCGATCTGCCGGTCGAACCGGGGCTTTTCACCGCTGACGCGGCTGGGCTCGTCGCCCGCGACGACGTCGACATCGTGATCGAGGTCGTCGGCGGCATCGAGCCGGCCCGCAGCTGGATGCTCTCGGCGATGGCCGGCGGCAAGAGCGTCGTGACGGCCAACAAGGCACTGCTCGCTGCTGACGGCACCACGCTTTACGAGGCGGCCGGAGCAGCCGGCGTCGACCTTTATTACGAGGCGAGCGTCGCGGGCGCGATCCCGTTGCTCAGGCCGCTGCGCGAGAGCCTGGTCGGCGACAGCGTGGTGCGCGTCCTGGGCATCGTGAACGGCACCACGAACTACATCCTCACGCGCATGGAGGAGACCGGCGCGAGCTTCTCCGAGGCGCTCGAGGAAGCGACCGCGCTGGGCTACGCGGAGGCCGATCCCACTGCAGACATTGATGGTTTCGACGCCGCCAGCAAGGCCGCGATCATCGCCTCGCTCGCGTTCCACACCCGGGTGCGATCCTCGGACGTCTACCGCGAAGGCATCGGCGAAGTCACCACGTCGGACATGGCGAGCGCGAAGGCGATGGGCGCGACGGTCAAGCTGCTCGCGATCGCCGAGCGGGCGCCGACCGAGAGCGGCATCAGCGTGCGGGTGCACCCGGCGATGATCCCGCTGACACATCCGCTCGCCAGCGTGCGCGAGGCCTATAACGCGGTGTTCGTCGAGGCCGAGTCGGCGGGCTCGATGATGTTCTACGGCCGCGGCGCGGGCGGCACTCCTACGGCGTCCGCAGTCCTTGGCGATCTGGTCACGGTGGCGCGCAACAAGCTGAGCGGCGGGCACGGTCCGCGCGAGTCGGCGTACGCCAATCTGGCGGCCCTTCCTATGGGACGAACGATCACCCGCTATCACGTCTCGCTCGACGTGGCCGACAAAGCAGGTGTGCTTGCTGTCGTCGCCAATGCTTTCGCGTCCCAGGACGTGAGCATCTCCAGCGTGCGGCAGGAGGGGCGCGGCGACGACGCGTCACTGGTGCTCGTCACCCACACAGCGACCGATGCCGCGCTCGCGGCCACCGTCGACCAGCTGCGCGACCTCGACGTCGTTCGCGCCGTCGCCAGCGTCATGAGAGTGGAGGGCGAGACATGACCGTGACCGCCGCTACCCCGACTCCTGCACAAACGAAGCCTGCACCGAGCGGGCCGACCGCAGGACCGCTGACCGGCTCACGGGCCTGGCGCGGCGTGATCGAGGAGTACCGCGATCGCCTGCCGGTCAGCGCGTCGACCCCGGTCATCACCCTGCGCGAAGGTGGCACTCCGCTGGTGCACGCCGGGCACCTGTCCGAGCGCACCGGCTGCGACGTGCATCTGAAGGTCGAGGGTGCGAACCCCACGGGTTCCTTCAAGGACCGCGGCATGACCATGGCCATCAGCAAGGCCGTCGAAGCCGGCAGCCAGGCCGTTATCTGCGCGAGCACCGGCAACACCTCGGCATCAGCTGCGGCCTACGCCGCTCGCGCCGGACTCACCTGCGCCGTGCTCGTGCCCACCGGCAAGATCGCTCTCGGCAAGCTCGCCCAGGCGCTCGTGCACGGCGCGAAGCTGCTGGAGGTCGAAGGCAATTTCGACGACTGCCTGACGCTCGCCCGTGACCTCTCCGAGCACTACCCCGTCACGCTCGTGAACAGCGTGAACCCGGATCGCATCGAGGGTCAGAAGACCGCCGCGTTCGAGGTGTGCGACGCCCTCGGCGGCCCGCCCGACGTGCACTGCCTCCCGGTCGGCAATGCGGGCAACATCACCGCGTACTGGCGCGGGTACAGCGAGCTCGCCGCTGAGCAGAGCCCCATGGGGGCGCGGCCCCGCATGCTCGGCTTCCAGGCCGCGGGTGCCGCTCCGATCGTGCGCGGCGAACCGGTGGCTTCCCCGTCGACCATCGCGACGGCCATCCGCATCGGCAACCCGGCCTCCTGGCAGCAGGCGCTCGCCGCCCGCGACGAGTCCGGCGGCGCGATCGCGGCTGTGAGCGACCGCGAGATCCTGGCCGCGTACCGGCTGCTCGCCACCCGCGAGGGCGTCTTCGTCGAACCGTCCAGCGCGGCGAGCGTCGCCGGATTCCTCAACGCCCATCGGGACGGTCTGGTCGCGCCCGGCGAGCGCGTGGTCTGCACGGTCACCGGACATGGGTTGAAGGACCCCGACTGGGCGATCAGCGGTGCCGCGAAGCCCACGAAGGTCCCGCCGGACGCGCAGGTCGCTGCCGCCAAGCTGGGTCTGGCCTAGCCCGTGGCGCCAGCTCTTCTGGCGCCCGCGCAGGTCCGGGTGCAGGTTCCGGCGACTAGCGCCAACCTCGGGCCCGGCTTCGACGCGCTCGGTCTGGCCCTCGGCATGTACGACGAACTGGTGCTGCGCATCAGCAGCGAGCCCGGGTTGCGCATCGAGGCGTATGGCGATGTCCCGACGGATGAGACCAACCTGGTCGTCCAAGGTGCGCGGGCCGCATTCGATGCCATCGGTGGACAGCCCCCCGGTCTGGAACTCGCCTACACCGGACGCATTCCGCACTCGCGTGGCCTCGGGTCGTCAGCGGCGGCCATCTGTTCCGGTGTGACGGGCGCGCTCGCGCTGGCAGGTGTTCGAGACCGCGGCCTGGCGCTACGCATTGCCAATGTCATCGAAGGACACCCGGACAACGTGGCCGCCGCTCTCTATGGCGGCCTCACCATTGCCTGGGTCGATGGCGAAGGCCACGCCGCTGCCGTCCGCCTCGAGCCGGCGCCGGGCCTCGTGCCAGTCGCCTTCATCCCGGAGCGACGCACGTCGACGTCTCAATCGCGCGGCACGCTTCCGGACTCGATTGCGCATGCCGACGCGGCGCGTAACGCCGGCCGCGCCGCGCTGCTCGTCGCCGCCCTGACCACGGCTCCCCGCGAGTTGATGGCGGCCACCGAGGACCGCCTGCATCAGCCTTACCGGCTGCCGGCGCTACCCGAAGGTGCCGCCCTGATCGCGAGGCTTCGCGCCGCCGGAGTGCCGGCAGTGCTTTCCGGTTCCGGTCCGACGGTTCTTGCCTTATGCCGCGATAGCGCAGAGTCGGCGGTTGCTCACGGATTGAGCGCAGGTGGATTCGAACCCTGTGAACTGAGCATTGACCTGGAAGGGACCACTTGCGCTGCGGCCGAAGGCTAGGCGCGACCCTTCCCGTCACAGGTTAGGCAGGGAATAACGACGTGCTTCCACAATGTTGCTGCAACTGTCGTGGTTGGCGGTATGCTGGCCCTCAGCAACCGGCCCCGGCCGCGTTTGCTTCTCCCATCTGATTCATCCGGAGCGGGATTCTTCCGATCTACGCCAGGGAGCACCCCCCAGGTTTCGCTCGTCATTCGGCGCGGCTCTGAGACCAATGGCCGCCGCCAGACGCACGATCTCTCCGGTTTTTCACGCTTATTTCTTCACAGCTGTAACGCTCCGTAACAGTGACTGGCATGCGCCGGTCTGAAAGGTAGTCACCTTGAGCGAACCCACCGATCTGCTCACCGGGACCGCTCCCGAGCCGGATGCCGCTGCTGGCGCACCTCCTGTGCGAGCCCGCCGCCGCGCTACCGGTCTTGCCGGGATGCTGCTGCCCGAGTTGCAGACGCTGGCCGCCTCACTGCACATCCCCGGCACCGCCCGTATGCGCAAGGGCGAGCTGATCGCCGCTATCCAGCTGGCCCAAGGTGCCGGCGGATCAAGCCCCGCGAAGGCAGCCCGCTCCTCTGAGGCCCCAGCCCAGCCGACCCTCGAGTCCCAGCCGCCGGCCAACGGCACCGCTGCGCGCCGTGAGAGTCGCCAGCCCGCACGTGAAAACGCGATCGAAAGCAATGGTCACGCTGCCGTGGCCGCTGAACCCGCCGCCGACAGCTCCGAGGCCCCAGGCGGAGCGTCCGGTTCTGACGTTGCCCGCCGCCGCCGGCGCAGCAGCAGCCGCCCCACCGGGAGCCCGGAGGACGCCGGCAGCGAGTCTGCTTCCGATGAGCAGGCTCAGTCGGCCACCCGCAATGGCACCGGCCCCGCCGACGACGCCAGCGGCGCCATCGCGGCTGCGGCCGACACCCGTACCGACACCCGTCCGGATCGCCAGGAGCGTCAGGACCGCCAAGATCGTCAGGGTGGCCAGGACCGTCAGCAGGGTGACCGTGGCCAGCAGGGTCAGCGCGACCGCAATCAGCAGGGCGAGCGCGGTCAGCAGAACCAGAGCCAGGGCCAGCGCGACCGCAATCAGCAGGGCGACCGTGCCCAGCAGGGCGACCGCAATCAGCAGGGCGACCGCGGTCAGCAGAACCAGAACCAGGGTCAGGGCGGCCAGAACCAGGGCGGCCAGAACGGCGATTACGACGAGTTCGGCGGGAGCCGTCGCCGTGGTCGCTTCAGGGAGCGCCGTCCGCGCAACGGCCGGCCCGCCGGGCAGGGCGGCGGCTACAACGAGGCCGAGCCGATCATTCGCGAGGACGACGTCCTCGTGCCGATCGCCGGCATCCTCGACATCCTCGACAGCTACGCCTTCGTCCGTACCTCGGGTTACCTGACCGGGCCCAATGACGTCTACGTCAGCCTGGCCCAGGTCCGCCGCTACGGTCTGCGCCGCGGTGACGCCATCACCGGCGCCGTCCGCCAGCCGCAGGAGGGTGAGAAGAAGGACAAGTACAACGCGATGGTGCGGCTCGACACCATCAACGGGCTCGACCCTGAAGAGGCGCGCAAGCGTCCCGAGTTCACCAAGCTGACCCCGCTCTACCCCAATGAGCGGCTCCGCCTGGAGACCGAGCCCAACGTCCTCACCACCCGCGTCATCGATCTGGTCATGCCGCTCGGCAAGGGCCAGCGGGCGCTGATCGTCAGCCCGCCGAAGGCCGGCAAGACGATGGTGCTGCAGGCGATTGCTAACGCGATCACCACCAACAATCCCGAATGCCACCTCATGGTCGTGCTCGTCGACGAGCGACCTGAAGAGGTCACCGACATGCAGCGCTCGGTGAAGGGTGAGGTCATCGCCAGCACGTTCGACCGTCCCCCGACGGATCACACGAGCGTCGCCGAGCTCTCCATCGAGCGGGCGAAGCGGCTGGTCGAGATGGGCCATGACGTCGTCGTGCTGCTCGACTCGATCACTCGCCTGGGCCGCGCGTACAACCTCGCCGCTCCGACGTCCGGCCGCATCCTTTCGGGTGGTGTCGACTCCACGGCGCTCTACCCGCCGAAGCGTTTCCTCGGCGCTGCTCGCAACATCGAGCACGGCGGTTCGCTGACCATCCTGGCCACCGCGCTCGTCGAAACCGGCAGCACGATGGACACGGTGATCTTCGAAGAGTTCAAGGGCACCGGTAACGCGGAGCTGAAGCTCGACCGCAGGATCGCCGACAAGCGCATCTTCCCGGCGGTCGACGTCGACGCGTCGGGTACCCGCAAGGAAGAGCTGCTGCTGAGCCCCGAGGAGCTCGGGATCACCTACAAGCTGCGCCGGGTGCTGCACGCCCTCGACTCGCAGCAGGGCATCGAGCTCCTGCTCGACCGCCTCAAGCAGACGCGGACGAATTACGAGTTCCTGATGCAGATCGCGAAGACCACCCCCGGAGAATGACCCGCTGATATCCCAGCCCACGCGGGCCAGCAGGCGGCCGGCATAGTCCGGAGCCCGAAAACGTTAAGCTGGCTGGACGGTTCCGGTTCACCTCGCAGCAGCGGGGACCCGGCGGCCGACGAGAGAGGAACCCATGAAGCCCGATATCCACCCTGCTTACGTGGAGACCACCGTGGTCTGCTCGTGTGGCAGCACGTTCACCACGCGCAGCACCGCGGCCAACGGAAATATCCACGCTGACGTGTGCTCGCAGTGCCACCCGTTCTACACCGGCAAGCAGAAGATCCTTGACGTCGGCGGCCGGGTCGAGAAGTTCGAGCGTCGCTTCGGCAAGCGCCAGGCCGGGCAGAGCGCCGGCGGCAAATAGTTCATCGAACGGCGCCTTCCCCTGTCCGGGGAGGGCGCCGTTTCGCTGTCCGCCGCATCATCGACCGGTCGAGAGTCTCGTGAGGAGGGGCCATGGCCCAGCTTGCAGACCAGAGTTCCGGTTCGCCCGCCCTTGCCGCGATGCTCGCCGAGCATGCCGAGATCGAACGCGAGCTGGCTGACCCGGCGGTCCACGCCGATCAGGCCCGGGCGCGTGCACTCGGACGTCGCTACGCCGAACTGACCCAGATCGCTGAGGTCGCCCGGGAGCTGGCGACCACGCGCGACGACTGGGGCGCCGCGCAGGAGCTGGCCGCCGACGACGCCAGTTTCGCTGCCGAGGCCGAGACGCTCGCCGTGCGCGAGCTGGAGCTCGCCGAACGCCTCCAGGAGCTGCTGCTTCCGCGTGACCCGGACGAGTCCAAGGACGCGATCCTGGAAATCAAGGCGGGTGAGGGCGGCGAGGAGTCGGCGCTGTTCGCCGGCGACCTGCTGCGCATGTACCTGCGTTTCGCCGAGCGTTCCGGTTGGAGCGCCGAGATTCTCGACGCGACCGAAAGCGATCTCGGCGGATACAAGGACGTCAGTCTCGCGCTGCGAGCAAAGCCGTCGAGCCCGACCGGGGTCTACGGGCGGCTGAAGTACGAGGGCGGCGTCCATCGCGTCCAGCGCGTGCCGGTCACCGAATCCCAGGGGCGGTTGCACACCAGCGCGGTCGGCGTGCTCGTGCTGCCTGAAGCCGAAGACGTGGATGTCGACGTCGACCCCAACGACCTGCGTATCGACGTGTTCCGCTCGTCGGGTCCGGGTGGGCAGAGCGTCAACACGACCGACTCCGCAGTGCGGATCACCCATCTCCCGACCGGCACCGTCGTCTCCTGCCAGAACGAGAAGAGCCAGCTGCAGAACAAGGAGTCGGCGCTGCGCATCCTGCGCGCCCGGCTGCTGGCCTCGGCCCGCGAAGCGGCGGCCGCGGCGGCGGGGGCAAGCCGCGCGGCGCAGGTGCGCACCGTCGACCGCAGCGAGCGCGTCCGCACCTACAACTACAAGGAAAACCGGATCTCCGACCACCGGGTCGGATACACCGCGTACAACCTCGACCGCCTGCTCGACGGCGAGCTCGAGCCGGTGCTCGACATCCTGCACCGCGCCGACATGGAACGCCTGCTCGCCGAGGTGGGGGAGCCGGCAGCGCAGTGAGCCGGACGCTGATCGCCGAAGCTGCCGACCAGTTGGCGGCAGCAGGTGTCGCCAGCCCGCGCCATGACGCGGAGGCTCTCGCCGCCCACGTGCTCCGCGTTGCGCGGGGCCGCCTCGCGCTCGTCGAGCCGGCCGCCTTCGAAGCGGCGCGTCCGGTCTACGCGGCGGCGGTCGCCCGGCGCGCCTCCCGTGAGCCACTGCAGCACGTCGTCGGGTCAGCCCCCTTCCGCCGGCTCGAGCTCGCGGTCGGGCCCGGCGTCCTGATTCCCCGTCCGGAGACCGAGCTGCTGGTCGACTCCGTGCTCGGGTGGTTACGCAAGACCGGCTTGATCGCGCCGCGGATCGTCGACCTCGGCACCGGAAGCGGAGCGATCGCTCTGGCCCTCGCCGATGAGACCCCGGCTGGTGAAGGGACAGGCGTCTGGGCCGTCGAACGCGACCCGGCCGCCCTCGTCTGGGCCGCGCGCAACATCAAGGAAAGCGGCCTCGCGGTCGAGCTGGTCGACGGTGACATGGTGGACGCCCTCCACGAGCTCGACGGCACGATCGACGTCGTCGTCTCCAATCCGCCCTACCTCTCGCTGGACCTGCTCCCCGATCTCGAGCCCGAGGTTCGCGATCATGACCCGGCCGCCGCCCTGTTCGCCGGCGCCGACCCCCTGGCCGCGATCCGTACGGTGGAGGCGTCGGCGCGCCGGCTGCTGCGTCCGGGAGGATTCGTCGTCGTCGAGCATGGCGACGATCAGGCCGAAAGTGCACCGGCTTGCTTCGCCGGCTGGAACGACGTGTCCGACCATCTCGATTTGGCCCGACGGCCCCGATATCTGACGGCGGTGCATCCGTGAGCCTCTCCGAACCCGTAGGTGTGAGCGATCCCGTTCACGAGCTGATCTACGACTGCGCGGATGCCGATCGGCGCGCCTCCGGCCTGACCGCGGCCGAGCGAGCGATCGCGGCGGGCGAGCTCGTGGTGCTGCCGACCGACACCGTCTACGGGATCGCTGCTGACGCGTTTTCCCCGAATGCCGTGGCGCGACTGCTTGCGGCCAAGCGCCGCGGTCGCGACATGCCGGTGCCGGTGCTCATCGGCTCCTGGTCGACGCTCGACGGCCTTGTCGATCATGTCTCGCCGGCCGCCGACGCGCTGCGCAAGGCGTTCTGGCCCGGCGGCCTCACGCTGGTGGTCCGTCACGCGCTGGCACTCGCGTGGGATCTGGGCGACGCCGACGGCACTGTGGCCATCCGGATGCCGCTGCATCCCGTCGCCATCGAACTTCTCCAGCGCACCGGGCCGCTCGCGGTCTCCAGTGCCAATGTCTCTGGACGGGCGCCGGCCGCCGATGCCCGGGAAGCGTTGACCCAGCTTGGTGACGACGTTTCGGTCTACCTCGACGGCGGCGTCTCGCCCGACCCGCTGCCGTCCACGATCGTCGACTGCACGGTGGAGCCGCCGCGCTTGCTGCGGGCCGGTGCCGTGTCACTGACGGATCTGCGCGCCGAGGTCGCCGATCTGCAGTCCTAGCGGGCCTCGCCCGTACGATGGGAGCGGTCATCCGCTCGGCGAGGAGGTCCGTCCGTGTCTGAGTCTGTAGAGGCTGCCAGGACAGCGATTGCTGCCCGCGGGCCGGCGCCTTTCTGGGGTCCTGACTTCGCGGCGCTGTCCGCCTCCGACCCCCAGATCGCCGAGATCCTGCTCGATGAGGTGGATCGCGCGCGCGGCGGCCTGCAACTGATCGCGAGCGAGAACTTCACCTCCCCGTCGGTCCTCGCGGCGCTGGGTTCGACCCTGTCGAACAAGTACGCGGAGGGCTATCCCGGCCGGCGTTACTACGGAGGCTGCGCGGTCGTCGACCGGGCGGAGGAGATCGGCATCGCCCGCGCGAAGGAGCTCTTCGGCGCGCAGCACGCCAACCTGCAGCCGCACAGCGGCGCCAGCGCCAACCTCGCCGCCTACGCCGCCCTGCTCACACCCGGCGACACGGTGCTGGCGATGTCGCTGCCGCACGGGGGCCACCTCACCCACGGCAGCAAGGTCAACTTCAGCGGCGCCTGGTTCAACATCGTGGCCTACGGCGTCCGTGAAGACACCGAGGTCATCGACTACGACCAGGTGCGCGCGCTGGCGGTGGAGCACCGCCCCAAGATGATCATTTGCGGCGCCACGGCCTACCCGCGGCTCATCGACTTCGCCGCCTTCCGCTCGATCGCCGATGAGGTCGGCGCCTGGCTGATGGTCGACGCCGCCCACTTCATCGGTCTCGTCGCCGGCAAGGCGATCCCCAGCCCGGTGCCCTACGCCGACGTCGTCACCTTCACGACGCACAAGGTGCTGCGCGGCCCTCGCGGCGGCATGATCCTGTCCACCGAAGAGCTGGCCAAGAAGATCGACAAGGCGGTCTTCCCGTTCAGCCAGGGCGGTCCGCTGATGCACGCGGTCGCGGCCAAGGCTGTGGCGCTGGCGGAGGCGTCGACCCCCGCGTATCAGGAGTACGCCCGCAAGGTCATCGTCAACGCGCAGGCGCTGGCCGACGGCCTCGCCGCCGAGGGGCTCCGGCCGGTCGCCGGCGGCACCGACACCCACCTCGCGCTGCTCGACCTTCGTGACCTCGGGGTCAACGGCACCGAGGCCGAGACCCGCGCGGATGCCGCCCGGATCACGCTGAACAAGAACGCGATCCCGTATGACCCGCAGCCCCCGGCGATCGCGTCCGGGATCCGGGTCGGTACCCCGTCGGTGACCACGCAGGGCATGGGCGAAGGCGAGATGAAAGAGGTGGCGAGCCTCATCGGGCGCGCCGTTCGCGAGCCGCAAGCCACCTCAGAGGTCGCCGCCGCCGTCAGCAACCTGGTGGCACGCTTCCCGATCTACCCGAGCTGACCTGCTGCGCGTCACCTTGAGCTAGACAGGCTGGTGCGGCACCGTACGGGGAGAGCGCGTTCGGTGTAGCAGCGGTTCGGCGTGCAGAGTTTGCGTGGGTAGACGCGGAGAGCCAGCGACCGCGGGAGACGAGGCCGGGTGCGCGAGTACATCCTCGTCTTCCTGGTTTCGGCGACGGTCACCTTCCTGGTCACCCCGCTCACGCGGCGCCTCGCCGTGCGGACCGGAGCGATGGCGTCACCACGCGACCGCGACGTGCACGTCATCCCGACCCCGCGGCTCGGGGGGCTCGCGATGTACGCGGGCCTCGCTGCCGGCCTGCTCGTCGCGGGCCAGCTTCCCTTCCTGTCGTCGGTCTCGCGGGCTTACGGGGAGCCGCGAGCTGTCCTGATCGCGGGCGCGATCATCTGCCTGCTCGGGGCGATCGACGACAAGTGGCCGATCGACGCGGTCACCAAGCTCGCCGGTCAAGTCGCCGCCGCGAGCGTCATGGTGCTGCTCGGCATCCAGCTGTCCTTCGCGATCCTGCCCAACGGCAACACCGCGAGCCTGGGCTCGGAGACGGCCGTACCGCTCACCGTTCTGCTGACCGTCGTGCTGGTGAACGCGATGAACTTCGTCGACGGTCTCGACGGTCTCGCAGCCGGAGTGGCGGCGATCGCGGCGCTCGCCGAATTCGCGTACAGCTACCACATCTCGGTCACCAACGGCCTGTACCGGGCGACCCCGGCGACACTGCTCGCCGTCGCCACCGCCGGTGTCTGCGTCGGCTTCCTGCCGCACAACTTCAACCCGGCTCGCCAGTTCATGGGCGATTCCGGGTCGATGCTCATCGGCCTGCTGCTGGCCGCCACGGTGACGTCGGTCACGGGAGAGGTGTCCTACGGCGGCATCGCCGGCGCGGATCGGCTGCCGTCGCTGATCCCGCTTTTCGTGCCTTTGCTCGTGCTTGCCGTGCCTTTCGTCGATCTGCTGCTCGCCGTGGTGCGCCGAACTCGCGCCCGCAGATCGCCCTTCAGCCCTGACAAGATGCACCTTCATCACCGGTTGCTGGAGATCGGTCACTCCCACGTTCGCGCGGTGCTGCTGCTCTGGTTCTGGGCGGCACTGCTCGGGTTCGGCGGCGTCATCGCGCAGTTCTCGAGCGCCCCGCTGACGATCGTGCTCATCGTCGTCGGGCTGGCCGGACTGTCCCTGGTCCTGGTGCGCGTGCCCCGAAGAGCGGGCCGGTGACGGCGCCTCAACCGCAGGACGACAAGCTCAATGCAGGAACCGGCTCAGGCGCGCCGAAGGGGGGCCAGGGGGCACTCAGCCTGGTGGCCATCGGTAGTGTGAACGCAACGTGTTGGCCGGCCGGTAATTTCGTTGGCTGGCTGTGTGATCGCCACTCCGGGACGCTGCCTGTCTTCATCCTCGTGGGTCTGGTCATTGGTAGTGTTACGGGGGCGTTATCCACGTACAAGGAAGTGCGAAGGTATCTGAGCTAGTGAACGTCGAAGATCCGCCGCAGGCACCGGGTGTACCCGGCATGTCGGCATCTGCGGACCAGGAGCCCAACCCCGAGGGGGTGGCTCAGGCTGCAGCATTCGGCTACGCGGAAATTGCGGCTCAGTCCAAGCGCATCGTGTGGCCCTGCTGCGTTCTCGGCGGCATCGTGCTCGTCGGGCTCGCCCTGCTGAAGCAGCCCTTCGCCGGGCTCGGCGTCTGCATCGGGCTCGCGCTCGGCATGGTGAATGCGCGGCTCCTGCAGATCTCGGTGCTCCGCCGCTTCCAGTCCGCCAGCGGGCAGGCCGTCAAGGGCGGCGCGTTCCTGGCCAGTGGCCTGGTGCGGCTCGGCGGGATCACGTGCGTCGCCGTCGTGCTGGCACTGATCGAGCGGCCGCTGGGCATCGGCGTCGTCATCGGGCTCGCGGTGTATCAGATCCTGCTTCTAGGCGCATCAGCAGTCGTGATGTACCGGCAGGTGCGTGCGTGACAGGCAGCACCACGATGGCCGTCTCCATTGAGGTCGGCGACCACATCACGCGCAAGTTCCTCGGCATCAAGTTCAACATCGACACCATCACCAGTACGGCCTTCGCGCTGCTGGTGATCGTTTTCCTCGGCCTGTGGATGCGGCGCAGCGCCACCCACCTGGTGCCGGGCAAGCTTCAGTTGTTCTTCGAGACCATCGTCGCGCAGGTCGAGGAGCAGGTCGGTGGTGATCTTCGCCGCCGCGCCCCTAACGTCGTGCCGCTGGCGGTCACGATCTTCATCTTCATCCTGACGGCCAACTGGATCTCCGTGATCCCCAGCGGCCACAAACCCGAGTACCTGCCGCCACCCACGTCTGACATCAATCTGCCGCTGGCCATGGGCCTGGTAGTCGTCATCTGGGCGATCGGCGCCGGCATCAAGCGGCGCGGGCTGCGCAATTACCTCGGCCACCTCAAAGAGCCCTACGTCGCGCTGCTGCCGATCAACATCCTCGAAGAGATCATCAAGCCGATTACGCTCGCGCTACGACTCTTCGGCAACATCTTCGCCGGTACGGTGCTGGTCCTGCTGATTTCCAAGCTGCCCATCTTCATCATCTGGGCGCCGGACTTCATCTGGAAGCTCTTCGATATGTTCATCGGCGCGATCCAGGCGTTCATCTTCGCGCTGCTGACGATCTTGTACTTCACCCAGGCCATCGGTCCGGAAGAAGCGCATTGACGTCAGGGATAAAGCGCGACGTGTCCGCACCACGGATACTGAAGACTGAATCCCGCCACACAGATTTTGCTCGGACAACGCACAGCAAGGGGAGATGATGGCCGCAGATCCGGAGCTCGTCACCGCGATTAAAACCGCGGGTGGGCTCATCGCAGGTGGACTTGCCCTCGGGGGCGGTGCCATCGGCGCCGCTATCGGAGACGGTGTCGCCGGTAACGCCTTCATCTCGGGTGTGGCACGCCAGCCCGAAGCGCAAGGCCGCCTTCAGACACTGTTCTTCCTGACGGTCGGTCTGGTGGAGGCGGCGTACTTCATCAACCTGGTGTTCATGATCCTGTTCGTCTTCGTGCTCGGTAAGTAGTCGACCGTGCAGCAGCTGGCGTCAGCGGCGGTCTTCGCAGCCGAGAAAAAGACGGTCAACCCGATCATCCCTAACGGGACGTTCATCGTTGAGCTGATCGCTTTCTTCCTGATCCTGTGGTTCCTGTACCGCAAGGTCGTGCCGCTGATCTCGTCGTCGATGGCCAAGCGGCAGGAGCTCATCCGGTCGCAGATCGAAGACAGCAGGGCGGCGAAAGAGCGGCTCGAGGCTGCCGAGGCCGAGTACAAGCAGGCGGTCGCCGACACCCGCACGGATGCTGCGCGCATCCGTGAGGAGGCACGCGTCCAGGGTCAGCAGATCATCGAGGAGATGCGCGCCAAGGCTCAGGAAGAGGCCGCCCGCATCGCCGCCGCGAATGAAGCCCGGCTGGAGACCGAGCATCAGCTCGTGCTGGTGCAATTGCGGTCCGAGGTCGGTGAGCTCGCGGTCGAGCTGGCGAGCCGGATCGTCGGCCACGAGCTGTCGGGCGACGCCCGCCAGCGCCAGCTGATCGATGACTTCATCAACGACCTCGACGCCGCTCCCGCCCCATCAGTGGCAGGGAGCTGACGTTGGAGGGCAATAGCCGGGCCAGTCTGGCGCTTGTACGCGCCCGCCTGGATGAGTTGGCTGGTGCGGGTGCTGCCGGGGATGAAGATCCCGGCGTCGTCACCCGTACCGTCTCCCGGCTGCGGGGCGAGCCTTCGGCGCTGAGCACCGCTTCTGACGATCTCTACGCGACGGCCGATCTGCTGACCCACGAGGTCGGGCTGCGCCGGGCGCTCGCTGATCCCGGCGTTGCGGCCGAGACCCGTCGGGCCCTGCTCGACCGGCTGCTGGGCAACCAGCTCGGTGAGATCGCCCTCGAGGTGCTTCGAGCCGCCGCCGGCGCGCGCTGGTCCCGTCCTTCCGACCTGCTGACGGCGGTCGAGGAGCTCGGCTCCGAAGCGCTGCTTGCCAGCGAGCAGGCAGCGGGCGCGCTCGATGAGGTCGAGGACGAGCTCTTCCGTTTCTCGCGCATCGTCGATCGCACCCCGCGCCTCTCACTGGCGCTGTCTGACCGCGGCCTTCCGGCGGAGCGCAAGGGTGCACTGCTGGATCGGCTGCTCGATGACCGGGTGCGTCCGGCCACGCGGCGCCTCATCGGCCGCGTCGTCAACAACCCCCGCGGCCGGGGAGTGGGCCGCGAGATCGAAGCGCTGGCCGAGCTCGCGTCGCGGCGCCGGCAGCGTTCCATCGCCGTTGTCACGGTGGCTCATCCCATCGACGAGCAGCAGGCCGACCGCCTGCGCGCCGCCATCGCGCGGGCCTTCGGCACCGAGGTCGTCCTGCAGCTGGTCATCGATCCGTCCGTGCTGGGCGGGGTGTCCGTCCGGGTGGGCGGAGAGCTCGTTGACGGCACCATCCTTCGCCGGCTCGCCGAGGCCAGGCGTCAGCTCCGGCGTTAAGCCGACGCCTTCGTAGTGCGCGGGTTCCCCGCGCAGCTGCACCGGCCCTGCGCCGCCGCTCACGTCAGGCGGCGATCGGCCACCCCGGTCCCATCCCCTTTCTGAAAACCAACGGCCAATCCTCGAACAGATCTGAGGCCCGTCATGACCGAGCTATCCATTCGTCCCGATGAGATTCGCGACGCTCTCCGGGAGTACGTCGAGTCCTACGACCCGAGCGCCGGGGAGCGCGAGGAAGTAGGCCGGGTCATCGAGACCGGTGACGGCATCGCGACCGTCGAGGGTCTCGCCCGCACGATGACCAACGAGCTGCTCGAGTTCGCCGACGGCACGCTTGGTCTCGCGCAGAACCTCGACGTCGGCGAGATCGGTGTCGTCATCCTCGGTGAGGCCCAGCACATCGAGGAAGGCACCGAGGTCCGCCGGACCGGCGACATCCTCTCGGTCGCCGTCGGCGATGGCTACCTCGGCCGCGTCGTCGACGCGCTCGGCCGCCCGCTGGACGGCAAGGGCGAGATCCAGACCGAGGGTCGCCGCGCCCTGGAGTTGCAGGCTCCTACGGTCGTGCAGCGCCAGCCGGTGAAGGAGCCGCTGCAGACCGGCATCAAGGCCATCGACGCCATGACCGCCATCGGCCGTGGCCAGCGTCAGCTGATCATTGGTGACCGCCAGACCGGCAAGAGCGCCGTGGCCGTCGACGCCATCATCAACCAGCGCGAGAACTGGGCGACGGGCGATCCGCAGCAGCAGGTCAAGTGCATCTACGTGGCGATCGGGCAGAAAGGCTCGACCATCGCTGCGGTCCGCGGCGCTCTCGAAGAGGCCGGCGCGCTCGAGTACACGACGATCGTCGCCGCGCCGGCGAGCCAGCCCGCCGGCTTCAAGTACCTCGCCCCCTACACCGGCTCGGCGATCGGCCAGCACTGGATGTATCAGGGCCAGCACGTGCTGATCGTCTTCGATGACCTCTCCAAGCAGGCTGAGGCGTACCGCTCGATCTCCCTGCTGCTGCGCCGCCCGCCGGGACGCGAGGCCTACCCGGGTGACGTCTTCTACTTGCACTCGCGGCTGCTCGAGCGTTGCGCCAAGCTGAGCGAAGACCTCGGCGGCGGTTCGATGACGGGCCTGCCGATCATCGAGACCAAGGGCAATGACGTCTCGGCGTACATCCCCACCAACGTCATCTCGATCACCGACGGCCAGATCTTCCTCGAGACCGACCTGTTCAACCAGGGCGTTCGCCCGGCCATCAACGTCGGTATCTCGGTCTCGCGGGTGGGTGGTAACGCGCAGATCCGCGCCATGAAGTCGGTCGCCGGCCGGCTGCGCCTCGACCTTGCCCAGTACCGCGACCTGGAGTCGTTCGCCGCGTTCGGTTCCGACCTGGACAAGGCGTCGAAGGCTCAGCTCGAGCGTGGTCAGCGGCTGGTCGAGCTGCTCAAGCAGCCGCAGTACACGCCGTTCCCGGTCGAGCGTCAGGTGGTCTCCATCTGGCTGGGCACCACGGGCGAGCTCGACGTCGTTCCCGTCGAGGACGTGCGCCGCTTCGAGCGCGACTTCCTGGACTACGTCGGTCGCAGCCACGAGGGCATCTACAGCGCCATCCTTGCCAGCGGCAAGCTCGAGGACACCACCGTCGACTCCCTGAAAGACGCGGTCAAGCAGTTCGAGAAGGAGTTCGAGACCAAGGGCGGCGGCGGCCTCGAGGCTCCGGCGGACGATGTCGGCGAGGTTGACGAGCTTGAGGCTGACCAGCGCAGCCAGGAGTCGATCAAGCGCCACACGCCGCCCGAGCCCGAGGCGTAAAGGCGACTGAGACGAGATGCCAGCCACCCTCCGGGTCTACCGGCGCCGAATCCGTTCCGTGCAGTCGACCAAGAAGATCACCCGCGCGATGGAGCTCATCGCCGCGTCGCGGATCTCGCGCGCCCAGCAGCGCGTCAACGCGTCCAAGCCGTACGCCGACGAGATCACCCGAGTGATCACCGCGGTGGCCAGCCAGACGAACGTCGACCATCCGCTGACCACCGAGCACAAGAACCCCACCCGCGCGGCTGTCGTGGTCGTCACCAGTGACCGCGGGCTTGCCGGTGCCTACAGCTCTAACGCGCTTCGTACAGCCGAGGCGCTCTTCGAAACCTTGCGCGACGAGGGCAAGGAGTCGGCGATCTACGCGATCGGCCGCAAGTCCGCCAGCTACTACCGGTTCCGCGGCCGCAAGATCGAGCAGGACTTCACCGGTTTCTCCGAGCAGCCCGACTACGACTCGGCCAAGGCCGTCGCTGACGCCGTGATCGAGCAGTTCGTGAAGCCCACCGCGGAGGGTGGGGTGGACGAGATCCACCTCGTGTTCACCGAGTTTCGCAGCATGCTCTCGCAGCGCGCTGTGGCGCGGCGGATCCTGCCGATGGTCATCGAAGAGACCACCGAGGAGCCTGCGGACGGGCCGCTGCCGCTGTATGAGTTCGAGCCGTCCGCCGAGGACGTCCTGGACGCCCTGCTGCCGCGCTACGTCGAGAGCCGGGTGTTCGCCGCGCTGCTCGAATCGGCCGCTTCGGAGTCAGCTGCCCGTCGCCGGGCCATGAAGTCGGCCACGGACAACGCGGAAGACCTCATCAAGTCGCTCACGCGAGCGGCCAACTCGGCCCGCCAGGCCGAGATCACCCAAGAGATCAGTGAAATTGTCGGCGGCGCTAACGCGCTGGCGGATTCAGGAGGCTGACGATGACCGTCACGGAGCAAGACCACTACACGCAGCCCACCGAGGGTGGGATCGGTCGCGTTGCCCGGGTTATCGGACCGGTCGTCGACGTCGAATTCGCCCCCGACGAGATGCCGGAGCTCTTCAACGCCCTGCATGTCGACCGGACCATCGGCGACGACACGGCCACCCTCACCCTCGAGGTCGCCAACCACATCGGTGACAACACGGTGCGCGCCATCTCGCTGAACCCGACCGACGGACTGGTGCGCGGCGCCCCGGTGCAGGACACCGGTGCCCCCATCTCGGTGCCGGTGGGCGATGTCACGAAGGGCCACGTGTTCAACGCCCTGGGGGTGCCCATGGACGTCGACATCTCGACGCTGGACATCAAGGAGCGCTGGCCGATCCACCGCCTGTCGCCGCCGTTTGACGAGCTCGAGTCCAAGACCGAGATGCTGGTCACCGGCATCAAGGTGATCGACCTGCTGGCGCCTTACGTGCTGGGCGGGAAGATCGGCCTGTTCGGTGGTGCCGGTGTCGGCAAGACCGTCATCATCCAGGAGATGATCCGCCGGGTCGCCAAGGAGTTCGGTGGCGTGTCGGTGTTCGCCGGGGTCGGCGAGCGCACCCGCGAGGGCAACGACCTCTTCCTGGAAATGGAAGAGGCCGACGTCCTCAAGGACACCGCCCTCGTCTTCGGTCAGATGGACGAGCCGCCGGGCACCCGGCTGCGCGTGGCGCTTTCTGCGCTGACGATGGCGGAGTACTTCCGTGACGTTCAGAAGCAGGACGTGCTGCTGTTCATCGACAACATCTTCCGCTTCACGCAGGCCGGCTCCGAGGTCTCCACGCTGCTCGGCCGGATGCCGAGCGCGGTGGGTTACCAGCCGACCCTGGCTGACGAGATGGGCGTGCTCCAGGAGCGCATCACCTCCACCCGGGGGCACTCGATCACATCGATCCAGGCGATTTACGTCCCTGCTGACGACCTGACCGACCCGGCCCCCGCCACCACCTTCACCCACCTCGACGCCACCACGAACCTCTCGCGCGCGATCTCCGAGCTGGGCATCTACCCGGCCGTCGACCCGCTCGACTCGACCTCGCGGATTCTTGACGCCCGCTACGTCGGCGAGAAGCACTACAACGTCGCCCAGCGGGTGAAGGAGATCCTGCAGCGCTACAACGACCTGCAGGACATCATCGCCATCCTCGGTATCGACGAGCTTTCCGAAGAGGACAAGATCGCCGTCAACCGGGCCCGTCGTATCCAGCGGTTCCTGTCGCAGCCGTTCTTCGTCGCCGAGCAGTTCACCGGCATCCCCGGCAAGTTCACGCCGCTGGATGAGACGATCGATTCCTTCGACAAGCTCTGCAACGGTGACTACGACGATCTGCCGGAGCAGGCGTTCTTCATGTGCGGTGGCATCGAAGACGCGGTGGAGAAGGCGAAGGCCCTCCGTTCAGAGGACGACTGACCAGCGGGTTTCACCCATTTAGGCGGCTCTACCGGGGTCGGCGCGTGCCGAAAACTCCTACATGGCGCCGTCGGTCTGCTTGCTGCCCCAGCGAGGGCTGCGCGAGCGTTGGGCCCACCGGCCCCGGCGGGTGGCGACCGTGCTCGCGCCTGCCCTCCCGGCCCTGGTGCTCCTGGCCGTCACGACCGCCGGCACCGTCGACCCGCCGTCCACCGGCCTCGTCTCGCAGCTGCACGTCCCGCCGCCGGTCACCATGACCGTCACCCCGCGCTGACCGCGACGGGTCGGTAGTCTGAACGCATGGCAATGAGGGTGGCGGTCGTCTCTCCCGAGAAAGAGATCTGGTCGGGTGAGGCGGAGCTGGTGCTGGCGCGCACCCTCGACGGTGACATCGGCGTCATGCCGGGTCACATCCCGCTGCTCGGCGTGCTTGCCGAGGAGGGCGAAGTGATCATCCGTACCGGCACCGGCAATGACGTCACCGCCAAGGTCAGCGGTGGTTTTCTCTCGGTGACCGACGATGGGGTCAGCGTGCTGGCCGAGCGCGCCGAACTCAGCTAGACCCGCCCCGCCCCGCTGGTCAGCGCTCGCCGCCAGGCCGCCAGAGAACGTCGCCGCCGGGATTTGCCGTGCGGGCCAGGATGAAGACCAGGTCGCTGAGCCGGTTGAGGTAGAGCGCCGGGGTCCGATTGGTGCGCTCGGGCTCAGATTCCAGCAGCGCCCAGGTGGCGCGCTCGGCGCGGCGGACGATCGTGCGTACCTGATGCAGCAGCGCCGCCCCGGGCGTGCCGCCGGGCAGGATGAACGACGAGAGTTTTGACAAGCGCGCGTTGTACTCGTCGCAGGCTGCTTCCAGACGCTCGACGTCGGCATCGGTGATGCGTAGCGGCGGGTAGGCCGGATCGGGCGCCACCGGGGTGCAAAGGTCGGCACCGACGTCGAAAAGATCGTTCTGGATCCGCGTGAGCAGGGTGACGATGTCGGCAGACAGCTCACCCAGGGCGATGGCGACCCCGATCGCGCTGTTGGCCTCGTCCACGTCGGCGAAGGCCCCGAGCCGCGGGTCGGTCTTGGCGACCCGGCTCATGTCGCCCAGCGCGGTCGTGCCGTCGTCGCCGGTCTTCGTGTAGATCCGGGTCAGGTGCACGCTCACCAGCCGACCTTACGGTGACCCCAAGATCACATCGGCGTGAACGGCGCCGCGGCCCCTAAAGTGACGTGCGTGGAGCAGTTTCTGGTGACCGGAGGGGTGCGCCTCGCCGGCGAGGTTGCCGTCCACGGCGCCAAGAACTCGGCCCTCAAGCTCATGGCAGCCGCGCTTCTCGCGGAGGGGCGCACCACGCTCTCGTCGGTGCCCGACATCCTCGACGTCGACATCATGGGCCAGGTGCTGCGCCGGCTCGGCTGCAGCGTCGAGCACGTCAGCAGCCAAGATGCCGGTGGATCCAGCGGATCCGGTGGAACGGTGACGGTCGACGTCCCGTCGCTGGTCGGCACCGAGGCCGACTATGACCTGGTGCGCCGGATGCGGGCGAGCATCGCCGTGCTCGGACCGCTGGTCGCTCGCCGCGGCGAGGCCAAGGTGGCGCTTCCGGGCGGCGACGCGATTGGCAGCCGCGGGCTCGACATGCACGTCAGCGGACTGCAGAAGCTCGGCGCGACGGTCGAATCCGAGCACGGTTTCCTCATCGCACGGGCCGATCGGCTCCGCGGCGCGACGATCTGGCTGGATTTCCCCAGCGTCGGCGCGACGGAGAACCTCCTGATGGCGGCGGTGCTCGCGAAGGGCACCACGGTGATCGACAACGCCGCTCGTGAGCCCGAGATCGTCGACCTGTGCACGCTGCTCAGCTCCATGGGAGCCCAGCTGTCGGGTGTCGGCTCCTCCACGCTGGAAATCGAGGGTGTCGACGGGCTGCATCCCTGTCCCGGGGTGCACGCGACCGTCTCCGACCGCATCGTCGCGGGCACCTTCGCGGTGGGCGCGGTCATGACCCAGGGTGACGTCACCGTCCGTGGCGCGCGTGTCGAACATCTGGAGATCCTGCTGGACAAGCTGGTGAGCGCCGGCGCGTCGGTCGAGGCGACCCATGACGGTTTCCGGGTGTCCTGCGATCGGCGTCCCCGGGCAGCTGACGTGGTCACCCTGCCCTATCCGGGCTTTCCCACTGACCTGCAGCCCGCCATGATCGCCCTCGCTTCCGTGAGCGAGGGGGTGGCGATGGTCACCGAGAATGTCTTCGAAGCGCGTTTCGTCTTTTGCGACGAGCTCACCCGGCTCGGCGCTGACGTCCGCACCGACGGCCACCACGCGGTCATCAGGGGCCGCACAAAGCTTTCCGGCGCGCCGGTGCGGGCTCCGGACATCCGCGCTGGTGCAGCACTCGTGCTCGCGGGGCTGGTCGCCGACGGTACGACCGAGGTTCAGGACATCCGCCACATCGACCGCGGTTACGTCCGATTCGACGATCAACTGCGCCGGCTGGGAGCGACGATCGAGCGCGCTCCGGCACCGGACGACCCCGACAGCTGAGCCTTGCGCCTGCCGGGTGTCGGCAAATGGGTGTGCAGATGATGTTCAGGTCTTCAGAGTTGTCGCCGACATGACAGTGCGATTACCGCAAAGCGCCGATGACCGGGCGTAATATCACACCAGCTCCAAAAGGCATAACCGTGAGAGCGGATATGCAGAGGACACTGAGAGGCCCCGATGATCCGCTGCATCGAGATGGCGCCAGGTGAATTTAGGCTGAGTGGCCGCGTCGACGTGACGAGTGTTGCTGACCTTCGCACCGAGCTGCAACACGCTGTCGATTCCGCCAGTCCGCTCGCTGACGTGCCGGGTGCTGCCATCCGTTTCGAAGTCTCCGAGCTGGAGCTGGTCGATGCTGCCGGGCTGGGCGCGCTGGTCGCCGCACACCGTCGCGCGGGCCGTGCAGGTCTCGGGTTCTCGCTGGTCAACGTTCCGGATCGGCTTTCCCGCTTGCTGTTCATCAGCCGGCTGTACCGCGTTCTTTCGGTTGAAGAAAGCGAAACATTCGCCCCTCGTGAAGCCAAGCGCGAGCTCACCCCGCGTCCCCGCAATTCCGGGATCGACGGCGCGTCCGCCATCCTCGCGTAGCACCCTCACCCGAGCCGAATTCGCGTCTTCCGCGCGCGAGATCCACCGTTCGTTACCGGCCGGTAAAGTTCGGGCATGAGCGGGCAGCGTGACAAGCCCTGGGTGATGCGCACGTACGCCGGGCATTCATCCGCCAAGGCATCGAACGAGCTGTACCGGCTGAATCTGGCCAAAGGCCAGACCGGTCTGTCGGTGGCGTTCGACTTGCCCACCCAGACCGGTTACGACGCCGACAGCGAGTTCTCCCGCGGCGAGGTCGGCAAGGTCGGGGTGCCCGTGGCTGGGCTGGCCGACATGCGCCAGCTTTTCGACGGCATCCCGCTGGGCGAGATGAACACGTCGATGACGATCAACGCGACCGCCATGTGGCTGCTCGCGCTGTATCAGGTGGTCGCGGAAGAGCAGGCCAAGGCCGCCGGTGACGACCCGGGCGAGGTCGTGCACAAGCTCACCGGCACCACCCAGAACGACATCATCAAGGAGTACCTGTCGCGCGGGACGTACGTCTTCCCGCCGGCACCGTCGATGCGCCTGATCAGCGACATGATCGCGTATTCGGTGACCGAGATCCCCAAGTGGAATCCCATCAACATCTGCAGCTATCACCTGCAGGAGGCGGGGGCGACGCCGGAGCAGGAGCTGGCCTACGCGCTGTGCACGGCGATTGCCGTCCTCGACAGCGTTCGTGATTCCGGCCAGGTGCCCGCCGAACGCTTCGGTGAGGTCTGCGCCCGCATCTCGTTCTTCGTGAACGCCGGAGTGCGGTTCGTCGAGGAAATGTGCAAGATGCGGGCCTTCGGGCGGCTGTGGGACGAGCTCCTGCAGTCGCGCTACGGCGTGCAGGACCCCAAGCACCGCCGCTTCCGCTATGGCGTGCAGGTCAACTCGCTCGGCCTGACCGAGGCGCAGCCGGAGAACAACGTCATCCGCATCGTGCTCGAGACGCTCGGCGTGACGCTGTCGAAGGATGCGCGGGCGCGCGCGTTGCAGCTGCCCGCCTGGAACGAGGCGCTCGGACTGCCGCGGCCGTGGGACCAGCAGTGGTCGCTGCGCATCCAGCAGATCCTCGCGTTCGAGACCGATCTCCTCGAGTACGACGACCTTTTCGAGGGTTCCGTCGTCGTCGAGCGCCGGGTGGGCGAGCTGGTGAGTGCAGCGCAGGCCGAGATCGATCGGGTGCAGGCGATGGGCGGTGCCGTCGCGGCGGTCGAGTCGGGCTACATGAAATCGGCCATGGTCGGGGCGCATGCCCAGCGCCGGGCCAGGATCGAGTCCGGCGAGGAGGTGGTCGTCGGGGTCAACCGCTTCACGAACACCGAGCCGAATCCGC
>DATAZK010000130.1:0-1713 GCA_036272075.1 Frankiaceae bacterium
TGAACCGACGGTCCTCGAACTCCGTGCCGGCGCTCGCTGCGTCGACGGAGCGGGTCACCTCCAGGTACAGACGGTCGAAGATCGCGACACCGTCCTTGCGGGGAAGCGAGGCGTCGATCGCCTGCATACGGGCGATGACCTCAGCGATCGTCGACACACCCGGGGTATCGCTCACGGCGTGATGCTAACCGCCCTGCGCACCGTGATCGCCGAGGCGACGGAGTCGACCAGCTGCTCGGCGGCCTGGCCGGCGGCGGCGAGGAGCACCGACGTGTCGCTGCCCTGCCCCTGCCCCATGACCACGCCGACCGCGGTCACCTCGCGCCCGCCGACCGTCGCGTGGGTGAAGAACGCCAGGCACCCCCCCGCCGCGGAGTCTGAGCCCGTCTTGCCGGAGTAGCCCTCGCTGATCAGGGGGTCGAAGTTGGTGAGCGTCCCGGCGACCGGCAGCATCACGCTGGGCATCGAGCTGATCTGGCGAAACACCGGGAAGCGCATCGCCTGACGGAAGATGCGCAGCTGGTCGGCGGCGGTGGAAACGGTGCTCGGATCAAACCCGCTGGGATCGGTGTAGAGCGTGTGGTGCATCCCCAGCGCCCGGGCCTCGGTGTTCATCTCGGCGACAAACCGGGTCTGGCTGCCCGCGACCCGGGCCGCAAGGATCTGGGCGATGTTGTTGCCCGATGCGATCAGCAGCGCCTGCAGCAGCTGACGCTCGGTCAGCCACTCGCCGGTCTGGACCGCCACGACTGACTGGCCCTGCCTTGCCTCCTGAGCCACGGCCTGCGCCTGGGCCGCAGACACGACGATCGTGAACCCGTCCTGCGCGCCGCTCAGCGGATAGCGCTCCAGGGTCAGGTCGGCGGCCATCACCTTGGCCAGGCTCGCGATCGCGACCGGCCGCTGGTGCGGGCTGGCCGCCGGCCGACCGTTGCCGAGCACCAGCGCCGCCTGTCCCTGCTGTGGCCAGCCGACCGCCGACGCGCGGCCCGTGTCGTTGAGCGCCTGGCGGGCTGTGGCCGAGGTCGACCGTGAGTGCTGCGCGAACCCCCCGCATCCGAGGAGCACGACGAGCGCCGCGCCAACCAGCGCCCGCCGCCGCCGGCGGCGGCGGCGGTCCACGGTCTGTCGGTGCCAGCGGCCCGCTGTCCGTACTGGTTGCCCGGAGGTCACGCCCCCCAGTCAAGGCAGCCGGGTGTTGCCAGCCCGTATCGGATTTTTGATATGCCGACGATATGCGCCGACTGGCAGCATCAAGGCCATGCGCGTGCTGATCGTCGAGGACGAGCCCTACATGGCCCAAGCCATCTGCGATGGGCTACGCCTGGAAGCGATCGCGGCAGACATTGCCGTCGACGGCAACACCGCTCTGGAGTTGCTGAGCGTCAACACCTACGACATCGCCGTGCTGGACCGAGACATCCCCGGGCCTTCAGGGGACGAGATCGCCAGACGGGTCGTCGCCTCCGGCAGCGGCACGCCGATCCTCATGCTCACCGCCGCCGACCGACTCGACGACAAGGCCACCGGGTTCGAACTCGGCGCCGACGACTACCTCACCAAGCCCTTCGAACTCCAAGAGCTCGTGCTCCGTCTCAGAGCGCTCGACCGCCGCCGCGCTCACCACAGGCCGCCTGTTTTAGAGATCGCCGGTCTGCGTCTGGATCCATTCCGCCGGGAGGTCTACCGCGGCGGCCGGTACGTCGCCCTGAC
>DATAZK010000131.1:0-24187 GCA_036272075.1 Frankiaceae bacterium
GCATCGCTGCGTGAGCGGCTGACCGCCGCGGCGGGCGTCGCCCTTTCCGGGGAAACCCGTTACGGCGAGCTGGATGCGGCAGCGGGCGACGGTGATTTCGGCGCGATCCTGGCTCGCGCTGCCCGGCGGGTGCTCGCTGGCCTTGCCGAAGCTGAGGTGGCCGTCACCGATGGCGAGTTGCTGTTGGCCGCGGCCCACGCCGTCGCCGGTGTCGGTGGCACGACCGGACCGCTCTGGGGAACCGGCCTGCTGCGTGCCGCTGACGCGATCGACCGCGGACCGGCGGCAGCATTGCGTGCGGCAGCCGAGGGAATCTCTGAGGTCGGCGGAGCGCGAGCCGGCGACCGGACCATGCTGGACGCGCTCCTGCCGGCGGCCGAGGCGCTGGAGTCCGGCGCCGACGTGGTTTCCGCCGCTGTCGAGGGAGCCGCCGCCACGGCAGGCATGACGGCTCGGCGGGGGCGAGCCAGCTACGTGCCGGGCGGCGGGGCCGGGCACATCGACGCGGGCGCGCAGGCGGTGGCCGACCTCCTCGCTGCCTTCGTCGCGCCGCCGGATCTCACCGCTCCGCCTGACCAAGGGGCGTCGCAGATTCCGTCGGCGACGGGCAGCCCCGGCCACCTCGTCGCCGATCCGGACCGTCTGGTGGACGACGCTTTGGCGGGCCTGATCGCTGCGAGCGGCGGGAAGTTGCGGGCCTCCTACCAACCTCGATTCGTGACGCGATCTGACCTCCCCCGAGCCGGGCTGGTGGCGCTGATCTCCGGCGGCGGCTCCGGGCACGAGCCGATGCACGCCGGCCTGATCGGTCCCGGGCTGCTCGCCGCGGCCTGCCCCGGCGAGGTCTTCGCCAGCCCGAGCGCCGACGCCGTGCACGCCGCGATCGCCGCCTCAGACAGCGGCGACGGCGTGCTGACGATCGTCAAGAACTACACCGGCGACGTGCTGAACTTCCGCCTCGGCGCCGACCTCGCGCGACGAGCCGGCCACCGGGTCGAGTCGGTGCTCGTCGCCGACGACATCGCGCTCGACGACCCTGGATCGGCGGACGAGGAAGGCGTCGGCCGGCGGGGAGTCGCGGGGACGATCGTCGTGGAGAAGATCTGCGGAGCCGCCGCCGAAGCCGGTGCTGAGCTGCCCGCGCTGGCCTCCTTGGGGCGACGCGTCGCGGCGGCTACCCGGTCGATCGGGGTTTCGGTCTCGGGGGTCACGCTCCCGTCCGGCGGCGTCGCGGCGATCACGCTCGCGGCGGGTGAGCAGGAGTTCGGCGTCGGCATCCACGGCGAGGCCGGACGCGAGCGTGGAGTCGCTCAGCGGGCCGACCACCTCGTGGCCCGGATGTGCGACGCGCTGCTCGCCGGACCCGGCGCCCCGGTCACCGGCGATGAGGTGCTGCTCTACACCAATGGCCTCGGCGGGATCGCCGGTCTGGAACTGTCAGCGGTGCATGGCTACGCGGTGCGACGCCTGCAGGACGCTGGGCTGCAGGTCGCCAGGTCGATGGCGGCCTCGCTGGTCACGTCGCTCGGGATGGTGGGTTTCTCGCTGACGGTCACGGTGGTGGACCCGGAGCTCACGGCCCTGTGGGACGCCCCCTGCTCGAGCGCTGCCTGGACCGTCAGCTGACCCGGCGCTGCAGGAGCTTGGCCGGACGCCCGGTCGTCACGACCGTGCTGGCCCCCACGTCCTGCAGCGTTCCGTAGACCCGGCGGCGGAAGACGTCCTTCTGCCAGAGCCGACCCTCGACCGCCTGGTGCAGCTGGCGCAGCTGGGTGAGCGTGAAGGGTGCCGCCAGCAGCCCGAACGGGTCCGTGGTCGCCGCGTACTGCTGGGCCGCCCACTGCGTCGCGAGCTCCACCACCCGCTCCTGGTCGAACGGCAGCCGACGCTGCCGATCGGGCAGCTTCGCGAGCCCTTCCTCGACCGGCACCAGCGTCGTCTCGGCGCTCTGGGCAATGGCAGCGGCGAGCGGTTCGTACGCCACCAACGCGACGTGAGCCACCGACATCACCCAGCCGCGGGCATCGCGATCCGGATCGTCAAAAATCTGCAGCTGAGTCGGTGTGACGTCGCTGACGCCCGCCTTCAGCTTCAGGGCCCGCTCCGCCGCCTTCGCCAATCGCTCACGCTTGTGCAGCACCGTCGCCGGCAGAGCCCAGTTACCGGTCGCGAATCCGTCGGCCCGCCGGTGCAGCAGCAGGTGCAGCTGCGAGTCGTCCGCGAGCGGCGACGGCACGGTCAGGACGGCGACATCGACCGCGACCGTCGGCTGCGGATAGTCGCGAAGTGCCTTGCCATTGCCATCACGCCAGCGCGCCATGGCGGAACGTTAGCGCGCAAGCGCGCCAAACCCCGGGAGCTAGTCGACGATGTCCGGGTTGTCCTTGAAGATCTTGTCGTAGAGCGGCTGGAACTGAAACCAGCCCGCGATCTCGTAGCCGACCTGCTTGTACGTCGCGGCAGCAGCCACGTCATTGATCTGGCGCGGCTTGCCGGCCGCGTAAGCCATCAGCTGCGACTGGGAGGTGCGCTCGAGGGTGAGGAACCACCAGGCGGCGCTGTCGACGGTCTCGCCGACGGTCAGCATCCCGTGGTTGGCGAGGATGACGGCCTTGTTCTTACCGAGGGCCTCGCCGATGCGCTTGCCTTCCTCGGGGTCGAGCACGACGCCGGTGAAGTTGTCATGGCGGCCGATGTCGTTGTAGAACGCGCAGGCGTCCTGGGTCAGGGGCTCGACGCTCATGTCGAGCGAGGAGAGCGTCTTGCCGTACGGGCCATGAGCGTGCGCCGCGGCGATCACGTCAGGGCGTGCCGCATGCACCGCGCAGTGGATCGCGACCGCGGCGCCGTTGACCGCCCGGTCGCCCTCCACGACCTCGCCCTCGTGGCTGACGCGTACCAGATCGCTCTGGCGCATCAGGCCGAAGTGGTGGCCGAACGGGTTCACCCAATAGGAGTCGGGATACTCCGGGTCGCGCACCGTGATGTGGCCGGCGACCCCTTCGTCGAGACCGGCCTTGCTGAACATGCGGAACGCAGCGGCAAGGCGCACCTTGCGATGCATCCGCTCCTCTTCGATGCTGTCGAACGTCGGCGGCAGCGGCATCCGCAGGTTCTGCCCGGGCTTGCCGTCGCTGACGACGGCGTTGGTCTTCTGGGCGCTCTCGGTGATCGTCATCCGGACTCCTCAGCCAGCCTTTCCTGCCATGCAGTGTTCTGGCGAGCAGGGTACGCCGGTAGCCTGCGCGCCTGACTGGACCAGCACGCGACCAGCACAAGCACAAGCACCAGCCTGAGGGAGAAGCACGTGGCAGAACTGCATGTCGTTGCCGTCATCAAGGCCAAGGAAGGCAAGGAAGCCACTGTCCGCGAGGCGATGGGGACGCTCATCGGCCCGAGCCGCAAGGACAAGGGCTGCATCCGCTACGACCTGTTCGAGGCCCAAGGCGCGCCCGGCACCCTCATCAACCTCGAGACCTGGGCCTCCATCGAGGACATGAACGAGCACATGAAGGCACCGCACCTCGGTGCAGCCTTCGCCGGCGCGGGCGATGCCCTCGACGGAGCTCCGCAGATCTACCTGCTGAACCCGCTCGACGTCGCCTAGCTGCGCGTACAAGCGATCCCCGCCGACGGCCGGGGTCGTTACGACTTCTTGCCGAGCACCGAGAGGTCGTCGTAGCGCTGGTGCAGGTAGGGCGCGAAGTCGGCCGCCGGCACCGGACCGATCGTGCGTCCGACCTGGGTTGACGCGCGCTCGGTCCAGTTGAGGTCGACCATCTTCACGATGGCGAGGTCGGCGATCGGGTCCAGCGGGGAGTCCTTCAGCACGACCGTGCCGTCGATCCCCTCATGGACGCGGGCCTGCTCGTGCTTCTCGCCGTAGACGAGCAGCGCGTCCCCGTCGAGCTCGCCCGGACGCTCGGCCGACGGCAGGACCTTGAACCAGAAGTCACGCTTGTCGAGTTCGTACGGCTCCCGCGTCTCGGTGACGGTTCCGCGCACCTCGACGAGCGGGAAGCCCATCCGGCTGATCCCCGCGTCGATCGCGTTGCCGTCACGGCGGGCCCAGACGTCAGCGATCTTCTTGGGCTCGCCGTAGGTCTCGCGTCCGCCGATGACCGACTGCTCGGTCGTCATGGGCATGAAGATCGGGTACTCGCCCGCCACGTCGCCATGCTTGGCCGCAACGCCGAGCCAGCCTGCGCCGAAGGCCGGTAGCCCGGGCATCTCCACGACGGTCAGCGTCAGCCGCACCAGCGGGCGCTCGGCCGGCGAGAGCGGCGGCGGCAGGACGGCCGCGATGACATCGGGATCGGTCTCCCACAGCGCCGTGACGGCCTGACACCAGATGAGGCCACCCTTGCCCGAGGTGGCTTCGATCTCCCGGTTGCGCTGCAGATCGCGGCGCCCGTAGCGAACATTCATGTCAGTTCCTCTCAGACGTCGAGCAGCGGGAAGTCGTGCCCGGTGAGCCAGTGCCGTCCGACCTCTTTGGTCCTGGCCCATTTGGCGACGAGGTCCGCTCCGGTCGGGTCGCCGTCGAGCTGGCCGAGCTCAGCAGGAGTCGGGCCGATCTTGTCAGCGAGCGGACGCAGCGCGGCGGTATCGAAACCGAAGATCTCGGCGGCCGCGAGCCCGAGCATGCGGCGGGTCTCGTCGATCGGGATGTCGTGGTAGGTCTTCTTCAGCCACTCGCGCGAGCTCGGCCAGGTGCCTTCGGGATGCGGAAAGTCGCTGCCCCACAAGAGATTGTCGACGCCGATCTCGTAGCGCATCCCGATCTCGCGGCGCTTGGTGTTGGAGGCGCCGATGAAGCAGTTGCGGTCGAAGTACTCGCTCGGGCGCATCGTCACGTTGTCACCGAACGGGCGGGCGCCCAGCTTCTCCGAGCCCTTCTGCCCGAGGTAGAGCCGATCCCAGAACCACAGCAGCCCCGGCATCCACCACGCGCCCGCTTCGGTGACGCCGAAGCGCAAACCAGGGAACCGCTCGAAGGCACCGGACCACAGCAGGAACCACATCGGCCGGGCGGGCCACCACGTCACTTCCGTGACGTAGATGCCCAGATGGTCGCCGAACTCGTCGCGCGGGGTCGGTCCGCTGTGCGTCATGACCGGCATCTGCAGCTCCTCGCAGAGCGCCCAGACGGGGTCGTAATGCCTGTCGTGGTAGGGCTTTCCGTGCATCCACATCGCCGGGATCATCACGGCGCCAAGGCCGGATTCCTTGCTGCGACGGATCTCGGCAAGCACGTCGTCGAGCTCAGCGGTGATGGGGATGAGTGCTGCGCCGCAACGCCTTTCGGGGGCGTGCTGGCACAGCTCGGCGAGCCAGCGGTTGTGGGCGCGGGCACCGGCCATACCGAGCTCGGGGTCGGCGTCGCCAGACAGTCCGAGACCGGTGCCGAAGGGCGCGCAGGTACGCGATTCGACCGCGTCAGCATCGGGGAAGATGACCTCGCCGCAGATGCCCTCGGCGTCGAGTTCCTGGTCGCGTTTCAGCGCGTCCCATCCCGCGTTCAGCGCCTCACCGTGCTCGGCGTACCAGGAGTCGGCGAAGGCGCTGTTGCGCACGCCGAGGTTGGTCATCTCCTCCAGCGCGATACCGCGTTCAGACATGAACTGGTCGAACGCTGCGTGGTACTTGCTCTCCAGATACGGCCGATACGCCGCGGTGGGCAGTCCGGCGTGACTGTCGGACGTGATGATCAGGTACGGGTCCATGGGGCCGCCTTCCGCTGGATTCGAGGTCATCAGGCTGCGCCGGTGAAGCCGACGAACGCGGGGCAACGCTCGGCGTCGCGGGGAACTTCGCCCACGGTCAGGGGACGCGCGACTTCCTCCACCGACGGCCCGACCCGGGCGGCGTGCGGCGCGAGCGCGGCGAGGTCGAAACCGTAGAGCGCAGCGGCATTTCCGCCCAGGATCGCGGCTGCTTCCGCCGGGGTGCAGTCGGCGAACGCCAGCCGGATCGCCTCCCGCGAGAAGGGGAAGCTGGCCTCCTTGTGCGGGTAGTCGCTCCCCCACATGATCTTGTCGACGCCGACCGCGTCGCGCATCTTGGCCTCGTCGGCCCGCATGAAGCTGGCGCCGACGTGGCACTGACGGGTCCAGTACTCGCTGGGTTTGAGCGAGAGCTTGGAGACGACCGGCGCTCCCCACACGTGCTCCTGCGAGCCGACCGCGGTGCCCATCCGGTCGAAGAAGTAATCCAGGCGTCCGAGCTCCGCCGGAATCCATGCGGTGCCCTGCTCGGTGAAGACCAGTTGCAGGTTCGGATGGCGCTCCAGCGCCCCCGACGTGATGAGGGCGGTGAGCGCACGGTGCGCCCACCACGTCACCTCGAGCAGGAAGATCACCTGGTCGACGTTGGTCGGGCCCATCGGCGGTGCGGCACTGCCGGAGTGATGGTTCAGCGGCATGCCGAGCTCTTCGCAGACCGCCCAGAGCGGCTCGTAGTACGCGATGTCGTGCAGCGGCGGCAGGCCGCTTCCCGGCGGGGTCCCCGGCAGCAGCACGCCGCCGCGCAGCCCGTTCTCGTGAGCCCACCGCACCTCGGCGACGGCCGCCTCGATGTCGTGCAGCATGATCTGCGCGATGCCGGCCCGGCGGCCCGGCGCCTGCTGGCAGAAGTCCGCGAGCCAGCGGTTGTGCGCCTGCAGCCCCGCCCACCGACGCGTCGCGTCCCCCGCATTCGCTGCGGGAGGCTGCGTCGTCAGGGCGACCTTCGGAAAGAACGGCGGCACGGTGTTGGGGAAGACGACCTCGGCCACGATGCCGTCGCTCTCGAGATCGGCGACGCGCCGGCCGGAGTCCCAGTTTCGGGCGCCCTTGTCACCGAGCAGATCCTCGTAAGGCACCGTGTAGGAGGCCGCCCAGGCGTCGAAATCGTCATGCCAGCGCGTGTCCAGAAAAGGCCGGTAGCCGGCGACGTCAGCCCCGGCATGGCAATCGGCGGAGATGACGGTGTAGCGGTCGTGGCGTTGGTCGTTCGGAGTCTCGTGGGTCACGGAGTGCCCCTTCGAAGTCGGCGGGCGAGTGTGACGTGGGTCGCAAGCCAGGGTATGTGGCAGATCCTGACACGTCGTCAGACAGCCCGCAACGCGCCTGGTGGCGAGCAGCAGGTGCGGGCTCCGGCTGAGAGACTGGCCGGGTGCGTGTCGCTCTGCTGGGTCCCCTCGCGGTGGACCATGACGGGCAGCCGGTGGCCATCGGCGGCTCGCGACTTCGCGCGCTGTTCGTCCGGCTGGCGCTCGAGCCCGGCCGCTGGGTCAGCGCGTCGGCCCTCGTCGACGACCTTTGGGACGGTGACGGCAACGGCGCGACGGGAGCGCCCGCCGACCCGCTGAATGCGCTGCAATCATTGGTGTCCCGGCTGCGCCGGCTGCTTCCCGTGCCTTCGCTGCTGGAGTCCTCGGCGTCCGGCTACCGGCTGGCGCTCGCCGCGGACGAGGTCGACACCACCCGGTATGAGACTCTCGTCGCCCAGGGCCGCACCGCGCTTCGCCAGGGCGATCCGACGGGCGCCGCATCCTGCCTCGAGCAGGCGGCGGCACTGTGGCGCGGGGTGCCGCTGGCCGATCTCGACGGAGCGGCGTTCACCCAGACTCACGTCAGCCATCTCGAGCAGCTTCAGCTCGGCGCCCAGGAGGATCGCCGGGAAGCGGTGCTGCAGCTCGGCCGCGGCGCGGAGCTCGTTCCGGAGCTCGAAGCGATGGTGCGTGCCGACCCGTTGCGCGAACGTTCGGCAGGTCAGCTCGTACGGGCCCTCGCCGCAGCCGGGCGCCAGGCTGACGCGCTGGCCGCGTATGACCGCACGAAGACCTCACTCGTCGAGGAGCTCGGGCTCGATCCGTCGCCCGAGCTGGCTGCTGCCCGTCAATCGGTCCTGGTCGGCGCGCTGCCGGCCCCTTCGAACGAGCCGGCGCGCAACAACCTGCCGACCGCGATCACCAGCTTCGTCGGACGCGCCGAGGAACTCGATCGCCTGGCGCACCTGATATCCACCAGCAGGTTGGTGACCCTGACCGGTCCGGGCGGGGCGGGCAAGACGCGGCTCGCCATCGCTGCTGCGCGCGCGGTGACCGACGCGCCGGCCGGCGTATGGCTGGTGGAGCTGGCTCCCGTCAACGATCCCGACGACCTTCCGGCTGCCGTCTTCGGTGCGCTGTCAGCCCGCGAGACGAACTTGCTCGACACGATGTCCTCGACCGAACGGGATGCGCTGAGCCGGCTCGTCGACCTGCTTTCGGGTCGCCGCCTCTTGCTCGTGCTGGACAACTGCGAGCACCTCGTGGAGGCGTCCGCCCGGGTCGCCGACCACCTCCTGACCCACTGCCCGCAGCTGCGCATCCTGGCCACCAGCCGCGAGCCCCTGGCGATCTTCGGCGAGGCCATCTGCCCGGTGCTGCCGCTCGCCATGCCCGCTGCCGGACTCACCGCCGAACGCGCGCTCGACTTCGCGTCGGTACGGCTGTTCGCCGACCGAGCCGACGCGGTGCGCCCCGGGTTTCGGGTGGACGCCGAAACGGTCGGACCGGTGGTCGAGATCTGCCGGCGGCTGGACGGGCTTCCGCTCGCCATCGAGCTCGCGGCGGCGCGCCTGCGCACCCTTCCCGTCGATGTCGTCGCGACCCGGCTGGCCGACCGCTTCCGGCTCCTCACCGGAGGGAGCCGCACCGCCGTCGCGCGTCATCAGACGCTGCGCTCCGTCGTCGCGTGGAGCTGGGAATTGCTCACCGGCGACGAGCGCCGGCTGGCCGAATCGCTCGCCGTCTTCCACGGCGGCATGACGGTCGAAAGCGCCATGGCCGTCAGCGATGTCAGCTACGACGACACCCTGGAACTTCTGGTCGCCCTGGCCGACAAGTCGATCCTGCAGCCCGTCGGCGGCAACACCCTGCGCTGGCGGATGCTCGAGACGCTGCGCGAGTACGGCACCGAGCAGCTCACCGCGCAGGGCCGCACCGATGAGGTACGGGCGTCGCACGCCGCCTACTTCTGCACGCTGGCCGAGCAAGCCGAACCGCGGCTGCGGGCGCCCGAGCAGATGACCTACGTGCACCGGCTCAGCGCCGAACGCGAGAACCTCAATGCGGCGCTGCGTTTTTGCATCGACAGCCCCGACGTCGCGACGGCGGTGCGGCTCGGGGCCTCGCTCGCCTGGTACTGGCACCTCGTCGGCGCAGACGCCGAGGCGCGCACGTGGCTCGGGCAGATCATCGACCTGCCGGGCGCCGCGGATCATCCCGGCTCGGCGCTGGCCCTGGTGGGCTGGTCGTTCAGCCTCATCGGCAGCGCGACAGATCCCGCGGAGCACCAGGAGCGGGCGGAACGGCTGCTCGTCGCCGTGCAGGCGACCGGCGTCGAAGGCCAGCATCCGCTGGTCGCGATGCTGGAGCCCGGGCTGGCCCTGATCATCGGCGACGATCGCACAGCGATGGAAGCCATCGAGCGTCAGATGAACCATCCCGATCCCTGGGCGCGGGCGGCGCTGCAGCTCGTTCGTGGCCTGATCGCCGAGAACTCCGGCGACCTGCCCGGCGTGCGGGAGTCCAGCGCGTTGGCTCTCGAGGGGTTTCGCGAAGCAGGCGATCGCTGGGGTATCGCGATGGCGCTGTCGACATCGGCGGGAGTCGCCGTTCTCGACGACGAGCTCGCGTCGGCCGTCGAGCAGTACCAGGAGGCCGTCGACCTGCTCGAGGCGCTCGGCTCGGTGGACGACGTCGCCTACCTGCTGCTGCGCAGCGCCATCGCACTCGAACGCCATGGCGAGCGGGAGCGGGCACAGGTCGCGTTGCACCGGGCGCGCCAGCTGGCCGAGGACCGGGGGGCGTTCTCCATCCTGCTGATGACCGATTTCGCCATCGCGCAGCAGCTGGCCCGCGACGGCGACACCGTCGCTGCCCGTGATTTCACGCTCGAGGCCATCGTGCGGGCCAAAACGGTGCAGAACGTCGCCCCGCAGGCGCTCGCGTCGATGTACTGCGCGCTGGCGGACCTCGAGCAGATCCTGGACGCAATCGAGGAAGCCTTCGAGCACGCGGCCACGGCCTGGGAATTGGCGCTCGGCTCCCACGACATGCCGGTCGTCGCGCTGGCCGGCGTCAAACTGGCCGAGCTGGTACTCGCGTCGGGGCAGCCGGTCCTCGCCCTTCGCCTGCTGGGCGCCAGCGACGCCATACGCGGCGCCCCCGACCTCAGCGAGCCGCGTGCCGCCAAGCTCATCTCGGCTGCCCGGCAGGCCGACGACCTTGGCGCGGAAGGCGCTGAACGCGAGGTCGAGGCGGGTCGGGCGATGGCCAGGCGGGACGCCATCACCCTGGTCCAAGGGCAATTCTTGCGGCCAGTTTCACCGTCGGTACCCCGCCCGTCCTCGCGATAGAGGATGGTGGGAGGCGTGACACTCTCTGCGCCGACCGTTTCGGCATGCCTTCGCCGCGCCGGCCTACTCCCCGCATCCAGTACCCGCGAGGGCATCCACGTCAGCCCCAATGGCCCCGACGAGGTCATGGTCTTCGCCGACATCCAGACCCCGCCGAACGGATCAGACCTGTTTGCGCTGGCCCTGAAGACGGTGAAGGCGGCCGGCTACCAGGTGCGCGTCCCGGGCGATGAGCAGGCCACCTTCTACGTCGCCGCTCGCCGCTGACCTCAGCTCGCTAGCCTCTGCCCATGGAGCATTGGGCGACAATCGCGGCCGAGCGTCGAGCGCTGGCAGACCAGCTCGAGACCCTTGATGACGCGCAGTGGGCGACCCCGAGCCTGTGCGGCGAGTGGACCGTTCGCCACGTCGCCGCCCACTTGGTCGTCCCGAACAAGGTCAAGCTCGGACGCTTCCTGGTGACCTTCGCCGGGGCACGCTTCAACTTCGACCGCGCCAACGTGGCCATGACCGCGCGTGAGGCGCAGCATTCGCCGCAGGAGATCGTTGCCGATCTGCGCACCCATGCCAGCGGCCGGTTCGCGCCGCCCGGTATGGGATCGATCGCCCCGCTGACTGACATCCTGGTGCACGGGCAGGACATCCGGGTTCCGCTCGGGCTGGCGACGGATCGCCCCGTCGACCCCTGGGCATCGTCCCTGGATTTCGTCGTCTCCAAGAAGGCGCAGCGCGGCTTCGTCGGAAAGCCGCTACCGCCGCTGCGCCTCGCGGCCACCGACCTCGACTGGTCGCACGGTGAGGGCGATGAGGTGAGCGGCCCGGCCGTCGCGCTGACCCTGGCGCTGCTCGGCCGGCCCGCACTCCTCGATCAGCTGACCGGACCGGGCGCACCTGCCTTGGCGAGCTGGATCGCGCGCTAGCCGAAAGTGAAGTCGTAGGCCTGGATACCGGGCGTCGCGGCGAGGGTCAGCACGTGACGTTCGCTCTTGGCCGTCTGGTTCAGCGTGTAGAGCCTCGGTACTCCCGAGACTTTGATCGTGCGCGTCTGGCCGCCGACGTTGACGGTGACATCGCCCTGGCCGCCGAGCACCAGATAGATCGCCTTGCCCTGATAGTTGATGGCGAGCTTGGCGCCCGTTCCGGCCGTCGCGAATTGTGAACTGTCCTTCCACAACCCGCTGAGCGCGAAGGTGTCGGGCGCCACCGTGGCCGGCGGCTGGTAGTTCACCGTCTCGTTCTGGACCAGTGACTGCGCAGCGTTCTGAGACTCCTCGTAGCCGATGTAGGACTCCGGCGTCTGCGGTTCGGTGGGAGTCATGTCGGCGACGCCGGTGTCCTTGGCCAGCGACGTGCTCGGGTGCGCCGCCGTGAGCAGCTGGCGGATCAGCTTCTCGGTGCTGGAGTAGTCGCCCTCACCGAAGACGATGTGGCGAATGTTGCCGTTGGCGTCGATGAGGTACTCAGCCGGCCAGTACTGGTTGTTGTAGGCATTCCAGGTGTCGTAGCCGTTGTCGACGGCAATCGGGTACTTCACGCCGAGCGAGCTGGCTGCCGCCTTGATGTTCGAGGTGACGTGCTCGAAGGCGAACTCCGGCGTATGCACTCCCACGACTTCGAAGCCCGCAGCCTGGTACGCCTTGTACCAGGCCTCGACGTGCGGCAGGGTGCGCTGGCAGTTGATGCAGCTGTAGGTCCAGAAGTCGAGCAGGACGACGTGGCCCTTGAGCGACGCGAGCGAGAGCGCCTTGCCGTCAGGCGTGTTCAGCCAGGTGCTGATGCCGGCGAAATCGGGAGCAGGCCCGCAGTTGCGCAGGTTGCTCGCCCCTTCCTGGCAGGTCGTCAGCATCATCGGGACGCCCTTGGTCGACTGGGTCAGCTTGTGCAGCTGCTTCGACGCCGACGCGTTGCTCTCGATCTTGTTCTGCAGGGTGCTGGTGTAGCCGGGGACGAGCCGCTGAAGGCCGTCGGTGAGGTTGAACGCGATCGCCAGCGCCACGGCAATCATCAGGATTCCGCCGCCGAGGCGCACCTCGCGCATCCGGCGCCGAAAGACCCCGATCCGGCGGCCGGCCTGCTCCCCGGCGAGCGCAAACGCCAGCAGCGGAATGGCGATCCCGACGGCGAACGCCAGCGTCAGGACGAAGGCGCCGACCCCCACCCGGTGCGTGGCTCCGACGACCGCGATGGCTGCCAGCACGGGGCCGGCGCAGGGCACGAAGACCAGGCCGAGCGCGAGACCCAGACCGAGCCCCTGGCTGCCGGGCCGTATCGCCCGCTTCTGCAACCGGATGAAGGGGCGCTCCAGCAGCTCACCGAGCTTGGGAACCAGCAGTCCGAGGCCGACGAGCAGCAGGACGGCGATCCCTGCGTCACGCAGGGTGTCCTGCGGAAGGTCCAGGGAGCTGAGGACGAGCGAGCCGAACAGCGTCGCGAGGCTGAAGCTGACGACGAGTCCGGCGACCACCAGAAGGGGCCGCCGGACCCGGGTGCGGTAGCGGACGGGAGCTGCTTGCGCCTCGGACTGGGAGGCTCCCGAGCTGGTCATTCCCGCCGCGAGCACGATCGGGAGGACCGGCAGAATGCATGGCGAAAGACTGGTGATCAGGCCGCCAAGCAGCCCCACGACTACCAGGGTGATCATTTCTGCCTAATCGATCGGTTGACCTAACGACGCTTGAGAGCGCCGTTAGGTTCCGACCCTGGCACATCCGGCTCGTCAGACCTTCCGGCGGTAGGCCCGGATCGCCAGCGGCATGAACACCGCCGCGATGCCCACCGACCAGAGCACGCTCTGCACCACCGGCCACGCCACCGGGCCGCCGAGCATCAGCCCGCGGACCGCCTCGACCAGGTGCGTCACGGGGTTGACGTGCACCCAGGCCTGCAGCCACCCGGGCAGCGTCGCGGCCGTGACGAAGGTCGTGCTGCCGAACGTGAGCGGGAACATCAGCAGGAAACCGAAGCCCTGCACGGCACCGGGCTCGCGGACGAGCATCCCGATGAACACCGAGACCCAGCAGACGCTCAGCGCGAACAGCAGCACCAGCAGGACGCCGGCGATCGCTTCAAACGCATTCGTGTGCACGCGGAAGCCGATGAGGTAGCCGAAGCCGACCACGAAGCAGGCGCCGATCACGAAGCGCACCAGCTCGCCGAGCACCGCACCGATGAGCGGTGCCGAACGGGCGATGGGCAGGCTGCGGAACCGGTCGAAAACGCCCTTCTTGATGTCGGTGTTGAGGTTGACGCCGATCGTCATCGAGGCGAAAAGGAGCGTCTGCGCCATGATCGACGGGATGACGTACTCGGTGTAGTCGTGACGCGATCCGGCGACGGCCGCGCCGAACAGGTAGACGAACAGGATCACGAAAAGGATCGGCTGCAGCGTCGCGTCGACGAGCTGCTCCGGTGTTCGCCGGATCTTGGTGATGGTGCGGCCGGCGAGGGTCAGGACGTGTTGGGTCGAGGCTCGGAGGCCGTCGCGTCCGCCGTACTGCGACCCGACGGGCGCCGCCGGGATGGTGGACGCGCTCGGCGCCGTTTCGGGTGCGGTGAGGGTGCTCATGCCGCGTTCTCCCTTGCAATGTCTGAAGATTCGGAGTCATCGGGCGCCGTCTCGTGGCGACCGGTGAGTGAGAAGAAGACCTCGTCGAGGCTCGGTAGCCGGAGCGAGAACTCCGCGACCGGGATGCCCTCGGCGGCGAGCCGGACGGCGACATCGGCAAGCGCCTCGTCGCCGGCGACCGGCACGCTCAGCACACCGCGGGCGGGGGACTCGGCCCGTCCGGTGCTGATGGTGTTGAGGATTCCGGCGACGGCCGGCAGATCCTGCGGGTCGAGCGGACGCACCTCGATGGTCTGACCGCCGACGACGTGCTTGAGCTCGGCGGGGGTACCGGAGGCGATGACCTTGCCGTGGTCGATGACCGCGATCTCGTCGGCCAGCGCGTCAGCCTCGTCCAGGTACTGGGTGGTCAGCAGCACGGTCGTGCCGTCGGCCACCAGCCCGCGTACGAGCTTCCACATGTCCTCGCGCTTGGAGGGGTCCAGCCCGGTGGTCGGCTCGTCCAGGTACATGACCGCCGGCCGGCCGACCAGGCTCGCGGCCAGGTCGAGGCGGCGCCGCATGCCGCCGGAGTAGTTCTTGGCCGGCTTCTCCGCCGCCTCGGTGAGGTCGAAGCTGGCGAGCAATTCCTTGGCCCGGGAGCGGGCGTCTTTGCGGGGGAGATCGAGCAAACGCCCGATCAGCACGAGGTTTTCGGTGCCGGTGAGGTCTTCGTCGACCGACGCGTACTGGCCGGTGAGCCCGATCTGGCGGCGCACCTTCACGCCCTCTTTGAGGACGTCGTGGCCGAGCACCCGGGCACGTCCCGCGTCAGGGGTGAGCAGGGTCGCGAGGATGCGGACGGCCGTCGTCTTGCCGGCGCCGTTCGGCCCGAGCACGCCCAGCACGCTGCCCTCGGCTACGGCAAGGTCGACGCCGTCGAGCGCCACCGTCGTACCGAATCGCTTGACCAATCCTTCTGCTTCAACTGCGTATCGCATAGGAGCAGATTGACAGCGACCACTGTCATCGCGCGCACCATTTACTGTCAGGCGCTGTTACCGGCTGTCAGCCGACGACCTGCTGGAAGGTCGGACGGTTCTGCCAGTCGATCGGTGTGACGGTGTCGCCGACGTACTGGAAGTGGATGTCGTCGTTGGTCTTGTCGTAGGTCCACTTCGTGGCATCGGTGGTGTGCTGCTGGCTGCCGAGCGTGTCGACCGCCTGCTGCAGCGTCTGGCGGATGTCGGTCCGGCACGTCGTGAGGTCACCCTTGCCGCAGTACGGCTGCGACATCGCCCCGACCACGTGCTCGGCAAGCACGACCTGCAGATCCTTGGTGACCCATTCGTAGGAGCCGACGTTGTCGAAGGAGGAACCGCCGTGGCCGGTGGGCAGGTTGTCCAGGCCGGTGGGGATGCTGTTCACCAGCGAGCCGAGTCTCGGCTGCAGCACCTCCTTGGCCACCAGCGGGTACCAGGCGTCCATGAGCGCGACCGCGGCTTGGTCCGAATACGCGCCGGTGCGCGCCCGGTCGACCCGGTGGGCGCCCGAATTCATCCATGACGTCAGCAGGTCCGTGTACTGCTTGAGCGCCGGGTCGTCACCGACGATCTGGAGCATGAACTTCAGGACGTACGCGCCGCGGATGTCGACCGTCGCCGCGTCGATCATGTCGGCGTCGAGCGTCGCCGGGCTGAGCTTGCCGGCCTTGATGGACGCCTGCATCCGATCGCGTAGCGCCAGCACCCGCTGCACCGGACCCCAGCCCCACTCGTCGTCGGCGGAGTAGACGCCGACCGCGGGCTTGTTGTTCCAGTTGACGATGTAACCCGACGGCGGGTCGATCACCTGCGGGTGCTGATCGGTCGACAGGAAACCGGTCCAGTCCCACTTGGCGTCGCCCCAGCGCGGCAGGTCGGGGTCGACCCCGTTGGCC
This sequence comes from Frankiaceae bacterium, assembly GCA_036272075.1. GTDB lineage: Bacteria > Actinomycetota > Actinomycetes > Frankiales > Frankiaceae > DATAZK01. The sequence goes on from DATAZK010000131.1 coordinate 15,870, forward strand.
CGCACCGGCAGCGCACCCGACGAGAACGTCGCGATGTCGCGGGTGTCGACGTAGAACCAGTTGAAGGTGAAGTTCACCTTGCTGAACGCGTCGACGAAATCCTTCGCGCTGTGGATCGAATTCGGGTCGTTCATCTCCTCGAAGCCGATCACCGAATCGACCTCGTGGTTGTAGGTCGAACGCTCGCTGACGACCGCGACCGGCGTGCCGTCGGCAGTCGTTCGGTACTGCACGATTCCGTGGCGCGTCCGCATGTCGGGCAGCGTCGCCACCACCTTGCCGGTGCTGTCGTGGATCTGGTGCGGCGTGCCCGTCATCGGCTCGCACGTGCTGCCGTTCAGGTAGGCGGTGGAGTTGATGGTCGCCTTGCTGCCGTCGGTGTTGCAGAGCTTGTCCAGGACGGTGTCGATGACGTCACCCGAGGAGCTCGTCGCCGACCAGGCGTAGCTCTTGCCATGGCCGATCAGGACGGCGAACTGCAGGTTGGCGAAGGCGACTCCGCGCGCGTCGTAACTGGGCCCGTGCAGGGCGATCTCGTCGAAGAAGTTCGGGGCCTGGTAGCCGGTCTGCGGACCCATGACCGCGATGGGGTGGCCGGTGGTGGTGTGGCTGCCGGCGACGAGCATGGCGTTGCTCATGTGCGCCGGTACCTGAAGTGAGTCCAGCAGCGTCGTGCCGCCGCCCGCTCCGGCCCCTGACGGCGGGGTGGAGCTGGGCGGGATTCCGCCCGTGCCGGCGGCAATCTTGACGGTCGCGCTCGGCAGGTCGGGCAGCGCTACGGCGGCCGGATCGATGGTGCCCGGCTGCCCTTCGGGCTGCTGGCCGGGGTCGGTCACGACCGCGCTCGGATCCAGCGGGTCAGCCAGATCGGCCAGCACCTGGCGGCCGAGGGTGTCACCGAGCTTGGCCTGCAGCTGGCGCAGGAAGAGCGCGTTCTGCGCCTCCTGGCCGCCGCCCTTGCCGTAGATCCCGCCGATGAGCGCGCCGGCGTAGACGATGTCGGCCCGGGTGTACGGGGTCGGGGTGAGTTTGAGGAGCTTGTACGGCGCGGGGCAGGTGGCCGCGTCGACCGTCGGGCACAGCGCCTGGCGGGCGGCGTTCACCCCCGCGACGAAGGCGTCGAGGCGATCGACCAGCACCTTGCCCTGGGCGCTGGACTTGGCGAGGGTGTCGAGCTGGGCGTTGGCCTCGGCAGGCGTGTAGTCCGCCTGCCGGAGGAGCGCCGCGTCCTGCGCCAGGTTGTCCTTGCTCGCTCCCAGCAGCTCCGAATAGCGTCCGGAGCCGGCGTAGCGCAGGGCGTCCATGACGAACATCCGGTCCTCGGTGCCGGCGTATCCGGCGCCATACGCGGTGTCGTTGTCGGTGGTGCCGTAGACGAAGGGGACGCCGTACTTGTCGCGCTTGATGGTGACGCCAGGCTTCGGATTCTCGGTCTTGACGACGGTCCCCGCTGGCGGGTCGAGCGGCGCCGACTTGTAGTAGGTGGTGAGCTGGCTGTCGGTCAGCGACTTCGGATCGATGGTGTTCAGCGCGTCGTACATGGCGCGCTGGCTCGGACCCGTCGAGTTGCCGGGCGGCAGGATGTTCAGGACGTTGATGGCCGCCTGGGATACCGGCGCGCTGCTGCTGCTGCCGCCTCCACCCCCGCCGCTGGATCCCGTGGTGCTCGCCGAGCACGCCGTCAGCCCCAGCGCGACACTGGACAGACCGATCAGCACGGTCCGGAAATTGCGTCCGAGCGCCATTGCTCGCCCTCCGAGTTGCAGCTGCCGCTACCCGCTGGTAGCAGCGCGCGAAGGCTACCCGCTGCGTGCCACGATGGCGGGCATGTCGGACGTCACCACCGATCCCGCGTCGCTCGGCTTCGACCCCGCCCGGCTCGCCCGCATCGACCGGCACTTCGCGCGCTACGTCGATGACGGCCTGCTCGCCGGCTGGCAGATCGTCGTCACGCGGGGCGGTGAGGTGGCGCACGCGAGCGTGTACGGGCAGCGCGACGCGCAAGTTGGGCTCCCGGTGGAGGCCGACACGCTGTGGCGGATCTACTCGATGACCAAGCCGATCACGTCGGTCACCGCCATGAGCCTGTGGGAGGAAGGGCACTTCGAGCTGACCGACGAGGTGAGCCGCTGGATCCCGGCGTTCGCCGATGTCCGGGTGTATCAGAAGGGCTCGTCCACCAAGCCCTACACCGTGCCGGCGATCGAGCCGGTACGCGTCTGGCATCTGCTCTCGCACACTTCGGGCCTCACGTACGGGTTCTTGAACACCTCGGTGGTCGACGCGATCTACCGCTCATCGGGGTATGAGTGGGGTTCGCCGCCGGACGTCGATCTCGCGGGCGCCTGTGACGCCTGGGCTCGCCTGCCACTGCTGTTTCAGCCCGGCAGCGCCTGGGGCTACTCGGTCGCCTCCGACGTGCTCGGGCGGCTGGTCGAGATCTGGTCGGGACAGTCGCTGGACGCGGCCATCGCGGATCGGATCACGGGGCCGCTGGGGATGGCTGACACCCGCTGGTGGGTCGACCCCGACTCGTCCGACGGCAGCCGCCTGGCAGCGCTCTACACGCCGGATCCCGCGACGGGGAAGGCCGTTCGGCTCGACGCTTTCGGTAAGGCGGCGCTGGCCCCTCCGCGAATGCTGTCGGGCGGCGGTGGGCTGATCTCCACCGCTTCTGACTACGAGCGCTTCACCCGGATGCTCTTGCGCGGCGGTGAACTGGGCGGTGTTCGCGTGCTGTCGTCGCGGACCCTTCGGCTGATGACCGAGAATCATCTGCCGGGTGACGCCGACCTCGGCGCGATGTCGACCGGAGGTTTCGCCGAGACCACGTTCGACGGGATCGGCTTCGGGCTCGGTTTCGCGGTCGTGCTGGACCCGCGTCCGGCCAAGACCCTTTCCAGCCGCGGCGAATTCTTCTGGGGCGGAGCGGCCAGCACGGCCTTCTGGGTGGACCCCGTGGAGGAGATCACCGCCCACCTCTTCACCCAATTGCTGCCCTCGAGTACCCACCCCTTGCGGCCTCAACTTCGGCAAATGGTGAACAGCGCGCTCGTCTGAGCCGTGAATTACGGGGGAATTTGTCAGGCACTTCCCGCACTATGTGAGAGGTGACCCAGCAAACGGTGGTTCCGGAGCTGGGCGCAAGCCTGCCTGCCGCACCGCCGCAAAGCTTGTGGGAAGCGGTGATCGTCGAGCTGAGGCGCTGCTTCCGACCGCCCGCTGAGGTCCCGCTGATCCTCGTGGCGAATGCCGCGCTCATGTGTGGCGGCTGGTTCCTGCTGCCTGATTCGTTACGCGATTGGCTCTTTTCGCTGCACGGAGCGCTCGCGTTTCCGATCGTGCTCGAGTCGTGGATGCTGTCCGACGTCCCCTCGACAAACATGCTCGGCGGCGATGCGCGCGGTGCACTCGCAGCGCTCGGGGATGGCCGGTCGTTTCAGCGCTTTCTCTATGCCAAGAGCCTGGCGCTCTGGGTACTTTCGGCGCCCATCTGCGCCGCGCTGGCAATCGTGATCGGCACCCATCAGCACCACCACTTCGACACCCTGGCCATCTCTGCCGTGATCCTGGCGATGCCCTTCGGCGTGCTCGGTGTCAGCGCCTGGGTCGGCATCCTGTTCCCCTATCACCCGCGCTCGTTGCGGTGGCGCTGGGCGCAGCGACACCACTCGCGGGGCTCGCTCATCCGCTGGGTGCTGCTCGTGCTCACCCCGTACAACTTCGTCCCTGTCATCTGCGGGTTGGTACTGGCGCCGGCGCTCCTGCTCACCCGGCACGCGTCCGGCTCGCGTCTGGGTCTGCTGACCTCACGCGAATTTTCGATGTCGGCCCTGATCTGCTGTGCGATGGCACTGGCCGCCTTCATTCTCGGCCACTCCGTGGGTGGCCGGCTCGCCGAGCGCCGGCGCGTCCAGCTCGTCGCGTACCTCAACGATCCCGACCGCGGCTGAAGGTCGCTCGCGTTATTTGAGCTCGTACTCGAACGTGACGTTCGCCTTGCTGCCGCTCGGCGCCTCGAAGGTCCCGGTGCCGGTCAGCCCTTCGAGCTCTCCGGTGCCCGAGCCCGTCACGACGTTCCAGCTCGAGCTGGCGACCCCGCCCTTGAAGCCGCCCACCGCTGAGACGACGAACGTGCCCTTGCGGCCGTCGATGGTGGCGCTCACGCGTTCGAGACCGACGTACTCGGCCTCCTCACCCACGTAGACCATGAGCATCTCGGCGGCGCTGTCACCGGTGATGTCGCCGTCGTAGCTGTACTTGATGCTCGCCTTCACGGTCTTCGGCGTGCCCTCGGCCTCGTCGTAGGCGTTCTCGTCCCAGGAAGCCACCGTCGCGACGGCTTGCGCTCTGGTCGTCATATCCGGCTCCTTCGCTCGCTCTTCGTTGATCGCTCAACGCTAGGAAGCCTTCCCCGTCAGGTCTTGGACGAACGCGCCAAGCCTGATGGGTGCCCATACGGTGAGGACGTGACGGGCCAACCTCCGCTTCCAGCGCCCGCGGGGCTGCTCAAGCTGCCGGGGCTGGGCGACACGGTGCACCTCGCTCGTCAGGCCCCGGGCAGCGCGGCTGCCGCGCTCGTCGAGCTCTACTGGTCGGTCTCGTGGGACATCCCGCCCGGGCAGGTGCAAACCCAGGAAACGCTGCCGTACCCGAGCATTCATCTGGTGGTGGAGGACGGCCGTGCCCTCGTCTACGGGGTTCCGCGCTCACGATTCGTGCGCGAACTGACCGGCCGGGGCTCGGTGTTGGGCATCAAGTTCCTTCCCGGTGGGTTCCGCCCGCTCATGGACGGGCCGGTCTCTTCCCTTCGCGGCCGGGTCGTGCCGGCCGAAGGTGTCCTTGCTGGCGACGCTCCGGCGCTCGTGACTGCGGTTCTTGGAGCCGAAGGTTCGGCGGCGCAATCGGCGGCAGCCGAATCCTGGCTCGCGCCACTGCTTCCCGCGCCGGATCCGCTCGTCGCCGAGGCGACCCGCGCCGTCGCCGCGATCGCCGACAATCCAGCGCTGCTACGCGTTGCGGACCTGGCGCGCGACCTTTCCACCAGCATGCGCAGCCTGCAGCGCCTGTTCACCGAATACGTCGGTGTCAGCGCCAAGTGGGTGGTGCGCCGCTTCCGGATGCACGAGGCGGCCGCCCGAGCCTCCGAAGGGCCGGTCGACTGGGCGCAGGTCGCCCTCGATCTCGGCTACTACGACCAGTCCCACTTCATCCGCGACTTCACGGCGGCGGTGGGCGTGCCTCCGGCGCGCTTCGCGGCTCAGCCGAAGACTCCCGACGGCAGGTAGGGCGTCGGCGGCGCCATCCCACGAATGCCCAACGTGTCCAGGGGTTTGAGCGCCAGCCGCGCGGCGAGAGCGATGTCGATCGCCCACTGCTGATTGCCCAGCAGATACGAAAGGGTCGCGACCCCGGGCGTCTCGGCAAGGGCTGCCCAGAGCAGCCGGCTCGCGGCAACGTCGGAAGCGCCCGCAAGTGCGGTGACGTGATTGCCCCGCAGCAGACCCATCGCGCGGTCGCTCGGCGTTGTGCCGTCGCGTATCAGCAGCCGGAGCCCACGCCGTCTGGCGAAATCCAGGTCGGGTCCGTACGGCTCGCCGCGGCGCTCGGCCACCAGCGTCTGGACGAGATCTTCATCGCGGTCCCAGTCACCCTCGCGCACGCCCAAACCGCCTGGTAATTCAGCACGATCGGCCACTCCTTCGGCCACGTAGCCCGCGTGCAGCGCGAACCCGGCGCGACCGTAGCGACGCAGCGCACGAGGATCCGGCGAGGCGCAGATCATGCCGACGGGGCAGTCCTTGCCGTACTCGAGGGTGGCGTCCATCAAGCGCCGGCCGATCCCGGTGCCCTGGACGTCGCCGCGAACCGCCATGAGCGACAGAAACCACAATGATCCCCGGCGAAGTGCCAGGCCGACGCCGACGATCTCACCGTCGCGCTCGGCGACGACGCTGCCCTCGGGATCGGTCTTTGCCAGATGACGGATGCGCATCTGAGCGCTGGCGATCCGCGTCTCGTCTCGCTCCTCGAGCGTCAGGCCGAACTCGCGGTCGACATCGTCGAGGGCACGCGAGGACATTTCCTCCACCGCGGCCACATCGTCATCGCGCAGGAGGCGGATGTCGACCGCGACGGGCGAGCCGGTTGTCATGGCTTCACCTTTTCGTTCCGAGCTGGTCTGGTCGAACGGATTTCCTCGGCCGCATGACCTAAGACTCTGGTCGCCTTGCCGGCGCCTCTCTACGGTGGAGGCGAGGTGAGCTCGATGATCGATCCAGCGCAAGCAAAGGCGTTTCTGGCGGCCGGGCGGATCGCCGTCGTGGGTGCCTCGGATGAGCCCAAGAATTTCGGACGCACCATCGTGCGGGCATTGACCGATCACGGGATCGACGCCCTCGCCGTGCATCCGCGGGCGGTCGGGGTCGCCGGCCGGCCTTGCTATCCCGACCTGGCATCGGTCCCGGGAGCTGTCGATGGGGTCATCGTGATGGTGGCCAGCAGCGCCGCCGTCGCGGTCGTCAGGGAGTGCATGGAACGGGGTATCCCCCGGGTGTGGCTGTTCAAGGGTTCGGGCCCCGGCGCGGTCAGCGATGACGCGATCCGCTTCTGCGACGACCACGGCATCAGCGTCGTCGCGGGCGCCTGTCCGTTGATGTTCCTCGAGCCCGTCGGTGGCGTGCACAAGCTGCATCGGCTGATTCGCCGGGCCAACGGGTCGCTCGCCAAGGCTTCCGCCTGATCGGATTTGCTCGGGCTGTGGGACGGTCAAGAGATGTCGACCGTTCCCTCGCCCAAGCTGGGCATGCTGATTCCGTTCGGACCCGGCCTGGTTTCCTCGCCGCTGCTTCGCGAGTTTGCCGGCATTCTCGAAGCCGAGGACGTGGAATCGGTGTGGGCGGTAGAGCACGTCGTCGTCGCCGCTTCGTACGAGCCGAACTACCCGTACTCCGCCGATGGCCGCATGCCCTCCGCGCCGGGCGTCGTGCCGATGCCCGACCCGCTGGAGGTGCTGGCGCACCTCGCGGCGATCACGGAGCGTTTGCGGCTGGGGACGTGTGTCGTCGTCGCGCCGCTGCACAGCCCGGCCGTGCTCGCCAAGCGCGCGGCGACGCTGGACCTGCTGTCGGCAGGGAGGTTCCTGCTCGGGCTCGGGATCGGCTGGCAGCGCAAGGAGTACGCGGCGGTCGGGGTCCCGTTCGAACGCCGTGGTGAACGACTCGAGGAGTGCATCGGCGCGATGCGGTCGTTGTGGACGAACCATCCGGCGAGCTACGAAGGGCAGACCGTCAGCTTCCGCGACGTCCACCTGACGCTCGCTCCCACCGCGGGACACGTCCCGATCATCCTCGGCGGCAACTCCGAGCCGGCGATCCGGCGGGCCGGCCGGATCGCCGACGGCTGGTTCCCTTTCACCATCGGTCCCGATGAGTTTGCCCGCGGTGCGGACTTGTTGCGCGAGGCCGCTGAAGCCGCGGGGCGGTCGGCCGACGACGTCGAGATCAGCGTGTGGCCGGGCAGCTCGGACCCGACGCGTGAGCTCGACGCGGCATGGATTCGTCGCTATCTCGACGCCGGTGCCACCCGCGTCATCACCCGGCCGCGGGTCGCGAAACCCCTTGATCTGGAACGACTTCCGGAGCAGATCCGGCGCTTTCGCTCGGTCCTCGCGGAGGCCGCTTCGTGAGTGCTGATTCGGCGCCGGTGACCATCTTCGACGAGGTGGTTCTTCCGGCTGGCTCCGTCGACGCGTGGCTCGATCGGTGGCGGGCGGAGTATGTGCCCGGAGCGCTCCGGCGAGGGTTGGTGCTGCGGGGAGTTTGGCGCGGCCACACCGAGGATGCGGAGCAGTCCGTCGTCGTCATCCAGTGGTCGCTTGCGACGATCGAGGCTTTCTTCGCCTCACGGGGACAGGCCGGCGCCGACCCCAGCGTCACGAGCTTCTGGGAGGCGACGGACCAGCTGGCGATCAGCCGCAACCGGCGCGTGCTCGAGGACGCGGGGGTCGCGCTGTGAACCGTTCGGTGGTGCTGATCGCGTTCCAGCCCTCGGCATCTTCGGAGGAGGTTGGGGCTTGGTTCGCGGCCGCCAACGCCGCGTCCGGCTCAGCTGGCGTCGAGGCCACCAGCGTGTCGGAGAACCTGCCCGGCAGCGTTGGCGGCGGCGATGCCGTGTGGGACCTGCGGACCGAGGGTTCGCTCTCGGGCATCCCGGTGGTGTCGGAATTGCTGCGGGCCCCCTGCCTCGCGGCGGCCGAGGCGCTGGAGCTTGATGTGATCGCGTCCGGCTACCGAGAGCTGCCTGGTGCGCGGATCAAA
>DATAZK010000132.1:0-8804 GCA_036272075.1 Frankiaceae bacterium
TGACGCGGGCGCGGTCGCCCACCGCTTCGAGTACGGCCCGCAGCAGGGCGAGCTTCTCGGCGTCGGTGGTGGTCGGCGACTCGCCTGTGGTGCCGGATATGACCAGGCCGTCGCAGCCGCCGTCGACGAGCTGGTTGGCCAGTCGGGCCGCGGCCGGGAGATCCATGGATCCGTCCGGGGCGAACGGCGTCACCATGGCGGTCAGCAGCGTGCCCAGGCGCGTATAAACGTCGAATCCGCCGGTGCTCACGGACCCCAGATTACCTCGCGGTAGCAACCCCATTTGGCACCGCCGCGTGCTTGCCTCAGGCCTCGGTGGCCAGCGGACTTGTCGCGACCTCGGTGCCGTCGGCCAGCGCGGCGATCTGAAAGTCGCCGAACACGGCGGGCGCGACGTCGACCAGCTGCCGAAGGCACGCGATAGCGAGTCGCCGGATCTCGACGTCGGCGTGCTCGCTGGCCCGCATGGCGATGAAATGCCGCCAGGCCCGGTAGTTCCCCGTGACGACGATGCGGGTCTCGGTGGCGTTGGGTAAGACGGCGCGCGCGGCCTGACGAGCCTGCTTGCGGCGCAGGATTGCGTTCGGCTGATCAGCGAGCTTGGCTTCCAGCCTGCTCAGCAGCTCGGCGTAAGTGGCGCGGCTGGCGTCGGCGGCCTCGGCCAGGATACGCCGCAATTCGTCGTCGTCTTCCATGCCGGGCGGCACGACGATCTGCGATTCGTTCTCCGGCACGTAGCGCTGGGATAGCTGCGAGTAAGAGAAGTGCCGGTGCCGGATCAGCTCGTGGGTACACGATCGCGAGATGCCGGTGATGTAGAACGAGACGCTCGCGTGCTCGAGCACCGACAAATGGCCGACGTCGATGATGTGCCGCAGATAGCCGGCGTTGGTCGCCGTCTTCGGATTGGGCTTCGACCAACTCTGGTAGCAGGCCCGGCCGGCGAACTCGAGCAGCGCCTGACCACCGTCGGTGTCGGTGCTCCACGGCACGTCTGATGGTGTGACGAACTCGGTCTTGGCGATCAGTTGCACGTGCAACGGCGCGGTCTCGGCCACGGCGAACACCCTAGCGGGCGCCGGCAGCATGCCGGTCACAGCTACGGACGTTCCTATCCCGTACGGCGTGCGCCTACTTCTTCGGCTCTATCAGGGGTTTGACGTGCTCCAATTCCTCGGGCCTGTGCGGCACCGCTTTCTCCTCCTCCTGTACCCGAGGCGTAGGCGTGGCGAGACTCGAGTACAGCGATTCTTGCGCAGCGGACACCAACCCGGCCGAGGTAGCGGAACGCGCTGACACATATGCCGAATTCGGTTGATACTCGCCCATCGGCGACGACGGGAGCACCGAGCGGCTGGAATGATAGAGCGAGCCGCTTCCCGAAAACGCTTCGCCCTCAGGGTGTCTCGGTTCGTTGTAAAAAGCCATGTGGCTCATCCAACCGTGTTCTGGCGCCACGGGCTCCAGCGCCTGCGGCGTGGTTGCCGAGGTGGCTGGGCGCGGCGACGAGGCGAGCAGCGACACGGCGTCCGGCGGCGGGGCGTCCGATGGCGGGGCGACCGGCGGCGACTGAGGCGAACCCGCCGCCGTGGTGCCCGTCGTTTGCTCCAGGTACTGCCGCCAGGCCTGGAGGTAAGCGAGCAGTTGCTGGGTGTAATCAGTCGGCGGGGTCGCCACAGGCCCAACTGCAGCGGCCGGCATCGGCGGCGGCATGAACGGCGCTCGCGGCGGCGCGGCGGACATCCCCCACGCGGGCGGCTGCACATACTGCGAAGGCGTCATAGCGCCGATGGCCTGTTCGAGGTGCTGGCGCCAGGCGTGAAGGTGGGCAAGCAACTGCTGCGCGTGGTCGGTCGAGGGCGACGTCATGGGTTGACCTCCGGGGATTGAAGGGGCAGGAAATACGGGGCGGCCCGGGTTGGTACCCGAAAAATCGATCGGATGGGGCAGCGACGCCAGGCAGTACTGCGAGTCGAGATTGCGCAGCGTGCGCGTCTCGTATGGCTCTCGGTTCTCAATGTCGAAGACGTAGCAGTAATCGCCGGCCGGTGTCGGCAAACGAATCGGGCTTGAGAAGCCTTGGTCGATGAAGCCGAAGGGAAGCCGCCAGTTGAGGATCGTTTTCTCCCGGCGATCGACGCCGCCGGACTCGACCCAAACGTAATGGTCAAGGATGGCGTTCACGGCGTGGCGGGCCGACTCACAAGCCGCCTCCATTGACGTCATCCGGGTGAACGTCTTGTTCCATGTACCCGCGAACACCACCGAGTTGTGATGCACCTGGTAGCCGCCGTGGCGCGCCTGCCAGACATCGCGCTGCTCGAGATTCTCCAGCCACTGGACCTCGGTCGGCCTCGTAGTCCACGACGAGCCGTGCGGGTTCCAGGGGTCGCAACCAGGTCGGTTCGGCCAGTCTCCGACGATAGGGACCAGATACGGTGCTTCGTTCCGCGCCGGGGTTCCCTTGTTGGGACCGGCGGTCATCCGCAAATTGCGGTCCAGCGCATACCAAGCGGGCCAGGGCAGCAGCGCCTCCGGGACGTTGTGGGCGTCGCTGGTGACCGCGTGGATGATTTGCCGCCACACTTCTTGGGCAAGTTCGTCAGCAGTGCAGTCACGCGCGGCCTTGCCGTGCCCGAATTCGTCGACCAGGTGACGCGACGGGCTGTTGAAATCTCCGATGTCGACCGAGAGCACCGAGATGTGGCCGTCGCGAGCCAGGGTCCGTTGCCTCTCCCACATCCCGCTCTGGTTTATCGACGACAGGCCCCATTCGGTCCCCGAGTAATACATATGCCCTCGGAGCAGCTGGAACTCGGTGTCGAAGAAGTATTGGATGCCCGCCAGCGTCTGAAACCGGTCCCAGGGCACTCGACCCATTTCGTCCATCGTGTAGGGGTCACGCCGGGCTGATGGGCGAGCCGGCGTGGGCTGCAGCGGGCCGCCGGGCGGTGGGACCGAGGTGGTGAACCCTTCTAGCCCCGCCACGGCGCCGCCGGTACCGGCCGCGCGCAGGGGCGCTGTGATCCGTTCGGCCGCGGGTGCGTCGACGGCGACCACGACGTAATCGGGAGCCAGGCGCATTCGCTCGGTCAGCTGGACCTGCACCCGCGGCCGACGGTGGGGTGGGTCTCCGCGGTCGATACGCGGCGCCACAAGGCGATCCACTCCACTTCGGACGAATCTGACTCCGAGCTCGATCAGGTGCCGGTACCAGTGGTCGAACCACGCTTCGGTGGTGGGGCCGTTGAGCACACCGTTGGCTTTGTCGTCGTCGCGGTCCGTCTGCAGCTGCAGCTGAAGGTAGGTCGTCAAGTTGGTACGGGCATCGCCCCAGCGGGAATCGAACGCGGCGAGCACCCGCGGCATTTCCAGGAGAACCGCTTCGAAAGGTGGCGTGTAATAGAACCGACGGGCCACCGTGGCGTCGCGGCCGATGAAGAAGTCATAGGCGGAAAGGTTCTGGAGTTCTTTGGCGCGGCGTAAGGGACTGGTGGCGAGATATTGGAGCAGCCTGCCCGAGAAGGTCTGCACATCACCAGTGCTGAAGCCTAGTTCCCCGAACTGGCCTGCGGTGGTGAGTAATTCGGCGAGGCTGCGTGCCTTCTGGCGAGGAAAAACCAGGGAGGGCTTGCCTTCCACCGTGGTGCCCTGAGTGACCACTCGCCTGACGTTGTCCATGACGGTGCGCGATGTCATCTGCCAGCAGTCCTGGCCGCCAGCCTGCCCTGTTCGTTGATACACCGGAATGCGTTGGAATAGGTCCCACATGTGCAGGTAATACGCTGGGAAGAAACGGAATCCGTGTTCTCCTGCAACCACCCGCGCCGGGATGCGGGGCCGGCCTCGCCGCCCCGGGAAAGGGCGTAGCTCGGCGGTGTCGCCGTTGCCCGGGCCCACCTTCGAATACTGGGAAGCGGCGAGGCCGCCGAGCTTGACCGGCGGATAGCTGCCCGCCGGCATCTCGTTGTCCAGCACCGTGCGCTCGTCCGGGTGAGGTTCGTAAACCGTGACCTCGAAGCCGCGCTCTGCCAGTTCGTGAGCGGCGGTGAGGCCGGCGATGCCGGCTCCCAAGACGGCCACCGTGGGGCGCCGATCGGACGACGCTGGGGTCGTAATGTGCTCGCTCATTGCGGCCCCGTCCGCAGCGCGGCCAGCAACTCCGGATGCGACGGTGCCCGAACGGCCGCGTGGACGTAAGCGAGCAGAGTGTCGTGCGCGCGCAAAATGTCGTCCAGCGAGCCGTGCACATTGACGACCCCGGCCTGAACCGCCTCGTCAAGGCTGAACCTGGCGTCGAGCAGGTCCAGGATGGCCGCCCGGGAGCTGGTGATCCGGGCGCCGCTCGCTCCGGCCGGACCGTCCGTCACCTCCACCCGGCGACCACCTCGCAGCGAGAACACATCGCCGTCGACATCGACCTCGACCACCAGCGGCCCGAGCGCCTCCAGCATGTGGCGGTAGCTGGCGGGCACCTCGTCCTCAAGGTGCCCGACTGATCGCCGCAGCAGCGACGAAACCTGCTCAGCCATAAAGCAACTCGAATACGCCGGCTCCGACGAAGTCGATGTCTTCGCCGTTGATCGACCCAGTCACGCGAGCAGTGCCGTTGCTTTCGCACAGCACGACTGATCGATCCAGGCAAAGCTCACTAGGCTGCGCGAGGCGCGCGTAAGACTGCGGTCGAAATACGGCATGGACCGCGTCGCCTGCCCGCGTCGCGGCGATCTCGATCCTTTCCGGTACGTCCGACGCCTCGCCGCCGAGGACCAACCGCATCGGGGGCGGCAAGGTGCAGTCGGCAGCGCGGCCGAGCAGACCGTGCAAGCGGGTCTGCACCGCAGCGGGCGGGAAGATGGCGGCGGGCTCGTCGTGGTGCCACACCCAAAGCGCCTGGTACAGACAACGCAACCGTCGCCGATCCGTCATCTGCTGGAAAACCAGCGACCACGGGTCATCGGGTCCGGCAGGAAGGATCGCGCCCCACGTCCAGCCGAAGTCGCCGCCCCAGCGAAAGCGGCCCCAGTTGTGATCGTGATAGGCCACGTTGCCCTCGAAGCGCATCTCCTGGCGTCCGATGCGCAGCCACCCGTCGGCACGCAGCCGTGGCACGAATAGCCAGGACACCCGTCCGTCCCCCACCGGCTGGTTGTTGACCGCGAAGGGCCGACTCACCGAGGTGAGATCGAGCTCCCCCCGGATGTCGTGTCCGGGCAGGTCGATCACCACCCGGTAGCCGTCCGGTCGCACGGTCATCCGGTTGCCGCCGACGGTCAGGACGCCGAGGTCGGCCGATATGTCCAGGTCGGACTCGTCAAACCGCTCGACGGCGCCGGTCCACTGTTGGTCGTGTCCTATCACGATGACGCGGGGCGCCAGCCGGGGTCCACCGGCCGAGGAGGTTTCGCTGGTGAGACTGAAGTTGATCAATATCCGGCCGCCCGGGCGGTGGACCACAAAGTGGTACCACTCCTTGAATCCGTCCGGCCTGGCGGAGGCAAGCACCGGGGTACGGATGAAGTCGCTCCGGGAGAGCACCGCGCTCATCGCAGCCACCGAGTGCTCGTCGACGCGGGCGTAGCTTCCTCAGGCGTGTCAGACGGCTCCGCCCGCGCAGATTCAGCGAGGCGGTCGATCGCATCTCCCACGCTCGCGACGCCCAGCAGCAAGTAGCCGAAGTCGTCGGCTTCGGCTTCGCGCGGGGTCTCGGCCTGGGAGTGGCCGTCTGCGGCTAGAGCGCGAACTGCCCTCGCCAGACCAGCCAGCCCCAGCAGGTAGCCGATGAAGCTACTCTGCTCAGCCAGCGCCGGGCGCGGATCGGACAGCATCAGGCGAACCCTTCGGGGCGGAAGCGGCCCAGCATCGAATTGTCGAGGCCGTGTCCGATGATCGCGTCGGCAAGCAGCTCTGCCCATGCGTCCGGGGCCGCGTTTGCCGCCGCGGGCCCGTCAAGCACGTTGAGGCTCAACGTTTCCCAGATTCGCCGGAGGTTCTCGACCGCTTCCGATGCGACCAGCGCATCGCGCAGTTCGGCTCCCGCGGTCGTGTCCGCATATCGTCGACCCTCGGCAACGAGCAGGTCGTGTAGACCTCGCGCCGCCGCCGGGTTTCCGAGCACCGCGCGGCGGACACCCACAAGTAACTCGAAGACGGTCCGCTCGGTGCCGTCGGCGTCCGTCGGCGGGGCCGGAAGCAGCGGTGGGACGGTGCGCTCGACGAGGTCGAGGGTTAGCCCCCTGATCCGCTCCAGCTCGGCGAGCATTCCGACCAGGTCCTCGGGGTTCATCGGGTGCGCCGATGCACGTAATCGACGAGGTCGCACAGCGCATCCCGATGTCGGCTCGCCTGAAACCAGTCGAGACCTGCCAGCAGGATCGCGGACTTGCGGGCATGCCAGCGGGCGACCTCTCGAGCGTGCTCCATCGAACCGACGCTGAGCATCAGGCCATAGAGCCAACGGATGTCATCGAGAGTCTTCGATTCCGAGGGGCGGTATCCCGGCAGCCGAGCCGCGATCTCGGACTGCCCCATCCGAGACAGCTCGCCCCGGGCGACGAGCCCGTCCAGTAGCGAAGTAAGCCCTAGCTCGCTTTCGGCGTTCGGCCTGCGCCTGGCCAGAATCTGCACGGCGCGATCCCGGTCTCCGGGCTCAGCGCATCGCAGGGTGTGCAGCAGCATCAAGGTGCGCTTACCTTCCCAGAGGTCGCCGCCGATCTCTTTGCCGTACTCCTCGGGGTCCGCCCGCAGGTTCAGCAGGTCGTCGGTGATCTGGAAAGCCGCGCCCAGGTGCCGGCCGAGAGACTCCAGCGGCGCCAACCACTCCGGTCCCCCACCGGCAGCGATCACGCCGACCTGCAGCGGTGTGATGAATGAATACCAACTGGTCTTCAGCTCCACCATCGCGAGGTAATCGGTGTCGTCGAGCTGCCAGGTGTTGGAACGCACCCATTCCAGCTCGAGGGCTTGGCCGTCGACGGTCTGCCGGGTCATGTGCGCGACGGCCCGCAGGATGCGCAGCGCGGGCCCAAGCCCGACGCGCTCGACGTTGTCGAGCAGGGGTTGCAGCGACATCGACAGCATGGCGTCACCCACGTTGACGGCGATCGGGATGCCGTGGTCGATGTGCAGCGTCGGCCGGCCGCGACGCCTCCACGACTCGTCCTCGATGTCGTCGTGGATGAGAAAAGCGTTGTGGTAAAGCTCCAGCGTCGCTGCCGTCGGCAAGATCGCCTCGAGGCGGCCGCCGAGCCCGAGGCACATCGCGATGCTCAGGGCCGGCCGGAGCGCCTTCCCGCCGCGACGAGGGTAGTCGAGGATCAGCTCGTAGAGGCTGCTCGACCCGTCGTGCTGCCCGGGAGCGAAGAGCCGATCGATCTCGCCGTCGCAAGCACCCTTGCACTCGGCGAGATAGTCCTCGAGCACGTTTGAGGCTGACGCAGCGGAGGCCCCGTCAAGTGCTAACGACATCGATGCCGCCGTATCTATACGACGTTGACGACGCCGTATAGATCCGTAAGCCTCGGCGCGAAGCGGATGCGTACGGACATCTCGATATCCCCCGTAGCGGTCTCGCCGACGACTTCCACGCTCGGGGGGACGCTGACGGCAAGGTCCGCTGGCTCTTCACCGGGAGACGTCGCTGCGGCGCCCCCGTGTGGGATCCGTTGGCGCCGACCGAGTAAGAGCAGCCTTCCTTTGAATTGACCGTTTGCCGAATCCGGTTCGGTCTCCTTGGCCGGGGTGGGTCCCTTGTCGCTACGTAATTGATCGACGCGATACACGGAGTTGATGTTCGCCGCGTCGAGCAGTGCCTGGAAGTCGGAAAGCCCGCTCTGCAGGTAGTTGAGCGCTTTGAGCCCTTCTGTGTCGGTGAGCAGGCAGGAAGGCGCCCGGTACCCGAATTTCTCGAGCTGCGCGCGGGCATCGATTAGTGCGTTGAGGAGCATCTGGATTGGCGGGGTCGCGCCTGTCGCGGCTAGGACATTCACTGGATCCTTGGCACCTGCACGCAACACGGCGATGACCTTGCTGTCCACTCTGCCAGCCAGCTGCACGGTCCGCGTAATCACAGCCGCGAGCAGCGCGTCAGGAGTCGGCGCAATGGCCTGCGCCACGGTCACCGCAAACCGGACGGTGTTAGCTTCAAGCTTCAGCGAATCGCCAGGTGAAATCGGCGGTGACAGTTTGTCTTCGTTGACCTCCGGCGCGGACGCGTTGTCGCTGCGGACCCTGAACTGGCCCCGGTCGCCGGTATCCCAGTGCGGGATGGCCTGCCACGCGATACTGCTCTGCTCAAATGTGTCTTGAACCGCCTTATCGACTACTGCTATCCGGTCGGCGCTCAGGTACATACCTACACCACCTCTAGTCTCGGGAAAATCATGGCAGACAAGGGCACACGGCGGCGTGAAATCTGCGTCATACGGCGTCGAGAAATCTGCGCCGCCGGTCCGCTAGTTCTCACCGTCGGACCGCTATTTTTGACTAAGTGCAACCTCGTGACCAGGGGATATCTCACCTCTATCCATAGCGTCGCAGTGGGTTAGGTGCAGGGCTGCGATCGGGTCGTCGGGCAGTAACCGGCGGCATCGTTCGAAAGCGGCACGCGCCAGATCGGCGTCGCCCGCGTCGAACAACCGGAAGGCCTCGTCAAACGACGGCTGCGTCGACCGCTTCGCGGCCCGCAGCGGCGCCGGATCGTCGTCATAAACCTCATACATCGTCACCGCTCGGCGTCGATTGACCACCATGACTCGCTCCATCCGGCGGACGTCGAACTGGTCGGGCTTCGAGAGACGGGTAAG
>DATAZK010000133.1:0-25152 GCA_036272075.1 Frankiaceae bacterium
GTCGACATCAAGGAGATGCAGCGCACCACCGGCTTCGGCTCCCTGATCGGCGCCAACCGCGGCTGCTACGCCGCATTTGCCGCCGTCTACGAGTGCGCGGTGCCCGTGGTGGCAGCGGTGCACGGCTTCTGTCTCGGCGGCGGTATCGGGCTCGTCGGCAATGCTGATGTGATCGTCGCCAGTGATGACGCGACCTTCGGCCTCCCCGAGGTCGACCGCGGCGCTCTAGGGGCGGCCACCCACCTCGCCCGCCTGGTGCCGGCGCACCTGATGCGCGCGATGGTCTACACCTCCCGCACCGCCACGGCCCAGCAGCTGCACGAGTTCGGCTCGGTGCTCAAGGTCGTACCGCGCGAGGAGTTGCGGGCGGCGGCCCACGAGGTGGCCGGTGAGATCGCCGCCAAGGACCCGTACATCATCAGGCTGGCCAAGGAATCCCTGAACGGCATCGACCCGATCGACGTCAAGCGCAGCTATCGCTTCGAGCAGGGATTCACCTTCGAGATCAACCTTTCCGGCCGCGCTGACGAGCATCGCGATGCGTTCGTCGCACCGGCCGCGGGAAACACGGAGGGGCAGGAGAGCACGTGAGCGACAAGCGAATGGCCATCGCCGACGTCGTCGGCAAGCTCGAGAGCGGGATGACCATCGGCATCGGTGGTTGGGGCTCGCGGCGCAAGCCCATGGCGATCATTCGTGCGATCGCCAATTCGCCGCTGACCGACCTGACCCTGGTGTCCTACGGCGGCCCTGACGTCGGCCTGCTGGTCGCCGCCGGCAAGGTCAAGCGGCTCGTCAGCGGCTTCGTCTCGCTTGATTCCATCGCGCTGGAGCCGCATTTCCGCGCTGCCCGCCAGCGCGGCGAGGTCGAGTTCTTCGAGGTCGACGAGGGAATGCTGCAGTGGGGGCTGCTGGCAGCGGCGCAGCGGCTGCCTTTCCTGCCGATCCGCGCGGGCCTCGGCTCCGACGTCATGCGCGTCAACCCGCAGCTGAAAACGATCACGTCCCCGTACGAGGACGGCGAGGAACTCGTCGCGATGCCGGCGCTCACGCTCGACGCGTCGATCATCCATATGAACCGGGCGGATGCGGCCGGCAACGGTCAGTTCCTCGGTCCCGATCCGTACTTCGATGACCTCTTCTGCCTCGCCGCCGAGCAGCGGTTCATGTCGTGCGAGCGCCTCGTCGACACCGCCGAGCTGACCAAGGAAGGCTCGTTCCACACCCTGAAGATCAACCGCTTGATGGTCGACGGCGTCATCGAGACGCCCAACGGCGCGCACTTCACCACCTGCACGCCGGACTACGAGCGGGACGAGAAGTTCCAGCGCGCCTACGCCGCGGCCGCCGCCGATCCCGAAGCCTGGGAGGCGTTCCGGCAGCGCTTCCTGGCCGGCGACGAGGCGGCGTATCAGCAGGCAGTCAGCGCGTTCGCGCAGGAGGTCCAGGCATGACCGAGACGACCACAGCCCTGCGACGCGCTGACGTCTGCGCCATCGCGATCGCGGAGGCGTTTCGCGGCGACGGAGAGATCCTGGTCAGCCCGATGGGCACGCTGCCGAGCATCGGTGCCCGCTTGGCGCGCCTGACCTTCGAGCCCGACATCCTGCTCTCCGATGGAGAGGCGTTCCTGCTTGCCGACGTGCCGCCGCTCGGTACACCGCTCTCGCAGAGCACGGTCGAAGGGTGGATCCCCTATCGCCAGGTGTTCGACGTGGTCGCGTCGGGCCGCCGTCACGTGATGATGGGTGCCAGCCAGATCGACGCCTCGGGCAACCAGAACATCTCCTGCATCGGCGACCAGGCGCACCCCAAGTCGCAGCTGCTCGGCGCTCGCGGCGCCCCCGGCAACACCGTCAACAACCGGACCAGCTACTGGGTCCCCAAACACTCGACGCGGGTCTTCGTCCCAGCTGTGGACATGGTGTCCGGCGTCGGCTATGCACGGGCGGCTGCGGCTGGAGCCGCAGCCGCCCGTTACCACCGGCTCGGCCGGGTCGTCAGCGATCTCGCCGTGCTGGACTTCGGTGACAACCCCGGCGCTGACGCCAAGATGCGACTGGTGTCGGTGCATCCCGGGGTCACGGTCGACGAGGTCGTCGCGGCGACCGGCTTCGAACTGGAGGGTGCGTCGAGCGAGGTGCCCACCACCCGCGAGCCCACCGAGGAAGAGCAGCGCATCATCGCCGAGCTCGACCCGAAAGGCCTGCGATACAAGGAGGTTTCGGCATGAGCACGCCGGTTTCTGGGTCGCCGCCCGCCCTCTCGACTCGTTTCACCGAGCTCACCGGCGTTCGTTACCCGATCGTGCAGACCGGCATGGGATGGGTGTCGGGCGCACGCCTGACGGCGGCCACCGCGGCTGCCGGCGGGCTCGGGATCATCGCGTCCAGCACCATGAGCGTGCCGGAGCTGGAGACCGCGATCCGCTCGGTCAAGGAGAGCACCGACGCCCCCTTCGGCGTCAACATCCGCTCCGACGGTCTCGACGTCGGTGACCGGGTCGATCTGATGATCCGGCTCGGCGTGAAGGTCGCCTCGTTCGCGCTCGCGCCGAAGAAAGAGCTCCTCCAGAAACTGAAGGACGCGGGCGTCGTCACGATGCCGTCGGTCGGCGCGCGGCGTCACGCCGAGAAGGTCGCCGGCTGGGGTGCTGACGCGGTGCTCGTGCAGGGCGGCGAAGGTGGCGGCCACACGGGCTCGGTGCCGACCACCCTGCTGCTGCCCCAGGTGGTCGACGCGGTCGACATCCCCGTCGTCGCTGCCGGCGGCTTCTTCGACGGGCGAGGGCTCGTCGCGGCGCTCGCCTACGGCGCCAGCGCTATCGGAATGGGAACCCGCTTCCTGCTCACCTCCGACAGCAACGTCAGCAATGACGTCAAGGAGATCTACCTGTCGACCGACGTCAACGGCACGATCGTGACCACCGCCGTCGATGGGGTGCCGCACCGGGTGCTGCGCACCGAACTCGTCGACAAGCTGGTCAAGGCCGGACCGATCGGGCGGCTCCCGCGTGCGGTCCGCAACGCCGCTGCCTTCCGCAAGGAGAGCGGCACCCCCTGGATCTCGATGCTGCGCGAAGGCCAGGCCATGAAATCCGGCCATGAGCTCGCGTGGAGCCAGGTCATCATGGCCGCCAACACCCCCATGTTGCTGAAAGCGTCGATGGTCGACGGCCGTGCTGACCTGGGGTTGATGACCTCGGGCCAGGTCGTCGGGCTGATCGAAGACCTGCCGTCCGTCGAGGAGCTGATCAGCCGGATCGTCCGCGAGGCGGGCGAGGTCCTGGAGCGCCTGACCGCGAAGGTCCCGGCCTCGAAACTTTGAGGAAGGGGCCGTTTTCTGATCCGGAAACGACACCCTCCTCAAGCGGCGCAGGCTCAACGTCGCGTCTTAGCGTGCCGATGACCGATCGGTGGCTTACTCCTTTCGGCGGCTGAGCACTGCTGTACTCGCAGTAGTGAGCGTGCTCGCGCTCGGTGCTGCCTGCGTCGCGCCGCCGCCCGCGCCTCCCGCGCCGCTGAACGACGCCATCCCGTCGAACGGGACCCCCGGCTGGTTCCAAGCCGGTCGGCAGTGGCAGGGCGACTTCGGTGACCCGGACATCCTGCGCGTCGGCAACACGTACTACGCCTACAGCGCGGGCGCCGGCGGTCGCTACCTCTCGGTGCTGACCAGCACCGACCTGACCCACTGGACGATCCACCCCAACTACAACCCGCTGCCGCCCGAGATCGCGAACGACAACGAGCTGCCAGGCGACAAGCCCAACAACAACGATGCCCTCGTCCGGCAGGCATCCTGGGCCTTGAAAACCCCCATTGCCGGCAATCCTTGGCTGAACAAGACCTACTGGGCGACGTCGGTCTTCAACATCGGCAGCACCTGGTTCGCCTACGCGGCCGTCAAGGTCAGCAACGCCGGCGACCCGCTGGACCCGCACAACTACGGGCGTTTCTGCCTGACGGTGGCGAGCGCGACGAGCCCGCTCGGCCCGTTCCGGGACATCAGCGGCAGCGTCCCGATCCAGTGTCAGCCGGTGTCCACCGACCCGTCCGGCTCGATCGACCCCTACCCGTACCACGATCCGGTCAGCGGCAAGAACTACCTGCTGTGGAAGGCCGCGGGCAAGCTTGGTGGCGCCGAGTCGTCGATCATGTCGCAGCAGCTCGGCAACAACGGCTTGCTGCTGCCGGGGTCGCTGCCGAAGAAGATCCTCGCGACGAACCGGGCCGCTGCCTGGGAAGGCAGCACCATCGAGAACCCGTCGATGGTCAACTACAACAACACGACCTACCTGTTCTACTCAGCCAACGACTCGCTGTGGCGTGACGCGGCGGGGGACAGCAACTACGCGACCGGCTACGCGATCTGCTCCACCCCCCAGGGCCCGTGCACGCGACCGAGTGGCGGCGTGGTGCCGCTGATGGCGAGCAGCGGGGTCAACCAGGGCCCGGGCGGCGCCTCACCCGTAGTGGGGCCGAGCCCGAGAAATCAGCTGTATCTGGCCTATGCGACGTACTGGCAGGGCGAGAACCGAAGCGGCTACCACCCCCGGCGGCTGCACGTCACCGGGTTCCTGCAGACTCCGTCCGCCAGCCTCATGGGTCGCACCCTGCGCGTCGGGTGACCGCTGCCGGCGGGCCTCCCACAGCCGCGCGATGAGCACCCCCACGGCGATGATCAGCATCGCGTCATCAGGGGCGCGAAGGCGCGGGACCGAGACCGTCAGCACTGACACGACGAAGAAGTACAGCGCTGTCAGCGGCATGATCCCGAACCCGAGCCGACCGTCCCGGATGCTGCGCGCCCGGTAGGCCTGGCGCGCCCGCCTGGTCATCTCCAGCAGGCCCACGAAACCGACGACCTCCACCAGCCACACCAGCGGCAGGCTCACGTGACGCAGCCCCAGCGGGCGGCCGTCCTGTGCCTCGGGCCCGTCGTTGAGCCCCCACGTCTGGTCGACGAGGCGGCGCACGTTCAGCCACACGACCGAGGGCACCTGCCCGGGGTGCTCCCGGATGCCCTTGAGGCCCTGGCGGCGGAACGCGCTGTCGAGGTTGGCCTCGTTGAGGTTGGTGAAGGAGTGGCCGAAGTCGCGCACGGGCGCGAACCGGGAATCGAAGACCGGGTCGACGAACTGGCCCGCGGCGAGCGCGACGGGCGAGTAGATGGCCGCGAGGTTGAAGCCGTTGGACGTGACGATCACCGGTCGGTTGAAGATCGTCTCGTTGCGGATGACCCATGGTGTGACGACGGCGACGGCGATGACGGCGAAACCGAGCGCCCGGCGCAGCCCCGCTTGCCGCCAGAGCACCAGCGCGACCAGCGGCACGAACAGTTGCGCGCTGGGACGGGTGAGCACCAGCAGCCCAGCCGCCAGGCCGGCCCAGCCGGGACGTCCGGCGAGCAGTGCCCAGATCGCTGCGAGCATCACCAGCAGTCCGAGCGGCTCGCTGAGCGGAACGCCGTCATTGGCCAGCAGCGGCGGGTAGATCGCTGCGAGCCCCGCCGCGATCAGCCCGGCGCGCAGGCCGCCGACCCGGGTGGCAAGCAGCCCGATCAGGACGACGACCGCGCTGCCGAGCACGACATTGATCGCCTGCGCGACGGCGAGATGCACGCCGGTAATGGCGAAGGCGGTTCCGAGCAGGAGCGGATACAGCGGCGGCCGGAATGCGGTGGCGTGCTCGAAGCCGTACGGGTACTTGGCGGCGAACCCGTGCCCGTGGGCCACGCTGCTGGCGATGTCGAGGTAGTGCTGGGCATCGGTCTGGGGGTGGTAGTTGCGCAGGAACACGAGCACATACGCGATGCGTATCGCAGCGGCGACGGCGAAGATCGCGACCGCGCGGCGGCGGCCCAGCCGCGGACCCAGCGTCTCGCCCCTCGCGTCGCTCTTCAGTCCCGGCACTCGCGCAGCCTACGAAGCCCGGGTGTGGGTCACCCTCCAGGTGACACCGGCGTAACCGGATGCGGGCACTATGGCGCCCATGCCTGCACGCGATCCGGTCGAGACCCACGCCGGCGTGGTGTCCGAGGCCGGGCACACCGCGATGCGCGCCGACATCCGCCGCCTCGGCGGGATGCTGGGCGACACCCTGGTCCGTCAGGCCGGCGCCGAAATCCTGGAACTGGTGGAGCGCGTGCGCCGGCTCGCGCGCCAGAGCGCCGAGGAGGCCGGGGGTTCACACACCGACGAGCTGGCCGAGCTGCTCTCGCGGCTCGACGTGCCGACGGCGATGCTGCTGGCCCGCTCGTTCTCGACGTTCTTCCAGCTGGCGAACGTGGCCGAGCAGTTGCACCGCTCCCGGGAGCTGGCCGCCCGGCGCCTGCACGACGGGGGGCCGCTGCACCGCCTCGTCGAGCGGCTGCATTCTGACGACGACCGCGAGCGACTCCTGCGCATGCTCAGCCGTACCGAGCTGCGGCCCGTCTTCACCGCCCACCCGACGGAGGCGTCACGCCAGTCGGTCCTGGCGACATTGCGCCGGGTGGCCGACCTGCTCGGTGACCCCGAGGCCACCGACCGGCGGCTCGCCGAACTCATCGACCTGCTCTGGCTGACCGACGAGCTGCGCACCGGCAAGCCGACACCCGTCGACGAGACCCGGGCGGTCACGTACTACCTCGACCAGCTGGCCCGCACCGTCCTGCCGGGCGTGCTCGACGACCTCGACGGCCAGCTGCGCGGGGCCGGTCTCGAGCCTCCGCCTGACCTGCGTCCCATCCGGCTCGGCACCTGGGTCGGCGGCGACCGCGACGGCAATCCCAACGTCTCCTCCACCGTCACGATGGACGCCCTTCGGCTCTATGCCGACCGGGCGCTGCGCTACCAGATGGAGGTGGTCGACCAGCTCATCGACGAGATCTCGGTGTCGACGCGCATTGCCGGGATCTCCGGCGAGCTCGAGGCGAGCCTGGCCGCTGACCGGGAGGTGCTGCCACACGTCTACGAGCGATTCATCCGGTTGAACGCGGAGGAGCCGTACCGGCTGAAGTGTTCCTACATCCGGACCCGGCTCGAGAACACCCACGAGCGCATCGCCGCCGGCCGCCCGCACGACCCGCAGCGCGACTACCTCGGCGCCGCCGGCTACGTCGCCGAGCTGGAACTCATGGGACGCTCGCTGCGCGCCCACCACGGGGAGCGGATCGCTGACGGCGCCCTCGGCCGCGCGATTCGGGCCGCCCGCACGATCGGGCTGCACCTGGCGACCCTGGACCTGCGCGAGCACGCCGACCGCCACCACGCCGCGCTCGGGGCGCTCTACGCCCGGCTGGAGGAGCTGCCCACGCCCTACGACGAGCTCGATCGGCCGGAGCGCACCGCCCTGCTGTCGCGAGAGCTCGCCGGCCACCGCCCGCTCGCCGCGTGGCGCGCCCCCCTGCCGGAGCCGGCAGGGGACGTGATGGCGGTCTTCGAGACGGCCCGCCGGGCAGCGGAAGTGTTCGGCGAAGAGGCCGTCCAGACCTACATCGTCTCGATGACGCAGGGCGTTGATGACCTGCTCGCGGTCGCTGTTCTGGCGCGCGAATCCGGACTGATCGAGCTGTCGCCCGACGGCGAGCAGGACACGGCCGCGCTCGACCTCGTCCCACTGTTCGAGACGGTCGCGGAGCTGCGCCGGGCCGGGGAACTGTTCGATGAGCTGCTACGCGACCCCTCCTACCGCCGGATCGTGCGCGCTCGGGGTGACGTCCAGGAGGTCATGCTCGGCTACTCCGACTCCAACAAGGACGCGGGCGTCACGACCTCGCAGTGGGAGATCCACCGCGCCCAGCGTCGGCTGCGTGACGTGGCCGCCGATCACGGTGTGCGGCTGCGGCTCTTTCACGGCCGCGGTGGATCCGTCGGACGCGGCGGGGGACCGGCCGGGGAAGCGGTCGCCGCGTCGCCCTACGGCGTTCTCGACGGTGCGATGAAGCTGACCGAGCAGGGCGAGGTCGTCTCCGACAAGTACGCCCTTCCGAGCCTCGCCCGCGACAACCTGGAGATCCTGCTCGCCGCCGTCATCGAGGCCAGCGTGCTGCACCGCACCTCGCGCCTGGACGACGAGCGCCTCGCCCGCTTCGACGACGCCATGGACGTCATCTCTGCGGCTGCCGCCGCCAAGTACCGCGAGCTGGCTGACACCCCGAAGCTGGCCGACTTCTTCAGCTCGGCCACCCCGGTCGAGGAGCTCGCCGGCCTGAACATCGGCTCACGTCCCGCCCGCCGCCCTGGCGCTGGGGGTGCCGGGGGTCCGGCGTCGCTGGAGAGCCTGCGGGCGATCCCGTGGGTCTTCGGCTGGACCCAGACCCGGATGATCGTTCCGGGCTGGTACGGGGTCGGCAGCGGGCTGCTGGCCGCCCGCGAGGCCGGCCTCGGCGACGTGCTGACCGAGATGATCGATTGGGCGTTCTTCACGACGTTCCTCGGCAACGTGGAGATGACGCTCGCCAAGACCGACCTGCGTATCGCCCGGCTCTACGTCGACGCCCTCACCGACCCCGCCCTGCACCCGATCTTCGAGCAGATCTGCGACGAGCATCAACGCACGCTTGATCAGGTACGCGCCCTGACGGCCGGTTCGGGGCTGCTCGCGAACTACCCGTTGCTACGCCAGACGCTGGCCACCCGTGACCGCTACCTGGAGCCGCTGCACCACTTGCAGATCTCGCTGCTCGCCCGCCGCCGCGAGGTCACAGCGCCGGATGCGCCCGACGAGCAACTGCAACGCGCCTTGCTGCTGACCATCAATGGGATCGCCGCCGGCCTGCGCAACACCGGCTGAGCAGCCCGAAGCGCGTCAGAAGCGGTCGGTCTTCTCCCGCAGCCGCGCAGCGAGCCCGATCATCAGCCGTTGAGCCAGGCCCGGGACCGTCTCGAGCAGCGAGTCGAAGTCGCGGCGTTCGACGACCTCGATCGTCACCGGGGTGACGGCGGTGACGGTCGCGGTGCGCGGGCCGCCGTCCATCAGCGAGATCTCCCCGAAGTAGTCACCGGGGCCGAGTTCGGCCAGGTCGGCGCCGCCTCGCGAGACCTTCACGGTGCCGGCTCGGATCACGACGAACTCCTGACCGGGAAGGCCCTCGGTGGCGAGCACCTTGCCGGGAGTGACGTCGAGCGTCGTCGACAGGCGAGCAACAGCCTCGAGATCCTTGTTGGAACAAGCCGCAAAAATCGGGAGTCGCTTCAGCGACTCGGTCATCGAATTGCTCATGCCGAAACTCCTCGAACGCAGGGGGCTGAGGGACAGCTACTACAAGGCTGACAGTGCCAACCGTCTCAGCCCGGTCAGCGTACGGACTGTAGCGACCCGCCCGACCCTGCCCCGCAGACGCACTCCGCGTCTAGTCCCCAGGGGAGATCATTTGCGCAGAAGAGCTGGCTGCTGGGCCCGCCCGCGAGAGCATCGACGGCCAGCAGCACGGCGGCAGCGGTCCAGGTCGAGCGCTCGCTGGGCCACATCACCTGATTGGCGAACTGCCAACCCGTCCAGTAGCCGCCGTCGTCATGACGCGTGTGCTGCATCTCGCGCACGAGCCGGCGCGCACCCTCGTCGTCGCCGAGCGTGTGCAGCGCGATGGCCAGCTCGCACGTCTCGGCGCCGGTGACCCACGGCTGATCGCTGACGCAGCGGGCGCCGAGCGACGGGACGACGAAGGTGTCCCAGCTTTCCCGGATCCGCTCGTGGCCGCGATCGCCGCGCAGGGCCCCGCCGAGCACCGGGTAGTACCAGTCCATGGACCAGCGGTCCTTGGGCGTGAAGACCTCGGGATGGGCGACGAGGGCGTGGTGCAGCGCCCCGGCCGCGAGCTCCCAGTCGGGCTGCTGCTCGCCGACCAGATCGGCGAGTGCCAGCCCGCAGCGCAGGCTCTGCAACGTGCTGCTGCATCCGGTGATCAGCACGTCGTCCTTCAGCGTGCCGTCGGGCTCGCGGGCGTAGGGGATCTCCCCGCCGGGTGACTGCATGCCGACCACGTAGTCCAGTGCCTGCACGACCGTCGGCCACATCAGGTTGACGAACGCGCGGTCGCCGGTGCTCAGCCAGTGGTGCCAGGTGCCCACGGCGACGTACGCCGCCTGGTTGCTCTCGCCCTCCGGCTCGATGACCTTCTCGTCGATGTAGCTCGTGGCCCAGGAACCGTCGGCACGCTGATGTGAGCGCAGCCAGGAGTACGCGTGCTCGGCCGCTTCCCGCTCTCCCGAGACGAGCAGGCCCATCGCAGACTCGACATGGTTCCAGGCGTCGGTGTGCCCGTCGGGCCAGGGAAGTGCGCCGCTGCGCTCCTGGGCAGCCTTGATCGCCGCGCCGGTCTGCGCGACGTCAGCGCGGCTGAGGATGCCGCGCAGCTCAGGCGGCCGCACGGGTCTCCCGCGGGGGAGTGAGCGGCTGCTCGCGAGGGGCTTTGCGCAGGTAGCAGACCAGGCTCTTGCCGATGAGCGGGTTGAGCGCACGCTCGGCGGTGCGGGTCGTACGGGGCGCGGCCATCATGTCCCACACCAGCAGCCGGTGGTACAGCTTCGTCGCGCGGTGGCCGTCGTCGTGCACCCCCACCATGCAGCGCAGCCACCAGTACGGGGCGTGCAGCGCGTGGGCGTAGTGATGTCCGACGTGCTGCAGCCCGGCGGCCTCGAGGCGGCCGCGCAGCTGAGCCTTGCGGTAGATCCGGACGTGGCCGCCCTCGACCTCGTGGTAGGCGTCGGACAGGGCCCAGCAGACCTTCTCCGGACCCCACCGCGGAACCGTCACGGCGACCAGCCCGCCCGGGCGCAGCACCCGGGCCAGCTCGGCCATCGCGGCCTCGTCAGCCGGGATGTGTTCGAGCACCTCGGCGGCGATGATGCGGTCAAAAGTGCCGTCGGCAAAGGGCAATCGAAGCGCGTCACCCTGTACGGGGAGGCTTCTCTTGCGCTCGGCGTCGACCTCACCCAGCCGGTCGCGGGCTTCTTTCAGGTCAGGCGCCGACATGTCGAGCGCGACGACCGTCGCCCCCCGCCGGCAGGCCTCGGCGGCGTGACGCCCGGCGCCGCACCCGAGGTCGAGCAGCCGGTCGCCCTCGGCGATCGGGAAGCGCTCGAAGTCGACGGTCAGCACGGCGCAGCCACCCGTGGGGTCGTGGGCTCCGGTGCCGGACCTCCTCCGCGCAGCGCCGCGATCCGCTCGCGGTACCACTCGGCCGTTCCCGC
Organism: Frankiaceae bacterium; assembly: GCA_036272075.1. Taxonomy (GTDB): domain Bacteria; phylum Actinomycetota; class Actinomycetes; order Frankiales; family Frankiaceae; genus DATAZK01. The sequence continues at coordinate 11,177 of DATAZK010000133.1, forward strand.
CGCGGCCGCTCTCCACGTGAAGCGATCCTGCACGCGGAGGCGTCCCGCAGCCCCGAGGCGACGGCGCAGCTCTGGGTCGTCCAGCAGCCGCCCGAGCGCGGCAGCCAGCGCTTCGGCGTCGCCCGGCGGCACCAGCAGTCCCGCTTCGTTGTCGGAGCCGACGATCTCGGGCAGCGCACCGACGCGGGTGGCGACCAGCGGCAGGCCGACCGCCATCTCCTCGACCGCCGGCAGGCAGAAGCCCTCGTAGAACGATGGCACGGCGGCGACCTCGGCCGACTGCATCAGCTCCACGAGCTCTTCCTGGGTGAGCCCGGAGCGGAAGGTGACGGCGCCGCGGATGCCCAGCTCGTCGAGCCGCTTGTCGGCTGGCCCGTTGGGCTTGGCCCGCCCGACGCAGACCAGGTGGGCGTCGGGACGCTCGACCCGGAGCTTGGCGAGCGCGTCGAGCAGCACCATCAGACCCTTGAGCGGCACATCAGCGCTGGTGACGACGATGATCCGGCCCGGCACGCTCTTGCCCGCGGCGGGGCTGAACACGTCAGGATCGACGCCGAGCGGGACCATGTGCACCCGGTCAGCCTCGACGCCCAGTTCCCGGGGGATGTCGACCAGGGAGAGATCGGAGACGGTGAGCACGCCGTCGAGCTGGCGGGCGACCTCCAGCTGCATGGGCAGGAAGGAGTACCACCGGCGCTTGGTGAAGCGGCGCCACGCATTGCCCGCCGCCTCGATGTCGAGCCGGCGATCGACCGTGATCGGGTGATGGATGGTCGCGACGACCGGAACCTTCAACGGCAGCAGCGCTTCTCGCAGCTTGGCCAGGCCGCGCCCGAGGCCCTGGTTGTCGTGGACGATGTCGTAGCGACGCTCGGGGGTCCAGGTCGAGGGGTGCAGCACGCGAGCGGTGCGCAGGCTTCCGGTCAGCGGCTCGGGGAAGGCGCCGGTGCACATCAGGGCGAACTCGAGCAGATCGATCCGGGTCTTGAACTCGTTGGGCCAGGGCAGCCGGAAGGGATCGGGCTCGCGGTAGAGATCCAGGCTCGGGACCTTCGTCAGCTCGACCCCGGGGTCCAGCACGGGATAGGGCTGGCCACTGAAAACCTCGACCCGGTGACCCAGGGCGACGAGCTCTCGGGAAAGATGCCGGATGTAGATGCCCTGGCCGCCGCAGGTGGGCGTACCCCGGTAGGTGAGAAGGGCGACCTGCAACGACTCGCCCGCCACCCGGCAACTCCTTCTCATCCGTGCTCAACCAGCGAGCACCGGTGAGAGGCGCCGCAATCGCCCAACTCTAACCCGGTTGTGTAACAAGCACGTAGCGAGCGGTCATAGCAGGTTGCTGAGTGTGACCAGCGCCATCGCAAGTACGGTTTCCGGCATGACTGTTTCAGCCGACTCCGCGCTGTCCTTCGACGAGCTGCCCAACTCGATCGGCCGCACCTTCGGACCCACCGACTGGCTGACCATCGAGCAGTCGCGCATTGACCAGTTCGCCGAGGCCACGGGCGACCACCAGTGGATTCACGTCGACCCCGAGAAGGCCAAGGCGGGCCCGTTCGGCGCGACCATCGCCCACGGTTACCTGACGCTCTCGATCGTCAGCTACTTCGCTTCGCAGCTGGTCGTCGTCACCGGCATGTCGATGGGGATCAACTACGGGGTGGACAAGGTCCGCTTCCCGTCCCCGGTGCTGGTCGGCTCACGGATCCGGGCGCGCGCCGAGATCATGGAGGTCACCCCGATCGACGGCGGCTACCAGGTCAAGACCAAGTTCACGATCGAGAGCGAGGGCGGGAGCAAGCCCAACGCCGTCATCGAGTCGCTGAGCCGTTACCTGCGCTGACACTTCGGCCGTCAAACCACCGGCGAGAGCGTCGGAACGCCTAGACTAGAACGCGTTCCAGCTACGCCGAGTGGGGGGCAAAGCATGTCAGGTCCAGCAGCGCCCTCCTCGACGGACGGTGTTGGTGGCCCCGGCGACCTGGCCGAGCTCACCGAACCGGTCGTCGGTCCCGCCGTGCCGGCCCGGGCGACCACCGCCTCGCAGCGCGCCCGCCGCCGCCGCATTCTCAATGCCGCCGTCTCGCTCGCCCGCCAGGGCGGCTATGACGCCGTCCAGATGCGCGAGGTCGCCGACCTCGCTGAGGTGGCGCTCGGCACGCTCTACCGCTACTTCCCGTCGAAGGTCCACCTGCTGTCTGCGGCCATGGTCCGACAGCTGGAGTCGCTGCAGGAGCAGCTCGTACGCGAGCAGCCCGAGGGCGCCGACCCGGGGGAGCGGGTGCTGGCGGTCATCAACCGGCTGATCACGGCGCTGTCCCGCGATCGCCTGGTCAGCGACGCCCTGGTGCGCGCCATGATCGTCGCCGGTGCTGACGAGATCGACCAGGTGAACACCGTCAACTCCGCGATCATCGCGACCGCCATGCACGGCAAGGGCGCCGAGGTGACCGAGCGCGATTTCGCGGTGTCGCTGCTCATCGGCAAGGTGCTGCTGACCGACCTGATCGGCTGGCTGTGTGACCGGATGAGCATCGAACAGGTTCGCGCGTCGCTGGCCGACATGGTCGCCGTGACGATGGCGGGCCGGGACGCGCTTGCGGAGAGCGTCGAACATCGGCAGAAGCGGCGCACCGACTTCCCGGCGTGACCCGTCTCCCCGTCTGAAGGTCAGGTGGCCGGCACCCGCGGGTTGTTCACGCCCCAGTAGATGAGGCGGGCCATCGCCTCCTGCAGCTGGGGGACTTCGATACGCCAGTGCTCCATGCCTTCGCGATGGGCAGCGACGTGGGCGAGCATCGACACCAACGCGCTGGCCGTGGCCATCGGAGCGATGGCGGGCTGCGTCCCGTCGGGCTTTGCCGACGAGATCGCGTCGGCCAGCGCGGTCGTGATGCCGTTCAGCATCTTCACCCGGGCCTGCCGGAAGCGCGCGTCGCCCTCTTCGGTGAGCAGGTCGACGACGCGCAGCACGGGCAGGTGTGCCTGCCAGAAGTCGAGGAAGCCGTCCACCAGGTCACGGGCGGTGGTGTAGCCCGCCTTGCCGCGCCAGCGCCGGTTCTGGATGAAGCCGGCGAGCTGAGCGCCGATCTCGGTGGTCTGGGTCGCGAGGACCAGCAGCGCCGCGTCGAGGTCGACGAAGTATTGGTAGAACGTCGCCGGCGAAGTCCCCGCCGCCCGGGCGACATCGGTGACCCGCAGGTCCGAATAAGGGGTGGTGGCCACGATCGCCGCCGTGCACTCGATCAGGCGATTTCTGGTGGCGAGACCGCGGGGTCCGGGGATCCGGCCGTCGCTCGCCGGCGCCACGGATGCGTCGTCGGGCAGGGCCATCGGGCGATCGTAGCCACCCTCCGAGAGGGGTCGTGCACGCTGGGCGGTACGTTCCACCTGACGACCCGTCAGAAGGAGCAAGAATGACCGGCTTTGACCCGACCCGTCCCCTGGCGGGGATACGCATCATCGAATGTTCGATGCTCGGGCCAGCGGGAGTGACGGGTCCGTTCGCGGATATGGGCGCCGACGTCATCAAGATCGAACCGCCGAACGGTGACTACGCCCGCAACATGACCTGGCCGATCATCGAGGGCACCTCGCTGCTGTTCCTGCACTCCAACCGGGGCAAGAGCAGCGTCGTGCTCGACCTGCGCACCCCCGAGGGCGTGGAGGTCTTCCTCGACCTCGTCCGCGGCGCCGACGCTGTGGTCGAGGCGATGCGTCCGGGCGGCCTCGAGCGGCGCGGGCTGGGTTTCGACAAGCTGCTCGAGGTCAACCCCAAGATCGTCTTCCTGCAGATCAGCGGCTACGGCCTCACCGGCCCTTACCGCGACTACCCGAGCCACGGCATCGCGTACGACACCTGGGCCGGGGTCATCAACCCCGCGGTGGACGAGGACGGCTTCACCTACATCCCCGAGCACGTCTCGATCGGCATCAATGCCGGCCCCCTCTACGGCGCCTTCGGCATGCTCGCGGGGATCACCCAGGCGCGGGCCACGGGCCACGGCTGCCGCCTGGAGATCGCCCAGTCCGACGCCGCCGCGGCGATCGACTGGCTGCGCTCCGAGACCTACCGCGCGTACGAGCGTCCGCAATCGGAAGTCACCGGAAACGCCTCGGACGGCGGGCGCCGGCGCGCTCCCGGCACGGCCGGGATGAAGGAAGGCGTTCGCTACAACATCTACGAATCTGCCGATGGATACGTGCTTTTCATGGCCTCCGAGCGCGCCTTCTGGAAGAACTTCGCCGAGGGCGTCGGCCGCGCAGATCTGTTCGAGAAGTTCCCCGGCGAGCAGTACGCCGACCACGCGACGGGCAATGTCGAACTGCACCACGAGCTGAAGGCCATCTTCAAGACGAAGACGACCGCCGAGTGGCTCGACTTCGGCGGCGAGTTCAACACCCCGCTCGCCCCGGTCAACAGCCCGCAGACGCTGATCAACGACCCGCAGTTCAAGGACCGGCTGCCCTGGATTCCGAAGGAGCAGCTCGGCGCCGACATGCTGCCCTTCCCGGTGAAGGTCGTCGGCGAGGAGCTCGCCTGGCCCAGCCGCGCGCCGACGCTCGGTCAGCACACGGATGAGATCCTGCGCGACCGGCTCGGCTACGACGAGGCCCGCATCGCCGCTCTGCGCGACGCCGGGGCGCTCGGCAAGGAGTAGTTAGAGCAGCGCGGCGAGGGTGTCGGCGTGGGTCTCGGCATCGCCGAACTGGGACTGGTGCACCCAGCCGCGCTTGAGGTAGTAGTGCACGACCACCTCCCAGGTGAAGCCCATGCCGCCGTGGACCTGGATGCTCGTCTTGGCGTTGAGCGTGCAGGCTTCGTCGGCCAGCATCTTGGCTGACGAGACGGCCCGCTGCGGATCGCCGATCTCGGGATAGTCGAGGGTGACGGCAGCGGAATGCACTGCTACAGAAGCGATCTGCGCCCGCACGTGCATGTCCGAGCACATGTGCTTGACGGCCTGGAAAGCGCCGATGGGACGGCCGAACTGCTCGCGTTCCTTGGCGTATTGCACGGCCAGTTCGCAGGCCGCCATCGCGATGCCGGTCTCCAGCGCGGCGGTGAGGACGGCGCCTCGCGTACGCCATGGCGCCGAGCCGCCCTCCAGCGCTGTGCCTGCGGGCAGCGCGGCGATCGCGCCGAGCGGGGTGAGCGGGTCGGTGAGGATCGCGACCGGGCTCGTCGACAGTTCGGACGCGTCGATGATCCGCGCTTCGGCACCGTCCAGCACGACCAGCTTCGTGATGACGTCAGGGTGCTCGATCAGCAGCGTGCGCCCGGGCTCCTCGGCCGAAAGGTCAAAGACGCCAACGGGATCGCCGACCTCGACCCCGGGCAGCCCGGCGGCCAGCAGCGTGCCGACCAGCGGGCCGGGCACGAGCGCGCGGCCGAGCTCCTCGAAGACTAAGGCGGCGTCACCGAGACCGAGCTCGAGGCCGCCCTCACTCTCGGGAAGCAGCAGCCCGAAGACGCCGAGTTCTTTCAGCGTTTCCCACAGGACCGGGTCGAAGCCGTCGCCCGTCGCGGCCAGCTCGCCGAGGCGATCGCGGGGGAACGCGTCGCGGCAGATCTCGCGGACCCCGGCGCGCAACGCCTCTTGATCCTCGGTGGGCAGGAAATCCATCGCCGGGCTCCGTTACCGCTCGCGGGGCAGGCCGAGGACCCGCTCACCGATGATGTTGCGCTGGATCTGTGACGTGCCCGCGGCGATCGAAAGATTCAGCCATTGCAGGCGTTCTTCGGCGAATCGGGCGTTGGGCAAGCCGTCGAGATCGTCCATCGCCAGCGACGCGCGACCCAGCAATTGGGCTGCCACATCAGCCAGGTGCTGACGCACCTCGGAGTAGCGCAGCTTGAAGATCGAGCCGCCGAAGCCGACGCGTCCGACCCGCTGGGCCTCCGAGACGTTGCGACGCGTGAGCGCCCACAAACCCTCGAGTTCAGCGGCGATGTGGGCGAGTTCCTGGCGCAGCGCCCGGTCATCCCAGGCGGTAGCACCATGGCGGGTGACCTTCTTGGCCAAAGCGGAAAGTTCCCCGACCAGCTCGATCGCGTCGACCACATCGCCGACGAACGCGGTGCCGCGCTCGAAGGAGAGCGTGACGTTGGTGACGCGCCAGCCGTCGTTCTCCTCGCCGACCCGGTTGCTCACCGGGATGCGTACCTCATCGAGGAACATCTCGGCGAACTCGGCCGATCCGATGATGGTTTTCAGCGGCCGGATGGTGATGCCGGGGGACGTCATGTCCATCGCCAGCCACGTGATCCCCTTGTGTTTCGGGGCATCCGGGTCGGTACGGACCAGCATCTCGCAGTAGTCGGCGACCTCCGAGTGCGAGGTCCAGATCTTCTGCCCGGTGACGACGTAGTGGTCGCCGTCGCGCACCGCCTTGCACCGCAGCGAGGCGAGGTCTGAACCCGATCCGGGTTCGGAGAAGCCCTGGCACCAGATCTCGTCGCCGCGAAGGATCGCAGACAGGTGAGCCTGCTGCACCTCGGGACTCGCCTCGGCGATGAGCGTCGGGCCGGCGTGCAGCAGGCCGACGAAATTCACGCCGACGTACGGCGCCCCCGCCCGCTCGGATTCCTCCAGGAAGATCAGGTGTTCCGTGGGGGTGGCACCCCGCCCGCCGTACTCCTTCGGCCAGTTGATCCCGGCGTATCCGGCGCCTGAAAGCATGCGCTGCCAGGCCGTGTCGTACTCCCGCCGCCCCGGCCAGTCATTGACCGAGGGCCGCGGGCCGATCGACGGTAGGACCTCTGCGAGCCAACTCCGCAGCTCCCCGCGGAACTGCTGTTCCGCGGGGCTGTAGCGCAAATCCATGAAGGTTCAGACTCCTGCGGGCTGGGCGGTACCGAGCTGCGCTTCGCGCTGGCGGGTCGTGCTGTGGACCGGGTCCTTGTCGAAGACCGGAAGGACCGTGCGGCCGAAGATCTCGACGGCCTCGATCGCCACCTCGACCGGCATCGTGGTCGACAGCATGCCGAACGTCAGCTGGTCGGCGCCGGTGTCGACCCACTTCTGACAGGCCGCCTCGCACTCCTCCGGCGAGCCGATGAGCACGGCACCTTCCTTGACTGCCATCTCGAGGATCTCGACGGTCGGCTCCGGGATCGTGGCCGGCCAGTCGGGCACGTACGGGGGCTTCGGGAAGGTGTCGAGGTACTTGTAGACCAGGCTGTTCTGGTAGCCGCTGGTCATGTCAGTGGCGATCTGGCGGGCCCGGTTGCCGTCCTCCAGGCAGAGCATCTGGCTGGTCACCATGACGTTGTTGTTGACGTAGCCGCCGACGGGATCGGCGTCGTCGATGGCGTTCTTGTAAACCTCGATCAGCCGGGCGAGATCGTCGCGGCTGGTGCTCGCGAAGCACAGCACGCCAAGGCCCATGCGCGCGGCCTTCTCGAACGTCGAGGGGTTACCGGCGGCCACCCACAGCGGCGGGTGCGGAAGCGTGTACGGCTTCGGCAGGACCATGCGCTCGGGCATCCGGAAGTACTGGCCCTCATACGCGTAGGTGCCCTCGGTCCACATCTTCGGAAGCTCGCCGACGACCTCGTCGAACATCTTCTTCGTGAGCTCGGGATCCTCGATGCCGAAGCCGCGCTGCTCGGTGCTGGAGGACCCGCGGCCCATGCCGAGCTCGAAGCGGCCCTGGGAGAGGTGGTCGAGCATCGCGGCCTGCTCGGCGACGCGCGCCGGGTGGTTCACCGGCGGGGTGATGTTCTTGATGCCGGTGCCGATGTGGATGCGCTCGGTCTGGCCCGCGATGAAGCCCAGGAACGACTCGTTCGCCGAGAGGTGCGAGTACTCCTCAAGGAAGTGGTGCTCGGTGGCCCAGGTGTACTTGAAGCCCGCCCGGTCGGCCGCCTTCGTCCAGTTGACCTCGTCCATCAGACGCTTGTGTTCAGCGTGGACGGGATCTGCTTCCTTCATGCTGTGGTGCAGGTAAAGCGAGTTGAAGATGCCGAATTCCATTGGCGTGCTGACTCCCTCGGCAGCCGTCGGCAGCGCGAGCGCGCCCGACTCTAGAACAAGTTCTATGACCATAGCCGAGGGGAACGGCCGACCGCCGGGCCGGTACGGTGCGGCTCTCAGGTATGCCTGTTGTTGGTGCTCACCGATGGAGGATGACGTGTTGTACGCCGAGGATGCTGCCGTGGGCGGCGCTGCCCCGGAACGCTCGCACGAGCTGACCCGCACCGATCTGGTGCGCTACGCGGGCGCGTCCGGCGACTTCAACCCGATGCACCACGACGAGGTGATGGCCAAGGCCGCCGGGATGCCGAGCGTCTTCGGCCACGGCATGTTCTCCGCCGGGCTGCTCGCGTCAGCAATCACCGACTACGTGGGCGAGGGCACGCTGACCCGTTACGCGGTCCGCTTCACCAAGCAGGCGTGGCCCGGTGACGTGCTGCAGACCAAGATCGCGATCACCGCCGTGAACGGCGACTCGGTCGATCTGCGCTGCGACCTCGTCACCGACCAGGGCGTGACCGTTATCAGCGGCGAGGCGAGCGCCACCCTGCCGACCCGTGCCGCGCAGGAAGGGCGCTGAGATGTCTGCCCAAGATCTCCTCGGCCGCAAGATGCCCGAGTCCGTCATCATCGTCGAGCGCGGCCCGGTGACCCGCTTCGCCGAGGCCGTCCACGCCACGAGCCCGGTGTACGCATCGGCTCCGGCCGCCGAAGCCGCGGGCTTTTCCGCGGTGCCGGTGCCGCCGACCTTCCCCTTCGTCGCGGGCTACTGGGGTGCCCTCGCCGAGGACCAGCCCGCGCCCGACCCGGAGGCCGCGGACCTCGGTTCCGTGCTGGCTGACCTCCGGCGTGACGGCGGGCTGCTGCTGCACGGAGAGCAGGAGTTCCGCTACCACGCTCCGGTGCTCGTCGGGATGCGACTGCACTCCTCCGGCGTCGTCGAGGACGTCTCGGTCAAGGAGGGCAAGGGCGGGGCCACCATGACGGTGGTCAAGGTCCGTACGGATCTGAAGGATGATTCGGGCGCACCGGTGGTCACCCAGATCATGAGCTTCCTGCTGCGCAAGGCCGCTCCGGCTTAGCGATGAGGGCGCGATAATCTGACGGAGCGTCAGGTCCTCGCCCTCCCCAGAAACGGAGCGTCATGTCGCTGTCGGTCGAGCCCGGTCGGCTGCTGGTCGACGGTGAATGGGTCGAGCCGGCAGGCGGTCACTACGACGTCGTGAACCCCGCGACCGAAGAGGTCGTCGGGCAGGCACCCGAGGCGAGCGTCCAGCAGGCGCTGGACGCGGCGGCATCGGCCAAGCAGGCGTTCAAGACCTGGTCGCGCACGACGCCGGAGCACCGCGCCGCCATCCTGGATCGCGTCGCCGATCTGCTGGTCAAGCACGGCGAGGAGATCATCCCCCTGCTGCAGGCGGAAACGGGCGCGACGATGCGGGTCGCGTCGACCATGCAGGTGCCGGTCGCCATCAACCGCTTCCGGCGCTACGCCCGTGACGCGATGCTGTCGGACACGATCCCGCTTCCGCCGACGCCGATGAACGCGACCGCGCTGGCCCCCGGTGGGCTCATCGGCGCGGTGGTCGTCCGGCAGCCGGTCGGCGTGGTCGCCTGCATCACCTCCTACAACTTCCCGCTGGTGAACCTCGCCGGCAAGATGGCCCCGGCGCTGGCGATGGGCAATACGGTCATCGCCAAGCCGGCCCCGCAGGATCCGCTGCACATCCTGCGATTCGGTGAGCTACTGATGGAGGCGGGAATCCCGCCGGGGGTCGTGAACATCATCGGCGGGTCAGGCGCCGCGGCCGGCGCTGCACTCACGACCTCGCCCGACGTGGACATGGTGAGCTTCACCGGCAGCACCGCGGTGGGCCGCAACATCGCCACCGCGTGCGGCGACGGGATGAAGCGCCAGCTGCTCGAGCTCGGGGGCAAGGGTGCGGCGATCGTGTTCGAGGACGGCGACGTCGACCTGGCGGTCACCGGCATCTCCAGTACCTGGACCTTCCACTCGGGCCAGATCTGCACCGCGCCCACCCGGGTGCTGGTGCACCGCAGCAAGCGCGATGAGCTGATCGGCAAGCTCTCGGGTCTCGCCGGCGCGCTGAAGGTCGGCGACCCGCTGGCGCCCGACACGGTGGTCGGCCCGGTGATCAGCGGCGTGCAGCGCGGAAGGGTCGAGGCGGCGATCGCCGAGGCCACGAGCGCCGGTGCCGAACTCGTCGCGGGCGGCGGGCGTCCCGATCTGGACAAGGGCTTCTTCGTCAAGCCGACCCTGCTGGCCGGGGTCGCGCCCGGCAGCCCCGCGGCGCAGAACGAGTTCTTCGGCCCGGTCGTCGTCGTGCTCACGTTCGATGACGAGGACGAGGCGATCGAGCTCGCCAACGGGACCCCGTACGGCCTCTACGACTACGTCTACACCGCTGATGCCGCACGCGGTTACCAGCTGGCCCGCCAGCTGCGCACCGGTCTCGTGGGGGTCAACACCTCGCAGCGCAATAACGACGTGCCGTTCGGTGGGTTCAAGATGAGTGGTGTCGGCCGTGACGGAGGCGTCTACGGCCTGCATGCCTACAGCGAGCTTCAGAGCATTGTGTGGCCCAGCTGATCGCTGAGCAGTCCAGACCTTCGAGTACTCACCGAGAGAGGTAGCCAGCCGTGCGCGCCATCGTGTTCAACGGGACCACCGCCGAGATCCGCAACGACGTGGAAGTGCGGGGTCCCGGCCCCAACGAGGTACTCGTGCGCGTCGTGGCCGCCGGTGTCTGTCACAGCGACGTCAGCGTCGTCAACGGCACCATCCCGTGGCCTGCGCCCTCGGTGATGGGCCATGAGGGGGCCGGCGTCGTCGAGGCGGTGGGCACCCAGGTGACCCGCGTCAAGCCGGGCGATCACATCGTCATCGGCACCGTCGCCAACTGCGGCATCTGCGACCGTTGCAATGCCGGCCACCCGACGTGGTGCAAGCAGTCGATCGGCAACCGCACCGAGCCGTTCACCGTCGGCGGCGTACCCGGCGGCAACTTTGCTGCGACCTCTTCCTTCGCCGAGATGACGATCATCAAGGAGGTCCAGGCGGTACCGATCGACAAGGAGCTGCCACTCACTTCCGCGTGCCTGATCGCGTGCGGAGTCGTGACCGGCGTCGGGTCCGTCTTCAATCGGGCCAACGTGCAGCCCGGTGACAACACCGTGGTCTTCGGCGCCGGCGGCGTCGGCCTCTCGGTGATCCAGGCGCTGCGCATCAAGGCCGCCGGCATGATCGTCGCCGTCGACACGCTGGCCTCGAAGGCTGCGCTGGCGCTCGAGCTCGGGGCGACGCACTTCATCGACGCCAGCAAGGACGACGCGGTCGCCAAGATCCGCGAGCTCATGCCCTGGTCGGACACGGTGGATGAGGGGCCCTTCGGCGGCGGCGGCGCCAACTGGTCGTTCGAGTGCGTCGGGCATCCCGCGGTGACCGACTCCGCGGTGCGCTGCCTGGACTGGGGAGGCATCTGCGTGCAGGTCGGCGTCCCCGCGCCGGGCGTGACCTACGCGGTGCCCATCACCCACCTGACCCAGGTCGACCGCGGGATCATCGGCAGCCGGGCGGGCGGCGTGCGCGCCCAGAAGGACATCCCGGTCATCGTCGACATGTACAAGAAGGGCCTGCTCGACCTGGACCGGATGGTCTCCAAGGTCTACCCGATGGAGAACTTCTTCGACGTCGTGCACGACATGCACGAGGGCAAGCTGGCGCGGGGAGTCATCACCTTCTAGGGCTACTCGGCGGTCATGTCCAGGGCCGCGATGATCTTGGTGGCCTTGACCCGGACGGTGTACTCGCCCGGGACGCCGTTGCGCGCGCCGAACTCCTCTGCGCGGTCGGCGCCCATGTAACGGGCGCCGACAATGGTGGAGATCCGGCGCGACTCGGCGACGTCATCGATGAGTTCGGCGACGCCCTGGATCTGCACGAACGCGTACGGCGGTGCTTCGAGGTCGACACAGACGACGACTCTCGGATCGCGTCGCATCGCCCGGCCCTTCGCCGTTTCAGCCCCGGTGCAGAACGTGACCTCATCGCCGTCAACCGTGAACCACACGGGTGCGACGAGCGGGCGGCCATCGGCGGCGGTGTAGCCGAGCTTGGCCGTTCGGGTGCCCGCCAGCAGGAACTCGAGTTGCTCGGGCGTGAGTGAGGTAGTCGTTGGCATAACGGGTTCGAACGGCCGTAGCGTCGCAGGTATGCCGAGCGTCCGGACGGCCCCGCCGCTGACGCCCCCGCCTGCCGTCCGGATCGAGGGCCGCCGGACCGTCGGCGCCGTCTTCTTCGTCCACGGTTTGCTCTTCGCCTCGTGGGCGGCGCATATCCCGCATGTCAAGGCGCGGGTCGGGCTCACCGACGGCGGCCTCGGCCTGGTGCTGCTGGCGACACCGGTGGGTTCGATCGCCGCGATGGCGCTCGGCGCGTGGCTGATGCCCCGGGTGGGAAGCAGGCGCATGGTGACCTGCTGCCTGGTGGGCTACTGCGCGAGCGGGCCGTTCGTCGGTCTTGCCACGTCGGCCGTGGGGCTGTTCGTGGCGCTGCTCTTCTGGGGTGCGTTTCAGGGCACCCTCGACGTCTCGATGAACACGCAGGCGCTCGCCTGCCAGCGCACCGCCGGCCGGCCGATCATGTCCGGGATGCACGGCCGGTGGAGCCTCGGGGCCCTGGCCGGAGCCGGAACCGGTGCGCTGGCCGTCGGGATCGGGCTGTCGCTGTCGTTCCAGCTGCTGATCTTGGGTGTCGCTGCGTTGCCGCTCGTCTGGTGGACCCGGCAGCTTCCCGACGATCATGCCGAGCCCGAGTCGGCGGACGGGGAGCCGAAGGCGGTGCGTCTACCGGTGCGGCGGTGGCCCCGCACCGTCCTGCTGCTGGCGGCCATCGCGTTCGCCTCGATGCTGTGCGAGGGAGCGGCGGCCGACTGGTCGGCGGTCTACCTGCGCAACTCGCTCGGGGCGGTGGCCGTGGTGGCCAGCCTGGGCTACGCGTTCTTCGCCGCTGCCATGGTGCTGGTACGCCTCGGTGGTGACGCGCTGATCGCCCGCCGCGGCGCCGGCCGAGCGGTGTCGGCGCTCTGCGCGGCGGCGACTGTCGGCTTCGCAGCCGGGCTGATCAGCGGAAATGTGGTCGTCGCTTTGGTCGGCTTGGCGATGCTGGGAGGCGGGGTCGCGACGGTCGTGCCGACGGTCTTCAGCGCCGCTGGTGCGCTGCCCGGTGTGCCGCCGTCGTCGGGTATCGCGGCCGTTTCTGCCTGCGGCTGGGCCGGTTTCGTCTGCGGCCCGCCGCTCATCGGACAGCTGGCGTCGGCCACCTCGCTGCCCGTCGCCCTTGGCGTCGTCCCTGTGCTGACGGCCTTCATCGCGCTCGCCATGGCTACGCGAGCGCGGGCGTAGAGCAGGCCGCGGACGCGACACGCCCGGCGTTCAGGCGTGACTTGGCGCGGATAGCGGGCGGTGGGTCGCATGATCGCGCCATGGCCGTGCATTCCCCGTACTACCTGCCCGTAGTAGACGTGCCGCTCCAACGCTTGCTGGAGCAGGCCCCCGATGCCCGCGCCTACCGCAAATGGCTGACGCTGATCCCGGTCTTCGTCGTCAGCGCCATCGTGGTCGCGCTGGTGCTCTGGGCCGTCTTCATCGGCGTCGAGTTCGCCCTGAACTCTGCTGCGGACGTGCACGCGGGTCGCTGACGATCACCAGCCAACCGGCGGCGTTGCACTAGTGGGTGTTGACCGAGACTGTGTCGCGGCCGGCCCGCATCAGGGTGCCGGGTAGAGCTCCTGAGGCCTTCCCATCGCGCACGATCTCGGTGCCGTTGACGAGCACCCGCACCATGCCCTGCGAGCCGCCGGTGAGCCGGGCGGAGCCGCCGGGAAGGTCGTGCACCAGCGTCACGTCGTCGGAGGTGACGGTCTCGGGATCGAAGACGGTGATGTCGGCCCAGTAGCCCTCGGCCAGCCGGCC
>DATAZK010000134.1:0-27719 GCA_036272075.1 Frankiaceae bacterium
CGAAGGTCGGGATCGTGTAGTTCTTCAAGCCCTTGCCGCCGCGCCCGGCGTTGATCTCGCGCGCGATGGCCGGACCGAGCTGGTCAGGGCAGTAGAGCACCACGTCACCCGGCACCGCCTGCTTCGACAGGATCCGCGCGACCTGCACCGCCTGGGTGCGCTGCGCGGTGACGACCGGGCCGGCGGCGAGGGTTCCGAACAGCGCCATCAACCCGATTGAGCCGGCCCAGATCCGCCGGTCGACCAGCCGTTCAGGCCCGAGCGCCAGGCACAGGATGAACGGGATGAAGGCGATGGCGGTGTAGCGGTCGGCCCAGGCGTTGCCGACCAGCTTTCCGACGGTCACCGCGAGCACCAGCGTCGTCAGCGAGAGCAGGAGCAGGAGGCGTCCCGGCTCGTGGCCCTTGAGGTCGATCAGCACCTGGCGCGGACCCGCCGGGTAGCCGAAGACCGCCATCGCCAGCAGCGCGCAGACGACGACCAGCAGCGCACGACCCGCCGTCAGCTGACCGCCCGCCCATTGCCCGAAGGCGTGCACTACCGCGGCGTACGACGCCGGGGCTCCCCAAGGCGTGCCGGTGTGCTTGGACTGGTAGAGGAAGGTCGGAAACCACGGGATGAACAGCACCGCGCCGCCGAGCAGTCCGACGATCGAGAGCTTGCAGCCGCGCCGGTGTACCGGGCTGCCCCAGAAGACCCCGATGAGCAGGAAGCCCGCCACGGTGACCAGCGAGTAAAGCGACCAGTAGTGCGTCATGGCGACCGCGACCGACGCGACCGAGATCCCGAGCACGCTCCACCAGGTCGGAGCCCGCAGCGTGCGCTCCAGGGCCAGCGCACCGAGCAGCGCCAGCAGGACGAGCAGGCTGTACATGCGGGTCTCGCTCGCGTAGTACGCGGCGAACGGCGAGGTGATGAACGCGAGCACCGCGACCCAGGCGGCGCGCCGGCCGATGACCCGGCGCCCCAGCATCAGCAGCGGCGGGATGCACGCCAGGTTCAGCACGAACGACAGCGCGCGCACGGTCCGGTCGCCATTGCCGAACAGTTCGATCCACCAGTGCAGCAGGAGGTAATACAGCGGCGGGGAGCCGTCCTGCTTGAGCCCCTGGATGAGCGTGGTGCCGTGACCGGTCAGCGGCAGGCGGGCGATCGCGACGCTCTGCGACTCATCAAGCCAGAGCCCGCGCGGACCCCACAGCCGCACCAGGAGGCAATAGACAACGCAGACGCCGATCCCGGTCCAGAACGCCCCCCAGGCCAGCCGATCGCGTCGGGAATGCGCGTGCGGCGCCGGAGGAGGTGGCTCGTCAGCCCCCTTGGGTGGGGCCAGCGCGACGTCGGTCACAGGGGGAGTCTGCCCTGCAAACCTCCGAGATGGGCTTCAGGCACGCTGAATGCCCTTCGCGCCGGGAGAGACCTCCTCGTGGTAGTCCTCCTCGACATTCACGTCCCAGACGTCGTGGTGGGCGCCGTCGATCATGTTCTGCACGGTCAGCAGCGCGGTGAACATCGAGTGGTCCTGGTTGTTGTAGCGGTGCATTCCGTTGCGACCCACGGGGTGCAGGTTGGGCGCGTTTTCGGCGATCCAGCCACGCATGATGTCGACGTTCTTCTTGTACTGGGTGTCATAGAACGGGTAGGCCTTGGGCATCCGCACCACGAACCCGCGCTCGACGAGCGACGGGTCGACCAGCCCGAGGATTCCCAGCTCACGCTTGGCCTGGGCGATCAGGTCCTCGTCCGAACGGTTCCAGGTCTCGTCGCCGACGCTGACGAAGAACTCCAGGCCCAGGCAGGTGCGCCCCTCCTTGACCAGGTACGGCGACCAGGTGCCGAAGTTCTGGATACGGCCGACGCCGACCTCGGGGGAGTGGATGTAGATCCAGTTGTCGGGAAAGCCGACCGTCTCGGGCACGACAACGGCCACGGTGAGGAAGTCGCGGAACTTCAGCGCGTCGGCGGCAGCCAGCACATCGGCCGGCGGCTTCGGGTCGAGCGCCTTGATGAGCGAGGAGAACGGCATCGAACTGATGACGTGATCGGCCGGGTAGTTGTGCTCGCTGCCGATGTCCTTGCGCTTGGCGTCGGGAGCACCCGCGCCCGACCCGTATCCACCGGTGACGACGGTAGTAACGCCGGTGACGCCCTTGCCGTCCTCCCAGTGGACGGTGCGCACCTTCTCCTCGAGGACGAGCTTGCCGCCCTTCGCGGCCACCTTCTCGGCGGCGGTTTCCCACATCATCCCGGGGCCGTACTTGGGGTACTGGAACTCCTCGATCAGCGAGGTGATCTCTTTCTGGTTCGTCTTCGGCTTCAGCGCATTCATGATCGCGTTGAACAGCGACATGTTCTTGATGCGCTGGGCGGCGAAGTCGGCGGGAAGCTCGTCGACCGGGACGCCCCAGAGCTTCTCGTTGTAGGTCTTGAAGAAGTGGTTGTAGAGCCGGCGGCCGAAGCGGGCGATGATCCAGCCCTCGAGCGTGTCGGTGTTCTTCGGCGGCCGCACCCGGGCCCAGCCGTAGGACAGCACGCAGCGGACCGCTTCGATGATCCCGAGGTTGCCCAGCGCGTTTGACGCCTTCAGCGGGTAGTCGTAGAACTTGCCGCGGTAATAAATACGGCTCATCCGCGGCCGCATCAGGAAGTCCTCGTCGGGCAGGATCTCGTGCCAGAGCGACTCGACCTCGGGCACCTTGGTGAAGAACCGGTGGCCTCCGATGTCGAAACGCCACCCCTCCCGCTCGGCGGTGCGGCTGATGCCGCCCACCATGGAGTCGCCTTCGACGACGGTGACGGGCACCTCGCGCTTCACCAGCTCGAACGCGGCGGTGAGCCCGGCGGGTCCTGCTCCGATCACGACTACCTGCGGCTTGTCGGCCACGATGCGACTACGACCTTCCCTTTCCGTCCCGACTGTCCTCGGGCACGGCCGTGGCACGTCCCGGGGCTATCGCTCGGGCGAGCCGCAGACCGTCGCCAGTTAGCATTGTGCCCGACATGCGGGCCACCTCTTCGTCCGACGCGCCCGCACCCATGACCATGACCAGCGAGTGGCCTACGGCCCTGCTCCTGAGTGGCTGGGTCGCGGTGGCCCTCGGTATCGGGACGCACGACGGGCGGTACGCGCTCCCGTCGCTGGCCCTCGTCGTGATCGGCACTGTGCTGGTCGGAGCGGGGGTGGTGGCTGCCGGCAGCCGCTCGGGGCTCCGGCTGCGAGTACCGGCGGCACCAGCCTGGACGGGCCGCGTCGCCCTGGCTGCCGCCGCACTTACGGTCGGTCTGGCGCCGCTGATCTGGCACCCGCGTTACTTTGCTCACGGCGCCGGCTGGACCGCCTCGCAGGTACTGGCGGCCGCCGGCGGCCTGCTGGCCGCAGCTACCGCTCTGCCGTCCTTCGGCCTGCTCGGGTCGCTCAGAGAGCGCCGCTGGCCGTTCTGGACCGCACTGGGGCTGATGTCCGCCGCCGGCGTCACCATGATCGCGGCCGCACCGCAGCCGCACATCGACGTCTTCTTCCTGCTTCAGGGGAGCACGAAAGGCCTGCTCTCCGGTGACGACATGTACCGCCAGCAGTGGGCGGCGACCCGGGCGAGCTACTACTCGCACGGCCTGTTCGACGTCTACCCCTACCTGCCGTGGACCTCGGTGCTCCTGCTGCCGTTCAGGATCATTTTCGGCGACATCCGGTACGGACTCGTGGCCGCGCTCGCGGTGGCGGCGGGTCTGTCGCGGCGGATGGCCCACGGGGTGAGCCGGCCGGCGGCCCGCTACGTTCCGGCGCTGCTGCCGCTGCTCATCGCGCTGCACCCGAAGGTGACCTACGCCGACCAGCTCTCCTGGACCGAGCCGCTGCTGGTGGCGCTGCTCGCCGGCATGGTGCTGGCTGCTGAGCGCGGACGCACCGCCATCGCCGTCGCCTGCCTGATGCTCGCGCTGGCGTCCAAGCAGCACATCATCCTGCTGCTGCCGCTTGCGGCGCTCTGGCCACGTTTCGGACTCCGGCGCACGCTGATCTCTGCCGGCGGCGCGCTGGTGCTGGTGCTGCCGTGGATCATCGCGGGACCCCATGACTTCTGGCACGACGCCATCGACGCCAACACCGGCCTGGGCTACCGCTCCGACGCGCTGTGCATCGCCACCTGGGTGCACAAGGAGTTCGGCCACGACCCGGGCTTCGCGTTGACCGCCCTCGGACTCCTGATCGCGTACGCCATCGCCTGGCGGGTGCGCGGCGACGCGTTCGGCTTCTGCGCCGGCGCCGGGCTGCTGGTGCTGGCCCTCGACATCACCAACACCCAGTCGTTCTTCAACCACTACACGCTCGGGATGGCGCTGGTGGTGATGGCGGTGTGCCTGCGCGCGGGCAGGTCGACCGCGCCCTCACCCGACTCAGCGCTTGGTGGAGAAGCGCACCAGGGTGGAGGACTCGAGCAACCGGCGCCGGCCGACCTGAGCGACCGGATCGCGCCCGAGCGCGGCTAGCTGATCGGCCACCTCGGAGCAGTCGTCGCCGAGCGTGCGGTAGCCGTCGGCGCTGACCAGGTAGATCGATCCGTCGGGTCCCGCGAGCTGGTCGAGCTGGTGGGCGAAGGCGGTCGGGCTGGCCTGCTCCATGCGCTTGGCGTAGTCCACCCAGTCGACGAGGGCGGGGCCACTGGCGTCGGCGAAAGCGACCTCGGTGATGCCGGTGACCTTGTCGCGTACGAGCATCCGATGCACCGCTGGAGCGAGCTGATCGGGGCAGTACCCGACGACATCGCCCGGACGCGCCTGCTGCTGGATGCGGGTCGCGACCTCGGCGGCGTTGGTGCGCTCGTCACCGTTCAGCGCCCGGCCACCGACCAGCCCGAGCACGCTGATCAGTGCCAGCAGCCCGCATACCGTGGCCCGCGAGGGGAGCAGCCCGATGCCGAGACCGGCCAGCAGCAGGAACGGCGGCAGCGAGATCCCCGTATAGCGCTCGGCGTAGGCGCTGCCCCCGAAGGCGAAAGCGCCGTACGCGAGCACCAGCGGCGCCAGCCACATCGCCACCAGATAGCGGCCCGGCACCCGGCCGGAGAGCTGCAGATGCAGGCCGTCACCGGAGGGGCGAGCGGTGTAGCCGATGAAGGCCATGAGCATCAGGACCAGCGCGAGCAGCGCCCCGGCCGACGCCGGACCGGCCCATGAGAACACCGTGTCCAGCAGCACCTCGGCATGGACCTGCTGGGCCCACGGCGTGCCGGTGTGCAGCATCTGGAAGGCAAAAGTCGGCAGCCAGGGCAGGAAGAGCACTCCGGCAGCCAGCATCGCGTACAGCGCCTGGAGGCACAGCTTGCGGTAGTGGCGCCGCCGCCTGGCCTGCAGCAGCAGGAAGAACGCGACGCTCGCGAGCATGAGGAAAGTCCAGTAGTGCGTGTACGCGAGCGCCGCCGTCGCACCAGTGACCGCAGCCCAGCGGCGCAGGCTCGGCTGCTCGAGGGCGCGCGCCAGCACGATGGCGAACAGCAGCACCAGGAAGACGACCAGGCAGTACATCCGCGTCTCGGTGCCGTAGCGGATCGCGTACGGCGAGGTCGCGAACAGCAGCAGGACGGCAGTACCGGTGCGGTCGACGGCGTGGGGCTCGATGTGCCCGAACGAGGCCGCGACACGGGCCACCCGGCGCCCGGCGAACCAGGCCAGCGGTAGCGTCGCCAGGCTCAGCACCCCGGACAGGGCGCGCACGGCGATGTCGCTCTGGCCGAAGACGTCCATCCAGTAGTGCAGCAGCAGGTAGTACAGCGGCGGCGAGCCGTCGTGTCGCAGCGCCCCGAACAGCTGGGGAAGGTGGCGGCCCGAGATCTCCACCGTCAGGGCCTCGTCCAGCCAGATGTGGCTGCTGGTCACGAAGCGCAGCACCGAGCCAAGGGCGACGGCGACCACCACGAGCGCGATCAGCCAGGGGAGCGGACGCTGCCGGGAGAACCAGTTCTTGACGCCGCCGGTGAGGCGCTCGCGTCGGCCCGGGGCGGCGGGCTCGCTCTCGCGCGACTTCGGCGGGGCCTCGTCGATGGTGTCCGTCGAGCCGATCGCGTCGATCGCCCCGTTGGGCGCCGGGATGGCGGTCTCGCGATCCTGCCGACGTGGCTCGACGGGCGCGCTCATGCGGCGCTACCCCGCTCGACCATCGGCACAGGCTACCTACCTTGGCTGATCCGTACCTGACAAACGTGCCCCTTCGAAGGCCTCTTCAAGCAGGCCCGGAAGGCGTGTCACGCGCGGGCGTCCACCGTTCTCGCGTACCGCCCGGGAAAGTGCGCTTCCCACCGCGGGCACCACTGAAAGGTGGCGCTGGGCTCGCGTGAGAGCGGTGTAGACCAGCGGCCGGGTGAGCAGACCTCCCGATTCCGGGGGGAGCACGACGACGACCGCCGGCCACTCACTGCCCTGCGCGCGGTGAACGGTGATCGCCCAGCCGTGCCGCAGATCGCTCCACGACGTGAGCGGAACGGTGACGGGCACACCGCTGAACGTGATGACGAGGCCGTCGGAATTACGCGCGGCGACGGTGCCGACCTCACCGTTCGCGAAGCCCTCATCGAGATGGTTGGCGATGGCCACGATCCGGTCGCCGACGTCGAACCGGCGCGCCGGGCTGACCCCCTTGCGTCCCTTGGGGGCCGGGGCTGACGCGGCAGCCGGGTTCAGCACCTCTTTCAGTGCGAGGTTGAGCGCTTCGGTGCCCGCGGGCCCGCGGTGCACCGGGGTGACGACCTGGATATCGGCGCTGGGGATGCCGAGCACCCGCGGGATGGAGTCGGTGACGAGTTGCACGACCCGGCGGGCGGCCTCGGTGCTGTCGCGGCTGGGCACGATGACGACTTCGCGCTCCGGATCCTCGACAGCAGGAAGCGTTCCGCCGCGGACGGCCGTGGCGAGGCTGGCGATCGTGCCGCCCTCGGCCTGCCGGTAGAGGGTGACGAGCTCGGTCGTGACGACTGCCCCCGAGTCGACCAGATCGCCGAGCACGCGCCCCGGCCCGATGCTCGGCAGCTGCGCCGGATCGCCGACCAGCAGCAGATGAGTCCCGTCGCGGCAGGCGCCGACGACCGCCGCCGCGAGTTCGGCATCCAGCATCGAAGCCTCGTCGACCACGACGACATCGGCATCCAGCGGCCAATCCTCGCCGCGGGTGAAGACCTGGCCGCCGTTGGGACCCGTCTCGCGCACCGGCTGGGCACCGAGCAGGCGGTGCACCGTGGACGCGCTCTGCCCGGTCAGCTCCTCGAGCCGCTTCGCCGCCCGTCCGGTCGGCGCCGCGAGCGCGATCGTGCAGCCGCGAGCCGTGGTCAGCTCCACGACCGCCGACACCGTGCGGCTCTTGCCGGTGCCGGGACCACCCGTCAGGAGGCTGACGCCATTGACGAGAGCAGCGACGACCGCGGCGCGCTGGGCATCGTCCAACCCGGTCACCCCGAGCGCGTCGGGCTCACCGATCGGCTTCGCCGCGGAGTTGAGCCGGGCGAGCCCTTCCGCGAGCGTCTCCTCGGCTGACGCGTAGCGGGGGAGTGTCACCAGCCGCTGCCGCGCATCACCACCCTCGCCAGGTTCATCGATGACGACGCGGCCCGCCTCGACGGCGCGCTCCAGCGCGTCAGCGGGGTCGGGCACCCCGCGGCTGAACGCACCGCTCAACAACCCGTCGGCGGGCGCCGACGTGTCACCCGCACGAGCCGCGAGCATCAGCAGATGGACGAGGACGGCGGGGCCGCGGCTGGGCTCGGCGCGTCCCTTCCCGAGCGTGCCGGCGAGCCGGTCGGCCTGGCGCAGATCCGCCTCGCCGCCATCGAGCAATCGCCAGGGGTCGTCACCCAGAACGGCGGCTGCCCCAGGACCGAGCGCGCCGAGCGCCCCGCCCGCCAGCCGCGCGGGCAGCTCCGCCGGCAGCAGCAGCGCCACCACGTCATAGGTCGGGCGGGCGCGCGCGAAGTCGACCATGAGCTTGGCCGCGCGCCGCGCCGACAGCCCCGGGACCGCGGCGAGGGCGTCTTCGGTGACATCCGCCGGCTCGTGGATCCCCGCTGCGGGCAGCTTGTCGCGTAACGCCTTGCCCATCCCGGGCCAGAGGCCGGCCGCGCAGAACGCCGTGAAGATCTCGGCCGCCAGCGGGCTGGAACCAGCACCGGGAGCGGCGCGGTCGACGGCGGGAGAACTCACCATCGCAGGCTACGGCCGATGGTCGGGGCGTCCGTGGTTATCCACACCGGCGGGCCCTCTAGCCCCAGGGCAACCGCTCCGGATAGCCGATCTCGGGAGCGGAGACGTCGTCCAGCGCGCTGCGGATCGAGGCGGGCAGGGTCAGCTCCTCCGACTCCAGCGACGCGGCAAGTTGGGCCTCGGTGCGAGCGCCGATGATCGGGGCGGTGACCGCCGGCCGGTCACGCACCCAGGCAATCGCGACCGCGACCGGGCTCACCCCGAGACCCTTGGCGGCCGTGCGCACCGCTTCCACCACGCGGCTGGACTCGTCCGTCAGATACGGCTCGACGAACCGGCCCCAGGTGGGAGACGCCGCCCGTGACCCCGCCGGCGCACTCTCGCGAGCCCGTCCGTAGGTGCCGGCCAGCACCCCGCGCCCGAGCGGCGACCAGGGCAACAGGCCCATCCCGGCATCGATGGCGGCCGGGACGACCTCGCGCTCGATGCCGCGAGCGAGCAAGGAGTACTCCATCTGGGTCGACACCAGGGGCGCCCGGCCCGGGGTGCTGCGCTGGTGCGCCGACGCCTTGGCGGTCTGCCAGCCGGAGTAGTTGGAGACCCCGACGTAGCGGGCACGACCGCTGCTGACGGCGTAGTCGAGCGCGGCGAGGGTCTCTTCCAAGGGCGTGTCGGGATGCCAGGTGTGGACCTGCCAGAGATCGACATGGTCGGTACGCAGCCGGTTCAGCGATCCGTCGAGCGCAGCCAGCAGCCGGCGTCTCGACGTGCCGGTCGACAGCGGACCCTCCCCGGAGCGCGCTCCAGCCTTGGTGGCGATCACCAGTTCCGCGCGCGAACTGCCGCGCATCAGGGCGCCGAGCATCCGCTCGGACTCGCCGTTGCCGTAGACGTCGGCGGTGTCGATCAGCGTCCCGCCGGCCTCACGGAAAGCGGCCAACTGCGCCTGCGCGACGTCCTCGTCGCAATCGCGACCCCACCCCATCGTGCCGAGCGCGAGCCGCGACACGACCAGCCCGCTCTGGCCCAACCGCCGGTGTTCCACGAGCCCTGACCTTACGGTGATCAGGGGCGTTCGCATCGGCGCCCGACCGTAGGCGGGAGCAGATCCTGAATTACATCCAGGCATCCGTGCTGGGAGTCGTCGAGGGCCTGACCGAATTCCTGCCCGTTTCCAGCACCGGTCACCTCACCGTGACCGAGCGCCTTTTCAACCTCAAGATCGACGATCCCGGCGTCACGGCGTTCACCGCCGTCGTGCAGTTCGGTGCCGTCATCGCCGTGCTCATCTACTTCCGGCACGACCTCTGGCGGCTGATCAAGGCCGGGGTTGCCGCGATACGCGAGCCTTCGAAACGTTCCGAGCCGGCGGCGCGGGAGGCCGGCTTCATCATCATCGGCACCATCCCCATCGCGATCGTCGGGCTGGCTGCCAAGCACGCGGTCGAGGGGCCGCTGCGCAACCTCGGGGTCATCGCCGGCGCGCTGATCGTCTGGTCGGGCGTGATGGTGATCGCCGAGCGGCGCGCCGGACAGAACCGAGACGAGCGCATGCTGCGGCTGCCCGACGCG
The DNA here is from genome assembly GCA_036272075.1 of Frankiaceae bacterium. GTDB lineage: Bacteria > Actinomycetota > Actinomycetes > Frankiales > Frankiaceae > DATAZK01. The sequence goes on from DATAZK010000134.1 coordinate 9,754, forward strand.
GTGGTCATGGGCCTGGTGCAGTGCGTCGCGCTGGTGCCCGGGGTCTCGCGTTCGGGGGCGACGATCAGCGCCGGCCTGCTGCGCGGGATCGACCGCGTCTCGGCCACCCGGCTGTCGTTCTTCCTCGCGATCCCGGCGCTCACCGCCGCCACACTGCTCGAATTGCGCAAGGCCTTCGGTCACGGGGTCGGGGTCGGGCCCACGCTCGTCGGCACCGCGATCGCCTTCGTCGTCGCCTATGTCTCGGTCGCCTGGCTGCTGCGCTTCGTTTCCGGCCACAAGATCACCGCGTTCGTTCCCTACCGTCTCGCCGCCGGAATCGTGATCATCATTCTTCTCGCAGTGGGCACGCTCTAGTTCCAGGCTGTAGACAGGACCCGATGACGAACATCGTGCTTCTGCGCCACGGACTGACGGCGATGACCGGTCCCCGGCTCTCCGGCTGGACCCCGGGAATCTCGCTGGACGAGCGCGGCCTCGCGCAGGCCAAGCGCGTCGCCGAGCGGCTCGCGCCCCTGCCCCTCGCGGCCATCGTCTCCAGCCCGCTCGACCGGTGCCAGGAGACGGCCGGCGCCGTGGCCGAGGGCCGCGGGCTCTCGATCAGCGTCGACGAGCGCATCGGCGAATGCCGTTACGGAGACTGGACGGGCCAGGAACTGAAGGTCCTCGCCAAGGACCCGCTCTGGAAGGTCGTGCAGAACAACCCGAGCGCCGTCGTCTTCCCGGGGCCTGAGGGCGAGGCGTTACGCGATACGCAAGCCCGCGCCGTCACCGCGCTGCGCGAGTGGGACGCCAAGATCACCGCAGAGGCAGGCCCCGACGCCACCTGGCTCGCTTGCAGCCACGGTGACGTCATCAAGGCGGTCGTGGCCGACGCGCTCGGCATGCATCTTGACCTCTTCCAGCGCATCAACATCGACCCGTGCTCGGTGACCGTCATCCGCTACGCCGAACTGCGGTCCTTTGCCCTGCGGGTCAACGACAACGGCGGCAACATCGACGACCTGCTGCCGCCCAAGAAGAAGAGCCGCAGCCGCCGCAAGCCGTCTTCTGACGCAGTGGTCGGCGGAGGCGCCGGCGCCTGAGCGGCTAACTGCCATGCGCCGCCGCTTTGGGCCACGTACTTTCGAGAGGCCATGACCCAAGCGGCCAACTCACAGGACGAGCCCCCGGCGCCCGGCCCGGCCGATCGCGAGGCGGCTCTCGCTCTGCTGCGCGAAGGAACCATCGACGTCGAGGGCCGCATGGTCGACGCCAGCAACGCGACCCTCTTCTGCTCGATCGCGACCGGTGACGCGAGCGCCCAGTGCGTCTACAAGCCGATTCGCGGGGAGCGTCCGCTCTGGGACTTTCCCGATGGCTCGCTGGCCGGCCGTGAGCTCGCCGCGTATGAGGTGTCGCAGGCGAGTGGCTGGGACATCGTGCCGCCGACGGTGATGCGCGAAGGCCCGTTCGGCACCGGGATGGTGCAGCTGTGGATCGACCTCGACGAGACGGTCGATCTCGAACGGCTGGTCCGCAGCGAGCAGCCCGAGCTGCGGCGGATGGCGCTTTTCGACGCAGTGATCAACAACGCGGACCGTAAGGGCGGTCACCTGCTGCCCGTCGCGGGCGGGGCCCACGTCTTCGGCATCGACCACGGCATCGCGTTTCACTGCGAGGACAAGCTGCGCACGCTGCTGTGGGGATGGCGCGGCCGCAAGCTGTCACGGCCGGAGCGCGAAGTGCTGGAAAAGCTGCGGTTCGACGCCGATCTGGACGAGCGGCTCTTCGAGTTGCTCACCACCCGCGAGGTCACGGCGACGCACCGGCGGATCGACCGGTTGCTGCGCACCGGAGTGTTCCCTTCGCCGAGCGGTGACTGGCCTGCCATTCCCTGGCCGCCCTTCTAACCGTTCGCCCCGCTAATGTCGCAGTTGTGCGCGCCTGGCCCTCGACCCCTCCTCCCCGCCTTCCGGGCCGGGGAGAGCCGCTACGGCTGTATGACACGGCCAGCGAGAGCGTCCACGTCGTAGCCCCCGGACCGCTGGCGCGCATCTACGTCTGCGGCATCACCCCGTACGACGCGACCCACATGGGCCACGCGCTGACGTACGTGAGCTTCGACCTGGCGCAGCGGGTGCTCCTGGATTCCGGGGTCGAGGTCAGCTACGTCCAGAACGTCACCGACATCGACGAGCCGCTCCTGGAGCGGGCAGCCCGTGACGGGGTCGACTGGGTCGAATTGGCGCAGAGCGAGACCGAGCGTTTCCGTCAGGACATGACGGCGCTTCGGGTCCTGGCGCCGCAGGCCTACATCGGCGCCGTCGAGGCGATCCCCCTGATCATCCCCGTGATCGAGAAGCTGCTCGCCGACGGCAACGCCTACCTTCTCGACGGCGACATCTACTTCGCCGTCGAGACCTCACCGCACTTCGGCGCCGTCGCCGGGCTCGCGCGCCAGCAGATGATTTCGCTGTTCGCCGAACGCGGGGGAGACCCGGACCGGGCCGGCAAGCGCGATCCTCTCGACCCGGTGCTGTGGCGTTCCGAGCGTCCGGACGAGCCCTCCTGGCAAGCCCCGTTCGGACCCGGTCGCCCGGGCTGGCACGTCGAGTGCGCTGCTATCGCGCTCGAGCATCTCGGCGCCGAGATCGACATCCAGGGCGGCGGCAGCGACCTCGCCTTCCCGCACCACGAGTGCAGCGCCGCCCACGTGGCCGCCGTCTCCGGACGCTGGCCGTTCGCCGGCAGCTACGTGCACTCCGGGATGCTGGCGTACAAGGGCACGAAGATGTCGAAGTCGCTGGGCAACCTGGTCTTCGTCTCGGTGCTGCGCGGCGATGGCGTCGACCCGATGGCCATCCGGCTGGCGTTGCTGTCGCACCACTACCGGGCCGACTGGGAGTGGAAGTCCGAGACGCTGGATGACGCGATCGCCCGCCTCGCCCGCTGGCGCGCCGCCGCGGCCTGTCCCGGCGGACCCGACGGCATCAACCTGCTCGCCCGGCTGCGCACCTGCCTCGCCGACGACCTGAACGCGCCGATGGCCCTGGCCGCGATAGATGCGTGGGCCGATGGCGCGCTCGCCGGCGACACCGCCGACCCGGAGGCCCCCGCCCTCATGAGCACCGCCGTCGACGCGCTCCTCGGCATCGCGCTCTAGCCGCGGTCAGTCGCTGCGGCGCCGACGCAGGTAGCGCTCGAACTCCAGCGCGATCGCGTCGCCGCTCGCTTCGGGAAGCTCGGTCTCGGGCTCGCGCAGCTCCAGCGAGCGGACGTACTCGGCGACGTCCGAATCGCCGGCGGCCAGCTCGTCGACCTGACGCTCCCAGGCGCGGGAACGTTCGACCAGGTCCAGCAGTGGGACGGCGGTGTCGAGCAGGTCCTCGACCCGGCGCAGCAAGGCGAGCGTGGCCTTCGGGCACGGCGGCTGCGCGACGTAGTGCGGAACCGCGGCCCAGAACGACACCGACGGCAGCCCGGCGCTCTGACACGCCTCCCCGAAGACGCCGACGATGCCGGTGGGACCCTCGTAGCGCGAACTCTCGACGTTCATCTCGGCGGCAATGGCGGCGTCGCTTGCGGTGCCGCTGACCGGCACCGGACGGGTGTGGGGCGTGTCGGCGAGCAGGGCGCCGAGCGTCGCCACGAGATCGATGTCCAGGGCGTGAGCGCCCTCGATGAGTTCCTCGCAGAAGCCGCGCCAGCGCATGTTGGGCTCCAGGCCCCGCAGCACGACCAGATCGCGTCCGGCATCCGGGAGCCTGGCGACGGAAAGCCGGGTGGTCGGCCAATCGATGCGCCTGGTGCGACCTTCGACCAGCGAGACGCTCGGACGGTTGACCTGAAAGTCGTAGTACTCGTCGGGGTCGATCACGCCCACCGTGTGGGCATGGAAGACCTCTTCCAGGTGCTCGACAGCTGCCGTCGCCGCGTCGGCCGCGTCATTCCAGCCCTCGAAGGCGGCGATCAGCACCGGCCGGCGTAACTCGCCGACATCCGAAAACTCGATCATGGCCGCCTTCCCCCTGCCGCCTCGGCAGCCGGGGTCAACCCTGGGCCGCTCAACCGGGGCAGGCAGCTCAAACGTTACGTCGTTGGGGCCGCGGGTTGGCGTTGGTCGATGACGGCGCTGGCCAGGGGAGTGTCAGCGACTGACCGTGTAGGCGATCAGAACGTCGCAGGTCGCCCGGTGGCTGATGTTCGCCGGCACCGAGCCGAGGAGCCGACCGGCAAGACTGTTCAGGCCGCGGTTGCCGACCACGATCAGGTTGGCCTCCACATCGGCGGCGACCTTGAGCAGCACGTCGACGGGGTCGCCGTCGACCGGCATGACCTCCACCTTCGTCGCCCCGGCGGCCTTGGCCCGCTCCTGAGCCTCATTGAGGACGGTGTCGGCCGGGTTGGAGCCGTGCACCTTGTAGGCGTCATGCCCCAACTGCTCGGCCGCGCGCTCCTCCTCGCGCTTGTTCATGGGGTGGAACGCGCAGACGACAACGAGCCGCGCACCGGAACCCGAGGCGACCTGCGCTGCCCTCTCCACGGCGACGAAGGAACTCGGGGAACCGTCGCTGCCCACCAGCACCGTGCTGTAGCCACCTGCCATGTGCGCGTGCCCCTGTCTGATCTCGTCTGCTCGTGTCTGGGGCCTAACTCCCCAACGCGCGCGGAGGTAACGCAGGCCGCGCCCGGTGTGATTTAAATCCGCAGGTCAGCTGGACGCCCCCGATACTCTGGAGGACATGGAGCTCCTCACCGCCTTGTCACAGCGCGTTCTCGTCGCCGATGGGGCGATGGGCACGATGCTGCAGGCGGCCGATCTCTCCCTCGATGACTTCCAGGGTCACGAGGGGTGCAACGAGGTCCTCAATGCCACCCGGCCCGATGTCGTCGCCGGGGTGCACGACGCCTACTTCGCCGTCGGCTGCGATCTGGTCGAGACCAACACCTTCGGCGCCAACCTCGCCAACCTCGGTGAGTACGGCATCGAAGACCGCATCTACGAGCTGTCCGAAGCCGGCGCCCGCATCGCCCGGGAGGTCGCCGCCGGGTGGGCCACGCCCGACCGTCCCCGGTGGGTCATCGGGAGCGTAGGGCCGGGCACGAAGCTTCCGACCCTGGGCCACGCCCCGTTCGCCAAGCTGCGCGACGCCTATCAGGCGGAGGTCGCCGGACTGATCGACGGCGGCGCCGATTGCGTGCTCATCGAGACCGCACAGGACCTGCTGCAGGCCAAGGCGGCGCTGATCGGGGCCAAGCGGGCGTTCAAAGCGGCCGGCCGCAAGCTCCCGCTCTTCGCCCAGGTGACCATCGAGACCACCGGCACGATGCTGCTCGGCACCGAGATCGGGGCGGCGCTGACCTCGCTCGAGCCGCTCGGGATCGACGCGATCGGGCTCAACTGCGCCACCGGTCCGGCGGAGATGAGTGAGCATCTTCGCCACCTCTCGCGCCACGCCCGGATCGGGCTCACCTGCATGCCCAACGCCGGCCTTCCGATGCTCGGCCCTCACGGCGCCAGCTACCCGCTGACCCCCAAAGAACTGGCCGACGCCCACGACACCTTCACCCGTGACTACCGCATCAGCCTGGTGGGCGGCTGCTGCGGCACGACCCCCGAGCACCTTCGCCAGGTCGTCGAGCGGGTGGGTGGACGCGAGATCGCACCCCGCAAGAGCCACAGCGAGCCTTCCTCCTCCTCGCTCTACGCGGCCGTCCCGTTCCGGCAGGACTCGTCGGTACTGATGGTCGGCGAGCGCACCAACACCAACGGCAGCAAGGCTTTTCGCGAGGCGATGCTCGAGGCGCGCTGGCACGACGTCGTCGAGATGGCCCGCGACGCGACCCGCGACGGCGCCCACGTGCTCGACCTCTGCGTGGACTACGTCGGACGCGACGGCGCCATCGACATGCACGAGGTCTCCTCGCGTTACGCCACCGCGAGCACGCTGCCGGTGATGCTCGACTCGACCGAGCCCGCGGTCATCGAGGCCGGGCTGGAGAATCTCGGCGGCCGATGCATCGTCAACAGCGTCAACTTCGAGGACGGCGACGGTCCCGATTCCCGCTGGGCCCGGGTGCTCCCGATCATCACAGAGCACGGCGCGGCGGTCGTCGCACTGTGTATCGACGAGACCGGTCAGGCTCGCACCGCGGAGCACAAGGTGGCCGTGGCCGAGCGGCTCATCGACACGCTCGGATCTGAGTGGGGGATCTCCGAAGGCGACATCCTCGTCGACTGCCTGACCTTCACGCTTGGCACGGGCCAGGAGGAGTCGCGCGGTGACGGCGCGGCGACGATCGAGGCCATCCGCGAGCTCAAGCGCCGCCGCCCGGCCGTCCAGACCATCCTCGGGCTGTCGAACATCTCCTTCGGTCTGTCGCCGGTCTCGCGGGTGGTGCTCAACAGCGTCTTCCTCGCCGAGTGCGCTCGCGCGGGCCTCGATGCAGCGATCGTGCACGCGTCGAAAATCCTGCCGATGTCGCGGATCCCGGACGATCAGCGCGAGTGTGCGCTCGACTTGATCTATGACCGGCGCAGGCCGGACTACGACCCGCTGACGCACTTCCTGGACCTTTTCTCCGGCATCACCAGCAACGGGGACACCAAGGCGACGCGCGCCGAAGAGCTTGCCGCGCTCCCGCTCTCGGAGCGGCTCGAACGCCGGATCGTCGACGGTGAGCGCACCGGCCTCGAAGCCGACCTCGACGAGGCGCTCGCCACCCGGCCGGCGCTGGAGATCGTCAACGACACCTTGCTCTCGGGCATGAAGACCGTCGGCGAACTCTTCGGCTCGGGGCAGATGCAGCTGCCGTTCGTGTTGCAGTCGGCGGAGGTGATGAAGACCGCCGTGGCCTACCTCGAACCGCACATGGAGAAGTCCGAGGACGGTGAGGGCAAGGGCACGATCGTGCTCGCGACCGTCAAGGGCGACGTCCACGACATCGGCAAGAACCTCGTCGACATCATCCTGTCCAACAACGGCTACTCCGTGATCAACCTCGGGATCAAGCAGCCGGTGAGCACGATCATCGACGCTGCCGTGGAGCACAAGGCGCACGCCATCGGGATGAGCGGGCTGCTCGTGAAGAGCACCGTGATCATGAAGGAAAACCTGCAGGAGATGAATGCCCGCGGGGTCGCCGAGCGCTTCCCGGTGATGCTGGGCGGCGCGGCGCTCACCCGGGCGTACGTCGAGGAGGACCTCAGCGACGTCTACGACGGCACCGTGCGCTACGCCCGCGACGCCTTCGAGGGCCTGCGCCTGATGGACACCGTCATGGCTGTGAAAACCGGGCGGGAGCCGGCGGAGGCGCTGCTGCCCAAGGCGCGGACCCGTCCCCGTACCAAGCGGGTCGAACCCGAGCCCGTTGTCGGTGGCCGCTCCGATGTGGCGACCGACGTGCCGATCCCGACGCCGCCGTTCTGGGGCGATCGGGTCGTGCGAGGCATCCAGCTGGCCGACTACGCGTCCTACCTCGACGAGCGGGCGACCTTCCTCGGCCAGTGGGGGCTGCGCGCGGCCCGCGGGAGCGACGGTCCTTCGTATGAAGAGCTGGTCGAGACCGAGGGCCGGCCGCGGCTGCGCGCCTGGCTGGAACGCCTGCAATCCGAGCAGCTGCTCGAAGCGGGTGTCGTCTACGGGTACTACCGGGCCGTCAGCAAGGACGACGACCTGATCGTGCTCGGCGAGAACGGCGACGAGCTCACCCGCTTCACCTTCCCTCGCCAGCGTCGTGATCGCCGGCTGTGCCTGGCGGACTTCTTCCGGCCGGAGGAATCGGGGGAGGTCGACGTCGTCGGCTTCCAGGTCGTCACCATGGGTCCGAAGATCAGCGGCGCTACCGCGGAGCTCTTCGAGAGCAACTCCTACCGTGACTATCTCGAGCTGCACGGGCTTTCGGTCCAGCTCGCCGAAGCCCTCGCGGAGTACTGGCACTACCGGGTTCGCCAGGAGCTCGGAATCGTCGCCGACGACCCGGCGGATCTCGCCGGTCTGCTGAAGGTCGAATATCGCGGCGCACGTTTCTCGCTCGGCTACGGCGCCTGCCCCAACCTCGAGGACCGGGCCAAGATCGTGCAGCTGCTGAAGCCCGACCGGATCGGCGTCGAGCTCTCGGAGGAGTCGCAGCTGCACCCCGAGCAGTCGACTGACGCGATCATCCTGCATCACCCGGCGGCGACCTACTTCAACGCTCGCTGAGCCGTGAGCACGAAACCGTGGACGGGTGGGGAAGGGCCGACTCAGCCCGGCCCCGCCGGGCTGTTCGACCTGCTTCGTCGAAAAGGTCAGCGGCGTCACGAGCCGGCGCCGCCGGCGGCCGTCCTCTTCGATCTCGACGGGCTGCTGGTCGACTCCGAACCGCTGTGGACCATCGCCGAGCACAAGGTCGCTGAATCCCTCGGCGGAAAGTTCACGCCAGAGCTCAAGGAACGGATGATCGGCAAGCGGCTCGACCTGGCGGTCGGGGTCCTGCTGGACGGATTGGACACCGCGCAGGCGCGGGCCGCCGATCCGCACACGGTGGGCCAGGAGCTGATGGCGCATACGGCGGCGCTGTTCGCGGAAGGCGTGCCCTTGCAGCCTGGAGCCGAGCAATTGCTCGATGCTCTGGCGGCGGCACACGTCCCCCTCGCGCTGGTGTCGTCGTCTTATCGCCAGCTTGTCGACGCGGCACTGATCGGGGTGGGGGCGCATCGGTTTGCCGTGAGCGTCGCCGGTGATGAAGTGACGCACGGCAAGCCCGATCCCGAGCCGTACGTCACGGCCGCCAAAGAGCTCGGGGTCGTGCCTGCCCGCTGCGTCGTCCTGGAGGACGCACGCGCCGGACTGGACAGCGCGATCGCTGCCGGCTGCGCCTGCATCTACGTGCCCACGTTCCCCGCCGACAAGCAGGATCCGGACTCGAGTGCCGGCGAACAACTTCCCAGCCGCGCGGTACAACGCTCCAGCCTGCTCGACGTGGACCTGCATCTGCTCAGCGAGCTCAGTGTTCATCCGAGCTCGGAAAGTCGTCCGGGACCTCCGGCAGGCTGACCGCCGCCGAGAGCTCCGACACCTGCGAGAGCTCGCTGCTGATCGCTCGCAGCTGCTCAGGCGTCACCCCGCTTTCCAGCGCGGCGCCAAGCAGATTGGCCAGGCCGTGCTGCGGGTCGAGGCAGTGGGCGCGTTCGAGGGCGACCGCGGCCAAGGCTCCCTCGCCCATGCTCAACGCCGTCCAGGCAAGGCTCGCCAGCACCTGCACGTCGTAGGGCGGTGGGGCACACGGAGCGAGCTCGCGCAACACCGCGAGCACACCAGTGATCTCAGCGCCCGCCGTCCAGCTGACGATCTCATCGCGAACGGCGACATCCCCCAGGCTGACGATCAGATGAGCGATCTCGGTGTCAGGCAAGGCGCGGCGCGGGGGTGCCTCGGTGTAGCGCAGCACCGCCTCGCGCCACCGCTGCAACGGATAGGCCGCTGGCGCCGCCACCGCCCGCTCGAAGGCCGGGTCGAGTTCCGCGCGGCGTTGCAGGGAACCAGCTTCCACCGATGCGCTGAGCTCCTCGCGACTGGCCAGCGGGGCGGTGCCCATCGCCACGAACGTCGACGCGACCAGGGTGTGATCGCGTTGACCGGCGACGGGCATGGTGCGGCCACCCGGCGGGCAACAGCTCGGCTCGTTGCACAGGTAGGACCAGAACCGCCCGTCGCGTACGCCCATGGCGTCCTTCACCGCCAACCGCTCGCGGCGCAGGGCGCGGATCAGCGGGCGGGCGACGCGTGAGCCGGGCCGCCCTTGCGAGCCACCGCTGTCATCCGGGTCGAACACGATGAGGATCGCGGTGGTCGCCCGGTCGGCGTGCAACCGGTTGACCACCACTTCGCGCAGCTCCGCCGGCGGCGTATCGAGATCGAGCCGCATCGTCAGCCCGACCTGCTTGCCCCGCAAGCTGAGGACCACGAGTGAGCGTGACGGCGTGAAGCCGAGCAGGTAGGGGACCGCCGCGAGGACCTGCTCGGGTGAGCTGAGGCGGAGGCGGTTCTGCGGCTGGGGGAGCGATTGGGGGACGGGAGCGAGGGCCATGCGTCACGGTCACCCGCAGATCGGTTCTTGCGTCCCGTCGAAGCAAATCTGGGGATCGAGCGGTTCTGTCCACAGCTTCGAGCGATCGCCCTCAGGTCGAGGAGATGGCGCGTAGAACATCGAGCTTGGCAGCACGACGCGCCGGGAACACGGCGGCGATGACCCCCAGGAGGCCGGCGACGACGAAGAACACGATGATCGACGTGACCGGGTAGCTGAAGTCGTTCAGCCCCTGATCGGCCAGCGGCGGCAGGATCGCCCAGCCGAACAGTGAGCCCACGGCGACCCCGAGGATCGCCCCGAAGAGCGCAATCATCAACGATTCGAGGCGAATCATGCGACGAAGCTGACCCCGGCTCATGCCGACGGCACGCAGCAGCCCGATCTCTCTCGTCCGCTCCGTGACCGACAACGCCAGCGTGTTGACGATGCCGAAGAAGGCAATCAGGACCGACAACGCCAGCAGCACGTAGATCAGGTTGACCAGCTGCCCGATCTTGTTCTGCGCGCTCTGGATGTACTCACCCCGGCTCTGCACCTTGATGCCCGGGTATTTGGTCAGCACGCTCTCGATGGTCTTGCGCAGCGTGTCCGGATTGGCGCCCGGGGTGGCGCGCACCAGGCTGACGATGTCCGTCAGGTTGGTCACGTAGCGCACGGCCGTGGCGCGGTCGATGAGGTAGCCGCCGGCCAGCTGGTTCTCCTTGTAGATGCCGGCCACCTTCAGCTGCGTCTGGCCGCCTTCGGAGAAGCCGACCGGCAGCACGGTGCCGACTTTCCAGTGCTTGTCGTCGGACACCTTCTTGCTGATGAGGATCGTCGACGGCCCCAGCCCGTTCAGGTCGCCGGATTCGGGTGTCAGCAGGATGTTGTCCTTCAGCGCCGCCGGGTTCGTGGCGGTCGCCGCTGCCTTGCTGCCCGCGATGCGGATCGGCACGATCGCAATTCCGGCTGCGGAAGCGACGCCGGGCTCACCGGACAGATCACTCGTCAGGCTGTTGGGCAAGGGCTGGCTACCCGAGCCCAGCAGGATGAAGGTCGCCCCCGTCCCCTTGCTGACGAGGGTGCCGACCGACGTCTTCACCGAAGCGGCAAGCACGCTGACGGCTGTGATCAATGCCAGCCCGATCATGAGGGCTGACGCGGTGGCAGCGGTGCGACGCGGGTTACGACGAGCGTTCTCGCTCGACAGCACACCAATGGCGCCGAAGATCCGGCGAATCGGAGCGCCGACCGCAGCGACGACCGGCCCCGCGGCCAGCGGCGCCAGCACCACCACGGCCACGAGCACCAGGACGGCTCCGATTCCGACCTTCTCGGCGGCCTGCGAGCCGTGCCCGGACACGCCGCTCAGCAACGTCGCGAGCCCGGCGATGGCGAACGCCAGCCCGATCGCTCCGCGCTGGCGCAGCCCCTTGGTCGGGATCGTGTACGTCTCCGACATCGCCGCCACCGGCGGTACCCGGCTCGCCCGAAGCGCTGGGAACAGCGCGGCAAGCGTCGTGACGACGACGCCGAGCACGAGGGCCACGATGACGGTCCGGGCCTCGATGACGACTCCCGCGGCGGGGATGTCGATGCCAATGGCGCTGAAGACGCTCTTCATCCCGATCGCGATGCCGATACCCAGCGCCAGCCCGACGACCGATCCCACGATGCCGACCGCCAGGCCCTCCGCCAGCACGGACTTCACCACCTGGGCCCGGCTCGCCCCGACGGCGCGCAGCAGGGCGAGCTCCCGCGCCCGCTGCCCGACCAGCATCGCGAAGGTGTTGGCAATGATGAACAGGCCCACCACCAGCGCGATCCCGCCGAAGACCTGCAGGATCAGGTTGAAGAAACCCAGCCCGTTCTTGATGCCGTTGGAAGTCTCCTGGGTGAGCTGGTCACCGGTGACGACATCGGCCGACTTGCCGACGGCCGCCTTGATCCGGCCCGCGAGCACGGTCTCGGAGACGTCCTTGTCGGCCGCGACGGTGATCTGAGACAGCCGCCCGGGCTGAAGCAGCACCCGCTGCGCGGTGGGGAGGTCGAACGCCGCGAGCGTCGCCCCGCCGAGGCTGTCGATGTCGCCGACCGTCACCACGCCGACGACCTGATACGCGGCCGCCGGCAGCGTTCCGGCCTGGACCAGCACCCGCTGGCCGAGTTTCAGATGGATCTTCTTGAATGTCCCGCGGTCGACGGCGATCTGGGCGCCGTGTGGAGCCTCGCCCTGCCGCAGCGTCAGGGTCGCCAGCGGCGTGCCCGAATAGTTGACGCCGATCCCCGGGGCGCCCGCATTCGACACGGGCTTGTTGTTGGCCGGGTCGATGATCTGGGCATTGCCGGACACGTTGGGCTCGGCCTCGCGCACCCCAGGCACCGCCTGCACCTTGGGCAGGAGCGAGTCGGGCAGCGTCGAGCGGTCGGTACTCGTGTCCGTGTTGCTGAAGCCCGCACCGGTCGTACCGCGCACGGCGACGGCGGTGTTGCGGTTGATCGAGGCGAACAGGTTCTCGAAGGCGTTGCCGATGGTGTCGGTGAGCACGTACGTGCCGGACACCATCGCCACACCGAGCACGACGGCGATGGCGGACAGCAGCAGCCGGATCTTGCGCGACCACAACCCCCGGAAGGTGACCCGCAGCATCAGCGGCGACCCTGCGGAGCCCCGGCAGCGCCAGAGGTATCGAGTGATTTCATCCGGTCCAGCACCCGATCGGCGGTCGGCTCGCTCATGCCGTCCACGAGTTGGCCGTCGCTGAGGAAGACCACCTGATCGGAGAACGAGGCCGCGGTCGGGTCATGCGTGACCATGATCACGGTCTGGCCGAGCTCCTGGACGGATTGCCGCAGGAAGCCCAGCACCTCAGCACTCGCATGCGAATCGAGGTTTCCCGTCGGCTCGTCGGCGAAGATCACCGCCGGCCGCGAGACGATGGCCCGCGCGCACGCCACCCGCTGGATCTGACCACCGGACATCTCGGTCGGCCGGTGTGTGAGGCGGTCCTCGAGCCCGAGCGTCTTGACGACGCGATCGAACCAGGCCTTGTCGACCTTGCGGCCCGCGATGTCCAGGGGCAGCCGGATGTTCTCCGCGGCGGTCAGCGTGGGAAGCAGGTTGAACTGCTGGAAGATGAAACCGACGCGATCGCGTCTCACCTGGGTGAGCTTGCGGTCCGAAAGTGTCGACAGCAGCACGGGTTTCTCGCCGGGGCTGCCGCCGCCGAGCCAGACCTCGCCCGAGGTCACCGAATCCAAGCCCGCGAGGCAATGCATGAGGGTCGACTTGCCCGAGCCCGAGGGCCCCATGATCGCCGAGAAGACTCCTGCCGGAAAACCGACATTGACCTGCCGAAGAGCCGAGACGCGGGCCTCGCCGCTGCCGTAATCCTTCGAAAGGTCGATGGCCTTGACCGCGAGGGCCTGGCCTTGGACGGGGCTGGCGGAGATGCTGCTCACACAATCACCGTACGGTCGCACACCCGCAGCGCCTGCGTCTGACACCATCAAGCGTGTGACCGATCAACAGCCCCCTCCGCCGCGCAGCGTGCCCGGCCGCGGAGTGCGCCTGCTGACGGTGCACCGGGTGCCGATCTACTTCTCCCCGATCACCCTGCTCTTCATATTCTTCTTCGCCGCGAGCTTCTCCACGCTCGCCCAGGAGCGCGTCACCGGCATCGCCAACGCTCGCAGCTACACGCTCGGCCTCGCCGACGCGGTGATCCTGATGATCTGCATCGTCCTTCACGAGCTCGGCCACGCGCTCGTCGCGCAGAGCTTCAAGTTCGACGTCGACGCCATCTCCGTCAACGGCTTCATGGGCCTCACCCAGTTCAGCCCCGAGCCGCAGACCCCGGGCCGCAGCTTCCTGGTTTCGGTGTCCGGCCCCTTCGTGAACCTCGTGATCGGCGGAGCCGCCTGGCTCGCGTATCCGTCGGTCGATCCCAACACGACGGCGGGCTACTTCGTCTTCTCGATCGCCTTCATGAATCTGGCGCTGGCAGCGTTCAACATGCTGCCCGGAGTGCCACTCGACGGCGGCGCAGCATTCGCGTCCGCTATCTGGAAGGTGACCGGCGACCGCAACGTGGCCACCCGCGTCGCCGGCTATGCCGGCTACGTGGTCGCCGGTGCGGCCCTCATCTACGGTTTCTCCCGGCACTCGACCGGTGCGGCGATCTACTTCCTGCTGATCGCCTTCGTCCTCAGCCTCGGTGCCACGCAAGCGATCCGGCGCAGCCGCGTCATCGAGAAGCTGCCGAGCATCAGTGCCAGTGCGATCGCCCGCCGCGCGGTCACGGTCGATGCCAACCTGCCGCTCTCCGAGGCGCTACGGCGCGCCCAGGCCATGGGCGTCACGGCGGTCATCGTCTCCGACAGCAGCGGGCGCCCCTGGGCGGTCATGAACGGCGCGGCCGCCGACGCCGTCCCCGAAGACCGCCGGCCCTGGACGACCATCAACCAGGTTTCGCGACCCATCGAGGACGGGATGAAGATCCCGGCCGATCTCGGCGGGCAGGAGCTCATGGAGCGCCTTTCGCAGGTGCCGGCCTCGGAGTACGTGGTCTATGGCCCGGACGGCCAGCCCACCGGCGTGCTCGTCATGGTCGACGTCGTTGCCCGGCTCGATCCCGCCGCCGCAAACCGAATGGCGCCGCGCCGGTGAGCGGTGGCGGCACGGGAGTTCTCAAAGTTGGCGATCGGGTCCAGCTCACCGACGACAAGGGCCGGCGCCATACGGTCCAGCTGACCGTCGGCAAGCAGTTCCACACCCACAAGGGCGCCATCGACCACGACACGCTGATCGGACGTCCCGAAGGAATTGTCGTCGTGAGCACCGGCGGGACGCCCTACGTCGCCTTCCGCCCATTGCTGTCGGACTTCGTGCTGTCCATGCCGCGCGGGGCGACGGTCGTCTACCCGAAGGACGCCGCCCAGATCGTGGGATTCGCCGACGTCTTCCCCGGGGCTCGGGTGCTGGAAGCGGGCGCCGGGAGCGGCGCGCTGTCGTGCTCGCTGCTGCGGGCGGTGGGGGAGGCCGGCCGGGTCATCTCCTACGAGCGCCGCCCCGACTTTGCCGAGATCGCTGCCCGCAACGTCGAGATGTTCTTCGGCCGCCCGCATCCCGCGTGGGAATGCCGGGTCGGTGACGTGGGCACCCGGCTCGACGGCGAGCCCGAGCTGCCCGAGGTCGATCGCGTCGTGCTCGACATGCTCTCGCCCTGGGAGGTGCTGCCGGCGGTGACGCAGGCACTGATCCCGGGCGGCGTCCTGTGCGGCTACGTCGCGACCACCACGCAGCTCTCCCGACTGGTCGAGGCGGTACGCGAGTGCGCCGCCTACGCCGAACCGTCGAGCTGGGAAAGCATGATGCGCGGCTGGCACGTCGACGGGCTCGCAGTGCGCCCTGACCACCGCATGGTCGGCCACACCGGCTTCCTGATGACAGCGCGCCGCATGGCGCCCGGGGTCAGACCACCGGCGCGGCGCACCCGCCCCGCCAAGGGAGCGCGCCCGGCCGCGACACCGCCCGGTCCGACGGATCAGTCCGTCGGACCGCCGATGATCGAACCGTCGTCAGCCGTCACGTAGATGCATTCGCCGGGGCACTGCTCGGCGGCGTCGATGACCTCGAGCTGCAACGACTGCGGAACGTCGACCTCGGCGCCGACGGCCGTCTGCAGCTCGCCGTCCGGACCCTTCACGTAAGCCAGCCCGTCGATGTCGAACTCGAAGACCTTCGTGGCGTACTGCACGCAGAGCCCGTCGCCAGTGCACTTGTCCTGATCGACGTAAACCCGCATCACTCGACGCTAGCAACCCGTTGGGCGGCTGCGGGCGTCACAGACGGATAACAACGGCTTATTAGCCGGGACGCGAGCGCGAATGGTGTCGCCGCTCACGCCCGCAGATGGTTAGTGTGGGATCTCGACCCGACCGGGGAGGTGACGGCTGTGGCTGGTCCTCGTCCACCCGCGGGCGGGCGCGGCGAAAAAGGCCCGTCCGATCCGCAGTCCAAGCAGGCTGCGTCGGCGAAGGAAGTCGAGCAGCTTCAGACGCAGATCGCCTTCCTCGAGGAAGAGATCGCCGGCCTTCGCAGCCGTCTCACCGAGTCGCCGCGCGTGGCCCGGATGATCGAAGAGCGGCTGGCTGAAAGCCAGGCTCGGATGCGCGGGCTGGTGGGCCAGAACGAGAAGCTGGTCGCCACGTTGAGGGAAGCGCGCGATCAGGTCGTGGCGCTCAAGGAAGAGATCGACCGGCTGGGTCAGCCGCCGAGCGGCTACGGCGTCTTCCTCGCCGCCCACGACGACGACACGATCGACGTCTTCACGCAGGGCCGCAAGCTTCGCGTGACGGTGTCACCGGCCGTCGAGGTCGGTGAATTGCAGCGTGGCCAGGAGGTCATGCTCAACGAGGCGATGAACGTCGTGCGCGCTCTCGACTTCGAGCGCCAGGGTGAGGTCGTGCTCCTCAAAGAGGTGCTCGAGGGTCACGACCGGGCACTCGTCGTGGCGCACGCCGACGAGGAGCGGGTGGTTCACCTCGCCGCACCGCTGATGGACGGGCCGCTGCGCAACGGCGATTCGCTGCTGGTCGACACGCGTAGCGGATGGGCGTACGAGCGGGTTCCCAAATCCGAGGTCGAAGAGCTGGTGCTGGAGGAGGTTCCCGATGTCGCCTATACGGCGATCGGCGGCCTCGCAGCGCAGATCGAATCGATCCAGGACGCGGTCGAATTGCCTTTCCTGCACAAGGAACTGTTCGCCGAGCACCAGCTGAAGCCGCCGAAGGGTGTGCTGCTCTACGGCCCTCCCGGCTGCGGGAAGACCCTCATCGCCAAGGCGGTCGCCAACTCGCTGGCCAAGAAGGTCAAGGAGCAGAGCGGCAAGGGCGACGGGCGGGCCTTCTTCCTCAACATCAAGGGCCCGGAGCTGCTGAACAAGTACGTCGGTGAGACCGAGCGGCAGATCCGGCTCGTGTTCCAGCGCGCCCGTGAGAAGGCGTCCGAGGGCATGCCGGTCATCGTCTTCTTCGACGAGATGGACTCGATCTTCCGTACCCGCGGCAGCGGCGTCAGCTCAGACGTCGAGAACACGATCGTGCCGCAGTTGCTCGCGGAGATCGACGGCGTCGAGCTGCTGGAAAATGTCGTCGTCATCGGCGCTTCCAACCGTGAAGACATGATCGACCCGGCCATCCTGCGCCCCGGCCGGCTCGACGTGAAAATCAAGGTGGAGCGTCCCGACGCGGAGTCCGCGCGCGACATCTTCTCCAAGTACGTCATCCCCGGTCTCCCGCTGCACGAGGACGATCTGGCCGAGCACGCGGGCAACCGCGAGGCGACGTGCGCCGGCATGATCCAGCGGGTCGTCGAGCGCATGTACACCGAGACCGATGAGAACCGCTTCCTGGAAGTCACCTACGCCAACGGTGACAAGGAAGTCCTGTACTTCAAGGACTTCAACTCCGGCGCGATGATCGAAAACATCGTTGCCCGGGGGAAGAAGATGGCCGTCAAGGCCTTCCTCGAGACCGGCCAGAAGGGCCTGCGCGTCTCCCACCTGCTCTCCGCCTGCCTGGATGAGTTCAAAGAGAACGAGGACCTGCCCAACACCACCAACCCCGACGACTGGGCTCGCATCAGCGGCAAGAAGGGCGAGCGGATCGTTTACATCCGCACCCTCGTTACAGGTGGCAAGGGCAACCAGACCGGCAAGTCGATCGACACGATCGCCAACACCGGTCAGTACCTCTAACGAGCAGTGGTGTAATTTTGCTTACACCGTTATAGGTCGATGTAGCTACGGAGGCGCCGTGGACGACAGGAGCTTCACCAAGACAGCCACGGCGCCGTCGCTCGAGGTCCGGATCGGCGACGTCGAACGGCAGGCCGCGGCCCGCCAGTTGCAGCAACATTTCGCCGACGG
>DATAZK010000135.1:0-12541 GCA_036272075.1 Frankiaceae bacterium
CATTCTCGCCCGCCGGAACGAGGAAGACGTCGGCTCCCGCCTTCCGCACTCCGTACGTCTTCTGCTTCACGCCGCCGATGGGTGCGACGCTGCCGTTGAGCTCCATCTCGCCTGTCGCGGCCACCCGGTGACCCCGGAGGACGTTACGCCCGAGCTTTTGCATCACCTCGAGCGCGAAGGCGAGGCCGGCGGAGGGGCCGCCTATGCCGGTTGCGTCGATCGAGACGTGGATCGGCAGCTTGATCCGGGCAGCCTGGTCGACGCCGATGCCGATGAAGGCGTGCCCCGGCTCCGCCGAGTTGCCGACGGTGCGGAGCCGCAGCGGCAGCAGCTTGTCGCCGCGGCGGACCCGCAAGTCGACGGAGGCGCCCGGCTTCACCCCTCCCAGAACGTCGTGGAGGCTCGCGACCGTCAGCGTCGGCTTCCCGTCGGCGCTGACGATCACGTCCATCGGCTGGAGCTTGCAGGGAGCATTCGTTCCTTCGAAGAGCTGCGAGACGACGACTCCCACCGGCTGCACGCCTACGTGGTAGCCGAGGTGGCGCAGCGCCACCGCAGCCGCGATCTGCTGCGAGACCGTCATCGCCTGCAGCTGGGCCTCCTCGGCCTGCGTCGCCGTCGAGCACGGAGGAACGATCGCGCCCGCCGGCTCGAGCGAGCCGTGGGCAGGGCGGATCCACGGGAGGAGACGCTCGAGCTCGGTCGCGCGCCGCTCTATGACGTCGACGAAGTAGAGCGCGCCTCCCCCGGCCGGGTGCGGGTTCTGGACCTGCACGAGGGGCGCGACCGGATGCGCGACGTCGGGGAGCAGGAGGTACTCGTTCGAGGGGATGCTGTACAGGATCAGGCCCGTGGCGAGCGCAAGAACGACGACCGCGCCGGCGACGCGCAACGGTGTGAGGTGGCGTCTCAAAACAGGAACCGTTTCAGCCCGCCGTCGACGACGAGGGTCTGGCCGGTGACGTAGCGGGCGCCGTCTCCGAGCAGGAACGTGAGCACCGGGGCGATGTCCAGGAAGGGGTCGCCGACCCAGCCCAGGGGCACCAGCTGGCGCAGCCGTGGTTCGAGGTTCGGGTTGGACTCGAACGCCCGGTAGAGAGCGGGCGTCACGGCGAGCGGAGAGACCGCGGTGACGTTGACCCCGTTGGGTCCCTCTTCGAGCGCGAGACTTTTCGCGAAGCCGCGCAAAGCCCCCTTGACCGTGCCGTAGGCCGGCAGCGTGGAGCTTCCTTCCATGGCTGCCGGCGAGGTCATCAGCACGAGCCGGCCGCGTCGTTCGCGAAGGTGGGGGAGGGCGGCCTTGGCGCAGTTGAACGCGCCCCCGACCGAGACCGCCAGATGGTCGTCGAGCACGGCGGGGTCGAGATCGGCGAGTGCGGTGACGCTGCTCGAGTGCCGGCTCGTCGCGTTGTGCACCACCCCGTCAAGCCCGCCGAAGCGCGCGACGCCGTCGGCGACCGCGCGTTCCATGTCTTCGAGCGAGCTGACGTCGGCCTGGACGAAATGCGCGCTGCCACCGGATGCCGTGATCTGGGCGGCGGTCTGCTCACCGTTGTCGCTCAGGGCGGTGACGATCACGTGGGCGCCGGCGTCAGCGCAGGACTGGCACACCGCCTGACCGATGCCGGCGCCGCCTCCGGTGACCAGTACCACCCGGTCCTTCAGCGCGCTCATGCCGGCATCCAGACGCCGCCATCGACCGCGATCGTCGCTCCCGTGACCGAGGTCCAGGGAGGTGACGCAAGCGCCGCGATGATCGCAGAGGCCTCGCCCGCGTCGGCGGGCGCCGGCAACGTCGCCGCAGGCAGGCCCGGCCGATCCAGCGAACCTTCAGCGCCCGCAAGGGAACTGGCCGGAATCGCGACGGCGTTGACGGTGATCTGGCGCGGCCCGTACTCGCGTGCCGCGACCTTGACCAACGAGCGCACCCCCTCCGCGGCCGTGCTCCATCCGGTGAGGCCAGCCGAGCCCCGGCTGGACAGCGTCGGCAGCACGGTGACGATCGTGCCGCCTGCCTCGAACGCATCACCCGCGGCTTGCAGGCACGCGATCGCGTCACGGATGGGCTGCGCGGCGACGGTGTCCCAGCTCGCCTCGTCGTAGTCGGTCAAAGGGGTCGGCTTCGCTGCCGGGCCCGGCGTGGGTGCGAAGACCACGAGGTGGGGCCGCCCGGCGGCGATCAGCTGCGCCGCGAGCTCGGCGCGACCGGCCGGAGCGAGAACGGTGACGTCGGCACCTGCCTCGCGCAGGCCCTGCGCCACCTGCCCGGCAGGACCGTCCGGGGTACCTACGACGGCGGCGGTCAGCGTCACTCCGGCCGCCCGGCGAGCCGCTCGCGTAGCGCGTCGTCATGCAGGAAGACCGGAAGGTTGTCATCGCCGACGAAGGGTGGCCGGGCGGTCGCGCCGCCGTCCACCGAGAGCACCTGGCCTGTGATCCAGCCGGCGAGATCCGACATCAGGAAGGTGACCGCACCGGCGATGTCGTCGGCGTGCCCGCGCCGCCCGAGCGGCACCGCAGCACGTTCGGCGGGCGTGTCAGGGGGCGGGTTCGGGTTGTTCTTCAGGCTTCTCGGGGTGCGCACGGTGCCAGGCGCGACGGCATTGATCCGGATTCCGAGCGATCCCCATTCCAGCGCCGCTGTGCGCACCAGTGACATGAGCGCGGCCTTGGCGGCGGCGTACGGGGCACCGAACGGCATCGAGCTGAGCCCGGCGATGGACGACAGCGCGACGATGCTGCCGGCGCGCTGCAGTTCGCGAAGGCGCCGGGCCGCCGCGGTGCTCGTCAGGAACATGGAGCGCAGGTTCAGGTCCATGAGCTCGTCGAAGACGGCAGGATCCATCTCGGTGAGCGGCTCCCAGGGCGCTGACAGCATCCCGCCGGCCACGTGAACCAGCCCGTAGAACTCCTCACCGGCCGCGGCGATGGCGCGCTCGACGTCCTGCGGATTGCGCGCGTTACCGACGACCGCCGGGTGCGGCCGGGAGTCGACGCCGGTGGTGGCGGCGCTGAATTCGTCGAGTGCTTCGCCGCTGATGTCGACGCCCACCACGAGCGCGCCGGCGGCAGCCAGCATCCCGCTGATGGCCGTGCCGATGCCACCGCCACCGGCGCCCGCGACGACCACGGTGCGACCGGACAGGTCCAGCAATTCGGCAGGAGAGGGCACGGGCGAAACGTATCGAAGTGGTACCGGCGCGCTGCGAGAGGGCAGGCTTAGGGAGTGCGCTACGTGATTCTGGGAGCCGGAGCCGTCGGTGGAACCATCGCCGGGCTGCTGCGTTTGCAAGGTTCTGACGTGACCGTCCTCGCCCGCGGCGAGCATGCCCGCGTCATGAAGTCCGACGGGCTGACGCTCGCGACGCCGGAGGGGACGCATCAGATTCCGCTCGATGTCGCGTCCGCACCCGATGAGCTGAAACTGCACGCCGACGATGTGCTGCTGCTGGCGACGAAGACGCAGCACACCGAGTCGTTGCTGAGCGACATCGCGTCGCTGCCCCTGTCCGGCGCAGGCAGCGCCGCCGAGAGCCTGCCGGTCGTGTGCGCCCAGAACGGGGTCGAGAACGAGCGCCTCGCACTGCGTCGTTTCCAGCGCGTCTACGGCATCTGCGTCATGCTCCCGGCCCAGCATCTGGAGCCGGGGCGAGTGGACGCGCAGGGCAGTCCTCATCCCGGGATGCTCGACATCGGCTGCTACCCGACCGGGGTCGATGCGGTGGCCGAGGAGGTCGCGATCGACCTGTCGGCGGCCCGCTTCCTGTCCGTCGCCCGTGCCGAGGTCATGCGCTGGAAGTACGCAAAACTGCTGCGAAACCTGGGGAATTCGATCGAGGCGCTCACCGGTCACGACCAGGACGAGGCCGGCGAGAAGCTGGTGCACGAGCTGGTGAAGCGGGTCGACGCAGAGGGCCGTGCGGTGCTGGAGGCGGCCGGAATCGATGTCGTCGGCAACGAGGAATGGCGCGCGTACCGGCGCGATCAGGTGCAGCTGGTCGCCGTCGAGGGACGCGAGCGCGGCGGCGGCTCGTCGTGGCAGAGCGTGCACCGCGGCACCGGCTCCATCGAGGCGGACTTCCTGAACGGCGAGATCGCGCTGCTCGGCCGCCTGCACGGCGTCGCGACCCCGCTCAACGATCTCCTCCAGCGCGAGGCGAATGCGCTCGTACGCGAGCGCCGTCCGGCCGGCAGCGTGACTGCTTCGGAGTTGCTGGCGAAGGCCGGCCTCTAAGTCGTCAGGCCGGCACGGGTGAAGCGGGCGGTCCACTCGGCGAGGTAGTCGCGCATCTCGGGCGGGCCGAGCACGGAGAACTCCGCGCCGAGGTTGCCCAGCACCATGGCCGGCCAGTCGAAGGAGTCGGTGCGCATGCGCATGAGGCAGGTCCCGCCGCCGGCGTCCTCGATGCTTGCCCAGCGGCCGACGCGATCGCGTACCGAATCTGCGGGGGCGTGGATCAGCGCCTCCACGCTGTACGCGCTCGGCACCTGCTTGAGCCCCTGGCGTACGAAGGTGGCCGCGTCGGGAGCGGGGAGGGTCCGCGGCGCGAAGCGGGCTCCCGTGGGCTCCAGGCCTCGGAGCCGATCGAGGCGAAACGTGCGCCAATCATGGCGTTCGAGGTCATAGCCGACGAGGTACCAGCGGCGTCCGAGCGACACCATCCGGTGGGGTTCCAGGTGGCGGCGCTGCTGCGCGCCACTGGCCGCGGTGTAGTCGAACTGCACCCGCTCGCTGTCGCGGCAGGCCTGCGCGATGGTGGTCAGGGCTTGCGGGTCGACGCTCGCCTCGATGCCGTATCCCCGGGTCGGCTCGATCATGGCTTGCATCGCTTCCGCCTGGCGCCTCAGCCGCGACGGCATCACCTGCACGACTTTGGCCAGCGCCCGCATCGAGGACTCCGCGGTTCCGGCGACGCTGCTTTGCGCCGCCGCCATCAGCCCGACCGCGAGGGCGACCGCCTCCTCGTCGTCGAGCACCAAGGGCGGCAACGACGCCCCGGGCGCGAGCTGGTAGCCGCCCTCGACCCCGCGCTGCGCCTGTACCGGGTAGCCCAGCTCGCGCAGCCGGTCGACGTCACGCCGCAGAGTGCGTAGCGAAACCTCGAGGCGCGACGCCAGCTCGGTGCCGGCCCAGTACCGGTGCGTCTGGAGCAGGGAGAGCAGCTGCAGCGCCCGTGAACTCGTGCCCGACATGTTTCCCAGTCTGCACCCGATTGCGGACAGAAACTGGCACCTATAGGTCCTAGCGTTGATCTCAACGACGACGAAGGGACCTCCCGATGACCAGTTCGATCACCACACTCGAGACCACTGACCTGCTGAGCTCGCTCGCCACCCACCGCGACTTCCTGCGGGGCACGCTGCGCGGGCTGACCGACGAGCAGGCCGCGTCCACCCCGACGGTGAGCGCGCTCTGCCTGGGCGGGCTCATCAAGCACGTCGCCTACGTCGAGGCCGGCTGGGCGCGTTTCATCGCCCTCGGCGCGGCGGGACTGGGACCGCAGGACGCGTCGGGCTACGAGGCGCACGAGGCGAGCCTGCGGATGGAGCCGGACGAGACGGTCGCTTCCCTGCTGGATGCCTACGCGGAGGTCGCGCGCGCCACCGATGACCTGATCGCCGGGCTGCCCGACCTCGACGTCGCGCATCCGCTGCCTGAGGCGCCGTGGTTCGAGCCAGGCGCCACGTGGAGCGCCCGCCGGGCGGTCACCCACATCCTGGCGGAGACCTCGCAGCACGCCGGCCACGCCGACATCATTCGCGAGGCCATCGACGGCGCGAAGACGATGGGCTGAGCCCCTCACTTCGTATACCGGTCGCGGCCGCCGTACGCGGAGTCAGCCGGCCCGGCGCTGCCGACCGGACGAGAGCCCGGCGGCGGCGTCAGCCACCTGAATTGCCGCGGCTGCCAAAGCGTCGCCGCGCAGCCGGTCGGCGGGGGCGACGAGCAGGAGCGCGGCGGCGGGAAGCGGCCGCCCGTCCCACACCGGCGCGCCGACGGCGATGGTCGACGTGTACTCGGTGTCGACGACGTAGTAGCCGCGCTCGCGGATCAGCTCGACGTGATCCTCGGTCATGGCGTCGGGTCCGAGCAGCCGATCGCGGGTGAAGGCGTCGCAGAAGGCCAGGAAGTCGCCGCCCTCGGTGATGCTGGCGAGGTAGCCGATCGGGATCGTGCCGCGAAGCGTCTGGGTGCTTTCGACGCCGTCGACGACCGTGAACTCGTCGCCCTCCACGGCCCAGAGGGTGATCGTCTCGCCGGTCTCGGCGGCGAGGTCGTGCAGCACCGGATGGGCCCGGTCGCGTAGCGCTCCCGCGTAGCGACCGCCGACCACCAGCGACTGCGGTCCCAGCCGCCAGCCACCGGCTCGCCGGTCCTGCTGCAGCCAGCCCTGGTGTCCGAGGGTCACGAGAATGCGCTGCACAGCGTTCTTGTCGAGCTCGAGATCGCGGGACAGCGCGCTGCCGCTGATCGGTTGGTTGTCGGCGACCGCGGCAAGCACGCGGAGCGCTTTCTCCACGGTGGTCAGCCGGGCAACCGCCATGAGAGCCTCCTACCTGCGTTGACCGACCTGTGTCGCGCTCGTTACCGTATCGGAGAATGAGCAGCTAGCTCGGATAGTGATACAGGGGACTGTATGGGACGGCTGGACGGCAAGGTCGCGCTCGTCACGGGCGGCGCGAACGGCATCGGTCTGGCCTGCGTCCAGCGTTTCGCGCAGGAGGGCGCTCGCGTCGTCATCGCCGATGTCCTCGACGATCCGGGCGAATCCGCTGCGGTCGACCTGCGCGGCGAGGGCCACGAGGCGATCTTCGTCCACCTCGACGCATCGTCCCCGGCCGACAACGACGCCGCGGTATTGATCGCGACAGGCGACTTCGGACGCCTCGACATCCTCGTGACCGCCGCCGGGATCTCCTTTGCGGGCTACACCAGCGGCGACGACTCACGTTCCACCGCGATGACGGCCGCGGGCGCCGCACCGAGCCCGGCGACGGCCTTCCTGCACCTGCCCGTGGAGCAATGGCAGCCGGTCCTGGACGTGAACCTGACCGGCACCATGCTCGCGGTGCAGGCGGCCGGCAAGCAGATGGTCAGCCAGGGCGGCGGCGCCATCGTCACCATCGCCTCGATCGCCGCTCTCGCCGGCGAGGCAGGATCACTCGCGTATTCGGTGTCCAAGGCCGGTGTCTGGATGCTGACGAAGATGGCCGCCTCCGCCCTGGCGACCGAGGGCGTGCGGGTCAACGCGATCGGCCCCGGCTACATCGACACCAACATGACGAAGATCATCGGCACCATTCCCGAGTTTGCCGGAAAGCTGCTCGACCAGATCCCCATGCGCCGGTTCGGGGCACCACCCGAGATCGCCAACGTGGCGCTCTTCCTGGCCAGCGACGAGGCGTCGTACGTGACCGGTGAGCTCTTCATCGCTGACGGCGGGTTCTACACGCACTGATGGACACCTGATGCAGCCACCAGCCGCAACCTCGATCTCGATGGGTGAAACGTTCACCTATCAGGCCAAGCGCGACCCCGATCGCGTGGCGGTCATCTGCGGCGAGGAGAGCATCACCCGAAAAGAGCTGGAATCACAGGCGAATCGGGCGGCTCGCGCGTTCGCCGAGCTCGGGGTCGGTCACGGTGATCTCGTCACGATCGCGCTGCCCAACGGGATCGACTTCTACATTGCAGTGGCAGCGGTCTGGAAGCTCGGGGCCACCCCGGCGCCGCTGTCCTACCGGCTCCCTGACATCGAACGCAACGCGATCATTGAACTGGCGCAGCCGGCCCTCGTCATCGGCGTCGACCCTGAACGGGTGACCGGTCGCCCGGCGCTCGCTCCCGGCTGGCGGCCTTCGCCGAATCTTGCGGACGATCCACTGCCGAGCGCCGTATCGCCCTCGTGGGTGGCGCTCGCCTCGGGAGGTAGCACCGGGCGTCCGAAGGTCATCGTCAACGCTCGCCAGGCGACGGTCGACCCGACCGCGCCCATCAGCGGGATGCAGATCGACGGCGTCCAACTGGTGCCCGGTCCGCTCTACCACAACGGGCCTTTCACCTTCTCGCTCAACGGTTTGTTCACCGGCTCGACCATCGTGCTGATGGAGCGGTTCGAGGCCGCGGCGGTCCTGGAACTCATCGAAAAGCACCGTGTTGATTGGATTTTCGCGGTGCCGACGATGCTGCGCCGCATCTGGCAGCTCCCACCGGAGGTGCGCGAGAGCGCCGATCTCTCCTCGCTGCGGCTCATCTTCAGCAGCGGCTCTCCGTGGCCGGCGTGGCTGAAGGAGGAGTACCTCAACTGGATCGGTCCCGACCGGATCCTCGAGGTCTATGGGGGCACCGAGCAGAACGGGTCGACCATGATCACCGGACGGGAGTCGCTGGAGCACCCCGGCTCGGTGGGCAAAGCCCTGCCCGGCCACGAAGTACGCATCCTCGACCCCGAGACCGGTGCCGACCTACCACCCCGGGAGATCGGCGAGGTCTTCTTCGCGGTGCCCGGCGGCCCCGGCTCGACCTACCGCTATCTCGGTGCCGAGGCCAAAGTGCGCGACGGCCGCGAAACCCTTGGCGATCTCGGGTATCTCGACGCCGACGGCTACCTGTACCTGGTCGACCGGCGCACCGATCTCGTCGTCAGCGGCGGTGCCAACATCTATCCGGCGGAGGTCGAGGCCGCGCTCGAACGCCATCCCCAGGTGCGTTCCGCCGCCGTCGTCGGGCTTCCGGACGACGACCTCGGCAACCGCGTCCACGCGATCGTCGACGTCGGGCAGGCTGCTCCCGAGCACCATCCCGACCATGTCGCCTTGCGTAGCCACTTGCGCGAGCACCTGGCGCCGTACAAGGTTCCTCGCACGTTCGAGTTCGTGACGCATCCGCTGCGCGACGATGCCGGCAAGGTCCGGCGCAGCGCGCTTCGCGAGGCCCGACTGACACCCCAACAGCCGCCACCCCAAGAGCCGCTTTCCACCAGTCCAGCAACCAAGGAGATCTCGTGACCACTGCACTCACCGCGCCCCAGGCCGTCCACGTCGGCGCCGACGACCTGCCCTTCGTCGACATCGGCGGCGGAAACATGCTGAAAGTCCTGCAGGTCCGCGAGTCCGAGGGACTGTGGATCATCGAGAACATCTTCCAGGCCGGCTTCGAGGTCGAGACCCACCGCCACACCGGTCCGGTCTACGGCTACACGCAGTCCGGCGCGTGGAAGTACAAGGAGTACGACTACGTCAACCGGGCCGGCTCCTTCCTGTACGAGCCCGCCGGTTCGATCCACACGCTGACCTGTATCGAGGACAACACCCGCGTGTGGTTCCAGATGTACGGCGTCAACATCAACCTCGACGCGGCGGGCAACATCACCGGTGTCGCTGACGGTGCCGGCACCCTGTCGCACTACCTCGCAATCTGCGAGGCGAACGGCCTCCCCCGCCCCAACGTCGTCACGGACTGACACATGACCACCACCGCACCCACGATTGACATCTACGCCCCCGAGACCTACATCGAGGCGCCGCCTCACGAGCTGTTCGCGGAGCTGCGCCGAACCCAGCCGGTCTTCTGGCAGGACATCCCCGGCCAGCCCGGCTACTGGGCGGTCCTCAAGCACGGTGACGTCGAGACGGTCGCGCGCAACCCCAACCTCTACTCGGCCACCGAGGGCGGCGTCGTCCTGGAGGACCTCTACGGCGAGCAGCTGGAAAACATGCGCGGCATGTTGCTGGCGATGGACCCCCCGCGGCACAACGATTACCGGCGTCCGATGGTCAAACGCTTCGTCCCCAAGGTGATGGAGCAGCTCGAAGATCGCATCCGGGCGATCACCCGCGACATCCTCGATCACGCCGATGGTGACGTGGACTTCGTCCGCGATGTCACCTCGGCGCTGCCGACCCGGGTCATCGGCGAGCTCGTCGGGCTCCCCGAAGAGGACTGGGACCGCGTCCACCACATGGCCGAGCTCAACACCCACGGCCAGGACCCGGATTACATGCCTGACGGCGACGGGATCAACCCCGGCTCCGGCAGCATGGACATGGCCATCTACGGGATGCAGCACGCGGCCCGGTGGCGCACCCAGGAACCGCAGGATGACCTGACGACCTACATCCTGACGACCGAGTTCGGCGGCAAGCTGATGAGCGACCTCGACTTCGGGGTCTTCTTCGTCCAGCTCGTGACGGCCGGTCAGGACACCACGCAGACGATGCTGGCGTCGGGCCTGCACACCTTGCTGCTGCACCCCGAGCAGCTCGCCGAGATCCGGGCCGATCGCAGCCTGATCCCCGGCGCTGTCGAGGAAATCCTGCGCTATTCCAACCCGCTGCACTACTTCCGCAGGACGGCGACGGCCGACACCGTGCTGAACGGGCAGGCGATCAAGGCGGGCGACAAGGTCGCGATGTACTACACCTCGGCCAACCGCGACGAGGACGTCTTCGCCGACCCGCAGTCCTTCGACATCCACCGCCGGCCGAACCCGCATCTGTCTTTCGGGATCGCCCAGCACTTCTGCCTCGGGGTGCATCTCGCCAGGCTGGAGGGACGGGTGTTCTTCGAGGAGCTGCTCGACGCCTACTCGAAGATCGAGCTGAACGGACCAGCCGTACGCACCCGGTCAAACCTGAACAACGCGCTCAAGAAACTGCCGATTCGCCTTAGCAGATAAGCGTTTCCTGCTGGCCCAGCCGGTAGCGTGCCCCGTCGTGGGGGTGCGCTACCGGCTGGTCGGCGCCCTCCTGCCCCTAGCGCTGACGGCAGGGTTCGTCAGCGGCTGCGGCGGTGGGGGCAAGACCCCGGCCCAAGAGGTCCTCGTGCCCGCGGCGTACAAGTCCTACTTCCAGGTCGCGTCACGGCGCTGCCCGGGGGTGCTCACGCCGCCGGGCATGGCGGCGATGGCGTACGTGGAGAGCCGCTTCGATCCCGAGGCCGAATCGGGCAACGGCGCCGAAGGCATGATGCAGATCCTTCCGTCGGTGTTTCGCCAATACGGGGTCGACGCGAACGGTGACGGCAAGCGCGACATCTTCAACGCCGCGGACTCCGTCGCCACGTCTGCGGTGTACACGTGCGTGCTCGCGAGGAGCGTGAGCTCGATCAAGGGCGATCAGGTGGCCCTGCGCTTGGCGGCGTACAACGCCGGAATCGGCGCGGTGCACCGCTACAACGGCGTGCCGCCCTACGCCGAGACGCAGGACTACATCGCCCAGGTGAAGCTCTGGACCGCGCGGTTCGCACCGCAGTTCGCGTCGCCCACACCCAGTTCTTGACTAATTCGGTCGAGTTACAGTAGCTTACGGTCCGTGGGAGGGACAGAGATGCGCCGCGGCAGCACCTGGGCGCTTGCGGTGATCGGTGAGTGTTGGCCTCAGCGCCTGACGAGCTAGGAATCACGGGCAACCTGGAACAGACGGTTTCAACTATCATTGACTAGGTGACAGCCGCCAGAATCTCACGCCTTCGGCGTATCTGGCTGGCCGGTTTCGTCGCCCTCGGGCTGTTCACGTTCGGGATCGTCCCGCACGCGTCCTCCGAAAGTGCCGCGCGAATCCCGAGCGCTCCCGTCGCAGCGGCCGGGTCACACCCTGACCAGGTCGTGCTCACCCGGGCGCCCTCCTCGCCCGTCGCATCGCTGAAAGTCCCTGCTACCTATGGGGATCTGGCGATCGGCATCGCCCTTCTCGGGCTCGGTGCCTGGCTGCTTGCCGCGCGCCCACGCCTGCGTCGCACGCCCTCCGGGTTTCGCTACGGTCCGCGCCTTTCCCGCGCCCCGCCACTCGCTGCCTGATCACTTCCTTTCCGTCGCCCGGGCGCCTGAAAAAACTGGGTAATCGACGCGAACCGTCGGTGTTAGCGCACATAACCCAGTTTTGGTCGCCGTGCGGGTCGCGCCCGCGACCCAAATTTCTTCTGGAGTGAATGGCTTTGAGTACGCATTTCGAGTGGATGCGCATCGGTCTGGCGATCGGACTGATGACGCTGGCGTTTGTGGTGTTGCCCGCTTTCTTCCTCTGGCATGACAAGCGGGCGAGCGAGCGCGCTGTCGGTCGCCAGCCCGACGACACGTCCAGCGGCTAGGCCGGCGTGGACGGGCACGGATACGCGGTTCTCTCCGAGATCGGGGCGGTACTGCTCGCCCTCGGGATCCTCGGCCGGTTTGCGGGACGGCTCGGGGTCTCGCCGATCCCGCTCTACCTGCTCGGCGGGCTCGCCTTCGGTCACGGCGGGGTGCTGGCGCTGTCAGCGAGTTCGGAATTCATCAGCACCGGCGCGCAGATCGGCGTGCTGCTCCTGCTCCTCACCTTGGGGCTGGAGTATTCGGCCGATCAGCTGGTCGCCAACCTGCGTACCAACGCGGGCGCCGGGGCCGTCGACCTGGTGCTGGGAGCAGCACCGGGCGCGGTCGCCGGCCTGGTGCTCGGCTGGGGGCTGCCCGGATCGCTCGCGATGGCGGGGATCACGGCGGTGTCGTCCTCCGGGATCATCTCCAAGGTCATCGCCGAGCTCGGACGCCGGGCCAATCCCGAGACG
>DATAZK010000136.1:0-13437 GCA_036272075.1 Frankiaceae bacterium
TCACCCAGGGCGAAGGCGAACTCTCCGACGTCGGCGCCGGCCTGCGCGACTACGGCTTCACCGTCTGCGGCACCTGACCTCGTCAAGCGGCGAGGCGGCGGACCACGAGGTCGGCGAGCAGGCGGCCCTGGCGGGTGAGGACGAAGTGGCCGTGCATGCGAGAGAGCAAGCCATCCTTGGCGAGTTGCTCCGCGCTGACGCGAGTGGCGTCGTCAAGATCGGCGGCGGCGAGGCCGGGGCGCAGGCGCACTTCCAGCATCAGGCGCTCGAAGCGTCGCTCATCGGCGCCAAGCAGCTCGCGCGCGGCAGCCGGGCTCTGGCCCGACGCGATCCGCGCGGCGTAAGCGGCGGGCTGGCGGACGTTCCACCAACGCACGCCACACGCCCGATCGCCGACGAAGCTGTGCGCCCCTGGCC
Source organism: Frankiaceae bacterium (assembly GCA_036272075.1). Lineage (GTDB taxonomy): Bacteria > Actinomycetota > Actinomycetes > Frankiales > Frankiaceae > DATAZK01. The sequence goes on from DATAZK010000136.1 coordinate 418, forward strand.
CGACGCCCCACCAGCTGCCGTCCTGCCAGTAGCCGAGGTTGTGCCGGCATTCCGCGCCCGGACGCGACCAGTTGCTGACCTCATACCAGCGGTAGCCGGCGTCGGAGAGCAACTGGTCGGCGACCTCGTACCGCGCTGCCAGCACGTCGTCGTCGGGAGCATCCACCTCACCGGCGCGCACCTGCCGGGCCAGCCGGGTCCCTTCCTCGACCACGAGCGCGTACGCGCTGATGTGGTCCGGCTCGAGCGCGATCGCGGCCCTGACACTGGCAGCCCAGTCGGCGTCGCTCTCACCCGGGGCGCCGTAGATGAGGTCGACGCTGACCTGCTCGAAGCCCGCCGCGCGCGCCCAGCCGACGGCTTCGGTGACGCGCCCGGGGGTGTGCCGCCGATCGAGCGCGGCCAGCACATGCGGGACGGCGCTCTGCATCCCGAACGAGATGCGGTTGATGCCGCCGGCGCGTAGCTCGCGTAGCCCCTCGGGGGTGACGCTTTCCGGGTTGGCCTCGGTGGTCACCTCGGCGCCTGGCTGCAGGCCGAACGCGCCGCGGGCGGCCGTCACCAGCGAGACCAGCGCTGACGGCGCCATGAGCGTCGGGGTCCCGCCGCCGAAGAAGATCGTGTCGAGCGGCGACGCCTGCTCTCCCAGCACCCGCCGGGCGAGCGCGATCTCCGCCAGCGAGGCATCGAGCCAGCTCTGCGGATCTCCCCCGCTGCCGACCTCGCTGGGCAGGTAGGTGTTGAAATCGCAGTAGCCGCAGCGGACCGCGCAGTACGGCACGTGCACGTAGAGCCCGAACGGCCCGGATCCGAGGCCGGCCAAAGCATCCGCCGGAAGCGAGCCATCGGTCGGCGACGGCTCGCCGTCGGGTAAAGCGGACGGCACTAGCGCCTCACTAGCTCTGGGGCGATGTCTGCAGGGCGGCGATGAACGCCTCCTGCGGCACCTCGACCCGCCCCACCATCTTCATCCGCTTCTTGCCTTCCTTCTGCTTCTCGAGCAGCTTGCGCTTGCGGCTGATGTCACCGCCGTAGCACTTGGCCAGCACGTCCTTGCGGATGGCGCGAATGTTCTCGCGAGCGATCACCCGGCTGCCGATGGCCGCCTGGATGGGCACCTCGAACTGCTGCCGCGGGATGAGCTCGCGCAGCTTGGACGCCATCGACGTGCCGTACGCAAAGGCCTTGTCCTTGTGGACGATCGCGCTGAACGCGTCGACCGCCTCCCCCTGCAGCAGGATGTCGACCTTCACCAGGTCGGCCGGTTGCTCACCGGCGGGGTCGTAATCCAGGCTCGCGTAGCCGCGGGTGCGTGACTTCAGCTGGTCGAAGAAATCGAAGATGATCTCGCCGAGCGGCAGCGTGTACTTCAGCTCCACGCGATCTTCCGACAGGTACTCCATCCCGCGCAGCGAGCCGCGACGGTTCTGGCAGAGCTCCATCACGGTTCCGATGTATTCGCTCGGGAGCAGCACCATCGCGTCGACGATCGGCTCGTAGATCTCCGAGATCTTGCCGTCGACCCAGTCGGCCGGATTCGTGACCGTGACCTCGGACCGGTCCTCCATGACGACCCGATAGACCACGTTGGGCGCGGTCGAGATGAGCGAGAGGTCGAACTCGCGCTCGAGCCGCTCCCGGACGATCTCCAGGTGCAGCAGGCCAAGGAAGCCGCAGCGGAAGCCGAAGCCCAGCGCGGCAGAGGTCTCCGGCTCGTAGGTCAGTGAAGCGTCGTTGAGTTGGAGCTTGTCGAGGGCGTCGCGCAGGTCTGGATACTGGTCGCCCTCGATCGGATACAAGCCGCTGTAGACCATGGGCCGCGGATCGCGGTAACCGCCCAGCGAATCCTTCGCCGGGCGCGCGGCGCTGGTCATGGTGTCGCCCACTCGAGCCTGTCGCACGTTCTTCACGCCCGGGATCACGTAACCGACCTCGCCGGCGGAGAGCACGCTCGACTTGGTCGCCTCGGGGCTGATGACACCGACCTCGAGCACCTCATGAGAGGCACCGGTCGACATCATCAGGCACTTCTCGTGGGTGGTGAGGGTCCCGTCGACCACCCTGACGTAGGTGATCACGCCGCGGTAGATGTCGTAGACGCTGTCGAAGACGAGCGCGCGCGGAGGGGCGGCGAGATCACCGGTCGGGTGCGGCACCTCGCGGACGATCTTCTCCAGCAACTCCGGGACGCCCTCGCCGGTCTTGGCACTGATGCGCAGCACGTCGAACGGGTCGCAGCCGATGATCGACGCGATCTCCGCCGCGAACTTCTCCGGCTGCGCCGCGGGCAGATCGATCTTGTTCAGGACGGGGATGACGTGCAGCCCGGCCTCCACCGCCAGGTAAAGGTTCGCCAGGGTCTGGGCCTCGATGCCCTGCGCTGCGTCGACGAGAAGCACGGCGCCCTCGCACGCGGCGAGGCTTCGACTGACCTCGTAGGTGAAATCGACGTGACCAGGGGTGTCGATCAGGTTCAGCGTGTAGGTCTTGGCGTCGGCGGCTGTCCACGGAAGCCGGACGGCCTGCGCCTTGATCGTGATGCCGCGCTCGCGCTCGATGTCCATGCGGTCCAGGTACTGGGCGCGCATGTCGCGCTTCTCGATGACACCAGTGACCTCGAGCATCCGGTCTGCCAGGGTCGACTTGCCGTGATCGATGTGAGCGATGATGCAGAAGTTGCGAATCATCGCTTGGTCGGTCACGGGCACGGCTCTATGGTGTCATGGCAGGTCGCGGGCAGCGTCGATCATCGGCTCGACCGCCGCGGCGAGTATCCGACGTGTAACCTTGGTCGTCGGCACACGTGCTGGATCGTGCACGAGCCCCTAAGTACCCCTCATAACTTTGCGTTCGGAGTCGTCTCAGCGTGGCCAACATCAAGTCGCAGATCAAACGCATCCGCACCAACGAGAAGGCGCGCGTGCGCAACAAGTCGGTCAAGTCCGCCTTGAAGACGGCCGTTCGCAGCTTCCGCGAGGCCGTTGACTCGGGTGACCGCGAGACCGCTGACGCGCGTCTGCAATCTGCTTCCCGCGCGCTCGACAAGGCCGCCAGCAAGGGCGTCATCCACGCCAACCAGGCGGCCAACAAGAAGTCGGCGATGGCCAAGCGAGTCGCGTCGCTCTAGCTCGTCCCGCAGGCACAAAAGCCGCCGCCCCTTCCGGGGATGGCGGCTTTTTGCTGTGCCTGTTTTCGCGATGGCCTGCGCTACCGGCGGCCCTCCCGGGCTTCGACGATCGCGAAGACCGCGCGTTCCAGCGCGTAGGCCGCGTCGGCAGCACCGCCCTTGACTCCCTCATCCGCCTCGGCCACGGCGATGAACGCGTGACGCAGGGCTGAATCGGGCCAGCTGTTGGCCAGCTTCTGGGCGCGATCCAGCTTCCAGTCGGGCATCCCCAACGCTTTGGCAAGCTCCGCCTTGGACTGGCCACGTCGCTCGGAAGCGGCGCTGACCTTGGCGATCTCGCGCAAACCACCGGCCAGTGCGGACGGGATGAACACCGCCGGCGTACCCACCTCCAGCGACTGGCGCAGCAGGGTCAGGCCCCGCTCCAGTTCGCCGTTGAGAACGGCGTCGGCAATGTTGAAGCCGCTGGTCTCGGCCCGTCCCCGGAAAAGCTGGGCGACGGTGTCGTCGTTGATCAGGCCCCTCGGGCCCGTGCTCGCCATGAGCTGCTCGACGGCACCCGCGATCGCCCCGAGGTCGCTGCCGACGGCCTCGACGAGCACCTTCGCGGCATCGTCGGTGATGCGGCCGCCGTGCCTGCGGGCCTCGTCAGCGGCGAACTGCTGGCGCTTCCACGGGCTGGTGATGGGCGCGGCCTTGACCTCCGGGACCTTGAGCTTGCGCAGCGCATTCACCAGCGCGGAGGGACGTCCCGTCGCGGTAAGGACCAGCGCGAGCTCGGGTGCGGGCTCGCGGGCGTACGCGAGGAGCGCGGCCGCGACGTCTTCCGGAAGGTCCTGGACGCCGCGTACGACCACCGCACGCCAGCCCCCGAACAGGCTCGGATTGTTGAGCGTGAGGGCGTCGTCGGCGCTGAACTGACCGGGCGAGTGATCGTTGACCTCGGCCATCGGATCGGCTGCCCGGGCCGCATTGACAACGGCCGAGATGGCCCGGCTGACCAGCAGGTCATCGGTTCCAGTGACGAGGGTGAGGAGCTGGGGTGGGGCGCTGGCGGTCATCGAGCCCCATGCTTGCACGAACCACCGACGGGAGCTGTTCCGGAGCACAACCTTCGACGCCGGATCAGCGTCTACCCACCATGTGGCTGCCCGCAAAGATCGCCGCGTTGGGCCTACTCGGCTCGATCGTCGGCTGCGCCGGGGCGGGTAGCTCGCCCGCTGGTCCGGCGCCAAGGACATCGATCCCGACCTCGGCATCGACGCTGCAGGCCGGCAACCCGGCGCCCCTCATCCCGAAGCCGGACGTACTGCGTTTTCGCCGCGGCGTGGTGGATAGCACCGGGTGGCACGGGACTCGCGATGCCCGGGTCTACCCCGACGGCCGGCTCGCGGTCCTGACTTACGACGGCGGTTGCCCTCGCAAACCGATCCTGCTGACGGTGCGGGACGCGAGTCACCTCGACATCACGTACGGCATGGATACAAGTGGGAACCGGGCGTGCCTGACCTTCCTCGGGCCGTACACGGCCGTGTTCAAGTTGCCTCGGACCGTGAACCTCGGCCGTCCACTCGCCGTCAGCGTGCACTTCGGCGGCACCGACGACTACACCGTCACCGCCCGGACTCTCTAGTCGTCTCTAACGGCGCCCCGAAAGCCTCGCCGCCGCGAGGATCACCGCGGTGAACAGCAAGGTTCGACGGCCTCCTCTGGTCCGCACCGCAGCCACCAGGGCGGCGGACAGCACAGTCACGCCGGCCAGTCCGAGCGCTCCCGACGGCGCCGTGACGGTCGCCAGCGGCAGGTGAGCGGCCGTACGAGCGATGAAGATCAGCCAGTGACAGCCCGCGCCGGCCACGGTGCACAGCACCCCGGCAATCGACGGCGACACGAGCGAGACGATCGCCGCCAGCAGCCCGAGGATGGTGGTGAACGGCACGACCGGCAGTGCCAGCAGATTCGCCGGCACGGCCGCAAGGCTGACTGTGCCGCTGATCGCGGCGATCACCGGCATGCAGGCCAGCTGCGCGGCTAAGGGTGCGGTCACTGCCGGAGCGAGTGGCGCCAGCCGGGGCGGCAGCCGCTCCCGCAGTGCGGCCGTCCAGCCCGGCGCCAGCAACAGCAAGGCCAACGTGGCGAGTACCGAGAGCGCGAAGCCGGGACTGATCGCGAGGGCGGGCTCGAAGAGCGCCAAGGCGGTCAACGTGGCCAGCAGCGCAGGAAGCAGCGCGCGTGGACGGCCGAGAGCAATCGCCGCCAGCGCCAGCAGACCCATCCCGGCTGCGCGCAGGACGCTCGGCGTCGGTCTCGCGAGGAGCGCGAACCCGATCAGCGCGACCGCCGTCACCGCCGCCCTCATCCGGATGCTCAAAGGGGTCCAGCGCAGCAGACCGAAGACAGCGGCGACGACGACAGCCAGATTGGCGCCGCTGACCGCCGTCAGATGGGTCAAGCCCGCCCGCCGGAAGTCCGCGGTGTCGGTGGCAGGCATCAAACTCGTATCGCCGACGACGAGCCCCGGCAGAAGCCCGCGCTCGGACCGCGGCAATCGGGCGGCGGCCTTGCGGAGTCCCGCGCGGATCCGCCCGGCCCAGCGCTGCAGCGTCGACGGGCCACGGATCATGACCGGACCGTGGTGGATCACCAATAACGCGGCGACATCGCGACCCTGAGGAACGTGGAAAACGGCAGCGGCCGAGACGCGAGTGCTCGGGAGCAGGGATCGCCACGACGACGCGGGCGCCAACACGAGGACCGGCAGGTCGGCGGACCATCGACGGCCGGCCACTTCCACGACTCGCAAGCGTGCCTGAACCTCAATTTCTGGCGGCAGATGCGGCACCGCGGGCAGCGGCTGCGGATCTGTCGACACGGTCAGCTCGACGTGGGCGGCTGAACCCTGGCGAGCGAGATCTGCGATGGGGCCGCGGCTGAGCGAAGCGCGACCCAACGAGGCGACGAACAGGCCGGCCGCCAGCAGCGCGAGCCCAGTTCCGAACGCGGCATTGCGCCGCGCCGCTACCGCGAGGGCGAGCAGACATCCCGCCGTGGGCCAGCAGACGGCGGGCGACAGAAGCTCGCCGACGAGCGCTCCTGCCCAAGCACCGAAGGCCGCCGGACCCAGGCGAAGATCCGGTGGAGCCTTCGGCGCATCGCCGGACTCGCGAGTACCGATCGACCGGTTCATACCCGGACCAGGGGGGCGAGCGAGTCGAACTTCTTACCGCCCAGCCCGGAAATCTGACGAAGTTGATCGACCGAGGTGAAGGCGCCGTGGGCCGCGCGCCAATCCACCACGCGCTGTGCCAGCACCGGGCCGATGCCGGGCAGCGCATCGAGATCGGTCACCGTGGCGGCGTTGAGATCGAGCGGCCCCGATACAGCCGCAGGCCCGCTCGCCTGCGGAGCTGTCCCGGTCGGTTGAGGCGCGCCGACGACGAGTTGCTCACCATCAATGAGCCTGCGGGCCAACGACATTCCGACCATCGGCGTCGCCGGGAGCACTCCCCCAGCGGCTGCGATCGCATCGGCAACCCGAGAGCCCGCCGCAAGTTTCACCAGACCGGGGCGCCGCACTTTCCCGGCAACGTCGACCACGACATCCACAGTCGCGCTGGACGCCGCCGGTGCCGGCGCCGAGAGTTTCGGCACGGCTACGCCAGGAACGGAAACCCTTTTGGCGGCCGCCGGTTTCGCTGCCGACGACCACGCCAGCACGACCGCCACCACGGCTGCGGCAAACGCAACACCCGCCAGCGCCAGGGCACCCCGGACGCCCGGATCAACACGGCCGCCGCGCAGGGCCGGGGGCAGCCGCTCGCGTAAGAAATTGCGCAGCGGACCCCAATGATCGGTCAGCTCCGCCGGATGCGGCGACTCCCCCGGACCCTGCGGGCCGCCAGGGGTCCAGCCGTCTGGAGACAGCTCATCGGAAGGCATGCCGGGAAACTACGAACCGAAACCCCGGCCTTGCAGGGTCCAGCGACCTGCTGTGGACAACCCCGCTCCGACTACAGATCTAGCCAGGAACGATGTTGACCAGCTTCGGCGCCCGCACGATCACCTTGTGAACCGGACGACCATCCAGCGCGCGCTGCACCGCCACACTGGCCAGCGCGAGCGCCTCCAGCTCCTGCTCGCTGATCGACGGCGGCACCTCCAGCCGGTCGCGCACCTTGCCCCCGACCTGCACGACGCACGTCACGGTCGATTCGACAAGCAGGGCGGGGTCAGCCGTCGGCCAGCTCTGGGCGTGCACGCTGTCGCCCCCGGCCACGTCGTGACCGAGCAGCGACCAGCATTCCTCGGCCGCGAACGGCGCATACGGCGCCAGCAGAATCGCCAGTGTTTCCAAGCCTTCTCGTGTCGGCTCGCCTTTCTCCACCGCTTGGCCCAGCGCCTTGGTCAGCTCATGCAGCCGGCTGATGGCTACGTTGAAACGGAACGACTCCGCCAGCCGGGTCGAGTCGTCGACGATGTGCGCCACGAGGCGCGCCAGCGGTTCGCCCAGCTCGCCCACGGGCCCCGACACTCCCTCCCGCACCACGCGTACGGCCCGCGACAGGAATTTCGCGTGCGTTCCTGGCGACATGTCGGCCCAGTCGATGTCGTCCTCAGGCGGCCCGGCGAACAGCATCGTGAGGCGGACGGCGTCGACACCGAAGTTCGCCAGCTCGACACCGAGATCGATCCCGTTGCCCAGCGACTTCGACATCGCCTTGCCCTGGTTGATGACCGAGCCCTGATTCAGCATTGCCGTGAAGGGCTCGATGAAGTCGACCATGCCCATGTCGTGCAGCACCTTGACGAAGAATCGCGAGTACAGCAGGTGCAGGATCGCGTGCTCCACGCCGCCGACGTACTGAGCGACCGGCATCCACTGCCGCACGTCCTCGACGTCGAACGGCGCCGTCTCGTTGCCCGGCGAGCAGTAGCGCAGGTAATACCAGGACGAGTCGACGAACGTATCCATCGTGTCGGTGTCACGCTCAGCGGCACCTCCGCACGACGGGCAGGTGGTCTCCACCCAGGCGCGATTGGACGCCAGCGGCGAGACACCCTTGGGATGCAGTTCCTCGCCCCGCATGTCGGGCAGCGTGACGGGCAGCTGATCGTCAGGCACGGCGACCGGACCGCACCCCGGGCAATGGATGACGGGGATCGGGCAGCCCCAGTACCTCTGACGCGACAGCAGCCAGTCACGCAGCCGGAAATTGACCGCCCCCGAGCCCAGCCCGCTCTTCTCCAGCTCAGCGATGACGGCAGCGATCGCCTCCGCCTTACCCAGCCCGTTCAGCGAGCCCGAGTTGACCAGCCTGCCGTCGCCGGTCGTGGGGATTCCGGTCTCCGCCGGGTCCGGTTGCCCGGTCTCGACGACGACGCGCACCGGCAGGTGAAACGCCTTGGCGAAATCCAGGTCGCGCTGATCGTGAGCGGGGACAGACATGATCGCGCCGGTCCCGTAGTCGGCCAGCACGTAGTCGGCCGCGTAGACCGGCAGCTCCTCGCCGTTCACCGGGTTGATGGCAACGACGCCCAGGTTGACGCCGGTCTTCGGACGCTCGGTCGTCTGCCGGTCGATGTCCGACAGCTTGCGCACCTGCTCGATGTACTCGTCCAGCTCAGCGCGCTGCTCGGGCGCGCAAAGCTCCAACGCCAGGGGCGCATCTGCCGCGACGACGAAAAACGTCGCGCCGTACAGCGTGTCCGGCCGGGTCGTGTAGACGGTGACCGTACGGTCGCCCTGTCCGTCTGCCCCTCGGATCTTGAAGTCGACGTGCGCGCCGGTCGAGCGGCCGATCCAGTTGCGCTGCATGGTCAGCACGCGCTCCGGCCAATGGCCTTCCAGCGGCACCATGTCGTCCAGCAGCCGGTCGGCGTACTCAGTGATCTTGAAATACCACTGGGTCAGTTCGCGCTTGGTGACCTCGTGCCCGCATCGCTCGCAGCGGCCGTTGACGACCTGCTCGTTCGCCAGCACGGTCTGGTCGTGGGGACACCAGTTGACTGCCGACGACTTGCGGTAGGCCAGCCCACGCTCCATGAAGCGCAGGAAGAGCCATTGCGTCCAGCGGTAGTACTCGGGGTCGCTGGTGTGCAGCCGGCGGCTCCAGTCGAAGCTCACCCCGAAACGACGAAAAGACGCGGCCTGCGTCTCGATGTTCTTGTACGTCCAGTCCGCCGGATGCTCGTTGCGCTGGATCGCCGCGTTCTCCGCCGGCAGGCCGAAGGAGTCCCAGCCGATCGGGTGCATCACGTCGAAGCCGCGCAGCATCCAGTAGCGGGCGACCACGTCACCGATGGCGAACGCCTCCGCATGTCCCATGTGCAGGTCGCCGGAGGGGTAAGGAAACATGTCCAGCACGTACATCTTCGGACGACCGGCGACGCGCGGGCCCGAGGCGCGGTAGAGGTCGAGCGAGTCCCACACGTCAAGCCAGCGCTGCTGGCTCGCCTGGGCGTCGTAGGAGTCAGGCCGCCCGATCGGCGCTGTTCTGGGCCCGGTCACGTTCTCGCCTTTCAGCTCGTACTGGCTGCGAACACGAAAAAACCCCCCGCGCACGGAGGGTCACCACGCTGGCGGGATGGCGTCAGCGCGGCTCGTCAAGAAGTCGGGTTCGCACGCCCGGCAGTCTACGCCGCAAGCCCCCCAGGCAGCCCCCAAGCCGGCCTAGCCGATTACGCTGACGCCGGTGCGGCTCGCCACCTGGAACGTGAACTCAGCCAAAGCCCGCCAATTCCGTCTCGTCGATTGGCTCGATCGGGCCCAGCCCGACATCGCCTTTCTGCAGGAGACCAAGCTCGGCGACGCCGACTTCGACGCGCTTTTCGCCGACGACTTCTTCCGCCGGGACTACCGCTACGCCCACGCCGGGCAGGGTCGCTGGAACGGGGTCGCGATCCTTTCGAAAGTCGGGCTGGAAGACGTCAGCGTCGGACTCGGTCCCGCTGCCGGACCACTGGGCGAGGAAGCCCGCGCCGTGGGCGCTACCTGCGGTGGGCTTCGAGTCTGGTCGGTCTACGTCCCCAACGGGCGCACCATCGACGACCCGATGTACGAGGCGAAGCTGACCTGGCTGGGCGCACTGGCCGACGAGGTTGCCGCGACCGTACCGAAGGGTCCTTTCGTCGTCGCCGGCGACTTCAACATCGCCCCGGCCGATGTCGACGTCTGGGATCCATCCGTCTTCGTCGGAGCGACCCACGTGACCGGTCCCGAGCGCGCGGCGCTCGACCGGCTGAAGGAGCTGGGGCTCGTCGATCTGGTACGCGAGCGGTGGCCCGCCGACGTGCCTGTCTTCAGCTACTGGGATTACCGCGCGGGCGCCTTCCACCAGGACCTCGGCATGAGGATCGACCTGCTGCTCGGAACGCCGGCGGTCGCGGCGCGGCTCAAGGCGGCCTACACCGACCGGGCGGCACGCAAGGGCAAGGATCCGAGCGACCACGCGCCGGTGATCGTCGACCTGGACGAGGCTCCCGACGGCGACATCGGCCCGGTCGTTCCGCCGCCCTCCCTGAAGGGATCGTCGACGAAGGGGCCGCGGCCGACCAGGCGCAGCTCCGCCGCGAGCGGCTAGCCGGGCAGCATCAGCCGAATTCGGGAACGACGGCCATGGGGGTGGCCGGGGAGTCGTCGCGCAAGGGACGGGCCCCGCCCGCGAAGCGCACGCAGGCCCGGGTGTCCATGACCCGCTCTGGCACGGCCGTCTGGCGCGCTCGCTGGCCGAGCGCGTCGAGGGGCAGCTCCTGCTGGCCGGCGACGAAGACGACGTTTCCAGTGCGGCGGCCGCGCAGGACGCCCGGGTCGGCGATAGCAGCGAGCTCGGCGAATGCCAAACGCAAGGTGCTGACCTGTGCCCGGGCGTACGCGAGAGGCGGTGAGTCGATGACGTTGAGGACGTAGAGCCCGCCGGGACGCAGCACCCGGGCGATCTCGCGGGCGGCTTCCACGCTGCCGAGGGAGCCAGGCACGCGGGTCCCTTCGAATGCGTCGCCGACGACGAGGTCCTGGCTGGCGTCCGCCAGTCGGAGCAGGCCGAGTCGCGCGTCCTGCTGATGGACGCGAAGCCCGGCACCCGACAGCAGCCCGAGGTGTGAGCGCGCGAGGGCGAGCACGTCGGCGTTGACCTCGAAGACGACCTGCCGGGAACGCGGCCGGGTCGCCCTCACGTAGCGCGGCAGGGTTGCTCCGGCTCCGCCCAGATGCACGGCGGCGATGGGCTTTCCGTCGGGGAAGGCCACGTCGATCACGTCGCCGATGCGACGGACGTAGCCGAAATCGAGGTAGGTCGGGTCAGCAAGGTCAACGTAGGACGCGTCGATCCCATCGATGAGCATCAGCCGGCCGTCGGGGTTCTCCGGGTCGCTGCGGATCTGCACCCCGCCGAGTTCGGCGAGCACGCTGGAGCGACGCCGTGGCAAAGCGGACCTAGCCCCGCAAGCACTCGGCGGAGATCGGCAAGGCAGTGGCCGGGTCGGGCTTGCAGACCCAGCCGCCGGCGCCAGGACGCCAGTCAGGGCCGAGATGCACCACATACCACTGCCCGCGCCAAGAGATCATGGAGTCGATCGCGAACGACTTGACCTGGCCGCCCACCTCGTAACGCACCCGGGCGTACATGACCTCGTAGTAGCCGATCGAGTTGACCTCGACTCCGGGCGGCACCCAATGCACGCCCGCAGCCGGGACGTCGACGCCGAGCACCTTGGCGCCGGCACCGCCGCTGGTCACCAGGTCGTGGTCGGCGATCACGTCGTTGCGGTAGTCGTGATACAGCCGGGTGTCGAAGTCGCCGCCGGCATTCGGGAGTTGCTTGAGCTGCAGGTAGGCCGTCCGCGGAAAGAAGAAGTTGTTCCCCAGGCCGATGGCCCCGGACAGGACGTGGGTCCAGTAACCCTGCAAGCGCGCCATGAAGTCCGCGTCGATCACGGGTTGGACCATCGTCTGCGGCAGCGTGCCCGGGTCGATGGTCGGCGTTGGCGATGGCGTGGGTGAGGGGGTCGGAGAGGGGGTGGGCGAAGGGGTCGCAGAGGGTGTGACGGATGGGCTGGACGATGTCGCGGCAGCGGCCGTTGTCTTCGCAGCGCTCGACCCGCAACCGGCGACGGTGAACGCCAGGGCGCTCACGAAGGCAGCCATCACCAAACGGCGGGCACGGTTCACTGCCTGGACTCTAAGGGGCGCACTAAGCGGAGGTGGACTTCTTCTCGTGGCCGAAGTAGGACTGCCACGTCTCACCGATCCAGTGGCCGATCTTGCCGATCCAATGGCCGAGCCAGTGCACGAAGGTGTAGAGGTCGTTACCGAAGGTGTGAACGGACGCGTCGCCGCCGAGAATGCCGGCGAGCAGGACGATCGCCACGAGCGCACCCACTGCGAATACCGCTTTGGCTGCCAACTGCGACCCTCCTTCCACAGTGAGTAACGGTCGCCAGGCTAGCCCCATGATCCCCACTTGGGCGGCACGCCACTCCGGCGTGTCGGTCGGTGATGACTGAGCTTTCAGCACGGAGCGCGCTAGGTTAATCACTCCCTGTCCACCAGTCCACGGGTCGGTGACATGGCGGTAATCGACCGCCTTCGCGATTGGGTGCAGCGTCTGGACTCGATCCCGCTGCGCCACCTTGGTGACCAGGAAGACGTGGCCATTTGCGCACGTCAGCACCCTGCCGTACTGATTCCCAAGGCGATCAGGACCGGCAGCGGCATCGGCATGATGGTGTCGCATCCGACCATCGGGCTGGTCCTCATCTTCGCGGCCTCGATCCTGATCGAGACCATCCGGGCGCCCGCCCGGTTCAGCCGCAAGACCGTGCTCATACTGGTCGCCGGGCTGTCGGTGGCGGTCTTGCTGCTCGGGCATGCGAGCCCGCTGATCCGCGCCCTGACG
>DATAZK010000137.1:0-51511 GCA_036272075.1 Frankiaceae bacterium
CGCCGTGCGATAGATCGTGTCAGGGTTGGGGGAGCCGTACATCGTGTAGTAGCCGGCGCTCGGCAGGAAGGCCGGGTGAAGGGGATCGGCCGACAGTTGCTGCAGGTAGGCGCCCATCGTCGCGCCGAACATCTTGATCGCCAGATCGGCAGCGCGGCCGGTTCCGTCATCCTGACTCAGACTCCGCAGGCGCTCGGCGGTGGCGCGGAGGTCCTCGAGACAGCTGATCCACGCATCGGTCATCGCCTGCGATGCCTCGGTTCTTCCGTTGCTGACCACACCTGTCAACGCCTGCAGGGCAGTGTTACAGCTCGCGAGTGCGATGTGAAGGTCGACGGGCACCTTTACATAAAATGGTGAAGCTGTAACAATCCGACGGACTCTCGCCGCCTCGAATGCGGCGGCCGAAGGAGCGATATGGGACGTGCAACGTTGGTCGACGGCTCCAGTGTGACGAGCGAGGTCAACTACATCCGTAACTCGCCGGCCGCCCCCGACCAGGTGCTGGAATTCGTGACCGCGGATGAGGAGCGGTCGACGATGCAGACCCTCCCCGGTCGCCCTATGGCCATCACGAATGCTCGCCCGCTGAGCACCGAACTCGACCGCGAAGGCTTCGTGCTGGTGCGGCACTGCAGTTCGATCGCCGACTTCGGCAGGATCGAGGAAGACCCGGAAGTCGATCAGCACTACGTGGCCGAGATGACCGATCTGCTCGCCGAGGTGACCGGCGCGGAGAAAGTCTTCCTGCTGGGTGGGGGAAAGAAGCGCTACGGAGAGAGCGCGACGGAAGAGCTTTCTCCGCTGCTGAACGCCAAGCCCGCGCGGTATCCGCATGCTGACAACACCGACACCTCGTCGGCGGAGCTCATCGCCATGATCGGCATGTTCGTCGACGACATCGACCTCGAGAGCTACTCACGGCACGCGATGTACAACGCGTGGCGAGCCGTGTCGGCGCCGCCCCAGGACATCCCGCTGGCGGTCTGCGACGCGCGTACGGTGCAGCCGCAGGACGAGGTGACCATCCGGGCTGTGTCCCTCGAACGTCTCGGCGAGATCACTCACGACACGACCGGCTATCGCCACAACGCTTCACACGCTTGGCACTATTACCCCGACATGACTCGCGACGAGGTCCTCGTCTTCAAGGCTCACGACACCGATCCTCAGCGGTCGAGACGGGTCCCTCATACCGCGTTCGCGGATCCTTCCTGCCCGGCGGGGGTCGCGACCCGCGCAAGCGTGGAAGTTCGCGCCCTGGCCCTGTTCCGCTAGGGATCGACGGTGCCCCAGCTGACAGTGGAGCGGGTCGAGGAGTACGCCGCGGCCCATACGCAGGCGACCGACCCGCAGCCGAAGCATTTCCGGGACAACCTCGCCGCGGTCGTCGAGTGCCTGAATGAAGGCACCGAGTGGACCGACGCCGGGCTCTATGCCGCCACCCACATGATGGGACAGGCGCTACGCAATCGCATCGAGGTCGACCGCTATGTCAGTGAAGTGCCGGCCGTTGACGAGGGCGCCCTGGTGCGTCCCATCTTTCTCACCGGGCTGCCACGGTCGGGCACCACGTACTTCCAATATCTCTTCGATCAGGACCCGAGCCTTCGCATGCTCCGTACCTGGGAGGGCGATCGCCCGGTACCGCCGCCCGCGACAGATCCCGGGTCGGTGGCCACTCGCCGCGAGGCCAGCATCGAGGGCGCCCGACAGGCGCGAAAGGCCATGGGCGGCGACGCGATCGACTCGATGCACCTGACCGATGTCGATGGTCCCCAGGAGTGCCTGGCGATCCTGGACCAGACGTTCGTGAACCCCGGGCTGCTGTGGACCCGTTCGGCGGGCAGCTACCTCACATTCCTGCTTGAAGAGGCCGACCTGGCAGCGGCCTACGAATACCACCAGCGAGTGCTACGCCTGCTGCAATTTGGAGCTTCACCGCGGCGCTGGGCATTGAAGTGGCCTTGCCATCTGCTCGCCCTCGAGGCGATCAGAAGCGTGTATCCCGACGCGAGCTTCGTCGTGACCCATCGCGATCCCGTACAGGCTTTGGCCTCCAACTGCAGCCTGGCGCACATGCTCCGCTCAAGCGCCGACCCTGCCGCCGACCCGCATCAGACTGGACGCGACATGCTCGAACTGGTGCGAAGGCACGTCGATCGGCTCGTGGAGTTCGACGTATCGCAGTCCGCGCAAGGACGCGACCTCCTGGTGCATGTCGACTACTACCGACTTGTCGACGATCCGGTGGCCGTCATGACCGGCGTCTTCGACGCCATCGGTATCGAGTGGACCGAGACCGTCGATGAACGCATCCGTTCCTGGCGATCCGAGAACCCGCAGGGCAAGAGGGGCGTCCACCGCTACACGTTGGAGGAATACGGCCTGGAAGCGGACGCGGTGGCCGACGCCTTCTCCTCCTACACCCAGCGCTTCGACGTCCCCAGTGAGTACGACCGGTGAGAATGACGAGGCGCTGACGACGCCAGCGCGACTGGTGCTGGTAACTGCACCGACATCCGCCGGATACGAGCGAGCAACCTCCAACCGGGAAACTAAGGTTTCCTCGGACCAGGAGGGCACATGGCCAAGGCCACCCTGACGATTAACAGCCGTAACTACGGTGCTTGGTCGCTACGCAGCTGGCTGATCTGCAAGATGTCGGGCCTCGAGTTCGACACGGTGGTCGCGGGTGATGACGACCCGTCGACCCGGGCGGAGCTGCTGCTGCTCTCGCCGTCGTTCCTCGTCCCGTGCCTGGAGCACGACGGGGTCAGGGTGTGGGACACCATCGCGATTGCCGAGCACCTCCAGGAGGTTGTGCCTGACCCGACGCTGCTGCCGGCGGACCCGGTGGCGCGGGCGCACTGCCGCTCGATCTGCGGGGAGATGCATTCGGGCTTTCAGAACCTGCGCTCCGCGCTGCCGATGAACATCAGGCGCAAGCACGATGACTTCAAGGTGTACGCCGGTGCGCAGGACGACATCGATCGGGTACTCGCCATCTGGCGTGAATGCCTGAAAACCTTCGGTGGACCATGGCTGTTCGGCAAGCAGCAAAGCGTGGCCGATGCGATGTACGCGCCGGTGTGTTCGCGGTTCTCGACGTACGGCATCGACCTGGACCGCTCGTGCGCGGGCTACGTCAAGAAGATGCTTGCCAGCCCGCTGATGAAGGAGTGGACGGCGGCCGCGCTGGCCGAGCCGGAGATCTTCAGCGAGCTCGAGATGGAGTTCTGACGCGAGCCGCTCAGTCGTTGCGCAGGATGAAGTTGCGCACCATCGGATAGCTCTCCTGCCGCCAGCGCCGCCCGCTGAACACCCCGTAGTGGCCCACCCCGAGTTGCAGGTGGTGGGCATGGCGCTGGGCCGGGACGTTGCTGCACAGCTCGTGTGCCGCCATCGTCTGACCGAGGCCGCAGATGTCGTCGCGCTCGCCCTCGACGGTCATGAGCCCAGTGCGCGTTATCGCTGACGGATCGACCTTCTGACCCCGCCAGGTCAGCTCGCCCTTCGGTAGCAGATGTCGCATGAAGACCCGGTCCACCGTCTGCAGGTAGTAGTCGGCGTGAAGGTCGAGTACCGCGAAGTACTCGTCGTAGAAGGTGGAGATGACCTGTGCCTCGGCATCCTCGCCGGTCGCCAGATCATGAAAGAGCGTGACGTGCTGGGAGATGTGGCGGCCGATGTTCATCGACGCGAACGCGGTGAGCTGCACGAAGCCCGGGTAGACCCGTCGCCCTGCGCCTTTGCGTCCCATCGGCACAGTGAAGATCACGTTGTCCTCGAACCAGCTGAGCGATGTGCTGGTCGCCAGGTCGTTCACTGCCGTCGGGTTGCTACGGGTATCCACCGGCCCCGCCATCAGCGTGAGGCTGCGCGGCACGCAATCGCTGCCTCGCTCGGCAAGGATCGCGGTGGCGGCCAGTGCTGCCGGGCAGGGCTGGCACACCCCGAGCAAGTGGGTTCCGGGGCCGAGCAATTCCAAGTAGTCGATGACGTGACCGATGTAGTCATCGAGCCCGAATGGTCCGGCGGCGAGTGGCACATCGCGGGCGTTGAACCAGTCGGTGATGTACACGTCGTGATCGGGCAGGAGGGTCTCGACCGTGTCGCGTAGAAGCGTCGCGAAATGACCCGCCAGCGCGGCGACCACGAGCACGCGAGGCCCGGCCGGTGCTCCGATCTTGCGGAAGTGGACGAGCGAGCCGAACGCCGTCGCGTGCGTCACCTCTTCGACGACGTCGTAGCCGGCAGTCCCGATCTGGATGCTCTCGATCCCAAAGGCGGGACGGACGTGAGTCAGCTCGGCGCGCATGAGCATCTCGCAGGCCGCGGCCAGGGTGCGTACCGGGCGGCTCTCGGCAGCCGCGTCAGGGAGCGTGCTGAGCGCGGCCTTGGTCGCACCGGCCATCAGCCGGGCCGGAAGAAACGCGGCGCGCTGCGCCTCGTAAGCGAGATAGAGCATCCGTCCTCGTGCCTCCAGTAGCAAGGGTTTGGCCGCCGGTGTCATGACGCCGGCGTGCCGTACCGGGCACGCAGGACCTTCTTGTCGTACTTCCCGACACTGGTACGCGGGATGGCGTCCAGTATCTCGATCCGGTCGGGCATCTGCCACTTCGCAAAGCCCGCCCCGGCCAGGCTTTCGCAGATCTCTTCGAGCTCGACGGATGCGTCGTCCTCCAGTGCGATGCACGCCAGCGGGCGCTCCTGCCACTTCTCGTGCGGCACCGCGATGACCGCTACCTCGCGAACAGTGGGGATGGAGGCAATGGCGTTTTCCATGTCCAGCGAGGAGATCCACTCACCGCCCGATTTGATGAGGTCCTTCGCCCGATCCGCGATGACGAAATAGCCGTCGCTGTTCCACGCCGCCAGGTCGCCGGTGTCGAACCAGCCGTCGTCGGTCCAGCGCGCGCCGTCCACCGCGGTGGTGTAGCGGTCGGCGACCCAGGGCCCTCGCACGAGCAGCGTTCCGACGGTAGTGCCGTCGCGTGGCACTTCCTCGCCGGCTTCGTCCCGGATGCTGATCCTGACGCCCGGTAGGGGCCGGCCGGCCTGCGAGCGCGCCGCATCCATCACCCGCTCCGGGTCCCAATCCGCCATGTAGCCCGCCGGCCAGGCGATGCTCGCCAACGGGGAGGTCTCGGTCATGCCCCACGCCTGAAGAATCGGGACGTCGTACTTGTCCAGGTAGCGGCGCATCAGCGGGCGCGGCGGCTGGCTTCCCCCGACGACGATGTGGCGCAGGTCCGGCAGCACCGCGCCGCGGGCGTCCAGCTCCTCTTCGACCGAGAGCCAGATCGTCGGCACGCCCGCCGCGATCGTCACCCGTTCCTGGAGCAGCAGATCGACAATGGCGGCTGGATGCGCCGCGCCGGCGAGGAAAACCTGCTTGGCTCCGGCGGCGGCCGCGGCGTAGGGCAGCCCCCAGGCGCTCGCATGAAACATCGGCACCAGCGGCAGCACCGCGTCTCCCGGCCCGACCGCGCAGGCGGTGGCCGAAGTGGCGGCCAGCGCGTGCAGGAACGTCGAACGATGCGTGTACGCCACACCTTTCGGCGAGCCGGTGGTGCCGGAGGTGTAGCACAGGCCCAGGGTCGCGTGCTCATCGATCCGCCGCCACGGATACGAGACCGGTTCGCGGGCGAGCAGCTCCTCATATGGGACGAGGTTGCCCGGGCTGCCGGCGGGGACATCGCCGAAGACGACCACCGTCTCGACGCTCGTGAAGCCCGCTGTCGCCTCGCTCAGCACCGGCAGCAGATCGGCGTCGGCGAAGACCACCCGATCGCCGGCGTCGGCGAGGATGTAAGAGATCTCGTCGGCCGAAAGCCTGACGTTCACGGTGTGGATGACCCGCTCGGCGCAGGGGATGGCGAAATAGCATTCGAGGTGGCACTGGCTGTTCCACGCGAGGGTCGCGACGGGTGCGCCCTTGGCAACCCCGAGCGTGTCGAGGGCGTGCATCAGCTGCTGCGAGCGATCGGCGATCTCCCCGTACGTGCTCCGCACGATGTGCCGGGTGCCGGCCTGCATCGTGACCACTTCCGTGGCCCGGGCGTGGTGGGCGATCTGGTCGAAGAGCAGCCAGGCACCCAGCTGTTCATCCATCATGGGCGCCACCACCTGAGTGCGGGCCCGCTGCCGGGCATTCGCAATTGCGTCAAAGTCGGTGCTTGATATCTTAAGCACGCCGCCGCATGCTTCAAGCGGTAGCCCCACACATGCTTATGCCGGAAGGAAAATCCGATGACTGCGACCTCAAACGGCAAGGCCAAGTCCGACTCCGGGACCACGTTTGTCGCTGACACCGTCAAGACCACCAGCGAGCAGATGCTCACCGCCATGAAGCAGACCACCACCATGACGATGGATGCCGCATCAGCGCTGTTCGAGTCGCTCGGCAAGTTCACGCCGTCGCTGCCGAGCATGCCGTCCATCCCATTCATTCCCAGCAAGTCCAGCATCCTTCAGCTGGTCAATGTCGGCTTCGACACGACCGAGAATCTGCTGTCGATGCAGCGGGGTCTGGCGAGCGAGGTCGTCGAGCGCTTCGTTCCTGCATCCGGGGCGCGCTGACCGGCTCCGGCGAGCGCTCGGCCGGGCTCGGCGCGTTCATCAAGGAGCAGCGCCGGCTCGCCAACCTCTCGATTCGCCGCCTGGCGGAGCTCGCGCAGATTTCCAACCCGTACCTCAGCCAGCTCGAGCGCGGCCTGAGCGAGCCTTCGGTGCGGGTGCTCAACTCGCTGGCCCAGGCGCTCGATCTTTCCGCGGAGGTGCTGCTGGACCAGGCCGGCCTGCTTCGCGACATCCGTGATCGTGACCAGGGCGGCGGCGGCCGGCGGACCGACTCGGTGTCGTCCTCGGCCGTGACGGCGACGGAGGCAGCGATACGCGCCGACGACCGGCTCTCTGCCGACCAGAAGCGTGCCCTGCTCGCCGTCTACCGCAGCTACGTGGGCGAGGATCCCCCCAGCGGAGACGACTGAAGGCCCGGGTCCGGAGAATGGAGAACCGGCGGGGAGACGCAGATCCTATTGCGCTGAAAGGCCTCGGGAGTCGATGCAGGTTGCGGCTTGCACAGTTCCCGGATATTTAGCGTAAGCGTGGCCTGGGGCACAGCGCCCGTAATCCGTTGGAAACTCTTGTGTCCGATATTGAGGCGCATGCCCGCCGCCCGGACGTCGAAACTCCCGCCTCCCCGCACGCGGAACCGAGCGACTGCCACACCTCGCCCGAGACGCGCCCCAATGTCGTCTCCGGACGCCGTCCCGACAGTCCTGGAAGCTGCGGACGAAGCAGCGCGCGAGGCGCTGGAAACGCTGCTCCCGCCCGACGTCAAGGGCCGCGCGCCGCAGGTGGCGTCCCTCCCGCACATTGATGAAGCTGATCCGGCGCGACTCGCGCAGGCGCTGGGGTCGGCCTTGGGTCGCGCGATGCTGCAGCCCGCCGCCCACGCCTCAGTGGTGACCAAGCATGCGGTGGGCCTGGGGGCCGCGACGCTGTCCAGCGCGGCTCGGCTGATCAGGCGACGGCCGGCTGGCCCTCGCACGCCGGACCTACGCGACTCGCGGTTCAGCGACGCTGCCTGGCAGAGCCACCCGCTCTACTTCGCGCTGATGCAGCTCTACTTGCTCAACCGCGATCTGCTGACCGACATCGTCGCCGCGGCCGACCTGCCCGTCCCGCAGCAAGCCAAGGCCGAGATGGCCGCTTCGCTTCTGGGTGACGCGCTGGCACCCACCAATTTCCTGCTCGGCAACCCCGAGGCGTTGCGCACCGCCTATCGAACCCGCGGCAAGAGTCTGATCGGGGGACTGCG
Source organism: Frankiaceae bacterium (assembly GCA_036272075.1). Lineage (GTDB taxonomy): Bacteria > Actinomycetota > Actinomycetes > Frankiales > Frankiaceae > DATAZK01. The sequence goes on from DATAZK010000137.1 coordinate 7,829, forward strand.
CAACCTCGCACACGACGTGATCTACAACGACGGTTGGCCAAGCCAGGTCGACGTGCGGCCATTCCTGGTGGGCAAGAATCTGGCCTGCAGCCCCGGGAAGGTCATCTACCGCAACGAACTCATCGAGCTGATCCAGTACTCGCCGGCCACGAAGACGGTGCACGAGATTCCGCTCCTGCTCTGCCCGCCCTGGATCAACAAGTACTACATCTTCGACATGGCGCCGGGAAAGAGCCTCGTCGAGTGGGCGGTCAGCCACGGCATGACCACGTTCGTCATCAGCTACCGCAACCCCGACGGTTCCCAGCGCGACCTGTCCTTCGAGGACTACATGGACCTCGGACCCCGGGCAGCACTCGACGTGGTCCGTGCCATCACCGGCGCCCCAGCGGCGAATCTGCTGTCCGCCTGCATCGGCGGAACCCTGACAACGGCCATGCTCGCCTACCTGGAAGCGATCGGCGAATCGCATCTGGTCAACTCCTCGACCGTGCTCAACTGTCTCGTCGATCACGAGAACGCCGGGACGCTCAGTGCGGTGTACGCGGACGAGGGGACGATCTCGCGCATCGAGCGGAAGGTGGACGGCCCTGGGTATCTCGGCGCCGGCGACATGGCCCATACCTTCGACCTGCTGCGCGCCAACGATCTCGTCTTCCGCTACCTGCGATCGAATTGGCTGAACGGGTTGACGCCCGCGGCCTTCGACATGCTCGCCTGGAACGGCGATTCCACCCGGATGCCCGCCAAGATGCTCAGTGACTACCTCCGCTCCTGCTGGCTGGAGAACACCCTCGCCAAGGATGAGATGGTCCTGCGAGGGCAGCGGCTGAAAGTTTCCGAGATCGACACCGACACCTACATCGTCGCGGCGGTCGACGACCACATCGTTCCGTGGCGCTCCTCATACAAGACCGCCGGGCTGGTCGGCGGCGCCGTCCGGTTCGTGCTGAGCTCTTCCGGGCACATCGCCGGCATCATCAACCCGCCGTCGCCGAAAGCGCGGCTGTGGACCAACGACCAGCTCGGCCCCGATCCGGACGAATGGCTCGCCGGCGCGCAGAAGGCCTCCAAGAGCTGGTGGCAGGACTGGGCCGAGTGGCTCGAGCCACGGTCCGGTGAGCACGTATCGCCGCCCGCGCTCGGCGGCCCCGACCATCCAGCACTCTGCGATGCACCCGGAACCTTCGTCCACACGCGGTAGCCGGCGCTTGGCGACGAGTACCCCTGCAAACGCTGAGGTTTCGGGCATCGGAATGCTCGGGTAGGGGGCACAGGGCAGGCTCGTCCAGCCCCGGATCTATGCTGTCGGCTCAGCGAAGCGACGGCGCGACGAGGGCATGGGACGGTGGCCGAAGATGACGACGCAAGTGACCTTCACGCGGATGGACGACGCGACGGCCGAAGAACTCGCCGTGATCGTCGGTGAAGCGCAAGCGCATTTGCACGGTCACCTGCTCGATGCGGTGATCGGCATGCTGGACGCCCTCAAGGGGCCGACCCTCGGCTACGCCGTCGACCGCTACGAGCACTCGCTGCAGACGGCGTCGCGCGCTCACCGCGAGGGGGCGCGCACCGACATGGTGGTGGCCGCCTTGCTTCATGACGTCGGTGACCCCATCGCACCGGCAAACCACAGCGAGCTGGCAGCGGCGGTCGTCTCGCCCTACCTTGACGCCGAATCGACGTGGGTGGTCCGCCATCACGGCGTCTTCCAGGGCTACCACTACTGGGATCGCATCGGACTGGATCGAGACGCTCGCGAGAGGTACCGCGGCAATCCCTACTTCGACGCCGCAGCGCACTTCTGCGGCGCCTGGGACCAGGAGGCCTTCGACCCCGGCTACGACACCCTGGCCATCGACACGTTCGTGCCGATGCTGCGGGAAGTCTTCTCGCGGCCGGCCAGCGGCTTCGGCGTGGCGGAGGACTGACCATGAGAGGCCTGGAGAACAAGGTCATCGTCGTTTGCGCCGGTGGCACAGGGACAAATGACGGTCCGAGCAACCGCGCCAGTATCGGCGGAGCGACGGCGCGCCGGCTCGCCCAGGAGGGCGCGCGGGTTGTCGTCGGCGATCTCAGTGAGCCTGCCGCCAAGGAAACTGTGGCACTGATCGAGCGCGACGGCGGGACGGCCATCGCCCAGCATTTCGATGCCAGTGACGAGTCGTCCGTCAAGGCCCTGATGAAGCGTGCCATCGATGAGTTCGGTGGCATCGATGGGGTCCACGCCAATGCCATGGACATGTCGAGCGAGACGCTGGGCGTCGACGGCGAGAGCGATCTGCTGACGCTTCCGCTCGATGTCTGGCAGCGGACGATCGACGTTGGCCTTACTGGCTTCTTGCTGTGCGCGCGCTATTCGATTCCGTCCATGTTGGAGCGGGGCGGCGGGTCGGTGGTGGCGACGGTGTCCGGCGCGGTCTATGTGGGGGAACCGATCCGGCTCGCGTACCAGACCACGAAGACCGGCATGACCGCCATGGTGCGTCACATCGCCTCGCGGTGGGGCCATGAGGGCATCCGAGCCAACGCCGTCTCGCCCGGAATGGTGCCGGGCAAGGAGAAGCTCGCAGAGGTCGATCACGCCGGCCGCGAGCGCATGATGCGTATGGCGCGCTCCAACCGGCTGGGCACCGCCGATGACATCGCGGGGATGGTCACCTTCCTCATGTCGGACGACGGTTCCTGGGTGACCGGTCAGGTGCTCGCCGTCGACGGCGGCGTCTCGATGAGGCCGTAGCACCGCGAAATGCCATGGCCCACCGGGGTTTCTGAGTTCCGACCGCAGGAGGGCCTGAAGGCGACCATCTCCGGGCTGGGTTCGGTGCAAGCTCGGCTCGGGGGTGTCCTGGCTGCTCATGGCGCCCGTAAGCCGATGCTCGTCTGCGGTTCCCACGTGAGTCGCTCGAAGGCCTTCGACAAGGTGCTCGCCGCGATGGATGGGCAGCCGGTCGTCTTCGATGGCGTGCGCCCTCACACGCCTGTCGAGGCCGTGCAAGCGGGTGCGGCGTTGGCTCGGGAGGAGCACGTCGATGCCTTGGTGGCGGTCGGCGGGAGCAGCGCCGTGGATTGCGGCAAGGGCATCGCCCGTCTGCTGGTGTCCGGCGTTACCGACGTCGCATCGCTGACACCGCTGGACTTCGGCCATTTCGACATGACCGGGCAGGTTCGAGCCGACGCGCTCCCGTTCCTCAGCGTGACGACGACCTTGTCGTTCGCCGAGTTCCTTCCGTTCTGGGGCGCCCGCCACGCGGCCATAGGACGCAAGCTGCCTTACGCCGACGACGGCTCGGTGATCCGCACCGTCTTCCTCGACGGATCGGTCGCCGAACACACGCCCGATGAGGTGTGGGCCGAGACCGGCGTGAAGGCACTGGACGACACCATCGCCTCCTTCTGCCGGGCGGGAGAACCCGACCCGTTTCGTGATCCGATCGATGTCTCGGCCATGGCTGCTCTTTCCCGATCGCTGCCCCTCTCGCTCGGCGAGGATCGGGCGGCCGAGCGCCAGCAGGTGCTCACCGCCGTATGGATGACGAAGTTCGCGCTCCCTCGGCTGGCGAGGCACGTGATCGGCGCATGGTTCTCGACCGCGGCACGCCACGCCTTGGGCGGCACGTACGAATTGGCTCACGGGATCGGCTCGTGCGTTGCGCTGCCCGTCGCGCTGCGGGCGCACGCCCAAGCCACGCACGCCCGTCAACTCGAGCTTGCTCAGGCTCTCGACTGGCCGGTCGGGGATCCACCTCTTGGGCCCGGCCTGGCCCGACTGCTCGACAGCCTCGGTGTGCCGACGTCCTTGCAACGCGTCGGGATCGACATCAACGGTCTCGATGCCGTCGTCGATCACATCATCGCGGAGGCGCCGCAGCTCGGATCCCGCGCGGAGCTGCGCGAACTCTGCGCACAGCTCTGGTAGGGACCTTGGTGCTGGCGATAGCACCGGTGTGGAAGCTTTAGCGCGTGTGTAGCTGCACGGCGACGCGGAGCCCGCCGGCGGGTCGCGGGGCGAGGGTGAGCGTCCCGTTGTGCGCGTGGGTGATGGTCTTGACGATGGCCAGCCCGAGGCCGACGCCTGCGTGGCCGGTGCGTACGCGCTCGGTGCCCCGAAGAAACGGCTCGACGAGCGTGGAAACCACTTGCGGCGTGAGTTGCTCGCCGGTGTTCTCGACCCTGAGCACAACGCTGTCGGCGTGAACGCTCGTAGTGACCCACACGCAGCCGCGCTCCGGCAGATTGTGGACGATCGCGTTGTGCACGAGGTTCGTACACAACTGCAGCAGCAGTGCATGTGAGCCGAGGGTGGGGGCCATCTCGGCGGAGGTCTCGATCGTGACGCCATGCTTTTCTGCAAAGGGGAGCAGCGTTTCGGTCGCTTCCTCGGCGATGAGCGACAGGTCGACGTCTTGCGGGACGAAGGACCGCTGATCGGCGCGGCTGAGCAGGAGCAATGCCTCAGTGAGGTCGATGGCGCGCGTGTTGACGGCGTGGAGGCGTTCGACGAGGTCGTCGTTGTCACGGTCCGGGTCTTTGCGGGCGACCTCGAGCAGTGTCTGGGTGACCGCCAGCGGGGTCCGCAGTTCGTGTGAGGCGTTCGCGGCGAACCTCTGCTGTTCGGCGACGTGTGCCTCGAGCCGCGCGAGCATGGCGTCGAACGCGTCCGCGAGCTCGCGGAACTCGTCCCGGTGGCCATCCAGCTCGATGCGGTGCGACAGCGATCCGCTCGCCGCCGCGCGTGTGGCGTCGGTAATGCGAGTCAGCGGTGAGAGCATGCGGCCGGCGAGCAGCCACCCGCCGACGAGACCGAAGACGATCAAGAACGCGAGCACGATGGCCGCCGCCGAACCGAAGCCGTTCAGTGGGTCGGAGCGGGTACGAAGCCACCACGAAGGATGCAAGTGGTAGAGCACACCCGGCGGCAAATAGCGGAGGATGAACAGCCACACCGCGGCCAGCATCAGAGTGCCGGCGAGCATGAGAAATCCGGCATAGCTGAGGGCGAGTTTGAGGCGAACACTCAATCCGGGTGGTCTATCCACGTTCTCCTCCCTCGGGCTCGTCGTCGGGTTGAGTATCGATGCGGTAGCCGACACCGGGCACGGTGGCTATGACCCAAGGTTCGCCAAGGCGTTTGCGCAGTGCCGAGACCGTGATGCGCACGGCGTTGGTGAACGGGTCGGCGTTCTCATCCCACGCCCGTTGCAGTAGCTCCTCGGCGCTGACGACACCGCCTTCTTGCGTGACGAGAACCTCGAGCACGGCGAACTGTTTGCGGGTGAGCGCGACGTAGCGGCCGTCGCGGTAGACCTCGCGGCGGAAGGGATCCAGCCGAAGGCCGGCGATCTCTCGAACGGGGGGCCGGTTGTAAGCGCGCCTGCGGTCAAGGGCTCGCAGCCGTAGTACGAGTTCTTGGAGCTCGAACGGCTTGGTCAGGTAGTCATCGGCGCCGAGTTCGAACCCGGAGGCCTTGTCATCGAGCCGGTCGGCGGCGGTGAGCATGAGGATGGGAATGCCGCTTCCCGAGGCGACGATGCGTTCGGCGATCTCGTCGCCGGAGGGACCGGGGACGTCACGGTCGAGGACGGCGATGTCGTATGCGGTGACGCCCAGCAGTTCCAGCGCGGTGTCACCGTCACCGGCGATGTCGGCGGCGATCGCTTCCAAGCGCAGCCCATCGCGTATGGCCTCTGCCATGTAGGGCTCGTCCTCCACGATCAAGACACGCATGGACAAGACGTTACGAGTCGGACCGTATCGACGGCGTATCGAAAACTGCATACGTGCTGACGACGCCGGGCCGGCTTGCCTGGACGCATGACATCCAGCAACTCGGCACGAACGGTGGCCTGCGGCACCCGGCCGCGGGCGCGCTCGGTTCACTCGGGCGCGCTGAGAGCAGGGGTCACCATCTACGGGTGCGAGCCGGACGAGGCGGCGATGTTCCGCGAGCTGGCGCCCCGTTTCGGGGTGGTACCCACCATCGTCGAGGCGGCCGCAGGTGAAGCAAACATTGAGCAAGCGTCGGGAAACCGGTGCGTCAGCGTGGGGCACAAGACTCCCGTCAGCCGCCCCACGCTGCTCGCTCTCAGCCACGCCGGGGTCCGGTATATGTGCACGCGAAGCATTGGATACGACCATCTCGACGTGAAATACGCCGAGCAGATCGGCATCACAGTGGGAAATGTCGCCTACTCGCCCTCCAGCGTGGCCGACTACACCTTGATGTTGATGCTCATGGCAGTGCGAAATGCGAAATCCACCCTGCAGCGGGTAGAGACTCACGACTACACCCTGAACGCCGTGCGCGGGAAAGAATTGCACGATCTGACCATCGGGGTGGTGGGAACAGGGCGCATCGGCGTAGCAGTCATAGCCAGGCTGCAGGGTTTCGGGTGCCGAATATTGGCCTACGACAGCGATCCCATGAGCGATGTCCAATACGTAACGCTCGGGGAATTGTTGCGGCGCAGCGACATTGTCACGCTGCACACACCGCTCAACGCAGGCACGCACCACCTGCTCAATCGCCAGCGTATCGAGCAGATGAAGTACGGCGCATTCGTCGTCAACACTGGACGAGGTTCGCTCATTGACACCGAGGCGCTTGTCTTCGCTCTGGAAAGCGGCCGGCTGAGCGGCGCTGCGCTGGATGTCCTGGAAGGGGAGGACGGAATCTTTTACGCCGACCGCAGAGAAAACCCCATCGACAGCAGCTGCTTCCTGCGACTGCATCAACTGCCGAACGTGCTCATCAGCCCGCACACCGCGTACTACACGGACCGCGCGCTGAGCGACATCGTTGAAAACACTCTCACCAATTGCCTCAAGTTCGAAAGCGAGGAGTCGGCGTGGACCGGCTGAAGCTCGGAATACTGTTCGGAGGCTGCTCCGAAGAGCATCCGATCTCCGTCAAGTCTGCCCAAGAGGTCGCCAAGAATCTTGACGCCGAGAAGTACGAACCGTTCTACATCGGGATTACCCAGAGCGGTACGTGGAAGCTGTGCGACAGCCCGGGCCCCGGCTGGGAGAATGGGACCAGCCGCCCCGCAGTGCTGTCACCGGACAGAAGCGCGCATGGATTGCTCGTACTGGAGAGGGGAAATTACAACCTCATCCGGTTGGACGTGGTGTTTCCCGTTCTGCATGGCAAGTTCGGCGAGGACGGCGCCATCCAAGGCCTGCTGGAGCTGTCGGGCATCCCGTACGTCGGCTGCGACATCCCGAGCTCGGCTCTGTGCATGGATAAGTCGCTGGCTTACGTGGTCGCCGGCCAGGCCGGCATAGCTACGCCGGCGTATCGCGTGGTCATGGCGAACGAGAAAATCGACCCCGACCTGCTCACCTACCCCGTTTTCGTGAAGCCGGCCCGATCGGGCTCCTCTTTCGGGGTCAGCAAGGTGTCGGGTCCGGACGAGCTGTGCAGCGCGGTGGAGACCGCGCGGGCATATGACTCGAAGGTCCTGATCGAAGAAGCCGTGGTCGCCAGCGAAGTCGGCTGCGCGATATTGGGGGAGCGGTTCGGACTCGTCGCCGGCGAGGTCGATCGCATTTCGCTGTCTCACGGCTTCTTCCGGATCCATCAGGAGAGTGAGCCTGAGAAGGGTTCTGACAACTCGACGCCCATCGTCCCCGCTGACATTTCGGCGCAGTCGCGAAAGCTGGTTCAGGAGACCGCAAAGTCCATCTACCGCGCGCTGGGCTGCCGGGGGCTTGCCCGGGTGGACATGTTCCTGAAGGACGACGGAACCGTCGTGCTCAACGAGGTGAACACCCTTCCTGGCATGACCTCCTACAGCCGCTACCCGAGGATGATGGCGGCCGCCGGGTTGTCGTTGGCCGAAGTCATCGATCGGACGGTGGCGCTGACCCTGCATGGAAAGAAACGATGAAGGACGATTTCGTCTGGGTAGATGAGTGTGTTCCCGGCATACGTTGGGATTCCAAGTACGCCACCTGGGACAACTTCACCGGCAAGCCCGTGGACGGCTACCAGGCGAATCGGATCGTCGGTACCAGGGCCCTGTGCGCGGCTTTGGAAAGAGCGCAGGAGAAGGCCGAATCGTTCGGCTTCGGCTTGCTGCTGTGGGATGGGTATCGCCCGCAGCGCGCCGTAGACAGCTTTCTTCGGTGGTCACGCGAGCCGGAAGACGGCAGGACGAAGCCAAGGCATTATCCGAATATCGAGAGGCCTCAGATGTTCGAGATGGGATACGTGGCGGCTCGCTCCGGGCACACCCGGGGAGGCACCGTAGACCTGACTCTTTACGATCTGGCGACCGGCGAGCTCGTCCCCATGGGGGGTCATCACGACCTCATGGATTCGGTCTCACATCATGAAGCGCGAGGCATGTCCGAGCTCGAAACGAGAGGCCGGCGGTGCCTTCGCTTCATCATGGAGGTTTCCGGCTTCAGTTCCTATGACTGCGAGTGGTGGCACTACACGCTGAAGGACGAGCCTTATCCCCACACGTATTTCGACTTCCCCATCACGTAGCCGGCGCCTTGTCGTAGCCCAAGAGGCCACGGAAGTAGCGACGCGCGAGGTGGGTGTTCCAGTCGTCGTGATCGGCGCCGTGGCCAACGAGCCCGTCGGAAAACTCGTACTGCATCAAGGAGTCGATCGACAGCAGGTTGGGGTTGAGCTGGATGGCGCAGCCGTTGAGGGCATTGCCCTCGACGTACAGATTTCGCCCCAGCTCGTCGGTTCCCTCCACGGTGATCTTGGTCGGGAACCCGGTCTCCGGGCTGCGTTCGAGCACCTTGCGATGGGCGTCGGCCAGCTTCGACCAGGTCCCGTCCTTGAGGAAGTGGCCGTGGTAGAAGGCCTCCTGGTCGGCCTGCTCGATGATGTGGAAGCCGTTTCCGTCATCGGCCGCCCCGTACGTGTAGCCGATGTGACCGAAGCTCTCACCGAATTGGCTTCTGACGCTCCACGAGCGGTCACGAAACCCATAGGAATCAACGGCAATCTCTTCGCCGTAGAGGGTGATCGTGCCCTGCACGTGGCCGGGCTGATCGATGTGGGACCCGGCCATGTAGTTGGGCGGCGCCACCGCGGTGAAGGTGAGCCGGATGGTGAGCTCGTCGCCATCCGGATCGTCGAAGTTGACTTCCCACTTCTTTTGCGGTTCCAGGCACCGGTAGCTGATCCCGTTGGGCACGGCGATGTCGGAAAGCGGTTGGTCGGGCATCGGCAGGTGCCAGAACGTCTTGGCGTACAGCGCGGTGTAGGGATGCGATCCATGCTCGTCCCACAGGAAAGCCCCGGCTGCGCAAACCTTTTGGTTGGTGCGGAAGAGGGGATACAGCTGTCCCGACATCCGCCGCTCGGGAATGTGGAACGTGAACCAGCAGGTCTCGGTCCAGTACGGGTCATCACTGGTCGGGGTGTGGAACTCGTCGTCGGGATGCTGGGTCACGGCTGCTCCTGTCTCTGAGGTCTTTGGGCTCAGTCTCGCCCGGCTAGAAGTAGGTCGGTTCGCGCGGGGTGTAGTGCGCCTCCAGCGAGGTGACTTCCTCGTCGCTCAGCTCGATGTCTAGCGCGGCGACAGCATCGGTGAGGTGATGGTCTTTGGTCGGGCCGATGATGGGCGCGTCGACCACGGGGTTGTGCAGTACCCACGCCATCGCGACAGACGCCATGGCGACTCCACGCTCCTGGGCGATGCGCTGCACCGCGTCGACGGTCGCCTTGTCGCTCTCGAGGAAGAGCGGGCGTCCGTGCTGGTCAATGTGCGGGTTGGTGGCGCCGCGGGTCGTGCTCTGCTCACCCCACGGACGCGCGAGCAGCCCGGCAGCCAGCGGACTCCACGGCAGGCTGCCGACGCCCTCGTCGGCAAGCAGGCCGAACATCTCGCGCTCCTCCTCACGCTGGATGAGGCTGTACTGGTCCTGCATCGAGACGAACGGTGTCCAGCCGTGTGAGCGAGCGGCTTCCTGCATCTTGGCGAAGCGCCAGGCCCACATCGAGGATGCGCCGAGGTAGCGCACCTTGCCAGCCTTCACCACGTCGTGCAACGCCTCCATCGTCTCCTCGACGGGGACCTCAGGGTCGAAGCGATGAATCTGCAGGAGGTCCACGTAGTCCGTGTCCAGCCGGCCGAGGGAGGCGTCGATCTGCTCGAAGATAGCGCGACGCGAGAGCCCGCCGCCGCCGGGCCCGTCATACATCCGCTGGAAGAGCTTGGTGGCAAGGACGACGTCCTCGCGCCGGGTGTAGCTCTTGATCGCTCGGCCGACGACCTCTTCCGAGGTCCCGTAGCCGTAGATGTTGGCGGTGTCCCAGAAGGTCATGCCCAGCTCGATGGCTTGCCGGAAGATCGGGCCGGCGTCCTCGTCGTCGAGGATCCAGGTCATCCGCCCGGCGTTCTTGTCCCCGAAGCTCATGCACCCCAACGCAAGCCGGCTGATCTGCAGGCCGGATCCACCCAGACGCGTGTATTCCATGCAAGTTCCCTCCCGCTCGACTCCTTCGCTGAGTACACGTTTTCACGACCCTCGGCAACAGCGGTCAGGACCTCTGCGGTAGGAAGGGCGCAGAGGCGGCGAGGAGAGGTCAGCGACATGAACCAGGCTGAAGGTCTTGCGACCCGGCCGGTGCTTTCCGCGTTCGGCAGTGCTCGCGATCCCAGGAGCATGCAGGACGTCACCCGGCAAGTCGCCAACGCTGGTTTCGACACGCTCTGGGTTCCCGAAGGTTCCCAGCCGGTGTTTTCGTTGTGCACCGCGGCTGCTCTGGCCTCTCCTGACATCGGGTTGGGCACCAGCGTGGCGGTGGCCTTTTCCCGCAGCCCGATGCTCACCGCCCAGGCAGCCTGGATGCTTGCTCAGGTGACCGGTGGGCGCTTCAAAGCGGGGCTCGGCACACAGGTCAAGGCCCATATCGAGCGGCGCTTCTCTGCGTCGTTCACCAATCCGGGATCGCGGATGCGCGAGTACGTCCAAGCCATGCGCGCGATTTACCGGGCGTTTCGGCGCGAAGAAGCCCTGAACTATCAGGGGAAGTTCTACAACTTCTCGCTGCTGCCCGACATGTGGAGCCCGGGGCCGATGGAGTACGTCGACCCTCCGATTTACGTCGCAGGGGTGCGGGATCAGATGTGCCGCATCATCGGTGAATGCGCGGACGGGATGCTGGTCCATCCCCTCAGTAGCGTGACTTATCTCGACCAGCTCGTCCTGCCGGCGATCGCTGAGGGGGAGCGGCGGGCAAGCCGTCCAGCTGGCTCTGTGAGCCTGATCTGCCCGGTGATGACGGCCGTCTCCGACGACGAAGCTGTGATTGCCCTCCAACGCGAGAAGATCCGCGCCCGGCTCGCGTTCTACGGTTCCACACCGGGATACGGGGTCGTCTTCGACTCCTCGGGCTGGCCGGGCATCGGCGAGCGGCTGAATGCTCTCCAACGCGCGGGCGACCTGGCCGAGATGACGAAGACGGTCACCGATGAGATGGTCGATTCACTGGCGATCACCTCCACCTGGGATGAGCTCCCGCAGCGGCTGCTGGACAGATACGGCGACCGGGCCGATGAGATCGTGTGCTACTCCGTTCTGGAGCAATGGAATGACGATGCCGACTCTCTCGGAAGGTGGCAGGACGTCACTCGTCGCTTCAAGGAGTTGGCTGGCTGACCGGGCTCAGCCGGGTCAGCTACTAGCGCTCGAGCGCAGCCATCAGTTTTCGGATACCGGTGTGGCGGTTGCTTCGGGTGTATTCGACGGGCTCGACGATGTGGGCTTGCCGGAAGCGCGGCAGCAGCTCTTCGAAAAGGACCCGGATCTCGAGCCTTGCCAGGCTGGCGCCCAGGCAGAAATGGATCCCGTGCCCGAACGCCACATGAGGGTTGGGATCGCGCCGGATGTCGAACGCGTCGGGGTGCTCGAAGACCGTCTCGTCCCGGTTGGCCGACCCCTCCCAGATGACCACCTTCTGGCCCGGTGAGATCGCTCTACCGGCGAGTTCGGTCGCACGCGTGGCGGTGCGTCGCTTCGCGGGGGAAGGGGTTGTCCACCGCACCATCTCCTCGATGGCGGTGGGCAGGAGGCTCGCGTCGTCACGCAAAGCTTGGTACTGATCGGGTCGCTCCGAAAGGGCCAGCAATCCGCCGGCCATGGCGTTGCGCGTCGTCTCCGCCCCGGCGCTGAACAGCAGGGAGAAGAACATGTACAGCTCCCCGTCGGTGAGCTGCGGGCGGTCCTCGTCCTCCACAGTCGCCGTCGCGACGACGGAAAGCATGTCGTCGCCGGGGTGGCCGCGCTTGTGGGCGATGAGCTCGCTTCCGTAGGCGGCCATGCGTGCCGCGCCCTCGCGGCCGTCGGCGTCGGGTTCGAAGGATTTGCGGGAACCCCGGAAATCGAAGCCGGGCTCGATGGCGTCGAACAGCCAGTGGCGCTCGGACTCCGGAATGCCGAGTAGCAGGCAGATCATCTGCATCGGCAATTCGGCGGCGATCACGTGCAGGAAGTCGAAGGGATCGCCGTCGCTGACCGCGTCGAGCAGCGCGGCCGCGCGTTTCCGGAGGTCGTCTTCGACCCGCCGGATCATGCGCGGGGTGAGCCCGGAGCTCACCAGACGGCGGATCTGCGCGTGACGCGGGTCGTCCATCATGTTCAGCACCTGGCCGGAGACTGGCACGTCCTGGATGAGCGTCCCGCCGTAGGGCCGGTCGCCGCCGGTTTCGGAGGAGTAGGTGGCCGGATCCCTCAGTACTGCAAGGGTTTCGGCATACGTCGCCACTGACCAGAAACCTTCGCCGTCCGGAGTGTGCTCCGTGGGTTCGTGCCACCACACCGGAGCCTCGCGCCGGTGAATCCGGAACAACTCGTGCGGGAATCCGTCGGCAAAGTTGTCGAGGTTGGTCAGATCGATGCCGTCAAGCGTGGCGCGGTTGGTGGTCATGGTGGCAGCCCTCAGTAGGAACGGGGGAGAGCCAGCAGGCGCTCGCCGAGCCCGTTGCGGACCATCTCGTTGGCCAGCGGTGAGAAGGTCCAGAGCCGGGCGTCGCGGAAGAACCGTTGCATCGCCACGTCTCTGGTGTAGCCCATCCCGCCCATGAGCTGCATCCCCTGGTGTGCGATGGTCACTGCCGCTTCGCTTGCGGCCAGCTTTGCCATCGCTGCCAGCGCCGAGGAGTCACCGCCGCCGACTTCGATCGCCGTCGCTCGCCAAAGCAGGCTCCGCGCCGCTTCGAGCGCCAGAGCTCCGTCGACCAGCCAGTGCTGCGGGACCTGAAACCCGCTGATCGGGGCGTCCGAAGATGACGCGTTCCTTGGCGTAGGAGACGGCGAGCTCAAAGGCTCCGCGCCCCGCGCCGATGCAGGCCGCCGCCGCGTGCAGCCCTTCGCCGCCCACCGTCGCGAACGCGGCGCGGGCCAGCTTCTGATGCAGCCCTTCGTCGAACGTTTCTGCTTCGTCGAGCTCGGTGATGCGCTCGGGCGGCGACACGTCGGCGATGGCGCGTCTGACGATCGCCCGAAGTTCGGCCCGCTCGGGGGAGTCCGCGATCGGGTCGAGGCCGGTCACGACGGCACGGTCATCAGCTCGCGAAAGCGACCCATGAGGTCGCCGTCCACGCCGGCCGATGAAAAATAGTCCTCCACCGTTCCCCATTCACTGCGCACCGTCTCGAGGGCAGCTCGGATGAATTCTTCATCGACGCCGATCAGCACATCGATCCACTCGTCGGCCGGTAAGAAGCCGAAAACCTGCTCGATCTGTTGGGGAAGTCCCTCCTGGAGGCGGAGATTCTGGGCGTAGACATCTGATCGCAAGTAGTCGGCGACGACGATCTCTTCGGGTACGCCCAACGCCTGCAGGATGAGCGCGACCAGCACGCCGGTGCGGTCCTTGCCCGCGGTGCAGTGGATGAGCGCCGGCCGCTCCCCGTCGACGATGGCCTGGACCAGCTCTCGCACTCTTGGCCGAAGAGCCCGCGCGGTGGCGGCGTAGTTCTTCATGCTCGCCTGCCGAAGTGCGTCGACGGATTGATCGGCTCCCAGCGCTTCCAGCAACTGGTTAGGGCCCACCCGGACGTCGGAATTGATGTCGATGTTCAGCAAGCGCGCGTCTGGCGCCCACGTGTTGGGTGACTTCTGCCGCTCGGTGTCGGCCCGAAGATCGCAGATGAGCCGGATGCCGAGTGCATCCAGTTCGCCCTGATGGATCGGCTGGAAGCTCGCAGGTCCCTCTGAACGAAAGATGACGCCCGAACGCACCTGTGAGCGCTCACCGGTCGGCAAGCCGCCGATATCGCGGAAATTGAGCTTCGTGAGTTCCTGGCCCATGCACCGTTTCTAGACCTCGGCCTCGGACCGGCAGCCGTGGCCCCCGCGATCCGCCGGGCTCAGGTGACACCCCGCGTCGCAGGAGCAAAGGTCGAGGCGCGATCCTGATGGCCAGGACGCATCAGCCTGATGCTCCGGCTCTTGAACGAGGGGTTGCACGATGACAGTGAAGGTCGAAGAGCGCTTGGAAGTCTCACGGGCGATTGCGGCCGACGCCGCGACGATCTTCGCGCTGCTCCGCGACCCGAAGGGGCACGTTGCCGTTGACGCCACCGGCATGCTGATGTCGGCGACGGGCGAGCCGGCGACGGCCGTCGGCGACTCCCTCGTCGTGCACATGGACCGCGATGCGTTGCGCGACTTCGAGCTCGGCGAATACGACGTCGTCGCCACCTACGTGACCTACGACCCGGACCGCGAGATCGCCTGGACAGTCGGGATGGCTCCCGGTCAGCAGTTCGGCCACGTCTACGGCTATCGCCTCGAACCGATCGCCGAGGGCACGCTCGTCACGCACTACTACGACTGGTCGCAGATCACCGAAGACATCAAGGCTTTTGCGACGTTCCCCGTCATCTCCGAAACGGCGCTGCGGGCAACATTGGGCATCCTGGCCCGGACCGTCGCGCCCGGCGCCAAACGTCCCACTGTCTGAGGAGAAAGGAACAGACGGGTGCCGATCGTTTCCACGACGTCTCACATCGGCTTGTGCGTGAAGGACCTCGATCGCGCCCGCCGGTTCTACGTCGACGGGCTGGGCTTCGAAGACTTCGTCCACTTCGAGATCGACCGTCCGCTGGCCGAGATGGACGGGGACTGCGAGCTGACGTCGTGGTTCGTCCAGAAGGACGGCCTTCGGGTCGAACTCTTGTACTTTCGCCGCCCTACCCCGACCGGGACGCCGTCGTCGCGGCGGACCCAGCTCGGGCTGACTCACCTGTCGTTCGTCGTCGAGGACGTCGATGCGGCAGCCAAGGAGCTGGAAGGTTATGGCGGCTCGATCGTCGACGGCACCCGGTCAGGAGACAACGATCCCGACATCGTGCAGATCGTCTTTCTCGCTGACCCCGACGGCAACCGGATCGAACTCATGCGTCTGGCCCGCGGCCAGGCCTGGTAGCGGGAGCGACCTCAGATGACCACACGATTTCGTATTTCGGCCTGGGCCGGATCCGGGCAGACGAGCGTCGCCGATGTGACGGCAGGCGTCCAGAAAGCTGCCGATGCGGGCTTCGACGGGGTATGGCTTCCGCAGACCCTGTCGGTCGATGCAATCGCCGCGCTTGCGGTGGCCGCGACGAAGGTCCCTGCCATCCACGTCGGCACCGCCGTCGTCCCGCTCCAGGGTCGCCACCCCTTCCCGCTGGCGCAGCAGGCGCTGACGGCGGCCGACGCCGCCGGGCCGGGTCGATTCACGCTTGGCGTCGGCGTGACCCACGCGTTCGTTTCCGAGACGTTCTACGGCTTTCCCTACCGCGACGCCGTGGCCCTCTGCCGGGAAGAGCTCCAAGCGTTGCAGGGCCTACTCGGCCCCGATCGCAAGGTGAGCATTGCCGGAAAGTTCGTGACCACTCAGGTCGGGGTCACGATGCAGACGCCGACGCCAAGCGTCGTCGTCGCCGCCCTGGGCCCGAAGATGCTCGCGCTGGCCGGTGAGCTTTCCGATGGCACCGTGACCTGGATGACGGGGGCAAAAACCCTGCAATCACGGATCGTTCCGGGTATATCCGAGGCGGCAGCACATGCCGATCGCGGCACTCCGCGGGTCATCGCGGGCCTGCCGGTCTGCGTCACGTCAGACGTCATGGGGGCGCGCGATGCGGTGCGGCCACGTATCCAGGCGGCCGGGCAGATGCCCTCCTATCAGCGGCAGCTCGGGCTCGAAGGAATGGACGATGTGGCGCAGCTGGCGATCGTCGGCGATGGCGACCATGTCCTGGAATGCATTGCCGCCCTCGCCGAGGCCGGCGTGACCGAGTTGATGGCCGACGTCTTCGGCAGTCCCGAGGAGCAGGACCGTACCCGCGAGGTGCTGTGCACCTTCCCGCGCGACGCGAGCCTGCGATGAGCGCACCGGAGCGCGTCCAGTTCGACCCGCATGACCCTCAACTCGCCCAGGTAGGTGTGCCATTCGAGGCGCTGGCCCGCATTCGGAGTGAGGAGCCGGTCTATCGGACGCCGGCCGGATCCTGGTACCTGTCACGTTTCGCCGACGTCGAGGCCGCGCTGCAGGATGTGGACACCTTTCGCGCCGAGCTCGGACCGATCACCGGAATCCCTGCTGGCGTGCTCACCATCCCCGAGGACCAGCACTTCCTCAGCGAGATTCCCGAGCCGCGGCACGGCAAGATCCGCCGGCTCTACAACTCTGTCCTCGGTACCCACCGGGTCAAAGACATCGATCCGGTGATCGAAGCCGAGTGTCACCGGCTCGTCGACGTCATGCTGCAGACCGACGTGGCCGACCTGCACGGGCAGTATGCGGCGGCGATTCCGGCCTTCACCATGGCGCATTTCATGGGCCTTGGAGGTGAAGCGGCGTCGCTGTTCATGCAGTGGTCGATGGACGGCACCATGATGACGCGCCCGGCTACCCCGGGCGTCGGCCCGCAGGGTCCGGCGACGCATCCTTTCTTCCTGGCGCTGCTTGCCGATCAGCGCGCTCTGCCCGAGCCGTCGATCCGCTTGGTCCGGGTTTTCCTCGAGGCGGAGATCGACGGCCAACCGCTCACGGATCGTGAGATCGTGACCCAGTTGCATTTCATGCTGCAGGCCGGAGTGCATACGACGCGGGGCTTTCTGACCCACCTGATGAACCGGCTCGTCCAGGATCCTGAGATTCTCCCGGCGCTACGTGCCGACGCCGGCCTCATTCCGCAGTACCTGGAGGAATCGCTGCGCCACGACGCCCCGGTGCAGCGGACGACCCGCTTGTGCACCCGAGACACCACGATCGACGATGTGGCGATACGCACCGGCGAGTGGGTCGAGATGGGCATCGCCTCGGCGAACCGTGACGACCTCGTCTACGAAGACAGTCAGGCCTTTTCGCTGCAGCGGCCCGATCCGCGCCGCCATCTTGCGTTCGGCGCCGGCTCGCACGTCTGCCCTGGCGCTGCACTCGCCCGGCGAGAGGGCGCCATCGCGCTGCAGGTGCTGCTCGAACGCGTGTCGCAGGTGCTCCCGGTCGACCAGGCCACCTATCCGCCGCTTCCCGGAAGCCTCGGCCACGCACCGGTGCCGGCCCGCCTGGTGCCGTAACCAATGCGACTTATCGCGCCGCCGCGTAGGAGAATGTCACTTCACCCACCAGCGGCGGACGTTTCCAGCGAAAGGGCGCGTAGGTGACCGAAGGCAGTGACACCCGGATCAGCGGCGATGAGGTCGACGGTCGCTATCAGCAGGAGATGGCCAAGCGGCTGACCCGCGGTGAACGGCACTACCGGTCCCTTCGGGATCTGGATGTCGACTTCGACGCCGACCCCTACTCCGAGCGGTTGGTACGCGACGCCATCGTGGAGCAGGTTGACGTCGTGGTCGTCGGCTCCGGTTGGGCGGGAATGAGCACCGCTGCCCATCTGACGAAGCAGGGGATCACGTCCTACCGAATCATCGACAAGGCAGGCGACTTCGGGGGTACCTGGTACTGGAATCGCTACCCCGGCTGCATGTGCGACGTGGAGTCCTACACCTACCTGCCACTGCTCGAGGAAGTCGGCTACATGCCGACCAAGAAGTACGCGCACGCATCGGAGATTTTCGGGTACGCCCAAATGCTCGGTCGCCACTTCGACATGTACCCGCATGCGCTCTTTCAGACCGAAGTGACCGGTGCCGTCTGGCAGGACGACGTCGAGCGCTGGCTGGTGACGACGAGCCGCCACGATCAGCTCTTGGCCCGGTTCGTCGTGATCTGCGGGGGAGTGCTGCACAAGGCGAAACTGCCTGGCATTCCTGGGATCGAGCAATTCGCGGGGCGCTCTTTCCACACCAGCAGGTGGGACTACGCCTTCACCGGCGGTAGCCCGGAAGAACCGATGGACAAGCTGGCAGACAAGGTCGTGGGCATCGTGGGCACGGGCGCGACGGCGGTGCAGGCGGTGCCGAAGCTCGCGGCGGCGGTCAAGCACCTCTACGTGTTCCAGCGCACCCCGTCGACGGTGAGTCCGCGAAACCAGCGCGCGACCGACCCGGAGTGGTTTCGCGGGATGTCGGCCAAGCAAGGCTGGCACGAGGAGCGCATGGCGAACTTCGTGCTGATGACGACGGGTGGCAACCCTGAAGTTGATCTCGTCCAGGACGGCTGGACCGAGATGTTCAAGGTCGACGTCAAGAAAGAGGCGCAGGACGAGGCGGAAGCAGCCGAGCTCAAGGCACTCGACCGGCAACTGATGGACGCTGTGCGCGCGCGCATCGCCGAGACGGTGAAGGATCCTGCCACCGCCGAGGCTCTGATGCCGTGGTATGGCGTGAGCTGCAAAAGGCCTTGCTATCACGACGATTACCTGCCGACGTTCAACCGGGACAACGTCACGCTGGTCGACACCGACGGCATCGGGGTCGAGGAAATCACCGAGCGGGGAATCGTTGCGGGCGGCACCGAATACGCGCTCGATTGCATCGTCTACGCGACCGGCTTCGATGCACCGAGCACGTTCTACACGCACCGGCTCGGCTTCGATCCGGTAGGCAAGGACGGCCGATCGCTGTCCGAGGCGTGGGCCAAGGGCGCGTGGACGCTGCACGGCATCTGGTCGCACGGCTTTCCCAACCTTTGCATGAACAGCCACATCCAGGGCGGCCAGCACATCAACATCGCCTACGCCGGGACCAAGAACGCCGAGCACACGGCGTACGTCATCAGGCGCGCCCTGGACGAAAGCGTCACGATCGAGCCGGACGTCGACGCCGAGCAGCAGTGGTATGAGTTCGTCGCAAGCACGGTGGGCGCGTACGGCGCCTATTTCGCCACGTGTACCCCCGGCTACTTGAACAACGAACTCGCCGTTCCCGGCCCGCGTGACTCGCGCTCAGCCTGCTACATGCGAAGCGCCACCGAGCTGCGGGACCTTTTCGCCGAATGGCGCGACGAGGGCAACCTCCAGGGTCTGCTGCGACGACCGGCAAGGCACCAATAGGCGATGAGTTCGGCGGTGCGCTGTCGTCCAAGTCATCGTGAGTGCCCGCAAGGGGCGCCGGGACTGCAGCAGGGGAGAAGACCATGAATTCGATGGCGCGCCGGATGTTCGAGCTGGTCGAACCCATTGGTCTCATCCCCTACTCAGCCGACGAGCCCAACGAGACGATGTTCGCGCTGGGATTCACCAACTATTGGGACACCTACTTCGCCGGACGGGCGGCTCCGCTGGGCCTCGCCCCCGCGCAGGTGGTGGACGCCCTGTTCTACAACTTCGCTCCCGGCGAGGTGGCTCGCCACATTCCGAAGGTGTGGAGCACCACGACGCCCGAAGCTGCGATCGCGGCTCGCCAGCTGGGCTGCACCATGGCGCTGCGGCGAATCCTCGGCGATCACGTCTCCTCGCCCGCCTTCGCTCGCGGCGCTGAACTCTTGACCAAGGCGGCGACCAGCGCGCCCTTCGAGGGTCGGCCCATGTACGCCGCGCTGCGCTCGATCCCGATCCCCGACGACGTCGTGACCCGGCTCTTTCACGCAGCTTCCTTGCTCCGCGAGCATCGCGGCGACGGGCACATCACGGCGCTGATGGTCGAGGGCGTCGGCGGCCTCGAGGCTCACGCCCTCCTCGCTCTCGACATGGGCATGCCGGCGGAGAAGTTCGGACGCATCCACCACCTCCCGTCGGCGCAGCTCGCCGCGGTGGTCGACGGGATGCGCGATCGCGGCCTGATCGGCGATGATGGTTGGCTGAGCGAGGCGGGTCGCGCCGTCAAACATCGGGTCGAGGCGCTCACCGACGACCTCGCGGCGAAGCCCTACGAGAGCCTGGAGCCGGCCGAGCTCGATGAACTCGTAGCCGCGCTCGAGCCGCTCGCCGTGCTGCTACTCGCCGCCCAGGGTTTCTAGCACGCTTGACTCGCCCAAAGACACCCCGGTGACAGCGGATCGCGTCCTCAGACGAGAATCTGGGCAGCCCCCCGCCGCTCGCCCCGAGGAGACTCATGCCTACCGATGCCACCGGACTCGTTCTGTCGGATGACTCGGTTGCCCCAGAGGTCGACCTGAGTGGCCGGGTGGCCGTGGTGACGGGGGCAAGCCGAAGTATCGGCAAGGGCATCGCGCTCGAGCTCGGCGCTGCGGGGGCGACGGTCTACCTGACGGGTCGCACCACGCAACCGGGTGCGATACCGGGCACGATCGGCGAGACGGCCGCTCAGATCGAAGCGCTGGGCGGTGTGGGTATCCCGGTCCCAGTCGATCATCACAAGGATGACGAAGTGACGGCGCTGTTCGAGCGAGTCCGGCAGGAGCAGGGCAAGCTCGACATCCTGGTGAACAACGTCTACTCCGCTCCCGAGCTGGCACCGTGGCTGGGCAAGAAGTATTGGGAACTGCCGATCGAGGCGTGGGATCGGATCATCGACGTCGGTACCCGCTCGCACTACGTTGCCGCCGTCCTTGCCACACCGCTGCTGTTTGCTGCCGGTGGTGGGCTGATCGTCAACGTGTCGTCGTCGGGCGCGGTCACGTATGCGCACAACGTGGTGTACGGCGTCGGCAAGGCAGCCGTGGACAAGATGACCGCCGACATGGCGGTCGAGCTGGAGGGCACCGGCGTCTCGATCGTCTCGGTGTGGCCGGGACTTGTCCGTAACGAGATGCTGGACGCGGCAGCGGTACGAGACGGTGACCAGATCTACATCGAGTTGCCCGGCGAGGGCCGTTTCGACCTCGGCGCGGCGGAGTCACCACGCTTTGTGGGGCGGGGAGTGGTGGCCCTTTCCGGAGCGGGAGATTTGGCCACCCGTACGGGCAAGGCCTTTGAAACGTCGTTACTTGCCAAGGAGTTCGCCTTCACCGACACCGATGGTCGGGTGCCGCAGGTCCTGGTCCGTGACGGGCACTGAAAGCGAACTCCGTCATGACCTTGCCGGGGGTCAGTCAGGCTCGCCGTATTCGTCGAACCAGTAGGCAAGCGCTCCGCGCCGGCTGACCGCTCTGAGCCGCCGTTCGGTCTGATCGCGTTGCTGTCGTGTGGTCACGATGAGCACCTCGTCCGCCGGCTGCAGGTGAGTGTCGTCAGTCGGGACGAAGCTATGACCGTTGCGGATGATCAGCGTAACGACCGCAGGGTCAGGCAGGCGAAGCTCGAGCACCGATACGGAACCGAGCCGCGAATCGGCCGGGATGGTCATGGTGAGCAGTTCGGCGTCCAGGACGTCCAGCGGGGCCGACTCCACCAGGACTTGGCGGGTCGCGTCGCGGGGGCTCAAACCGAGCAGCCTGGAAAGCACGGGAAGGCTTGGGCCCTGCAGGAGTGTGAAGACAGCCACCAGCACGAAAACGATGTCGAGCAAGCGGGCGCTGTCCGGCACGCCTCGCACGATGGGGAAGGTCGCCATGACGATGGGTACGGCTCCACGAAGCCCGGCCAGCGAAAGAAATGCCTGCTCCCGCAGCGGCACTCGAAATGGCAGAAGGCTGCAAAGCACACAGATGGGTCGAGCCACCACGAGCAGGACCCCGCCGATGACAAGTGCCGGTAGCAGCTCGTGGCCCAGCCGGGAGGGATTGACCAGCAGGCCGAGCAACACGAACAGACCGATCTGGGCCAGCCAGCCGAGCCCTTCGATGAACGAGCGTGTCGCTGCGCGGTGCGGTAACCCCGGACCATTGGCCAGCACCAATGCGGACACGTAAGCAGCAAGGAAACCACTGGCTTGGGCTGCGCCGGCAGCCGCGAAAGCGGCCAGACAGAGCGCAAGTGTCGCCAGTGGGTACAACCCGGAGGCCGGCAGCGCCACGCGCGGAAGGCCAAAGCGGGCCAGCCAGCCGACAGCGATCCCCACCGCGGCCCCGGCCGCGAGTTCGTAGGCCAACTTGCCCAGGAAGGGCAATGCCGTCAGATGCAACGGACTTTCGCTGAAGACGAGGACAAGGATCACCGTCGGCGCGTCATTGAAACCAGACTCGACCTCCAGTAGTCCGGCGATCCGCCGCGGCAGAGGGAGTGTCCGCAAGACCGCAAACACGGCTGCCGCGTCGGTAGAAGACACGATCGCGCCGAGCAGGAGTGCCAGCTGCCAATCGAGGCTGAGCAGAAAATGGGCGCCGACCGCCGTGATGACCGTGCTGATCCCCACCCCGACAGTCGCCAGCACTCCGCCCGGGACGATGACACCCCGGACCTCGCTCCACCGCGTGGTGAGTCCACCTTCGATGAGGATCACCGCGAGGGCCGCGGTTCCCAGGTTTTGGGCCAGTTGCGCGTTGTCGAACTTCAGGCCCAGCACGTCCTCGCCGAGCACGACACCGACGCCGAGGTACAGCACGAGGCTCGGCAGCCCGACCACTGACGCAAATCTCGTGGCCGCGATGCTCACCAGAACAACAACCGATCCGACCAGCACCGTGACGTACAGCTGCTGCAGGGTCACGACGCCTCATCCCAGTCTCATCAGCACCGCTCGATCCGTTTGCCACCGGAGAGCGAGAAGATGCTTAGGCTGCTGCTCAAAGGCTAGACCACACGCTCCCGCAGTCGCTCGCATCACCCGTTTGGAGGGATCGCATGCGCATAGCGATTGTCGGCGCCGGGGCAGTCGGCCGCTCGATCGCCCAGGCGCTGCTGGACCACGAGCACAAGGTCTTGCTGATCGAACGACGCCGACACAGCTACCGCCCCCGACTCGTTCCCGATGCCGACTGGATGCTCGCCGATGCATGTGAGATGAACAGCCTGGAAACGGCTGGCATTGGCACCTGCGACGGCGTGATGGCCGCCTCCGGCGATGACCAGGTGAATCTGGTCTTCTCGTTCCTGACCAAGACCGAATATGGGGTGCCCCGGGTCGTTGCTCGCATCAACGACCCGGACAACGAGTGGATGTTCACCGGAGCGTGGGGCGTTGACGTAGCGGTCTCGACCCCCCGCGCAATCGCGGCCGGCGTGGAAGACGACGTGACGGTGGGCGACATCGTCAGGCTGATTACCCTGATGCACGGCCGGTCGCAGGTCATGGAAGTCACGCTCCCGCCGGACACCTTCCTTTCGGGCACACGAGTCGGCGACCTGACGCTGCCGAGCGAGTGCGGGATTCTCAGCATCTTTCGCGGCACCGGTGTCCTCCAGCCCAAGAGCGATACCCGCCTGACCGCGGGCGACAGAGTCCTCATTGCCGCCGCCGCGGAGCTCCAATTCCAGATCCGCGAAACCTTCAGCGAGCCGGATTGAGCCATCTTCGGCCAGGACCGAGATGTCGCCAGTAGGGCGCGCAGTGGCACCCTCGGTATAGCTTAGGTCGAGCGCAAGAACGGGGTCCTCCCGGACATTTGGAAGGTCGCCAGGTTCACGAAGGACGGTTGCCATCACTGATCCCGTAGCCCATGTTCTCGATCGTCTGGCAGCGGTGCAACGCGCCAATGCCACGGCTGTCGTTGGTATTTCGGGCTTCGGGGGTAGCGGAAAGTCAACCTTGGCTGCGGCACTCGCCGATGTCCTCAAAGCGCCGTCCGTATCGACGGATGAATTCGCGACGGAGGCGGTCATGCAGCCG
Organism: Frankiaceae bacterium; assembly: GCA_036272075.1. GTDB lineage: Bacteria > Actinomycetota > Actinomycetes > Frankiales > Frankiaceae > DATAZK01. The sequence continues at coordinate 31,808 of DATAZK010000137.1, forward strand.
TCCGACGACTGGAACGGAATCGACCGGGCTCGTCTCGTCCGCCAACTCCTCATGCCCCTACGGCGGGGCGCCCGCCGAATGACGTACGACAGCTCGGGCGACTGGAAAGCGTGGACGACCGTTTCGAAAACGCTCGAGCTCGCCGGCGACTATTTCATCGTCGAGGGCGTCGGCCTGTTCCATCCTGATGTGCTGGCTTTTCTCGACCTGACGGTGTGGATCGACATCGACCCGGCTGAATCGACGCGCCGCGGTCTCGCGCGAGATGCGCAAGCCGGTCAGGCCGAACGCTCGATCTGGAACGACGTGTGGGCGCCGAACGACCTACGCTTCGCCGAGGTCTTTGATCCCAGGGCCCGCGCGGATGTAGTGATCGACGCCCAGTAATTCACGCCCAGCGACCGACCGCACCCGCGCTCGGAGCCGGGTCGCGGTGATGAACCGATCCAGACGCTCATGGTCCTGGTGCGCCGCGAGATTGGTCCAGTAGGTGCTGCGATGAAAAAGATTCAGCGCTGCCTGGCCCTGCCGGTCTGAATGTTCGACAGCCAGCGTTCCGCCCGGCCGCAGCAGCCGACGCGCCGTCCGCTCGACTATCCGGATGACATCGAGGCCGTCGTCACCGCCCGCGAGGGTGATCGCCGGATCGTGATCGCGTACTTCGGGGCTCACGCTTGCCAGCTCGCCGGTAGCCACGTACGGCGGGTTGCTGGTCACGATGTCGACGCTTCCGTTCAGCTCGTCGAGAGCTTCGGCACTGTCCATGCCATGCAGATGAACGTCAAGCGCAAGCCGATGAGCATTGCGCGCGGCCCAGGCGTGCGCGCCGGGGTCAACCTCGACCCCGTGCACGATCGCTTGAGGTACCTCCGAAGCGACCGAGAGTGCGATAGTGCCCGCGCCGCAGCACAGATCGACGCAGACCGGATTCTCGCGCCCTGACGCGATCAGCCGCCGAGCGGCGTCGGCTACCCAGCCGACCACGCATGACGTCTCGGGCTGCGGAAGGAAGAGGCCCTCACCGACGAGTAAATCGAGCTGCCTGAATCGGACCCAGCCCGTCAGCCGCTCGATCGGAACCCGCGCGCAGCGTTGTTCCACCAAGCTGGCGAATGCAGCGAGCTGATCGCGCGTCGGGGTCAGGTCAGCTTCGCCCTCGCTCCCGAGCGCGTGAGCGGCAAGGGCGGCGGCGTCTTGGTTAGCTGAGGCGATTCCGGCGCTCGCCAGCCGCCTGCTTCCTCCCAGCAACCACGTAGCACGGGGCTCGACGCGTGCGCCGCCTTGGACTACCTCTTTGCTTTGTCTGCAGGCATTTCTCACTCGGTGGGCTGCTTCTCGCCGGTCGTCCCGGCGCCGCCTGAGCTCGTCGCGCCCACAGCCGGCACAAGGTGGTCTGACGGCGCGAGTCCATCAGCTTTTCAACGGATCGTGGCCCCAGTTCATGAGCGAGTAGCGCCAGCGCGAGTCATCGATCCTTTCCTGCTTCGGGCGCTGCGCAAGGTGTCGCCGGATGTAGCCGTTGACCTTGCGCATATGCGCGAAGTCATTCTCTTTAAGGTCATCCTTCTTCGTCTCGAGGATGGCCACGATGCGACGGCCGGAGTCATGGCCGACGGACTCCTTGCCGTCGTTACCCGACTTTTTGCGGCCATCCCCCGTGACACCGACCGACTTCGACTCCTCGCTGCCGAGCCATTTCTTGAGTTCACCGGGCGTCATGTTCACCAGCTCGCGGAAGTCGCCGCTGACCTCGTCGTCTTCGTCTGAAGAGCTCATGAGGCTGGGATACCCAAACTGCTCAGGCAATACCAGCCACGGCCGTGCACGCAGGCGAGGCCCGAGAGCTGGTATGCCGAAGGGCCGGGCCGACTCGGGTGTCTTTGCCTTCGAGCCTCGCGGATGCGACTATCTGGCGCCTGCCAGGGGACTCACGACGTCCCCGTGCGCTTCGAGTTTGCCCGCACACACATCGCAGAACGGGAGCCCCTCCGGGTTGGACGCCCAGGACACGAGGGTTGTCGCCTCACCGCCGCACAACGCGCTCGTGCAAGCATGAGCCGCCGGCCTAGGGCGCCCGCCGAACGAAGACCCATCTACTGAAGATTCGATCATGGAGGCTCCTGACCGTCGGTCGTCGTTACCTGTCATTCCCTTCGATGCGTCTGCAAACCCCGGTTCAAGACGGTGGCGGCGCATCTGAGGCTGCCCCGAGCGGCGATGCGCGGTTGAACAAGACCTCCACGGGGGACGCGCGAGCTGTGAGGTTTCGACTCAAGCCGCGCGAGGACAGTTTTTACAGCCTTTTTGCCGAGGCCGGAGAGAACCTCGTTCGAGGGGCGTCCCTGCTCTGCGAACTGGTCGACGGATCACCGGAATCAAGGCAGGAGACCGCACGGCAGCTGATCGACGCCGAGCATCGCGGCGATGACCTCACGCACACCATCCTGCGGCAGGTCAATGCCACGTTTGTCACGCCGTTCGACCGCGAGGACATTTTTCGGCTCGCCAGCCGGGTGGATGACGTCATGGACTACATGGAAGCGGCCGGCGATCTGATCGTCCTTTACAACCTCCTCGATCTACCCAAGGAATTCTCAACCATGGCGGGGACGCTCTGCCAGGCCGCCGCGGCGGCTAGTGGCGCCCTCAAGGGCCTCCAGGATCCGACCCGGCTGCAGGACTACTTCGTCGAGGCCAACCGGCTCGAGAACGAGGGAGACCGCCTTTACCGAAACTTCCTGGCCACTCTTTTCGGCGGTTCTTACGAGACGCTTGCCGTGCTGAAGCTCAAAGACGTCGCCGAGCAACTGGAATCAGCCGCCGACGCGTTCGAGCATGTGGCGGACATGGTCGAGACGATCGCGGTGAAGGAAAGCTGAGGATTTGGAACTCGCCGGGCTCGTCGCACTGATCGCCATCTCGCTGGCGTTCGACTTCACCAACGGCTTCCATGACGCTGCCAATGCCATCGCCGTAGCGGTCAGCACCCGAGCTCTCTCGCCGCGCGTCGCCCTGATACTGGCGGCAGCGATGAACCTTGTGGGCGCGCTCATATCGACCTCCGTGGCGGCGACCGTCGGCAAGGGCGTCATCGCCAGTCCCAGTGGCAACGCCGGCCTGGTCCTCGTTTTCTCGGCCGTCGTGGGCGCGATCGCCTGGAACCTGATCACATGGCGCCTGGGTCTGCCGTCCTCGTCGTCGCACGCCCTCATCGGCGGCCTCGTCGGTGCGGCCATCGCTGCTGGGAGTGAAGTCAAATGGGCCGGCATCGGGGGCAAGGTCGTGGCACCGATGGTGATCTCGCCGCTGACGGGCTTCGCGCTCGGCTTCCTTTTCATGCTGGCGCTCCTGTGGCTCTTTCGCCGCAGCAACCCGCATGTCGTCAACCGCTCATTTCACTACGGTCAGATGGCGGCGGCGGCGGCGATCAGCCTGGGGCACGGTCTGCAAGATGCCCAGAAGACGATGGGCGTCATCACACTCAGCCTGGTCGCCACCGGACACCTGAGCAGTTTTCGCGTTCCCCTCTGGGTGATCCTTGCGGCTGCCAGCGCGATCGGGCTCGGCACCCTATCTGGCGGATGGCGCATCATGCGCACCCTCGGACGACGCGTCATCAAGCTGGACAACGCGTCGGGGTTCGCCGCGCAGACGGTCTCCAGCATCGTGCTGTATGTCAGCAGCCACTTCGGTCTACCGGTGTCGACCACGCATGTGACGACCAGCTCGATCATGGGCGTCGGGGCCACTCGCAAACTTTCCGCGGTGCGGTGGGGCGTCGCCGGCAACATCGCCGCTGCCTGGGTTCTGACCCTGCCCGCAGCCGCGATGGTTGCGGCGGCGGTGGAGCTGGGGCTGCATTCAATCCTGCTCTGAGACCCTGCGGCTCATCCGTCTCATGAGGTGTCGTGCGGGTCAGCGATAGAGCTCGGTGACGGCGGCGATGTCTGCATCCTGCGACCGTGACGCGCTTCTTCGTAAAGGCTCTGTGCCGCTGCGGTGAGGGGGCAGCTTCACCCCCTCGGATTCAGCGATCTGCAGCGCGAGCCGGGCGTCCTTGGCGTCGAGGAGCGTGGTCCACAACGGATCCTGCTGACCAGTGAGGATGCCTTCGAAGCGACTCTTGATCCCGGGAGGCACCATGGGGCTTTCTCCCAACAATTCGCGTAGTTGATCGTCGGACAGACCGCCCGTTCGACCGGCGCAGAACGCCTCCGCCCAATGCGACCACGCTGTCGAGCAGCATCAGATTGATGGATGCGTCGACGTAAGTGGCGTCCTGCGCGAGCGCCGAACGCACCCCGTCCTCTCCGAGCGCCACCTCCTTCACCGCGTCGTCGTTGCTGAGGCTGGTGATCGCCACCTCTACGCGAGCTATCGCTTCGGCAATGGACGTCGCTTCTGCGGCGCCCTGCTCGATCAGGTTCGGTGCCTACCTGACGTGCGGTTCCAGATGGTCACCTCGTGACCGAAGTCGATGAGCCTCCCGGCAACGCCCTGACCCCTGCGGCCCATTCCCAGCACTGCGACCTTCATCGAGAAGTCCTTCCTAGGAATTCGGGGGCATCCGCAAGTACGCGCTCATTCGGCGACGTCGATCAGGACCTTGCCGGTGATGGAGTTCTGGACTGCGGCGTGCGCCTTGTCTGCCTCGGTCAGCGGGAAGTGGTGAAGCGGGAGACCAAAGGACTCGCCCACGTGAAGCGCGTCGTCGCGGATCGCGGACGTGATGTCGTGCACCGCCCGGGCCTTCGCTTCATGCGGGGCGTTGTACAGCAGCACGAACTGCCAGCGGGCGTTGGCGCTCATGAGCGGTCTGATGGGCAGGGTGAACTGATCGCCGCCATTGTTGGAATAGATCGATACCGACCCGAGCCTTGCCAGCATCGCGGCATCGATGGAGGCATTCTGGGCGGCTGAGACCTCGACGATTGTGTCGATCCCACGCTCGGTGATTCTGCCGACCTCGGCAACGACATCCTGCTGCTGGTAATTGATGACGTGATCAGCGCCGGCTGCCGCGGCCAGCTGCGCTTTCGCGGGACTACTGATCGTGGCAATGACCGTCGCATCTGACCAGCGGGCGAGCTGGATGGCGGCGTTGCCCACTGCCCCGGCTCCGCCGGAGACGAGAACCACCCGTCCGTTCAGGGTGCCTGGGCCGAGCTGTCGCGGGCCGGCCTCAGTGACGGTCAGGCATCGGTGTGCGGTGATGAAAGGGACCCCGAGCGAGGCGCCGAGGTCGAACGTCGCATGAGCGGGCAGGGGAACGACCTGTCGCGCGGGCACGATCGCGAATTGTTGCGCGGTTCCTTCCGGTCGGTTGTAGGCCGCCTCCCAGGTCCAGACGCGCGCTCCGAGCAGGGCTGCGTCGACACCCGTGCCGATCGCGTCGACGATGCCTGCGCCGTCGTGGTTGGGCACCTGCGGGGGTGTGACAGGTTCGGGCTGAGGTCCGCCCTGCCTTGACTTCCAATCCGTGGGATTGACACCGGAGCGGTGCACCAGCACCCGTACCTCGCCGGGGCCGGGGTCGCGAAGAGGCCTGTCGATCAGCTGCAGCGTTTCCGGCCCACCGGTGCGCTCGTACTGCACCGCGCTGAAGTGACCTCGCTGGTCGTGCTCAGACATCGCTGACTCCTCATCAGATGCTGGGGTTGGGGAAGGTGTCGGGGTGTCAGACGTCGCGGATGGCGGCCGCCAACGGGGGCGAGTCGTAAGCGGGTTGATCGCCGCCCACCCACGCCTGCAGATCCGGCGTCTGGGGGCGGCTGCCGCCAAGGAGCAGAACGGCGAGTATCGCCGCACCACTGACGGCACACAACAAGACGAGGACAACAAGAGCGACCCGGATGCCGTGATCCAGTGGAGTGATCTGCATGGCGAGCTGGAGCACTACTGGCGCGACGAGGAAAGCAGCCTCTGCCCGTAGGAGTTCGACGAAGGCGAAGGTCGGCCCGAGCTTGTTCGAGGGAGCGCTGAGCCCGGCCATGAAGAGTCCAGGGGAGACTCCTGCACCGGCCGCGAATCCCAGCAGCACGCCCGCGGCGGCGACGACAGGAATGGCTCTACTGGGACTAAGCGCAAGGAGCAGCAGGGCACCGGCGCCGGCGGCCCCCAGGCCGATCAGCGCGAACGCTGGGAGCCAGCGAGTACGCAGCATCATCTTGAACAGGACCGCGCCGGCCGCCACTCCGGCAGCCATGGCAGCCAGGATGGCACCGGTGAACCCCGCGGACTCGTGCCGGACTTGCTGGAGATAGACGATGCTCAGTTCCAGGCAGGCGGTGACGGTGGCACCGGTGATCATGGCGGTGGCGATGCCGGTCACGGGCAATGTGTGCGCGATGAGCCGCAGAGGCATCAGCGCTTCCCGCTTGCGGTACTGCCGCAGCAGAAGTGAGCAAAGGGCGAGCAGCCCGGCGACTACCGGTAGATAGAAGGCGGGGGAGGTGAAGCCCCCTCGGATGAGCCAGGAAACACCGAAGAACGGCAGAGCTGTAGCGGCAAGCGCCACGGGTATGGCGGATTTGTCGAACCCCATCATGCGGTTCTTGTCATCGTCGCGTTGGAAGGCGGTCGCGCCGAGTGCGGCCCCCGTCAGCCCCAAGGCGGCAAGGATCACGAAGAGCAGGCGCCAGTTCACGTCGCCGGCAAACTGCCCGCCGACAGCGGGTCCGACGGAGACCATGCCGAACAGACCAAGGTTGACGAACGCCGCCGTGAGCGGGAGCCGCTCCGCGCCATGCCGGGTGACGAGCGGCGGTAGGGCGGCGACAAGCAACATTCCGGTCGCCACTCCCTCAATGACTCGTCCTGCCGTGAAAACACCGACGCTCGAAGCGAGCGCCGCAAGGACAGATCCAGCGGCGAAGCCGATCTCGGCTAGCACGTAAAGGTGCCAACTCGCGAACCGCTGGATGAGGTCGGCGGCGGCCACCGCGCCGAAGGCGTAGCCGGCGTTGGCCAGGCCATCGGCGAGTTGCACGGAGAACATCGAGGCGTGCAAGTCCTTGACCAGTTGCGGGGTCAGGAGCTGGGAGGCCGTGGAGAGCACGATGAAGGGGCAGAGCGCGATGAGTGCCAGAGTCACTGCTGCGGCGTAGTTCCCAGCCAGCGGCGCTCGGGAGAGACGGCGGCCGGCGACCGCTTCCATGACATCCATGAGTCGAGAGTCAGACGGCTGAGGCCGCGTTGCGGCGAGGCGGGCGTTTGCTGCGTTTGCTCACAAGGAAATCTTCTCCACATCGGGTCTGGGCACCGGCGCGGTAGGTGTGCCCAACGCCTGACGACTCGAACTATCTTGGTCGATACCTGAGAATCCGCGGAGCTCGTCTCATCGGCTGATTAAGCCTGCAGGCCTTGGGCATTGGACTCTGAGTAGCGCCTTCCCGCCTGCTGGTCGCGGCCCGGGTCGTTGCGCCATGCCCCGTCCGTAGTGGCGGCCAGCGGTGAGGAGAATGCCGTGGATCAGATCGTCGGCGAGAGCTTGGCCCGTCGTCTCGTCGCCTGGGGAGTCGACACTGTCTTCGGACTGCCGGGTGACGGCATCAATGGCCTCATGGAGGGCTTCCGTCGGGTGAGCGACGACCTGAAGTTCGTCCTCGTTCATCACGAGGAAGCGGCGGCATTCATGGCCACCGGCTACGCGAAGGCGACCGGACGACTTGGGGTCGTGGCGGCGACCTCGGGGCCAGGCGCGATCCATCTGATGAATGGCCTGTACGACGCCAAGCTCGATCATGTGCCGGTGCTCGCTCTGACCGGAATGCAGGCCACCGAGGTACTCGGCACGAACTATCAGCAGGAAGTGCACCTCGACCGGCTGTATCAGGATCTCGCGGCCTACAACCTGATGGTCACCAATCCCAGGCAGATGCCCGCCGTCGTGGACCTCGCCATCCGCAACGCGCTTGCCAAGCGCACCGTGAGCCACCTGACTTTTCCGAACGACCTTCAGGTCGCGCCGATCTCCGAGGATCCCTACGCGCACGTCGGGCCCGGGGGTCCGCCCGCGAGCGCGCCGGTGTTCAGCCGCCCGCAGTTGCCACCGTCACAAGCAGACCTGCGACGGGCGGCCGCCGTGCTCAACGCCGGCAACAAGGTGGCGATGCTCGTCGGTGCCGGTGCGCTGCACGCAGGCGAGGAAGTACTGAACATCGCCGATCGGCTGGGCGCTCCCATCGTCAAGACGCTTCCGGGTAAGGCGGCAGTGCCGGACGATCATCCACTCACTACCGGCGGTCTTGGCCTGCTTGGCACCAAACCGAGCGAGGAGGTGATGGAGGACTGCGACACGCTTCTCATGGTGGGCACATCTTTTCCGTACTCCACGCACCTGCCGTCGCCGGGCAGCGTCCGCGTCGTGCAGATCGACGTCGATCCGGCCCTCATAGGCATGCGGCTTCCCACTGAGGCACCGGTCGTGGCTGACAGCAAACTCGCCTTGCAGGAATTAGCCTCGCTCGTCGAGCAAAAGCAGGATCGCCGCTTTCTCGAGTCGGCTCAGCGGGGCATGTCCAAGTGGCGCGAGAGCATGGTTGCCTTGCACGACGCGAGTCGCGACCCGATCGCGCCGCAGTACCTGATGAGTTGCATCGACGAGTTGGCGACGTCAGATGCCATTCTCACCTGTGATTCCGGGACGATTGCCACCTGGGCGGCGCGGCACTGGACGATTCGCGACGACCGGCGGTTCTACCTGTCGGGAAACCTCGCGACCATGGCACCCGGCTTGCCGTACGCGATCGGGATGCAGCATGCGTTTCCCGGCCGGCAAATCATCGCGTTCGTCGGTGACGGCGGCTTCGCGATGCTGATGGCCGAGTTCCTGACAGCGGTGCGTTACGGCCTACCAGTCAAGGTGATCATCAACAACAACCACTCGTACGGGCAGATCCTGTGGGAGCAGATCGTGCTCGGCTACCCGGAATACGCGGTACGCCACCGCGAGCCCGAGGCCGACTTCTCCACCTGGGCAAGGGGCTGCGGCGCCTTCGGCGAGAAGGTCAAGGATCCGGCTCGGGTACGTGATGCCATCCGCGAGGCGTTGGCGCATCCCGGACCGGCGCTGGTGGACGTCGACGTCAATCCGAACGAGCCCCCGATGCCCGGGAAAATCGAGTACCAGCAGGCGAAAGCGTTCACGGAATCCTTCCTTCGTGGACAGCCCCACAAGGCCGCCACCGTAGCCACGATCGCGAAGGACAAGCTGAACCAACTCTTCAAATGACGGGCCGCCTGACCGGAACTGGACCGCCCCGATAGGACAGGAGCGGCCGTGACCGCAGTTGAATTGCCCGACCCGGTGATGGGTCCGCCGACCGCTGAGTCGCTGGATATTGATGAGCTCCGCCAAGCTCTGGTCGATCGGGTCGACGGCGAGATCCGTTTCGACGCAGGGACCAGAGGTGCGTACTCCACTGACGCCTCCAACTTGCCAGGGTCGCGAGCTTGCGCGAACTTGCCGGTGAAGGTGTCGAACTCATGGTGGATGCCAACGGCGGGTATACCGCAGGGCAGGCTCGACGGATCGGCAGCGAACTTGATTCCCTCGGTGTGGTGTGGTTCGAGGAACCGGTCAGTAGCGACGACGTCGCATCTCTCGGGCTGCTGCGCGAAAGGTTGCGGTGCGATGTGGCCGCAGGCGAATACGCCGCGGACAGCTATGACGCGAAGCAGTTGGCCCCGGTAGTGGATTGCTTGCAGCTCGATGCCACCCGCTGCGGCGGCTATACGGGATGGCGCGCCTGCGCGGCGGTTGCCTCCGCGCACAACCTTCAGGTCTCCGGTCACTGCGCGCCGGCGTTGCACGCCCCGGTGGCGGCGTCAGTGCCCAATCTGCGTCACGTGGAGTACTTCATCGACCATGCGCGGCTCGAGCCGAAGCTGGTTGACGGCCTGCCGCCGATCCAGGCCGGAGCAATGCATCCAGATCAGGCCGGGATCGGGCACGGCATGACGGTTCGTGACGACGCCGAAAGATTTCGTGCGTCATGAAGAAGTCCTTCGGCAAGTCCTGGCACTTTCTCGCGAAAAGGTGGGCTTCATGACCAGCATCGGATACTTCCTCTCCGGCGAGGAGCTGGCGCCGACGCAGCTCGTCGATACGGCAAAGGTGGCTGAGGCAGCTGGATTCGATCGAGTCTGGATCAGTGACCATTTCCATCCCTGGCTCGAGGATCAGGGCGAAAGTCCTTTTGTCTGGGCAGTTCTCGGGGCGATCGCCGCGACTACGAATCTTCAGATGACGACGGCGGTCACCTGCCCGACCTTCCGTTTGCATCCGGCGATCGTGGCTCAGGCGACGGCGACGGTCGCGGCATTGGCTCCGGGACGCTTCACGTTCGGGGTCGGGTCGGGAGAGGCGCTCAACGAGCACGTCGTCGGTGCCGCCTGGCCGCCGGTCAGCGTGCGACTGGCCAGGCTCCAGGAAGCGATATCCGTCATTCGCCGGCTCTGGACGGGCGATGTAGTCACGCATGAGGGCCAGTACTTCACGGTGCACAATGCGAAGATCTGGTCGTTGCCGGCCACCCCACCCGAGATCCTCATCTCCGGGTTCGGGCCGGAGGCGATCGCCCTCGCCGCGGCGGCAGGCGACGGATGGATCACGACGTCGGCCGATAGCGACCAGCTCGCTCTCTATCGTCATCACGGCGGCAAGGGACGAACGCAGGCGGGAATGAAGATCTGCTATGCCGCAACCGAGAAAGAGGCCGCTGAAACGGCCCACCGACGTTGGGGTCATGAGGGTGTGGGCGGTCAGGTATCCCAGGACCTTCCGATGTGGCAAGGCTTTCAGGCCCTAGCCGATCAGTCGAGCCCCGAGCAGAGCGCGCAAGCTGTGCCCTGCGGACCAGACGCGTCTCGAGCGGCAGAAGCCATTTCGGCATATGTCGATGCGGGATTCGACGAGGTCTATGTCTCCCAGATGGGGCCGGACCAAGAGGGCGGAATTCGGTTCTTGTCCGAAGAGGTCCTGCCCTTGGTCGGGCGATAACGCAGGCCTGCAGGGGACCTCCTCATGGGAATGGGCCTGCCGGCTGGGGTTTCGTCGCACCGCCCCTAGCCTGACAGGCCCGATCTCCATTCGGACGGCTATGCGGTCCCGCGACCGGTGAGCGAATCACGGATCCTGTCCACCAAGCCAGCCATGGGTCCTAACGCCTTGTTGCCGGGAGGCTGGTCCGGCGCGGACGGATGTGGGCGGGTGGGGGCGGTCTTCTTCACGGCCTCAACTTTGCGACCCATCTCCGCCAGCTCATCGGCGGAGAAGACCTCGCGCAGCCGGGGGAATGCGACCCGCTCCTCTTCTGCCACGTGCGCCTTGATCTCCGATATCAGCTTCTGCAGCTCGGCTTCGAATTCCGGCTGATCAGCATCGAGCTTCTCGAGCCGCTTCATCGTCAGCTCGGCTTCGCTCTGATCGTGGATGAGTTTGTCGGCCTCCGCGCTGTCAATCCGCTCCCGAATGCGCGGGTAGACCTCGGCCTCCTCCGCCACGGAGTGGCGAACTAGCTCAATCACGGCCTGCTCGGCCAGTTCCTTGCGGCGCTGGACCGTGTCGGCCGCCTGCGAACCACGCAGCACGTCGAGCTCGTTGAACATGCTTTCGACCTCGCGATGATCTTGCATCAAGATCGCTACGACGTCATGCTCTGTCTGTTGTGTAGTGACCATTGGGGTACCTCCTGCCGTCAGATGCCATCAGGCGCGTTTCTTGGCCCGGCAAGCGCAGACGTGCCCGATGCGTATGAAGCGAAACGGCTCTCATCGGTGTCTTCGGGTCGGGTTCAGTCGCCTTCGGATAGCCCCAGGAACACCAGCGCCGTCGCGGCACCATAGGCAAGGTGGGGGATCGCGTCGCTCACCCATTCCGCCACGGACCAGCTGCGCGGATCGCTGATACCGAGTGCTGTCATCGGCAGGTTGCCGGCCGCAAAGGCGATCACCGTCGCCGCTATGGCGGTCGGGATCGGTCCCGCTCGCCAGCCCGCCGCGCGCGCCAATCCGAGCAACGCACCGGTCCCGGTACCCGCAAGAATTCCCAGCATCGGTCCCAGGCCGGAGAGCCTATTGTCCCGCTTCTCACCGCTGCCAGGAATGCCCAGTCCTGCCTTGTCAGCCAGGGCTTCGACACTGTCTTGGGGCGTACTGCTCGAAGGCCGTCCGCGCAGCGCCATGTCGAGGTACGTCGTCGTGTTGAGGGCCGTGGTACCAGCGGCCCCCGCTGCTACGCCCCGTGAGACGTGGCTCAGGAAAGTCATCGAGGAAGTTCCTCCTTGGAGTCGACGCATCCGGTGAAGCGCCCATGGCAACGGGGCTACCCGCGGCCGCGGTGGGTAAGCACTCCTCAACGGCCGGCGACATCGAGTGGCTGGGCTCGGAGAGCCGGAGGGGAAGGATCTCCATGGCTGGAAGGGCAGATCCGTCCCGGTCCCGGCCCGGGAGGACCGGCGCCGGGCCCGACTATCACGATCCGAGCGCAGGTATCGGTGGTGCTCCTGAGGCCCGAAGCGCGCTGATGCTCCGGCTTGCCCTCGCCGTATTCGGATTCGTGGTGCTGGCGGGTCTCGGGGCACTCGCTCTGGCGAGGCACGCTCCGGGTTGGGCGACAGTCTCATGGGTGCTTGCATTGACCGCCGTAGCCGACATCGTCGTGGTGCGACGCCGTCAGATCCAGGAGAATTGAACGGGATCAGCCCAGCGAACCTCCAAGCGTTGCAGCCGTTTCGATCATCAACGCATGAACGAATGCTTGGGGGAGGTTGCCACGCATCTGATGCTGCGTCACGTCGTATTCTTCGCTGAACAGTTGCGGAGGTCCGCACGCTGCTCCCGTCCGCTCGAACCAGCGCGCCGCCGTGATCTGATCACCCTGCTGGTTGGCGGCGAGCGCCACCAGGAATCCGCAGAGCAGGAATGAGCCCTCGGCCTCCCCGAGAGGTCGGTCGTCTTGCCGGAAGCGGTAGGCGAAGCCGCCGTCGGTCAACTGGCGCAGGTAGGCCGCAAGGGTGGCGATGGTGCGAGGGTCATCTGCCGGGACGGCGCCTCGCAGCCCGGGCAGTAGGAGCGCTGCGTCCAGGCGGGGGTCGGTGGGAGCACGCTGCCAATGGCCGTCGGGTGCAGTGGCATGCGCGGCCGTGTCGGCGACGATCGCATCAGCAAGGGCAAGCCATTCGCCGCTGCGCTGTGCAGAAGGACGGGCAGCGGCAATGGCGCGCAAGCCGGCAGCCGCGGTCAGCCGGCTGTGCGTCCACGGCTGATTGTCGATTTCCCAGATGCCGGCGTCGGGTTCGGTCCACCGGCGGGCGATGGCGGCGGCGGCTGCCATTGCCGCCGGCCAGCCGTCGCTGTCGAGCCGGTCCTGACGTTCAGCAGCGGCGAGCAGCAGCAGGGATTCCCCGTAGGCGTCGAGCTGGAACTGGCGGTTGACCCAGTTGCCGATGATGTCGGCTCCGCCGGGATATCCCGGGAGTGCAAGGTGACGCTGATCAGTCACGGGCAGGCCGCTGCTGGTGTAGGCCGGTGCCATGCGGTCGCCGTGCTCGAGGAGTCGGGCGCCGATGTAGCGAACGGCGTTGTCAAGAAGATGATGGCCACCGGCCGCCGCGTCGGCTTGCCCGGCGTAGCACTGGTCGCGGATCCAGACGTAGCGGTAGTCGTAATTGCGTCCAGCTTCTGCTCGCTCCGGGAGGCTGGTGGTCGCTGCTGCCACCATGCCGCCGCTGACGCTGCTGAGGCCTTGGAGCACGGCATAGCTGTGTTGGGAGTCGGCGGGCGCAAACGTGTTCTCGAGCCCTGCTACGGCAGATCTCCAGGCGGACTCCGTGGCCTCCCAGAGGCCGTCGGGATCAACGCGTGTGGCAGGCAGGCTCTGTTCGCTTAGTTCGAGCACGAGATCACGGTGAGAGCCGGCCTCGACGGTGCAGGCGAAGGCGAGTTGGCGGTCGCCGCCGCGGCCGGTGGGGCGGGCCTCGCCGGCGCCGGTCCACCGGACGTGCAGGGCGCCGCTGCGAGCAGTCCAGGTGCCATCGTCGGCGTGACTCAATCTGGTGAGCGGATCGCTTCCGAAGCTGCCGTGTGGCCCGCACCTGATGTGCACGCTCGCGTCTGCGTCGAGCGCGATGATGCGGCGCAGCAGTACCGCCCGATTCGGATCAGCCGGATACGCGAGAGCCTCGCGGATCTCGATGATTCCCGAAGTGGTCACCCAGCGGCTGTGCCAGATTAGCGTCCCCGGCTCGTAAAAACCTCCCCAGACAAAGGTTTCTGTGGGCGTGATGGCGTACCCACCGGCGCCCCCGATGAGGGCGCTGAACACCGCGTCGCTGTCCCATCGGGGTACGCACAACCAGACGATGTCACCGCGAGGCCCCAGTATCGCGCCGCGTTCGCCGTCGGCGAGCAGGGCGTATTCCCGTAGCACGTGAGGTGGGTAGGACGGCAGCGAACCACGAGCGTCAGACATGCCCGCCCGCCTTGGAAGCGGCAAAGGCGGTCGCCAACGCCGACCCCGTGGCGATGCAGCCACTGCAGAGGGCCGCGCGCCGGTAGGCAGGCCTGGTGACGGCTGCGGCGACCATGCTTGCCGCATGCAATCCATCGGTGACGCATGCTGCAAGCAGCACGGTCCGCGTGGGTCTGGCCATCTCGGCAATCCCTTGGAACGCATAGCGGGTGGCGAGAAGTCGCACGACTCCGGCCGGCGGCGGTGGGTGCCGTCCGGCGGCCAAGCGGCCCCCGCGCGCTGGCTGCGCTACGCCGGCGATCCCCATCGCAGCCGTGAGGATGCCGATGGTGCGAGCCGGCGAGCGGACCGTAGGGGTCACTTGCGCCTTCGCGTGAGGTGAGCCGCTCCCAGCGTGATCGCCGCCGCCGCGAATCCACCGAGGAGCCCGTGATGTTGGGACGCCCAGAGTTGAGGATCGCGTTCATGTGATCTACCGGTGAAGACGCCGCGGGCCCCGAAGTCATGGCCGTCGGCCCCGTCGGCCGGTTCCCACAGATTGACGGGCGCATCCGCGTCGTGTGTATCGGGCGTTTGCTGTGCCTTGAAGCCTGTCTTGCCGAGGTAGCGGTCAAGCACTCCGGGAGCGACGGCATTCGCCGCGAGCGTAGCCATCGTGCTGGTGCCGACCCAGTATTCCCGGCGCCGGGGATGGTCCGCCGCGTAGACGACCGCTCGGGCAGCCAACTCCGGCTGGTAAATCGGCGGCACGGGCTGAGCATGGTGCGGCAGCCGCGAAAGCACCCAGGAGAACTGCGGAGTGTTGACCGCCGGCATCTGCACCATCGTCGTACGCACGCCGCTCTTGCTGTGCAACAGTTCACAGCGCAAAGCTTCATGGAAGCCCTGGATCGCGTGCTTGGCTCCGCAGTAGGCCGATTGCAGCGGGATGCCGCGGTATGCCAGCGCAGAACCGACCTGCACGATGGTGCCCCGGTCACGCTTGTTCATGTAGGGCAGTACCGCCATGGTTGCGTACACGTAGCCGAGATAGCTCACCTCGGTGACACGTCTGAACTCGGCCGGGTCGATCTGCTCGAACGGAGCGAACACCGAAGTGAAAGCGACGTTGACCCAGACATCGATAGGGCCCACTTCTGTCTCGACCCGGTGCGCTGCGTCGAAAACCGCATCGGCGTCAGCGACGTCAGTCGGCACTACGATCGGCCGTCCACCACGATCGCGCACATCGGCAGCGGCAGCTTCCAAGCCCTTCTGGCCTCGCGCGATCAGGACGACCGTGGCGCCCCGGGTGGCAAAGGCGCAGGCGACGGCGCGTCCTATGCCCCCGCTGGCGCCGGTCACGACGATGGTTTGCGCGGACATCGCTCTCCTTTGTCAATCGGATCGTGTTGGGCACTTCGCCGGCGTCGGCGGCCAACCAGGTGGCGGTTGGGGATGCGGGCGTGTTCAGCTATCGGAAAGCCACTCGATGATCACGGTGGTGGCGTCGTCCTGCAGGCTTCCCTGCTGATGATCGAGGATGGCGTGGTTGAGACGACGGAGCGTTTCGGCTGCTGGTCGGCTGGCCGCCGCTTGGCGCGCGACGAACTCCACCAGCCGTTCGTTACCGAAAAAGTCGCCCTGCGAGTCTCGGGCTTCGATGACACCGTCGGTGAAGAGAAGCAGCCGATCTTGTGGTTGCAATCTTTCGGCGCCGACGGTCGGGTCGCAATCCAGCAGTCCGAGCCCGAGTGGAACGCCAATGACGGAGTCGAGCTCTTTGACGACCTTGCCGTCCCGGATCAGCAGCGCCGCAGGATGGCCGCATGTCACCCACGTCCACCAGCCTGATCTGACGTCGAGTTGGCCGATGATGCCAGTGACGAATTTGTCGCCGCCGAACTGCTCGGAGACCGCCGAGTCGATTGCGCGGACCATAGCGGTGAGAGCGACCCCTGCGCGTCGTGCGTTGCGCAGCGTGGAAACGGCGACAGCGGACAGCAATGTCGCTTCCATGCCGTGTCCCATGGCGTCGATGACTGCCACGTGGAGGGTGTCGTCGTTCATCGCGTAATCGAACGAGTCGCCGGCGACCTCGGCGGTGGGGACGAGGATCCCGGCGATGGCCACTCGCGGCGAGAGGAAGGTGAGAGGCGGTAGTTGGCGCCATTGCATCTCAGCCGGCAAGGTGAGCGGCACCCGACGGCGAGCTTTCTCAATCGAGTCGCCGATCAGCGTCCGGGTGACCACCAATTCGCCGAGCAAGCTGGCCACGTCTCGGCAAGCGGAGCGAAGTGCGTCGTCGACTTCAAAGCCCGCCGCGAAATCCAGTTGCAGGACACCCAGGCGTTCCGAGCCGTCCAGGACAGGTGTCCACAGCGTGCTTGTGTCCGGCCCGATACTCGAATGCTGCGCAGACTCGCTGTAGGCCAGGCCGGCCAGAGTGCCGTCAACGGCAATTGGCGTCGCAGCCGAAGCCGGCGGCATAACTGCGGGGCGCAGAGGTACCAGAAAAGCCTGGTCGTAGTCCACCACGTAAAGGACTGATTGTCTCGCGCCCAGGGACTCACCCGCCAGCATCGTCAACGCCGGCAAGTCGTCCGGCCCAGCCAGATGCGAAGCACGCAACAAGGTTGCGAGGATGCCGAAACCGTGGTCCGGGACGACCTGCACGGCGATCTCGCTGTCGGACGTCACTGTGTTGTCCTGCCCGCCTGGCGGCACCCTAGTCCAGCATGCTCAACGGCCCGTTTGCGCCTGCCCCCTCCGTGCCCTGCCATTCGGTCGCGATCAGAGCCCGGTCACCGGCGGCCTCGTCCATGTCGCGCCCGGCCAGGATCACGTCCATGGCGGCAGCGTCACGGTCATCGTTCGCAGCTTCGCGGTCCTGTTTTGCCCCGCTCAGATCGCCTGACGCTTCTCGTTGTTCAGCAGCCCTGTCGCGGCTGAGAGCGGCTTGATCCCGCAGTCGCGCCGCGGCGCTCCGGGCGGCCGCGGCAGCGTCGCGCTTGTCGCCGCGCCTGATCGCGTCCTTCACCAGGTGCCTGCCGTCATCGGCCAACGTCACCTCCAGATCGCCCTCGACAACCTCGCGAGCGACCGTCATCAGATCGACGCGGGCTTGCTGGCTCATCCGGTTCAGTAGCGCCATGGCTTGCTCGTCGGTGACGAGACAGCGCGCCATCAGGATGCCGACCGCGGTCGCGACCTCGCCGCTGGTTCTCAACGCCGCCTGCATCTGCTCGATCGTGGCGTGGGCTTGGTCAAGATCCGCATGCAGCACGCTCTCGCGGGCGTCGTCAGCAAAGATCCAGGAATCAGCCTCAGGCGGGCCATCGCTATGCACGTCAGGCACGGTTCCTCCAGCACCGTCAGGGTCAGGACCACTGCTTTGTCGAACGCACAACTTCCCCACGGCGCCCCGGCTGAAACCGATGAGCCTCCCGAGCGGCGCAAGCCGGCGTCAGAACCGGTGACTGTCCGAATGTCACCGTCGGACCTGTTCGGGGCGCGCCAGACGTCGCCGATATTCGCGTATTCGCGGCCGGCGGGAAGCGCCCGGATCCCCTCCACGACGCTCTCGGGTGCTTGCGCATCCGTGGGGTGCTCCAGCAGCTGCTGCACAGCAGGAAGGATCGCGCGCCCGAGCCACTGCGCGAGCTCAGAACGCAAGGCAATGTCGCGCGCGGTCATTCCCGGCGGCATTCCGCCCTTGAGCGGTCCCTCACCACCCAGCATTACTTGCGGCTGATCCTCGCCTGCCGGCTCCGCCGAGTGCCACTCTTCCGCGCGGGCTTGGTGGCCTCCCGCAACCACTCCTAAGACCTCGTGCGCCATCTGCTCATCGAGCGGCGGCTGGGCTTGTCGCTTCCCCGTTCCATGACTGCGCCCTATCCCCATCTGGGCGAGCGAGTCGTCCGCTCGGTCCGAGAATGCGACCAGGGTTCACCGTGGTGCAGAATGGCAAGCCGGAATTACCCGCCAGCAGCCTTTCGAACGGTTTCTGACAGCAGGGCGCGGTCGCTGGCGGCCTCGTCGCCGTCGCGTGCAGCCCAGACGTTGTCGATGGCTTCTGCGACGCGGTCGTCGATGTCCCGCTGCCGGTCGGTGGCGTCAACGGTCATGTCGCCGCTGGCTTCGCGTTGCCTGGCGGCTTCATGCCGGATCTCGGCGGCTTTTGACCGGGCCCGCGACGCGGCACTTCTGATCGCTGCCGCCCGGTCGCGTAGATCACCCCGATGAATCGCTGCCGTTATTCTTTGACGCAGCAACGACTGCGGCAGGTCAGGCTGCGAGCGCACAAGGGGCTTCGGTATCGCCGTGGCCGACGTCGGCGGATCCGCCCCAGGATCAGGCAGCGCGCCCGTATCGATCACATCCCGCGCGAGATCACGGAGCTTGACATGCAAGTTCTGGCTCGCCTGCCGCAAAAGGTCGAACGCCCGCTGCTGGGTGACTCGTTTCTGAGCCATGAGTATCCCGATTGCGGCGCCGATGTCCCGGTTGCTGAGCACCGCGATCTTGAGCTGCTCGACAGTCTTCTCTGCTGCGACCAGTCGGCCCGTCAAGTCGTCGTAGTACGGGGTTGCAGACGGCTCGGTCTGGGGGTTCACGTACGTCTCCGGCAATTTTCGACAGGCAGCCATGAACCGGTGGCCGGGCTCCTATCCGAACCCAGAGAAAATTTGACACGAGATTCTCGCCGCACGCAAGAGGCAATGACTGCCAACACACGCATGCGGCCGCTGCGTCGCGTTCAGCGTTAACAGGGTCCCGCCAGGGCGCCCGACAGCGCTCGCGGCCGGCTAGACTATTTCAGCCAGGTGATGATCGTCGGCAGGTCGTAAGCATGCTGGGACTCGGCGGGAAAGCCGACCGGCCAGTTCCCTGCGTCAGCATCGCGCCAGGCATGCCAGGCCAAAAACGCGACCGTGGAGTGCGCAAGTCCGTAACGCAGGATGTGGAAAAGGAAGAAGTCGTGCAGCTCGTACGGCCCGATGCGGTCCTCGGTGCTCTGAATGGCGCCGGTCTCCTCATCAGCAGGCACCAGCTCAGGCGAGATCTCGGTGCCAAGGATCGCGGTCAGTAGCTCGCTCGTGGTCACGTCGAACTGACCAGACGTCACCGTCCAGCGGATCAAGTACTGGATGGGCGTCTTGGGCATCCCGGCGCTGACGGCGTAGTGACTCATCTGGTCGCCCACCCGGCGATGCTGTGCTTGACGTCGGTGGCATAGACGACGAGACCCC
>DATAZK010000138.1:0-6813 GCA_036272075.1 Frankiaceae bacterium
CCGCAGCCAGCGCGGTCGGCCAACTCGTGGCCGGGCTCCAAGACGGCCTCGACCGCGCCGATGCCGATGCTTACGACCGGCAGTTCGCAGCTGACGTGCTGTGGGGCAGTCCCTACGGGGCCACCGTGTCCGGGTACGAGGTGCTCAACGTTGTCCATCACTCGCTCATGGCCGCAGGCGTCGCCCCTCGCTCGCGGTATGAGATCGTGCAGCTTTTGAGCCCGCGGCCGGGCGTCGCGATCGCTCACGTCTGTCGAAACGACCTCAGCGAGGGCCAGGGCGAGCGGTTCTCGGAGATGGCGATGTACGTGCTGGTCGAGCGGGGCGGCGAGTGGTGGCTCGTGGCCGGCCAGAACACGCCTATTGCGCGAAGAATTTCCTTCGCGATCATGGGGGAAGGCAGAATGGGGGTGTGCGGGGTCGAGGGTCGGCTACCTGGGGGCGTGGCGGAGTTGATATGACCAGGCTGCAGGAGAATGCGTATAACGCCCAGTTGGGGGCGGGATTGCCGGTCAGCGCGCTGGCTTCGGCGATGCTTGTCGTGGACGGCGGGATAATTGGCCATCGGCATTGCGCTGCTTATATTCGCGCCATCCAGCAGATGCCGTGGTTCGCGGCCGCGTTCCCGGCCCACTCGGACCCCTTGACGGTGGTGGGCGGGCGGGGGCGCAGCCACGCTGACGCGGTTGAACGGCGGATCAAGATCGGCACCAACAACCGGTACCACGTGGGCGAGTGCGAGCAGGCGTGCCTGCATGAGCTCGCGCATATCGTGAGCCCGGACTGCGGGGCGAACGGGGAGCTACGCGAGCCTAGGCTCGGGGTGGCGAGCAGTAAGGGTCATCATCATGCGTGGCGGGTCAATTTTATTCTCATTACGCGGAAGACGCTGGGGAAGCAGGCGGCGCTGCGATTGAGATCTGAATTCAATCAGTGGGGGCTAATTACCTGCAGGTAAGCGGTTAGTGCGTCGCAGCAGGCGCTTGGCCGCGATCGCGGCGGCGGTGCCGGCCGCTCCGGCAATGGCCAGGCCGCCGAGGCGGACGTAGTCGGCCGGAGTGGGTTGGTCGGGGCGTGACGGCCGCACCGGCTCGCCGCGCAGCCCGGCCGCCAGCACCTCGGCCAGGTGGGCGGGCGTGCGGCCGGTGCCGGCCTGCTCGATCTGGGTGCGGCAGCTGAACCCGTCGGCCAGCACGAGGGTGTCGGCGGACGCGTCGCGGACGGCCGGCAGCAGCGACCGCTCGCCGCAGGCCAGCGACACGTCGTAGTGCCCGGCCTCGAAGCCGAAATTGCCGGCCAGGCCGCAGCAGCCGGCGTCGAGCACGTCGAGGTCGAGGCCGGCGTCGGCCAGCAGCGCCTTGTCGTCGTCGTAGCCCATGATCGCGTGCTGGTGGCAGTGGGTCTGCCCGATCGCCTGACCGCCGACCTGCGGCGGCTGCCACCCGTCGGTGTGGTGCCGCAGCAGCTCGGCCAGGGTGACGGTCTGGTCGCGCAGCCGCCGGACGTCTTGGTCGCCCGGCATCAGCTCGCCCGCGTCGCTGCGGAACACGGCCGTGCAACTCGGCTCAAGGCCGACGACCTTCACGCCGTCGCGCAGGTAGGGCGCGAGCGCGTCGACCGTTCTCTGCAGCACGCGCTTGGCGGTGGCCAGCTGGCCGGTGGAGATCCAGGTCAGGCCGCAGCAGAGTGGCTGCTCGGGCACGATCACCCGCCAGCCGGCCGACTCCAGGACCTCGACCGCGGCCTGGCCGACGGCGGGCGCGAAATGGTTGGTGAAGGTGTCCGGCCACAGGACGACGTCGCCGCGCCGCCCGGGCTCGTGTCCTGGCTCGCGGGCGGCGTGCCAAGCCTGGAAGGTCTGGCCGGCGAAGAGCGGTATCTGCCGACGGCGGTCGATGCCGCCGGCCGTGGTGAGGGCGTCGCGCAGTATGGGCGCCTGGGTGAGCGCGTTGACCAGGCGCGGGGCCCGCGAGGCGAGCTGGGCGACGGCCGGCAGCCAGCCCATCGAGTAGTGCGCCCGCGGCCTTAGTCGTCCCTGGTAGTGGTGCGCCATGAACTCGGCCTTCATTGTGGCCATGTCGACCTCGACCGGGCAGTCGCGCTTGCAGCCCTTGCAGGCCAGGCACAGGTCGAGCGCGTCCCGGACCTCGGTTGACCGCCAGCCGGCCGTGACCGGCGAGTCGGCGTGCCCCTCGAGCATCTCGAACAGCAGCCGACTGCGGCCGCGGGTGGAGTGCTCCTCCTCGCGGGTCACCATGTACGACGGGCACATCACGCCGCCGTCGGCGTGCCTGCACTTGCCGACGCCGACGCAGCGCATCACCGCGTTCTCGAACCGGCCGTCGTCATCGGGGTAGTGGAAGTGGGTGTCGTAGTCCTTGGGCGCCCATGAGCTGCCTAGTCGCAGGTTCTCGTCCAGCTTGTACGGTGCGACGAGCTTGCCCGGGTTCATCCGGTTGTCCGGATCGAAGATCGCCTTGAACTGGCCGAAGGCCTCCACCACCTCGTCGCCGAAGAGTTTCGGCAACAGCTCCGCGCGGGACTGGCCGTCGCCGTGCTCGCCGGAGAACGAGCCGCCGTACGTCACGACAAGGTCGGCGGCACGCTCGATGAAGCGTCGGAAGGTGGCGATGCCGTCGTCGGTGACCAGGTCAAACGGGATCCTGGTGTGCACGCAGCCCTGTCCGAAGTGCCCGTACAGGGCCGAGCCGGAGTAGCCAAACTCGTCATATAGCTTGAGCAGCTCGCGGAGGTAGTCGCCCAGCCGGTGCGGCGGCACGGCCGAGTCCTCCCAGCCCTCCCAGGTGGGCGGCATCCCGGGCATCCGGGCGGTCGCGCCGAGGGCGACCTCGCGGACGTCGGCCAGCTCCTGCTCAAGCTCCGGGTCGTCGTAGAGCCTGGCCGTCGGCTCGTGGTCGGTGTCTTCCAGGTCGCTGATCAGGGCACGGGCCTTGGCGTCGGCCGCTTCCTTCGACTCCCCGGCGAAGATGACCATCAGCCACCCGTCGCCCTCCGGCAGCAGCTGGAGGGACTTCGGGTTCATCCGCCTCTGCCGCTCGACGTTGATCAGCGCCTCGTCGACCCCTTCCAGCTGCTCGGGCTGGTGCGGCAGGACGTGCGGGACGGCGTCGGCCGCGCTGGCGATGTCCGGGTAGCCGAGAACGACCAGGGACCGGGCTGGCGGGGCGGGCACCAGCCGCAGCTCCGCCTGCAAGATCGTGACCAGGGTGCTTTCGGTGCCGACGAGCGCGCGGCCCACGTCGAAGCCGTTTTCCGGCAGCAGCGAGTCCAGGTTGTAGCCCGACACCCGGCGCGGGATCTTGGGGTAGCGCTGCCTGACCAGGTCTCCGCTTGCTTCGATCAGCTCGCGCAGCTGCTGGTAGATGACCGCGCGGCGGCCGCCCGCGGCGATGATCGCCGCGTAGTCGTCGTCGCTGGTCGGGCCGGCCCAGAAGCGCTCGCCGTCGTAGGTGAGGACCTCGAGCCGGACGATGTTGTCGGCCGTCTTGCCGTAGGCCTGCGCGGTCGACCCGCACGAGTTGTTGCCGAGCATGCCGCCCAGGGTGCAGTGATCGTGGGTGGCGGGCCGGGGACCGAACATGAGGTGGTGCGGCTTGAGCTGCCGGTTGAGCGCGTCGAGGACGATGCCGGGCTCGACGATGCACGTTTTCGCGTCAGGGTCGACCGAGCTGACCTGGCCGCAGTACTTGGACCAGTCGATCACGACCGCGACGTTGCAGGTCTGCCCGGCCAGGCTGGTGCCGCCGCCTCGGGACACCACCGGCGCGCCGTGCTCGCGGCACACGGCCACCGCCGCCACGCCCGCCTCGATGGTGCGCGGCACGACGACGCCGATCGGGACCTGCCGGTAGTTCGAGGCGTCGGTGCTGTAGGCGCCTCGGCTGCCGGGGTCGAAGCGGACCTCGCCGTCGACTCGCTGCCGGAGGTCCCGCTCGAGCGCGCGGACGTCCACGGTCGGCTGGGCGGTGCGACGGAGGACGGGGTCGGGCAGGGAGATTCCGGTCATCGGTGACTGTCCTCTCGTGAACGCCGTGTCGTTAAGCGCTGGTCGTGACGTTCTGGTCGCGAAGTCCTGGCCGTGAACGCCAGCGGGCCCGAGCTACCCGGGGCCCGAAAGCGCAAACCGTCGGGCATTCAGTGCGCCGTGCGCCGGCTGCGGCTGGGTTGAACGCGGCGAATGGGGAAGCTGACGCGCCTTAACGTCCACCGGAGGGAGGGTCGATGGCCCGTCGCGGTCCACTGGCCGGGAGTTACCTCAGCGCCGTCGGGCTCGTCATCTGCGCGCTCGTCCCGTTCTTGGTGCTGACTGGCGCGATGTTCCCGCTGCTGCCACTGCTGGCCAAGGATCTGGGGCTGAGCAAGTCGACGCTCACGATCGCGATCGGCCTGTCCGACGGTGCGTACGCGTTCGGCACGGTGCTGGCGGTGCAGTTCGCGGTCCACCTGCCCGCGCGCAGAATGCTGCTCCTGTATGTGAGCGCGTTCCTGGTGGCGGCCGTTCTCGCGGCGTGGGCGCCGACGGGCCTGGTGTTCGTCGTCGCCTTCATCGTCGAGGGCCTGTGCACCAGCCTGATGCTCATCGCCGCCGCGCCGGCGCTGGTCACCGGGTGGCCGGTGGCGAAGATGCCGACCACGGGCTTCGTCATGAACCTGTGCGTCTTCGGGGCGGTCGCGATCGGCCCGTCGATCGGCGGCCTGCAGGCATCGACCGGGCAGTGGCGGCCGCTGCTGTGGGGCGTGGCCGGGGTCGCCGCGCTGGCGCTGGTGCTGGCGCTGCTGACGTTCGAGGACGATCCGCCGCAGGATGAAGGCGCCCCCTGGGACATCGTGGCCGTGGTCCTGGCCGGCGTCGGCTGTGCGAGCGCCTTTTACGGCGCCTCGCGGCTGGAGAACGCCGGGCCGTCTCCCTTCTCGCTCGTTCCCCTGATCGCCGGCGTGGTCATGCTGGCCGCGCTCCTCGTCCATCAGTACCTCGTCAAGCAGCCGCTGATGCCGATCAGGCAGCTCGCCACCACGTTTCCCGCCTTCGGCATCGTGGTCGCGATGGCGGCGAGCGCGTCGGCGATCGGGCTGATGGACCTGGTGCTCACCACGGTGCTGAAGAAGAGCACCCCGCTGGCCGTCGCCCTGCAGTTCCTGCCGGAGTTCGGTGCCGCCGTCATCACCGCGGTCGTGTTCGCGTTCTTGTTCCGCACCCGGTTCACGCCGGTGCTCGCGATCGGCGGGCTCGCCCTCGTCGCGGTCGCCGCGGCGCTGCTGACCGGCCTTGCCACCGGCGGGAGCACGCTGGTGGCGGCGGGCTCGGGGCTCATCGGCCTCGGCGTCGGCGCCTCCGTCTCCCCCGCGCTGTTCATCACCGGCTTTTCCTTGCGGTCGGCGCAGATTCAGCGCGTCTTCGCGCTGCTCGAGCTGCTCCGCGGCATCACGGCGTTCCTGGTCGCGCCGATCCTGCTGTACTTGGCGACCGTCATCGGCTCCAGCGCGGCGGCTGGGACCCGGACCGCGATCTGGATCTGCCTGGCCATCGCCGTGAGCGGGGTGCTGGTGACACTGGCGGTCTTCGTGCTCGGGGGCGGGCGGCTGCAGAAGCCGGACCTGGAAACCTGGCAGAACGACGGGGAGCCAGCCTGGGTGTCGCCGCCGCTGCTGGGCCGGCTGCGCGGCGATAGGGCTCCCGAGGCGGCAGGGGCTGCGGGCAATGCTGAGCTGGATTCGTCGCGTCCGGGCACCGCGAGTCCGCGGCGTTTAGCTGGCCTCTGGGCTAATAGCCTTTGCCACGTCGCTCAGGTCGTTGCCAAGTTGATGATCGCGTCCGGGGAGTCGGTGCAGGTGTGCCTGCGGGATGACGCTGGCGTAGAGGTCGGCATGCGACGGCGGGGCGGTTTCGTCCTCGAGCCCATGGAAAACGTGGACCGGGACGCCTTGCGGCAGTCGTGCGCCAAGATCGGGTGGCAACTCGAACTCATCGCTAGGCCAGCCGCCCGGACCGACGAACGGCGCGGCGATCAGCGCGATCAAGCTGTACTGCCATTGTTGTGGCCGCTCGGCGAGCGTGTTGATGAGGATTGTGCCGCCGACCGAGTGGCCGGCGAGGACCGCGTCGTCGTCCACGGCCGCCAACTCGCGACGGATCGCTGCGCTCCAGCGGGCGTAGTTCGGGTCTTCCTCGTCGGGCATGCGCGGGTAGAGCACGGCGTAACCGGCCCCGAGCTCCCGTCTGAGGCTGTCGACCAGCTTGTTGTCCCACTTGTCATGCGCGCCTGCGCCGCCGCCCTGGATGAACAGGACCTGCCGGGTTCTCGCCATCAGGGCCCTCCTTGCCGTTGCGGTCGCGGCCGCGGATCGCCTCGGTACGACACCGCCAGTCCGGCGCGCGCGGGCTGATGTCATCCTGCATCGCGAGCCAGGTCCAGTGTTAGCTCGCGGCCGTGAGGGGCCGAATGTTGTCAAGGGCGGGTCCGAGTCGGTCCTTTTCGACCTCGAGGTCGTAGCGCGACTGCAGGTTCATCCAGAACCGCTCCGAGGTACCGAAGAAGCGAGCCAGGCGCAAGGCGGTGTCGGCGCTGATTCTTCGATCGCCGTGAACGATCTCGTTGATCCGCCTGGCCGGCACGGAGATCGAGCGCGCCAGCTGGTACTGGCTCAGCTCCAAGGGTTCGAGGAACTCCGTAAGGAGGATCTCGCCCGGGTGCACCGGCGGCATGATCACGTCGATTTCCATCTGGCCCCCTTCCTAGTGGTAGTCAACGATCTCGACGTCGTCGGGCCCTGCGTCCGTCCATGAGAAGCAGA
>DATAZK010000139.1:0-12694 GCA_036272075.1 Frankiaceae bacterium
CGGAACCGAGTTAGCTCCCAGTCAGGCCTCATTGTCGCCCGAAACGTTCCGGCAGGACGCTGGGGCGTTGAAATTCCAGAAGTGTCAGCCAGGCTTGTTCGTGCAGCTAGATTGAGGTCTACCACCGGCCGTCGGTTGCGGTCTGACCTGGACCTGCGGGGCGCGAGCCGGCGGGGGAGGTCCTCGTGACTGCAGTTGATGTCGCCGTTCCCGTCAAACCGCTGCTGCGCGGCTGGATGCACCTCGTCTGGTTCGAGGCCTCGCTCGTGCTCGGCACCCTGGTGCTTGTCCACGCGCACGGCGCGCTGCGGATTACCGCCGTCGCCATCTTCACCGCCAGCGTGAGCGCGCTGTTCGGGGTCAGCGCGCTCTACCACCGCGGCAACTGGAGCGCGGCATGGCATGCGAGGCTGCAGCGGCTCGACCACGCGATGATCTTCCTGCTTATCGCTGGTACCGCCACGCCAGCCTTCCTGCTTGCGTCGCACGGCGCCTTCCGGGTTGCCTGCCTCGTCGCTCTGTGGGCCTTGACCGTGACCGCCTGCGTTATCCACATGGTGTGGATGAACGCACCCGAGCTCCTGGTCGGCTCGACCTTCGTGGGGCTGGGGTGGGTCGGTGCCCTCGCCCTGCCGGCCGTTTGGCTGCATTCCGGGGCCGTTGCGGGCGTCCTGCTGCTCGTCGGGGGTCTGCTGTATACCGCCGGTGCGCTGTCCTACCGGCGCCGCTGGCCCAACCCGAACCCAGCGGTTTTCGGCTATCACGAGGTCTTCCACGTGTACGTATGCGTCGCCGCCGCCTGCCAGTTCACCGCGATAGCGCTGTTCATCGCCTGATTTCGCGAGTCCGGGGCCCGCTGGCGGCGGGACCGCCCTCATCGGTGCCACCGCGTCTGTCGTCTGCTCTGCCCTAGTTTCCACGGCAAATCACCCTTATCCTATCAATTTGATAGGTAATACAGGAAACGGGTAGGGAGACGTTCTGGATGCGGGCGTTGACGGCGGGCTTTATCTCACCGGACGAACTGGCAGCACTGGTACAGCGACAGGTTCCGCACACCCTGCTGGATGTGCGCTTCACCCTCGACGAGGGTCCGCTTCCCGGCGAATACCTCGCCGGGCACATCCCGGGTGCTATTTTCGTCGACACCGTCCGCGAGCTGTCGGGCCCGCGCGCGCCCACGGTCGGAAGTTACCCGGTCCCGGACCCGGCCGTGTTCGCTTCGGCGGCACGGTCGTGGGGGGTCAGCGAGAACTCTGAGGTCATCGCGTACAGCGGCTACACCGGCATCTCCGCGGGTCGCCTCGCGTGGCTGTTCCGGTGGTTCGGCCACGACCGTGTCCGGGTTCTCGACGGCGGCCTGCGCGCCTGGGAGCAGCGCGGTTACCCGCAGATTACCGAGCTGGCGTGCGCATCCTCGCCCGGTGATTTCCAGGCCGCCCCCGGCGGGATCCCCGTCGCGGGCGTGGCGGACGTGCTCGAGCTTGGCGCCGAGGGGCAGCTGCTGGACGTCCGGGCGCGGCGGCGGTACCGGCAGGCCGAACCCGATCCCGAGATTGACGGCGGCCACCGCTGCGGCCGCATCCCCGGTGCCGTCAATGTCCCGTCGACGAGCCTGCACGCCCGGGACGGGCGCCTGCGGTCACGTGACGAGGTCGTCGCGCTGCTCGCCGCGCAGGGCGTCGATCCGCGGCGGCCGGTCGGAGTCTACTGCGGCGGGGGGATCGCGAGCGCGTGGGCAGCCTTCGCCCTGCTGGCCGTTGGCGTCGACGCCGCCTTCTTCGCCGAGTCATGGGCTGAGTATGTCGCTGACGAGACGCTTCCCGTCCAAGTCGAACCCGCCAACGCCTAGACCGCACCGCTGCCCGCGAGGCCGACGAGGGCCGTGGCCTCTTGCGATAGGGAGGTGCCTGTCATATGCTCCTGTTTGTCGCGGCGACAGCCGATCGCGGCAGATTCGCGCAGATCCGTCCACAGGGCGTTGACTGGTGCGTGGAGACTGCCATTGCGAGGCTGAGGGTCGCGCTTTTTCGTCTCCCGGGCCGGTCGCCGCACTGCTGGTCATCTCCGGATCCAATCAGGGCCAACCACGAGGCGGTCATGGCGTGCCATTTTGTTGACATTACCGACCGAATATATGGGTTTAGGGCCGAAATCGGCAGACAGGAGACGCAGTGAGCAGGAAGATTGTCAGCGAGGCTGGCGGCACCGTGTTCTCGCTCCCGTACTACGTGGCGCGGGACGAGGGCTTCTTCGCCGACGAGGGCATCGACATCGAGTTCGTGCGCCGCGGAGGTGCGGCGGCCGGCGCGGCGGTCACCCGCAGCTTCGAGCTTGTCGAGGACCACCACCTGGTCACCTCGTTCGGCGGCCCGTCGCCGTTCGAGCAGGGCGACACCTCTCTCTACCGCGCCTGCGAATGGGGTCAGGTGCGCCGCAGCTACGACAGCCAGGTGGGCGGGCGCGTGGTCTCAAAGCGGTCAGCGGTCGCGACTCAGGCGATCGTGGTCCGGCCGGATTCACCCGCCAACATCCTGCAGAACCTGGCCAATGTTCCAGTCGGCGTCAACTTCCACCACGGCTCGCACTACATCGCGATCCAGATGCTCGAGGGCTTCTTGCGCCGGGAAGAGATCAAGGTCGTGCACGTGGCCGGCGGAGGGCGCTTCCAGGCGCTGCGCGACGGGGTAGTGGACGCGATCGCCGTCATGGAGCCGTGGATCACGGTCGCGCAGAAGCTGGGCTACAAGATCCTCGCCGAGGCCCACTACGTCGGCCTCGAGATCGGCAGCCCCGCCCTCGACCCGGACTCGTTCAACGCGGTCAACCGGGCCGTGTCCAGGGCGGCCAGGAAGATCACGGCCGACCCGTACCCCTACGTCCACTACCTGATCGCGGACGTCCCGCCGGACGTCGTCAGCCTGGCGCCCGCCGACTTCTCCCGGAACCGGCTGCGCTACGTGGACCCGGAACCGTACTCGCAGGAGGACTTCGAGCGCACGTACTCCTGGATGGTCTCGTGGGGGCTGATCGAGCCGGACTCCTCGTTCGGGCAGATCGTCGACAACCGCGTCACCGTCCCCGCCAGCTAGCCGGGGCCTCGCGTCCCGCACCCATGACCCGCCCGCAGCACGCAAGCGTTACGACAGCCGCACCGAAGGAAGGCACGACATGACCCAGCAGAAGACCCTGAAGATCGAAGGAAGCTCGGCGATTTTCTCCCTGCCGTACTACGTCGCCGACGAAGAGGGTTACTTCGCCGACGAGGGGCTCGACATCAACCTCGTCCGCGGCTCCTACGGCTGGTCCGCCGTGAACCCGAAGTTCGAGCTCATCGAGGACCACCGGGCCGTCAGCGCGTTCTCGACGTTCCTGCAGTTCGAGGCCGGCCAGTCGGACTTGTACCGGGCGTGCGAGTGGGGGCAGGTGCGCCGTTCGCATGACAGTACCGTCGGCGGCCGCGTCGTCTCGCGCCGCGCGGCCGTCGCCAGCCAGGCGATCATCGTGCGCCCTGACTCGCCGGTGAACACGCCCCAGGACCTGGCCAACGTCCCGATCGGCGTGCACTACCACCACGGCTCCCACTACATCGCGATCCAGACCCTGGAGGGCTTCCTGCCCCGGGAGGAGATCAAGGTCGTCGGCATCGACGGCGGCAACCGCCTGCTCGCGCTGCGCGACGGCCTGGTCGACGCCGTCGCCGTCATGGAGCCGTGGATCACGGTCTCGCAGAAGCTGGGCTACAAGATCATCGCCGAGGCTCACTACGTCGGCTCGGAGATCGCCGGCCCGAACCTCGACGCCGACACGTTCGCGGCGATCAACCGGGCCGTCAGCCGCGCGGTAACCAAGATCAACGCGGACATCCGCCCCTACCTGCACTACTTCATCGAGGAAGTGCCGGCGGAAATCGTGGAGCTGAAGCCGGAGGACTTCCAGCTCGGCCGGCTCCGTTTCGTCCAGCCGTCGCCGTACCCGGAGGCGCACTTCGAGCGCACCTACAACTGGATGGTCGCGTGGGGGCTCATCGCGCCGGACGCGGGCTTCGAGGACATCGTCGACAACCGCCTGGTCGCGGTCTAGCGAAGTCACGCGCGGGCCGGCGGGCGGCAGGTCTGCTCAGCCCCCGGCCCACGCCCTCGCCATAAGTCCACCGAACGGTCGCCGCTGGCGACGGGGGGGATTGTCATGGCCATTACAAATATTAGAGATCGGAATTGTCGAATAACTTGACGGCAGGAGGCCACCCGGCCGGGCGCAGCGGCGCTTTCGCCTCCCTGCACACCCCCAACTACCGGCGGTACTTCGCCGCGCAGCTGGCCTCGCTCGTCGGCACCTGGATGCAGGGCATCGCGCTGCCGTGGCTCGTGTACGAGCAGACCGGGGCGGGCTCGACGCTGGGCGTGGTTGTCGCCGTCCAGTCGGCGCCCGTCTTGCTGCTGGCGCCCTACGGCGGGGTAGTCGTCGACCGGATCGACACCCGCCGCCTGCTGATGCTGACCCAGGCCGCGCAGGGCGGGCTGGCACTGGTTCTGGGCGTGCTGACCCTCGCCGGGGCGGTCCGGATCTGGATGATCGTGCCGATCGCGCTCGGCTCCGGGCTCGCCCAGGCCTTCGACAACCCGGCGCGGCAGTCCATCGTGATGGAACTCGTCGGGCCGGCGGACCTGCGCAACGCGATCTCGCTCAACTCCGTGACGATCAACGTCGCGCGGGCGGTCGGCCCCGCCATCGCGGCGGGGGTGATCGCGACGGTCGGCGTCGGCGACTGCTTCCTCGCGAACGCGGCGTCATTCGGGTGCGTGATCTTCGTCCTCGCGACGCTCAACCGCGCCGCGATGCGCACGGTCGAGCCTCAGCCCCGCGGACGCGGCCAGCTGCGGCTCGGGCTCGCTTACGTTCGCCGCACGCCCCAGTTGTACACGCCGCTGATCATGATGGCGCTGGTCGGCACGCTGTCCTACAACTACCCGGTCACCCTCCTGCTGCTGGCCAGGCAGTCCTTCCACGGTGGCGCGACCACCTACAGCGCGCTCACCATCGCGCTCGGATCGGGCGCGGTAGTCAGCGGCCTGGCGGTGGCCGCGCGCGCCAAGACCGGGCTCGCCGCCTGCGCGCTGGCCACCGCGGAGTACGGGGCGACTACCCTGCTGGCCGCGTTCGCACCGAACCTGCCCGTCGAGCTATTCGCGTTGTTCATCTCCGGACTGGGCTACGTCGCGTTCAACTCGATCGGCAATTCCACGCTGCAGCTCGCCTGCGAGCCGGCGATGCGCGGGCGCGTCATGGGTCTGTGGTCGGTGGCGTTCCAGGGATCGACGGTCATCGGCAGCCCCGTCGCGGGGTTCGTCGGCCAGGAGCTCGGCGCCCGCTGGGCCCTCGCGCTCGGCGGGCTGGCCGCACTGGCGGCGACCGCGGTCTGCGTCGTATCCGCCCGGCTGGCTGCGGTGCGGCCTGCCCGTACCGCGGCTGCGCTCGCGGAGGTCTCAGGAATCGGAGAGCAGGAACATGCCTGACGCGTACGTGTTCACGGCCAACGGAGGACCCGAGGTCGAGGCGCTGATCGACTGGCCGCGCCCGGTTCCCGGGCCGTGCCAGGTCCTCGTCCTGGTCCGTGCAACCGGGGTGAATCCCGCCGACGTGAAACGGCGCCGCGGGCTGGTCGCCGAGGCCAAGGCGGGGTTCCCGGTGCTGTTCGGCCGGGAGGCGGCGGGAATCGTCGCCGAACTCGGAGAGGGTGCCGCCGGCTTCGTGGTCGGCGACGCCGTGTTCGGGCAGCCCGCTGCGGGATCGTTCGCCGAGTACGCGGTGATCCACGCGGACCAGGCGGCGCTAAAGCCGGACGCGCTTAGCTTCGCCGACGCGGCCACGCTGCCGGTGGCGGCGGCGACCGCCTACGACGGAATCGAGCAGCTCGGTCTGAGCCCTGGGTCCACCCTGCTGGTGACGGGGATCGGCGGCGGCGTGGGCGTCGCGGCGGCGCAGCTCGCGCGGCACCGCGGGCTGCGGGTCATCGGCACGGCAAGCGCGGGCAAGAAGGATCTCGTCACCGCGCTCGGCGCGGTCCACGTCACGTACGGACCGGGCGTCACCGACCGGATCCGCGCGGCTGCGCCGGACGGCGTCGACGCCATTTTCGATCTCGTCGGCGGGGAGGCGCTGGCTGAGATCGCGTCGCTGGCCGGCGGCCGCTCGACGCTCATCAGCGCGGCCGCCGGCCACCTGGTGACCGAGCTCGGAGGCAGCCCGGTCAAGCGGGCGCGCAGCAGGGCAGTCCTGGACGCGGTCGCCCGGCTCGCCGTCGACGGGGTGCTCGACCCGCACGTCACGGCCGTCTATCCGCTCAGAGAAGCCGGCCGGGCGCTGCGGGCCGTCGAGGACGGCCATACCGCAGGCAAGATCGTGCTCACGGTCGGGCCGAGGGAGGTACGTCCGGCTGATCCCGTAAAATTACCTACTTTTCAGATCGGCTAAGTGGGTTTACTGTTCGGAATGTGCGTCCAAGTGACGGGTGCCCTGCCATGTCAGCTAAGAGAACTGGAGATATCTATGTGGAGCCCATCCCGGCGCGCTGTGCTTGCCATGGGAGCCGCGGCTGTAGCGGAACTTGCAATCTCGGCTTGCGCGGGAAACGCCACTGGCGCGCCCGCTGATCCATCGGGCAAGCCAGTCCGGGGCGGAACCCTCAAGTACCGTGCCGCCGCCGGAACCGCTTCCAACGACCCGGCGAGCGACACGGGCTATGGCCTGGCCGTTCCTGTCCGTGCCGTTGTCGACTCGCTCATCTGGAACAACGTCAACGGCTCGTTCTCCCCGTGGCTCGCCACCGCCTGGACGGTGAACGCCAACGCGACGCGTTACCAGTTCACCCTCCGCCAGGACGTGACGTTCAGCAACGGAGAGACACTCGACGCTGCGGCGGTCAAGGGGAGCGTCGAGTCGATCGTCGCCGGCGGTGCGAAGTACGCCACCGCGAACGCCGAGGTCATCGGGCTGTCCAGCATTACCGTCCCCGGGCCGTACACCGTCGTCTTCAGCTTCAGCACGCCGAACTCGTCGTTTCTGCAGGCCATCTCGAGCGAGATATTCGGCATTGTCGCCCCGTCGACCGCCAAGCTCGGCTTTGCCGCACGTCAGCTAGGTACCGGCATCGTCGGCTCCGGTCCGTTCGTGATTTCGTCGAGCCAGGGGGCGGAGGGGTACACGCTGACCCGACGTCCGGTTTACAAGTGGGCGCCCAAGACGGCCAAGAACCAGGGACCGGCCTACCTCCAGTCGATCGTCGTGGAGAATATCCAGGACAACAGCGTCGCCGCCGATGACCTGCGCTCGGGGCAGCTCGACCTCGTGCACAACGTCCAGCCCGCCGACAAGACGGCGTTCGCGCACAGCACCACCATCACGATCAACCGCCTCCCGCTCCCCGGATCGGTCAACGGTTTCGTGGTCAACCCGAAGCTCGCGGCACTGCAGGACGAGAACGTCCGCAAGGCGCTGTCACTGGCCATCGACCGCAAGGCGGTGCTGGCGCGCGCTTCAGCGGTCGACATCCCGGCGACCAGCGCGCTCGCGCGGAGCAATCCGTTCTGGACGGACCAGTCGGACCTGATCGTCACCAACCCCAGCGAGGCCGTGCGACTGCTCGACGCCGCCGGCTGGAAAGCGGGCTCGGACGGGATCCGCGAGAAGAACGGTCAGAAACTGTCGTTCGACCTGATCTTCAGCGCCTCCACGATCTCCCACGAGCCGGATATCGCCGTTGCCCAGGCGCAGTGGCAGGCGATCGGCGTGCAGCTCACGTTCGGCTCGGTGACGACGGCGGAGCTGAACCAGCGGACCATCTCGGGCGACTACTCGTTCCTGTGGGGCGGCGGCACGCGCCCGGACGCAGACGCGCTGCAGTCGGAGTTCGGCGGCTTCGACCCCGAACTGGACAAGGTCTTCGACCAGATCCTGGCCGCGCCTGGCTTCGACGAGCGCAAGAAGCTGGCGGCCCAGTCATCCGAGATCGTGCTCACTAAGGCGTACCTCATCCCCCTGTACGACTTCATCCAGCCGTTGTCGTACCGGGACAGTGTGCACCTGCCGACTTACGAGGCCACGCAGATCCCGTGGCTGGGCGACGCCTGGATGGACTGACCCTATGCCGACGGAGAGATGAGATGTCCCTATCAACGGTCCCGGTGCGCCTGGCGCGCTCCCCCCGCACGCGCGAGGCGGGCCGCGTGGTGCTCGCCAAGCTCGTCCACGCGGTCGTGGTGATCTTCCTCGCCTACTCCGCGTCGTTCCTGCTGCTGTTTGTCCTGCCTGGCAACGCGGTGCTCGCCCGGATCGGCACCACCGACGCCGTCGGGGCGGGCGACATCAGTGCCATGAGTGGCTCGATTCAGCAGTTGCGCGAGCAGCTTGGCCTGACCGCCAGCCTCTGGCAGCAGTACCTCGCCGGCCTCGACGGTCTCGTCCACGGCAGCCTCGGCCACTCCCTGGTTACCGACCAGTCAGTGACCTATGCGATCGGCCAGGCACTGCCGAGCACGCTCGAGCTCGCGGGCGTCTCGCTGCTGTTCTCCGTGCCGATCGGGTTCCTCCTCGCTGTGCTCGCCGTCAACCCGCGGTCGCGCCTCCTGCGGTCGCTCGCTGCCCTGGTGCCGTCGGCCTACCTCAGCCTGCCCGTGTTCTGGGTGGGCATCATGTTCATCTACATCTTCTCGATCAAGCTCGGCTGGTTCCCGTCTAACGGAACTCAGGGCGTCGCGTCCCTCGTGCTGCCGGCCACGGTGCTGTCGCTGCTCGGCGGGACACAGTTCGCGCAGGTGCTTATCAGCAGCCTTCGGACCGAGGTCGCGGCCACGTATGCATCGGTCACCGCGCCGGCCAAGGGCGCAAGCCGTCTCTACACGGTTTACCGTCACTGCCTGCGCAACGCGTCGTTCCCGTTCCTCGCTGTCTTTGGCCTTCGCGTGGGGTCCCTCCTGGGCGGCACCGTCATCATCGAGGTCGTCTTCTCGCGGAACGGGATCGGCAGCCTCATCATCACCTCGGTCGAGAACGTCGACCTGACCGTTGTACTCGGCCTGGTGGTGCTGCTCTCGGTCATGTACGTACTCATCAACGCACTCGTCGACATCGGATACGTCCTCCTAGACCCCAGACTGCGCCGGCCCGCGGTCGTATCCGACTCGGTCCCGGAGGTAAGCAATGGCTGAGAGCGCCGTCGAAACAGTCGAGAGCGCCGTCGAGAGTGCGGCTCCGGCCGCCGTGACGACCCGGCGGCGGCGGGTGCGCATCCGCGAGATCCACGTGCTCCTGCTGGTGCTGGTCTTCGTGATCGTCGTCGCGCTGTTCCCGCAGGTGTTTCGCCGCCACGACCCGTACGCCCTCCTCGGTGCCTCATTTGCCCCGCCGAGCGGCCAGTACTGGTTCGGCACGGACGAGATCGGCCGCGACCTGTACGCGCGAGTCGTTCAGGGGTTGCAGGTCTCGCTCTTCTCCGCGGCGCTCGCCGTCGTGATCGCCCTGGTGGCCGGGAGCGTCATCGGCATTTTGTGCGGCGTCCGGCCGCGTAGCCCGGTCGACCGCGTCCTGACCGTGATAACCGAGTCCGTGATGGCGATCCCGTCGATGCTGCTCGCGCTCGCGGTCATCACCACCTACGGACGGGGCGCGTACATCGCCGCGGTCGCCATCGGCGTCGGCGAGTCAATGGGCTTTGCCAGGCTCGTCCGCGGCCTGGTCATCCGGTCGGGCACGCTGACCTATGTGGAGGCCGCGCGTACCTGCGGCGCACGGCCGCTGCGCGTGGTGCGCCGACACACGATCCCGAGCATCGTGCACCCGGTGCTGGCGTATACGGCGCTGCAGTTCGGGCTGGCGCTGCTGGCGATCGGCGCGCTGAGCTATCTCGGCTTCGGCGACCGGCCGCCGTCTCCGGCCTGGGGGGTCCTGATCGCAGACGGCCAGCAGTACCTTGCCACCGCCTGGTGGGTCGCGGTCATTCCCGGCATCATGCTGACGCTCCTCGTCGTGCTACTCAACCGAATCGCCTACCTGCTGCACGGAGACAACACGTGAGCGAGCATCCCCCAGTTCTGCGCGTCGACGGCCTTACGGTTACCTACCGGCGGGACGAGGAGGTTGATACCGCGCTTGAGTCGGTCTCTTTCGAGATTCCGCACGGGCTCGTGACGGCGGTAATCGGCGAATCGGGCTCGGGCAAGAGCACGCTGGCCCACGCGGTAATCCGCCTGCTCCCCGAGAACGGAAAGATCACCTCCGGCACGGTGAACTTCCTGGGCGAGGACGTCCTGCAACGCACTGACCGCGGGTTCCTGCCGCTGCGCGGACGGCACATCGGCTTCGTTCCGCAGGACCCCGTCGCGTCACTCAACCCGACCAAAACCATCGGCCGCCAGCTGCGGGAATCCTTCAAGCTCGGGAAGTCGCCGCTCGCGCCCGCGGAGATCGACGCCCAGATACAGCAGGACTTGCGTGACGTCGGCTTCCCTGAGCCGGCGGCGCTGCTCGGCCGCTATCCGCACGAGCTGTCCGGTGGCATGCGGCAGCGCGTCCTGGTGGCGATGGCCTTCAGCCAGCGGCCAGAGCTCGTTATCGCCGACGAACTGACCAGTTCTCTTGACGTCCTGGTGGCCCAGGAAGTGCTGCGCAGCGTCCACCAGGCTCGCGCGAAGCACGACAGCACCGTGGTGCTGATCACCCACGACCTGGCGATGGCCAGCCGCAACGCCGACGTCGTGCTCGTTCTCGAGCGCGGCCGCGTGGTCGAGAACGGCCCCATATCCGAGGTTTTTAAGAACCCGCGGCACCCCTACACGCGCGCGCTGCTGGCGAGCTCGGCCAGGATCGCCGAGGGACGGGTGCTCAGCATCACTGAGGCTTACGCCCGTCACACGCACCCGGACCCCGGACCGGCTGCTGAGCCCGCTGCCGCGGCCATCATCCTCGACGGCGTCTTCAAGCACTTCGGCAGCCGCCAGCAGGGCACCCAGGCGGTGGACGGGCTGAGCCTCACCGTGCCGACGGGATCGACATTCGCTCTTGTCGGGGAGTCCGGGTCGGGCAAGACCACGACGAGCCGTATCATCCTCGGGCTCGAGCGGCCCGACCGCGGCGGGGTTAGCGTACTCGGACACGACGTACACCAGCTCGGCCGGTCAGGACTGCGCTTGCTGCGCCGTGAGATGCAGGTCGTCTATCAGAGTCCCTACGCGTCCCTGAATCCGGGAATGACCGTGGGGAACATCATTTCCGAGCCGCTCGATTCCTTCGGCATCGGTACCCGCCACGAGCGCCGCGCGCGGGTCAGCGAACTGCTGGACCGGGTCCGTCTGCCGGAGTCATACGTCGATCGCCGTCCGCGCGCTCTGTCAGGCGGGCAGCGCCAGCGGGTCGCCATCGCCCGCGCGCTTGCCCTGCAGCCGCGGCTGCTCATCCTGGACGAGCCGGTTTCGGCGCTGGACGCCACCATCCAGGAGCAGGTGCTCGAGCTTCTCGTCGAGATCCAGCGAGAATTCGAGCTGACCTACTTCCTGGTGACGCACGACCTGGCCGTCGTCGCCGACATCGCGCAGCAGGTGGCGGTGATGCGCCACGGCCGCCTAGTCGAGTCGGGAAGTACCGCCGACGTCATCCTGCGGCCCCAGCACGAGTACACTCAAGCGCTGCTCGCGGTGTGACGGGGCAGGCAAGGCCGAGGGCGGTCGGCCAGCCCGGCGCCGCCACCGGGCACGTGACGGGCGGATTATCGCGAGATGTAGACGCCTGGGGCCAGCCGGACAAGCTCACCACGGCGCGCGCGCTCCGAGAGCGTCGCGGCCGGCGTCTCAGATGCGAACACGATTGTCTTAGCCACGCTTTTCTTCGCCCTCCCTGAAGATATCTGTGTTTAGGGTACCCTGACCGAAGTTTTCTGTACTTAACAGTAGCGCTGACCTGAAAGACGCCGGCAGTCGTCCGTCTATACGCCGCCGTCTTCGTCTACCACGAGGTCTTCCACGTCTACGCATGCGTCGCCGCGGCCTGCCAGTTCACCGCGGTGGCGCTGTTCGTCGACTGACTACGTCTGCAGCCCGCCTCCGCAAAATCCGACGCCCAGCATCGGCCACCTCGGAACGGGCAACTGGCAGGGCGCTGAGCGCAGATTCGGCTGCCCAAATTCGGGCCAACCCTGACGGTACTTTTAGCTATGCGCATTTCGGCAGGGGCTTCAGTCCCGATCTCCGAAGCCAAGACTCATCTGTCCGACCTGGCCAGACGAGTCCGCTTGCACCATGAGCGCATCACGTTGACCAGGATTGGCGAGCCCGAGGCCGTATTGCTGTCGGTGGAGGATCTCGACGGGCTGGACCTAACGCTTGAGATTCTCAGCGACAGTGCCGCCACCGCGAGGATCTGGGAAAGCCTCGTCGGGCTTGCCCGGGGCGAACAAGGAATGGACCTTGCGGCCGTACGTGCTGACTTGGCCCGGCGCCGTCACGGCGGGACGTGACCGGTGAGCGTGACGAGGTGAGGATCCACCCCGCCACGCGCACCGTTCACTCGCCGATGGCGTGGTGCTGGGCTGGGTCCTGCTGGCCGGTGCGGCGCGGGAGCAGGAAGGTCAGCGCGGCGGCGATGACCAGGAGGCCCGCGTCGATCCATGCGACTACCTCGAGGCCCGAGACGAAGCTGGCGCGGG